>QHTK01000054.1 GCA_003220795.1 Gemmatimonadota bacterium | reverse complement strand
CGAGCGAGAACTCGATCCCGATGGTGAAGAGCAGCAGGACGACGCCGACTTCGGCGAGACCCTCTACGCGATGGACGTCGGAGACGAGGCCGAGGGCGTTGGGGCCCAGCAGTACGCCGGCCACGATGAAGCCCGGCAGGGGAGGGAGCTTGACCCTGTGGAACGCCAGGATGACGAGCAGTGAGACCGCGAAGATCACCGCGAGATCTTTGAGGACGAGGAGTTGCTCCACGCTGCCCGCCTGGTTTCTGTACGTTTTGGGAGAGTTGCCGAAACCGCACGCAAGTCGCTGTGCGATAGTCGATTACGGTGCTCGCCGTGATGCGGCGCACTCCCCTCCCGTGCTCCCTACGGTGGAAAAAACTACCGAGGAATGCAAGGTTGTGACCCCGCAATGAACGCTCCTCGGTTCCGACTGCTGCGCCCTGACGGCGAGGCGCGCGACGCCCGGCTGTCGCGCACCGAGGCCACGCTGCAGGCGACCGCGCGACAGCAGGAGGCCGTGGCGCACCTGGGGCAGCAGGCCCTCGCCGGTGCGCCGGTTCGGGACCTGATGGACGCCGCCGTCGGGCTCGCCGCCCGGGTGCTCGAGGTCGAGTTCGGCAGTGTGCTGGAGTTTCGTCCGGAGAGCCGGACCCTGGTGCTGCGGGCGGGCGTGGGTTGGGGAGATGGCAGCCCGGTCATCATCCCCGCCGATGCCGACTCCCACGCCGGCTACACGCTGCGCGCCGCCGGACCGGTGGTCGTGGAAGAGTTGGCGACGGATGCCCGCTTCGCCACCGCGCCGTTGCTCGCGTCGCACGGGGTGGTGAGCAGCCTGAGCGTGCTGATTCACGGGAAGGACCGGCCGTTCGGCATCCTGGGAACCCACAGCGCTCGCCGCCGGGAGTTCGCGATCCACGACACGCACTTCTTGCAGGCCGTGGCGAACGTCCTCGCCACCGCGATCGACCGTGCCGCCACCGAACAGGCGCTGCGCCACAGCGAGGAGCACTTCCGCTCGCTGATCGAGAACGCGTCGGACATCGTCACGATCGTCGGTGACAACGGTGTGTTCCGCTACGCCAGCCCGTCGGTGGAGCGAGTCCTGGGGTACGGGCCGGCCGAACTGCTCGAGCGGAGCGCCTTCGACCTGGTCCACCCGGAGGACATCGCGCTCGTGGCCGAGGCGCTGGCCCGCGCGCTGCAACAGCCCCACTCCCCGCAACTGGCGGAGTTCCGGTTCCGGCACCAGGACGGGTCCTGGCGCGTGCTCGAGGCGGTCGGCCAGGCACGGGTCGATCGTGGGGGTGCGGCGCAGCTGGTCGTCAACGCGCGGGACGTCACCCAACGGCGGCGTCAGGAGCGGGCGCTGCGGGAGAGCAAGGAGCGGCTGCGCACGGTGATCGCCGGCGCGCCGCTCGTGCTGTTCGCGTTCGACCAGCACGGCATCTTCACGATGGTCGAGGGGCGGGGGCTCGACGCGCTCGGCTTCCGGCCCGGCCAGCTGGTCGGCCGGTCCGTGTACGAGCTGTACGCGGACCTGCCCCAGGCGCTGGCGGACGTGCGGCGCGCGCTGGCTGGGGAGACGTTCTCCTCGACCGTGGAGGTGTTCGGGACGGTGTTCGAGGCGTGGTACTCGCCGATACGGGATAGCGTCGCCGGCCCGGTCAGTGGGGTGATCGGCGTCGGGACGGACGTCACCGACCGGCACCGCGCCGTGGCCGCGTTGCGGCGGTCCGAGGAGAGCAGCCGTGCGCTAGTCGAGAACGCGAGCTACGGGATCTACCGGTCGACCCCCGAGGGGCGGTTCCTCGCGGCCAACTCTGCCTTCGTGAAGCTGCTGGGGTACGGGTCCGAAGCCGAGTTGCGCAAGGTAGACGTGGCGCGCGACGTCTACGCCGATCCCACGGAGCGTGAGCGGCTGATCGCGGGCTTCGATGGTGGTGAGGCGGTCCGGGGAGCGGAGGTCGCCTGGAAGCGCAAGGACGGCAAGCCGATCCTGGTCCGGCTCTCCGCGCGGGCGGTGCGGCGCGCCGACGGCCGGATCGAGTGCTTCGAGACGATCGCCGAGGACATCACGGAGCGGCGGGCGCTGGAGGAGCAGCTGCGCCAGTCGCAAAAAATGGAGGCGATCGGCCAGCTCACGGGCGGGATCGCGCACGACTTCAACAACCTGCTGACGATCATCCTGGCGAACGCCCAGCTCATCGCGAAGGCGCTCCCCACCGAGCGCGGCGACGCGCACGCCGACCTGCGCGACGTCATGTCGGCGGCGTTGCGCGGCCGCGTGATGGTGCAGGAGCTGCTCGGCTTCGCCCGCCGCTCGAGCCTCGACCTCCAGTCGACGGACTTGAGCGGGCTCGTGGCGGATCTGTCCGGGCTGCTGCGGCGCATCCTCCCCGCCGACGTCGAGGTCGTGATCGCCGGCGGCGTCGGCCTGCCGGAGGTGCGCGCGGACGTGCATGCCGTCGAGCAGATCCTCTTCAACCTCGCCACCAACGCGCGCGACGCCATGCCGAACGGCGGAGTGCTGCGGATCGAGACGACGCGCGTCGAGCTGACCGAGGAGCGACGACTGGCGTGCGGCGCGCCCGCCCTTGGCGAATACGGCTGCCTGTACGTCGGCGACACCGGCGTCGGCATGGACGAGGAGACGCGGCGGCGGATGTTCGAGCCGTTCTTCACCACCAAGCCGGCGGGGCGGGGGACCGGCCTGGGCCTCGCGACGGTCTATGGATTGGTGAAGCAGCACGGCGCCGGCATCGAAGTGGACACGGCGTCGGGGAAGGGCACCCGCTTCCGCATCTACTTCCCGGTCGCGGAGCACTCCGCCGCGGCGGCCAGCCGGGGCGAGAAGGGCGAGCCCGAGATCCGGGGCGGCACGGAGACGATCCTCGTGGTGGAAGACGACGATCAGCTGCGCCGCTCGGCCAAGCGCATCCTGGAGGACGCCGGCTATCAGGTGGTGACCGCGGCCGACGGACAGGAGGCGCTCGACGTGCTGCGCCACCAGGGCCCGTCGATCGATCTGGTTCTCTCCGACCTGGTGATGCCCCGGCTGGGGGGCCGGGCCCTGTACGACGCCCTGCGCCGCGAAGGAAGGACCGCGCGGTTCTTATTCGCCAGCGGGTATTCGGATCCGGACCGCCGCGGCGGTGCCCGACTCGACCCGGCGCTCCCCTTCTTGCACAAGCCCTGGACGGCGAACGACCTGCTGCTGCGGATCAGGGCGGTGCTGGATGAGGACTCCCTGCTCCCTTCTCCCCGTCCAACACCTCTCTGACCTTTCGGGCCAGCGACTCCGGCACGAACGGCTTCTGTAAAAAAGCCACGCCCGAGCGCAGCACCCCCTGGTGCACCATCGCGTCGTCGGTATAGCCCGAGGTATAGAGCACCCGCATCCCGGGCCGCAGCGGCGCCAGGCGCTCGGCGAGCTCCCGGCCGCTCATCCCGGGCATCACGACGTCCGTCACGAGGATGTCGATGCCGCCGGCATGCCCGGCCGACAGCTCGAGCGCCGCGCGGCCGTCAGCGGCGTCGAGCACGCGGTATCCGCAACTCTCCAGGCTCTTCCGCGCCAGCGTCCGCACCGGCGCGGCATCCTCCACCAGGAGCACCGTCTCCGTGCCGCGGCGCAGCTCGGGAGCGGCCTCGGCCGCGGGGAGCGGCTCCGCCGCGCCGGCGACGCGGGGCAGATACACTTTCACCGTGGTCCCGTGGCCTTGCTCGCTGTACACCCAGATGTAGCCACCCGACTGCTTCACGATCCCGTACACCGTCGCAAGTCCCAGCCCCGTCCCTTTGCCGACCTCCTTGGTGGTGAAGAAGGGCTCGAACAAATGCTTCTGGGTCGCCTCGTCCATGCCGACGCCGGTGTCCGAGACGGCGAGCAGCACGTAGTGGCCCGGCGGGAGGCGGTGGTGGCGCTCGGCGTACTCTTCGGTGAGCATCACGTTCGCGGTCGCGATCGTCAGGCGGCCGCCCTGGGGCATGGCGTCCCGCGCGTTGACGGCCAGGTTCAGCAGCACCTGCTCGAGCTGGCCGGGATCGGCGCTGACGGGACCCAGTTCTGCGGCGAGCTCGGTCGCGAGGGCGACGTCCTCGCCGATCAGGCGTCGCAGCATTTTGTCCATGTTGGCGACCACGGCATTCATGTCCAGCAGCTTGGGCGCGAGCACCTGTCGCCGGCTGAAGGCGAGCAGCTGGCGCGTGAGCTCCGCTGCCCGGAGGCCGGCGTTCTTGATCTCCTCGACGTCTTCGCGGCGGGCATCGTCGAGTGGAGTGGCGTGCAACAGGAGCTGTGTACAGCCGAGGATCGCGGTGAGGAGATTGTTGAAGTCGTGGGCGATGCCCCCTGCGAGCTGGCCTACCGCCTCCATTTTCTGGGCCTGCCGGAGCTGGTCCTCGAGCTGGCGGCGGGCGGTGACGTCCCGCGCGAGCACCAGGCGGGCCGGGCGGCCTGCGAAGGTGATCGGTTGCGACTCGATGTCCACGTCGATCAGCGTGCCGTCCTTGCGGCGGTGGCGGAAGCCGGTGAACGTCCCGCCGGTGTCGTTGTGCAGCGTCTCCTCGAAACGGACACTCTCCGACGCCGGCCGGATGTCGCGCACCGTCATCGCCAGGAACTCGTGCTCGGAGTAGCCGTAGCGCTGCACCGCGGCGGCGTTCACGGCCAGGAAGCGCAGCGTCTCGTCGTCGTAGACCCACATCGCCTCAGGGTTTGCCTGGAACAGCAGGCGATAGCGGCGCTCGTTTTCGAGCAGCCCCTCTTCGGCCCGCTTCCGCTCGATCGCCATCGCGACCTGCGTGGACACGAACTGGAGAATGTGCTTCTCGCGCTCGCCGTAGCGGACGCCCGGCATATACGTCTGGGCGACGAGCACGCCAATGGTGCGGTCCCCGGCTTTGAGCGGCACGCCGAGCCAGTCGATCGATGGCGGGCCGATCAGCTCGACCTCGCCGCGCTGCTCGAGCTCCTGATGGAGCTCGGGCGTGGCGAGCAGCGCCTGGCCGGTGCGCAGCACGTATTCGGTCAACCCTTTGCCCATGCGCTTCGACGGGAAGTCGGTGTCGTATTCGTCCACGAAATAGGGGAAGCTGAGCAGCTCGGCGACGGGGTCGTACAGCGCGATGTAGAAGTTCTTGGCCGGCATGAGCCCGCCCACGATCTCGTGGATCGCGGCGAACAGGTCGTGCAGGTTGCCGGCGGCGTGGGCCGCCTCCGAGATCTTGTAGGTGGCGAGCTGGATCTGCTCGGCGCGCCGGCGGTCGGTGACGTCCCGGAACACCCAGACGCGACCGGCGGTCTTGCCGGCGATCCGCTGGGGCTGCGAGTAGCGCTCGTAGATCCGGCCGTCCTTGAACAGGAGGACGTCGAAGCTCGACGCCTCGGGGCGATGGTACAGCTCGTCGATCTTGGCGAGGAAGGTGTCGGGGTCCTTGACCTGCTCGAGCACGAAGGCCCGCGTCTCCGCGGCGTCTTTCGCTTCCAGGACGGAGTCCGGGATGCGCCACAGCTCGGCGAACTTGCGGTTGAAGCTGACGATGCGCCCGTCGGGGTCGACGACGAGGATGCCGTCCGCCGTGGACTCGAACGTGGCGTTCAAGAGGGACAGCGTCTCGCGCAGGCCCTGCTCGGCGCGCTTCCGATCGCTGATGTCCCGGGCGACCATCACCACCTGCCGGTCGTCCATCGGAGAGATGGCGGCCGCGAACCACACCTCGCGGCCCTCGATCTGCAGGCTGTACTCGGCCTGCACGGTCTCGCGCGCCGCCAGGGCGCGGCGGATGTACCCGAGGAACTTGTCGGCATTGTCCTGGTCAAAGACCTCGTGCAGTCTGCGGCCGATCAGCTCGGGGGCGGGCCGGTAGAGCAGCGAGGGACTGGTCGGCGCGATCTTGACGTAGCGCCCGTCCACGTCGAGCACGAGAATCACGTCGCTGATCGCCGAGAACAGCGCCTGCAGCTCGGCCTCGGGTTCGCGCAGCGGCGGAATGGGGGTGGGCGCGTGAGTGGTCATGCCGGGGTCACAATACTCACCCGGCCCCCCTCCGCGGGCAACCGCGCGCTCGGAGGACCGGGCGTGATGCGGATCACGTCCCTTTGGCCGGGGGAGCCTCGTTCAGGATCAGCCAATAGAGCCCGAGCTGGCGGATCGCCTCGGTGAATTCGCCGAAGTCGACCGGCTTGCGGACATAGCTGTTGGCGCCGAGGCTGTAGCTGTTGACGAGATCGCGCTCTTCTTTGGAGGACGTGAGAACCACCACGGGGAGCAGGTGGGTGCGGGGATCGGCGCGCAGGCGCCGCAGCACTTCGAGCCCATCGACCCGGGGGAGCTTCAGGTCGAGCAGCACGAGCTGCGGCATGGAGTGCGGCTGGCGGCCCGCAGACCCAGCGGCGCCGAGCAGATAGTCCAGCGCTTCGACCCCGTCATGCGCCACGACCACGTCGTTCTTGATGTTGTTCTTCTTCAGGGCCCGGAGCGTCAGGGCTTCATCGTCGGCATTGTCTTCCACCAGCAGGATGACCTTGTCGTCCATCGGGGGCGAGCTCCTTAGAGAGTGAAGTAAACGCCGCGCCGCCGAACCCAATCTGGATCCGCCGCTCGAGGCTCATGCCCCTCCCGGACGTCGATCGAGCTGCGGCTCGACGTATTTCGTGTAGCAATCCGGGCAGATGCTGTGGCTGAACTGGGTCGCGAAGTGCTCTTCGATGTAGTCCTCGAGCGACTTCCACACGTCGCGGTCGTTCCGGATGCGCTTGCAGTAGGAGCAGATGGGGAGCAGCCCCTCGAGCTGCTGCAGCTCTGTGCGCAGGCCCAGGATGCGCTCGGCGACCGTGAGCCGGGCGCGCAGCTCGTCCGGGTCGACCGGCTTGGCAATGAAGTCGTCCGCCCCCGCTTCCATCCCGGCGAGATATTGCTGTTTGCCGCCGCGGGATGTGACCAGGATGAAATAGATGTACGGTTGTTTGCGGCGCGCGCGGACGTGGCCGCACAGCTCCAGGCCGTCCATCTCGGGCATGTACCAATCCGAGATCACGACCTGGAAGCGTGACAGCTGCAGCATCTCCCACGCTTCCCGCCCGTTGGCGGCGGCGGTCGGCGCGTAGCCGGCTGCCTTCGCCAGCGCGCACAGCTGCGCGCTGGAGACGGCATCGTCGTCCACCACGAGCACGGGAATCGTCTTAGCCATGGCGTCCCCCTCCGTCCACCGCCCGTCGCACGTGATCCAACACGGTCTGCGCCTCGCTGCTCACGTCCGGAAGCCCGCCCCGGGCGCGGGCGACGTCGCCGCTCCGAGCGGAGGTCTCCATCTCCTCGAGCAGCTGCGCGAGGCGACGGGCGCCGATGGTCGCCGCCGCGGACTTGAACGCATGCGCGGCGCGTTGAATCGCCTCGGCCTCACTGCCGCGGGTCGCTTCCGCCAGCGCCTCGAGGCGCTGCGGCAACGTGGCGGCAAACGTCGCCAGGATGCCGTCCACGGCCTCTTCCGCCCCGGCCTCGCGCATCGTGCTGCGGAACGCGGCGAGGTCGACCGGCGGTGGCGGTGTGGTGACCGTGTCCGTGGTCGCGGCCGTCCGGCCCTCGATGACGGCGAACAGGTCGTGCGCCTTGAACGGCTTGGCGAGGTATCCGGTCATGCCGCGCTCGAGGCACCGTTCCCGTTCGCCGCTCAGGGCATGGGCGGTGAGCGCGATAATCGGGATGGTCCGGCCGCGCGGCAGCGCGCGGATCGCCGCCGTCGCGGCGAACCCGTCCATCTCGGGCATCTGGATGTCCATGAGCACGAGATCGTAGTCGCGGGCGCCGACCGCGTCGACCGCTTCACGGCCATTCCCCACCACGTCCACCTGGTGTCCCCGCTTCACGAGCATCGCGGTCGCGACCTGCTGATTGACGACGTTGTCTTCCGCCAGCAGGACCCGCAGCGTGTGGCGGGACTCCGCGATCGAGTGGCGGGTGATGAGCGCCGGTGCGGCTCCGGCGGGCGGCGCTTCGGCCAGCACGGTGCGTACCGCCTCGATGAGATCGGCGCGCGCGATCGGCTTGGTGAGGTAGGCCTGGATGCCCATCTCCCGGCAGCGCTCGCCATCGCCCCGCTGGCCCGCCGAGGTGAGGATCAGCAGCTTGGACGTCGCCAGCTTGCGATCGGCCCGCACGAGGGCGGCGAGCTCGAAGCCGTCTTGATCGGGCATCTGAGCATCGAGGATGGCGAGGTCGAAGGGCGTGCCCGCTGCGGCGGCGCGGCGCAGTGCCGCCATCCCTGCGTCCGCGCGGGCCGCCTCGTGGACTGCCACACCCTCGGCGCCCAGCATGTCGCGCAAGATGCGCCGGTTCGTCTCGTTGTCGTCCACTACGAGGACCCGGCGGCCGCCGAGCGATACGGCGCGGCTGGGAGTCGGGGCGGCGGTGGGCGTCTCGACGGGGACGCGTAGGGTGAAGCTGAATTCGCTCCCGCGGCCGACCTCGCTCGTGACCGAGAGCCGGCCCCCCATGAGCGCCACCAGCTTCCGGGAGATCGCCAGGCCGAGACCCGTCCCCCCATATCGGCGAGTCATAGAGACGTCCGCCTGCGTGAACTCGTCGAAGATGGTGGCCAGCTGCTCCTGCGAGATGCCGATCCCCGTGTCGCGCACCCGGAACCGCACCGACGTCCGGCCGTCATGGTACGCGACCACGGCTGCGGACACGTCGACCTCGCCCTGCTCGGTGAACTTGATGGCGTTTCCGATGAGGTTCATCAGGACCTGGCGCACGCGGGTGGGATCGCCCCGTACCATGTGCGGGACATCGGGCGGCACGTCCACGGTGAGCTCGAGGTGCTTCTCGCGGGCTCGGACCGCGAGGAGCGTGGCGGTGGCATGGACGACTTTGGGCAGATCGAACGGGATCGATTCGAGCTCCAGATGCTCGGCTTCGATCTTCGAATAGTCGAGGATGTCGTTCAGGATGGTGAGCAACGCCTCCGAGGATGAGCGCACCAGCTCGAGCGCGCGGCGCTGCTCGACCTGCAGGTCGGTGTCCAGCACCAGCTCGACGAACCCGAGCACCGCATTCATCGGCGTGCGGATCTCGTGACTCATGTTGGCGAGGAACGCGCTGCGGGCCCGCGCCACGCGCTCCGCTAGGTCCCGCGCCGCGCGCATCGCCTGCTCGGCCGCCTTGCGATCGCTGATGTCCTCGTACAGCGCGACGAGCCCGCCTTCGGCGGCGGCCTTCACGGCGGCGGCTGACAGGCGGACCTGGATGTGCCGGCCGTCCTTCCGTCTGCGTTCCACTTCCACGCGCACGATCTCCCCGGCCCGCGCCCGCGCTTCGAGGTCGCCCGACTCAGAGCGGAGCGATTCGGGCACGATCAACCCATCGATACTGGCGCCCGTCACTTCGGTGGCGGAGTACCCGAACAGCGTCACGAACGCCGGGTTAACGCTGCGGACGGTCCGCTGGTTGTCCAGCACCGCGATGGCCACGGGCGTACTCGCGATGAGGGCGTCGAGGTAGGCGTGCTGGCGCGCCAGCTCCTGGGTGGACGATTCCAGCAACACCGCGGCGCGCACCCGGTCCGCGAAGGTGCGATACCCCCGCTGCTGCACTCGGTCCATTCCCCAGGCAAACAGCGCGATCAACAGCGTCGCGAGGAGGTGAGGGCGGGAGTGCCCCAGCAACAGGATGCCGACCGGGAGGGGGGCGAGGACGGTGACCAGGAGGTAGCGGAAACTGCGCCGGTCGCCGACCAGGGCCCCGGTCGCGCCCGCGACGATCCCGGCGAGCACGACCAGGATCAGGGCGGCTTCGTCCAGACCGAGCGCCGGGATCGCCGCGGCGGCGCCGAACCCCCAGGTCAGCCCCACCCCGGCCACCGTGAGCCGCACTCCCCGCAGCGCTTCCTCAGGCGTTGCCGTCCGCCGGCTGAGGCCCAGCCGCCACCAGGTGCGCAATGCTGCGGCGGCCGTGACGGCCCCCACCCAGCCGATCGTGAGCGCGCGGGGTAGGGAGTCCCACACCAGCGCGGCCACGATCAGCACGAGCACCACGTGCAGCGACTCCGCGAGCGGGCCGCCCTTGAGGAGCTGGCCGAGTGCCGCGCGTCGCACCTCGGCTTCCACCTGCGGGTTGCGCACGGTGTTGCGCGCCACCGCCTCCACGGTCATGGCTCTATATTCTCACGGCCTCATATTCTCACGGCGTCCGGGACACGGGCGGTGCCCGGTTCATGAGCAACCAGTAGAGCCCAAGCTGCTTCGCGGCCTCGGTGAATTCCATGAAGTCCACCGGCTTGCGTACGTAGCTGTTGGCGCCCAGGCGGTAGCCCTTGACGATGTCGCGTTCCTCGTCGGAAGACGTCAGGATCACGACCGGCAGCAGTCGGGTCCGCTCGTCTGCCCGGATGCGCTCGAGCACCTCCAGGCCGTCGAGCCTCGGCAGCTTCAGATCCAGGAGGACCACCGCCGGCAGTTCTTCCGCCCCGGGGCGGCCCTTCGCGCCGAGCAGATACTCGACGGCCTGGACGCCGTCGTCCACCACGATCACGTCGTTCGTGATGTTGTGGCTCTTGAGCGCCCGCATCGTCAGGGCGACGTCGTCGGGGTTGTCTTCCACGAGCAGGATCTTTCCGGGGTTCACAGTGCCTCCAGGCCCGCGCCGCGGACCTCACAGCGTGAAGTAGAACGTCGCTCCCTGATCGACGGCGCCCTCGGCCCAGATCCGGCCGCCGTGCCGGGTGATGATGCGCCGCACCGTCGCGAGGCCGACGCCGGTGCCCTCGAATTCCGATACCGAATGCAATCGCTGAAACACGCCGAACAGCTTGTCGGCGTACCGCATGTCGAAGCCGGCCCCGTTGTCGCGGACCAGGAACGCCCGGCCTCCGTTCTCTTCGATCGATCCAAATTCGATCTTTGGCTTCGTCCGTTTGGCGGTGTACTTCCAGCTGTTGCCGAGCAGATTCTCGAGCGCCACGCGCAGCAGGCGGGCGTCGCCGCGCGCCTCGAGCCCCTGAGCGATGGCGAATTCCACCTGGCGGTCGGGAGTCGCGCGTTGCAGTTCGGCCGCGATCTCCCGCGCCATGACGCTCAAGTCCACGAACTCGGTGCGCATTTCCACGCGGGTGACCCGAGCGAGTTTCAGCAGGTCGTCGATCAGCGTACCCATCCGCTGTGTGGCGGCGCGGACCCGCCGTAGGGAATCCCGTCCCGCTTCGTCCAGCTGCGCGGCATAGTCTTCCAGCAGCACCTGGCTGAATCCGTCGATGCTGCGGAGCGGTGCGCGCAAGTCGTGCGACACCGAGTAGGCGAACGCGTCCAGCTCGGTGTTGGCGGCCAGCAGCTGCGCCGCGTTGTGCCGCAGCGCCTCGTTGCGCTCCTCGAGCTCGTGAGTCCGCTCCGCCACGCGCTGCTCCAGACCCTCCTTGCTCTCCCGGAGCGCGCGGTCTTGGGCCTCGATGCGGCTCAGCATATGATTGAAGGCGTCGGTCAACACGCCCAATTCGTCCTCCCCCAGCTTCGCCGCTCGCACGGAGTAGTCGCGCCGGTCGGAAACGGCCCGGGCGGTCTCCGCCAGCATCAGCACGGGTTGCGAGATCGCGCCCTGCAGCACTCGGGACAGGAGGTACGCCGCCAGCAACGCGACGGTCAGCACCGCCACGGCAATGACGCCGGAGAGTCGAAGCGTGGCATCCACGGCCGCGAGATCGGACGCGAGGTACAACGTGCCGAGCCGCTGACCGCCCGCTTCCGCGACCGGCTGGAAGCCGATCAGGTTCCCGCGCTGGAAGCGGTACCCGTCGGGCCCCGGCGCCGCCGGGAGGGCGCCGCCCGGCAGGTCGCCGGGATAGGTGGCGAACAGCCGGCCGTTCCTGTCGTACAAGGCGGCGGCCACGATATGGGGGTCGGCCCGCAGGGCGGAGAGGAGCTCGCGGGCGTCCGCGTCGTTGGCAAAGGCGAGTGACGCCGTGCTGTTGGTGGCGAGGATGCTGCCGCGCACGGACAACGTGCTCCGCATGGTCTGCCGGAACGACCAGTATTGGTACCCCACGAGCGCGGCCGACGTCAGCAACAGCACCAGCCCGCTGCTGAGCACCAGCATCGCGGTCAGCTTCTGCCTGATCGGCCAATCGCGCAGTGACATCTCACCGCCCCGGCGGCGTGACGATATCGGCGACCCGGAGCAGCTTGGAGCTGACCGTCAGACTGGCCGCTTGTGCCGCGTCGAGGTTGATCTGCAACCGGATGCGGTTCTGGTCGGTCACGAAGCGAATCATGCCGCCGCGCTCAGCGAACCCGGCGTCGTCGCTCACGGTGAGAATCGGCCGGTTCCTGAGATTCGCGAGTACCTCATCCAGGCGAGCGCCGGTGGCCCTGCTGATGAACAGGATGTGACAGGTCTTGATCTCGCCCACGCTGCGATAGCGCTGAAGCTGGAAGCCTCGCCCTCGTACATGTTCGCCGCGGATGGTCTGATCGAGAAAGCCCTCGAACGGGTCGTCCCCCAGCACGCCGATGACGAGCGGAGCTGCGGAGTCGGGAAAGGCTGCAGACGGCCAATCGACGAATTGCGCGAAGTTGAACAGGAAGACGGCCTTCAGGTGCGACTCGGAGGCCTTCCCCGTTTGTGCCACCAAGCGGGGGGTCCATCCCAGCAGCAAAGCCGCAGCGCAGGCCGTTCTTAGAAACGCCATGCGACCGCACCGTACACGCCGCGCTCGATCTGCCGCCGCGCGCTGGGCGTGCCGAACTCGACGTGGTGATCGTGCAGGAGATTCTGGCCGACCACCGACAGCTCCAGCATCGGAGCCGGCTGCCAGGCGACCCGCATGTCCAGCTCTCCATAGGCCGGGACCTGCTGGTTCGCGATCTCACCAACGTAGCGAAACGTGCCGCCCAGGCTCAGATGCGCGGGTAAGTCCGCCGCCGACCGCACGGAGAATTGACGATCCGGGGTATGCGATTCCGCGCTCCCGCCGGACATGTCGGTGCTGCCGGGCTGGGCCCAGACGTGGACGCGCAGCTCCGTGTAGCCGGCCCGGAGACGCCACCGCCCCGTGAGGCGATAATCGGCGGCCAGCTCCGCTCCGTAGGACTCGCCGTCCTGCCCGTTGGCGATGACGAGCGTGTCGGGTGCGGGCGGGTGGAGCTGCTCCACGCTGCGGAGCCCGTGGTACCGGCTGTAGAACGTCGCCACAGAAAGGGCAAGGGATCCCTGCTGGTGGCGGTATCCCAGCTCGTAGGCCAGCTCTTCTTCTGAATGGAAGCCCGGGCCTCCGGCCAGGAAAGTGGCCGGTGGAATGCGAACAAAAAGCTCCCGGTCGATGCGCGACGGCGTTCTGAGCGCGCGCGAGACGGCCGCCCACAGGGTCCCGGATGGACTGAGTCGCCAGTTCACCCGGCCGCTGGGCTGGATCTCGAAGCCGGTGTAGTCGTTGTGCTCGAGCTTGGTGCCGAGGGCCACGTGCAACCGGTTGGACACGAGCGCGATCTCGTCCTGCACGAACCCGGTGAACCACTGTCGCGCCACGTGCGGCGGCAGGAACTCGAGGGCTGGACTGTTAACGACGCGATCGTTGATGAGGCGGTAGCCGAGCCCCCAGACCAGGTCGTGCCGCTGGCCCAGTTCGGTCCGGTGCTGGATATCGACGTCATAGGTGTCGAGGTCTTCGCCGAACGTGCCGGGAATGTCCCGATGGGTCCGGTCGTAGTACAGCTCTGTCCGGACGTCGGACGTGGCGGAAGTGGTGTGCGACCACCGCGCGGCCAGGTTGCGGCCGCTCACCGCGATGTCGCCGGCGCTCGGCTGGCCGATGCGACCGTCGTACAAATCCCCGTGAACGCTGACGCCGTTGGTCGGCGACGCATCCCAATCCACCCGAAACCCACCCTGTAGCGCGTGCCAGTCGTCCGCCGCGTCCAGGCTGCTGGGCAACAGCGTCGGCTGACGGGCGAAGCCGGTGCCGTACACCCGATAGTGGACGGTCGGACTCAGGGTGCCGCCCCAGCGCGCGTTCCCAAAGCCGCGCAGCTCCGTGCCGCCGCCGCCCGACACGAGCAACCCTTGCGAGTCCCGGCTGTTCCTGGTGATGACGTTGATGACGCCGTTCACCGCGTTGGCTCCCCATAACGTCGCTCCGGGCCCGCTGATGACTTCGATCCGGTCGACGTCCGCGAGGGGCACATCCTGCACGTCCCAGAACACACCGGAGTACAGCGGCGTGTATACCGTGCGCCCATCGATCAGGACCAGCAGCTTGTTGGCGGTGGTGCTGTTGAACCCGCGTGCGCTGATGGCCCATTGTCGCGAGTCGACCTGCGCGACCTGCAGGTTGGTGGCGAGGCGCAGGGCCTCGGGGAGACTCGTGACGCCGGAGCGCCGAATGTCGTCCTGGGTGATGACCTGGATGGCGGAGGCCACTTGCGTCAGTCTCTCGGGACGCTTCGAGACGGAGGTGACTTCCACGTTCATGAGCTGTTCGATGCTCAGCTTCTTCAGGGAGTCGGCAGACAGACTCGAATCCGGCCGCTGAGCGCCGGTGTCCGGCCGCTGGGCGCACCCGGGCGCCGGGAAGCAGACCAGACCCAACGAGACGAGGATCGATGTCCCGGCCGCCACGCTCTTCATGGGCACACTAGACCTCATTCCCGCACAAGTTGCGCTTCCCGGCCCGAACCGTGGTGACCCATGTCACTTAGTGGCGAACTGGTCCTGGGCAACGAACGTTGCGCGGACGCAGAAGATGGGTTGGCAGGTCATTCCACAACAGGGCGTTTTTGCGGCACGGAGGGGTGCCGGTGCGACACCTTCCTAGGGGGAAGGTCCGCTCGAGCCCCCGCTCAGCGCGGCGGCTCGTTGAGCAACAGCCAGTAGAGCCCCACCTCCGATACGGCCCGCGCGAACGCCTCGAAGTCCACCGGTTTGACGATGTAGCTGTTGGCCCCGAGCCGGTACGCCGCGGCGATGTCGGGCTCTTCGCGCGACGAGGTGAGGATTACGACCGGGATGGCGCGGGTGCGCTCGTCCGCCTTCAGTCGCCGCAGCACCTCGAGCCCGTCGACTTTGGGGAGCTTCAAGTCGAGCAGCACGACCTTCGGCACGACTCCGATGTCGCGCAGCGGGTGGCTGCCGTCGCCGAAAAAGAAGTCCAGCGCCTCGGCACCGTCGCGGGCGACGAATACCTGGTTGGCGAAGTTGCGCGCTTTGAAGGCGCGCAGCGTCAGCTCGACATCGGTGGGGTTGTCCTCCACCAGGAGGATTTCGACCTGTTGTTGGTTCGTCATCGGGTCACCTTGTCCTCGACGTGGTACACCGACTTCCCTCCGCAGAGCCGGTCCGGCGCGTCAGCCCGCATCCAGCACCTCGCGCACTTTGCGCACCAGGGCATCGGGGCGGAATGGCTTCTGCAAATAGGCGAGGCCGGGCTCGAGCATCCCGTGACGCACGATGGCGTTGTCGGTGTAGCCCGAGATGTACAGCACCCGGATGCCGGGCCGCTGCGCGGTCAGCCGGTCGGCCAGATCCCGGCCGCTCATCCCCGGCATCACGACGTCGGTGAGCAGCAGGTGGATCGTGGCGCCGTGCTGGGCGGCGAGCGCCAGGGCATCGGCGCCGCTCGGTGCCGCGAGCACCGTGTACCCTTGCCGCTCGAGCGCCTGCCGCGCGATCGCGCGCACCGCCGGCTCGTCCTCGGCGAGCAGCACGGTCTCGGAGCCCCGGGGCGGTCGCTCGACCGGCGCCGGCGGCGCCGCCGATTCGACGGGTGCGTCGACGCGCGGCAGATAGATCTTGAACGTCGCCCCGCGGCCCGGCTCGCTGTACACCCAGATAAACCCGCCGGACTGCTTGACGGTCCCGTACACCATCGCCAGGCCGAGGCCCGTGCCCTGACCGCGCGGCTTGGTCGTGAAAAACGGCTCGAAGGCGTGCGCCTGGGTCTCCTCGTCCATCCCGATCCCGCTGTCGCTCACCGTGAGCTGCACGTATGGTCCCGGCTTCACTAAACTGTGCTCGAGGGTGTAGCTCGAGTCCAGGTCGATGTTGCGCGTCTCCAGCGTGAGCTTGCCGCCTTGGGGCATCGCGTCGCGGGCGTTCACCGCGAGATTGACGATGACCTGCTCCAGCTGGCCGGGGTCCGCCGTGACGCGGCCCAGGGTCGGGTCGAGCACGGTCGCCAGCTCCACGTCCTCGCCGATCAGCCGGCGCAGCAGCTTGTCCATGTCCAGGACGAGCGCGTTCAGGTCGACGACCTTGGGCTGCAGCACCTGCTGGCGGCTGAACGCGAGCAGCTGGCGGGTCAGGCCGGCGGCGCGCTCCGCGGACCGGCGGATTTCGTCGACGTCGGCGCGCCGCGGGTCGTGGTGCCCGAGATCCTCGAGCAGCAGGTCGGCATGGCCGGTGATGGCCGTCAGGATGTTGTTGAAGTCGTGCGCGATGCCGCCCGCCAGCCGGCCGACCGCTTCCATCTTCTGCGCCTGGCGCAGCTGCTGCTCGAGGCCCAGCCGCTCGGTGACGTCGCGTCCGATGCCGAGAATGCCCGTGAGCCGGCCGTCGCGGAGCTGGGCGGTGGCGCTGAACTCCGCCACGCGGTACGTCCCGGCCCTGGTCAGGATGCGGAACTGAATGGTGGGGCGCGGCTCACCCTGCAGCACGCGGCCGAACAGGTCGAGGGCGAGTGGCACGTCATCGGGGTGGACGAAGGCCTCGAACGGCCGGCCGACCCATTCCGCGGGCGGGAACCCCGTCATCTCCTCGAAGGCCGGATTGAGCGAGGTCACCTCGCCGCCGGGCGAGAGCGCGAAAATCACGTCGCGTACGCCGTCCACGAGACTGCGATAGCTCTGCTCCGAATTGCGGAGCGCCTGCTCCGCGCGCAGCCGCTCGGTGATATCCCGCCAGTTGGCCACGACCGCCCCCACGGCTGGGTCGTCGAGCCGGTTCACGGCCACGGCCTCGACCAGATGGTAGGAGCCGTCCTTGTGCCGCGCGCGTAGCTCGGTGCGGATCGGCGTGCCGGGCTGATCGAGCAGCTGCCGGCACAGGCGCTCGGTGAGCGCGAGATCGTCGGGGTGCAGGAAGCCGAGCGCGTTCGTGCCGGTCAGCTCGGGGACGCCGTAGCCGAGCAACCGGGTCGCCGCCTGGCTGACGTAGGTGATCGCCCCGGTTTCGTCCAACAGTGCGACGGCGTCCGAGCTGTGCTCCACCAGAGCGTGGAACAGCTCCGGCCCCGCCTGCGGACCGGAGCGCCGCCCGGGCGAGCGGTGCGCGGAAGCCTTGAGACGCTTACCGGGCATGGTCGAGGATCAAGGCTCCCGAGGCAGGACTCGAACCTGCGACCCGCCGGTTAACAGCCGGCTGCTCTACCAGCTGAGCTACTCGGGAATGAACCAGGAAATATCGTCGACGCTGGGCGGGCAATCAACCTGCGGCAGCCGGCCCGGGCGGCCTGGGATCGGACCATGGTCGAGGTCGGGCGTGCGGTCCCTCCCTCTATGCCCCGCTGATCGCGTCCCAGGCAACCCAGTGAATTACGGCCGTGAGTGCGTCCTCCGGTCAGAGATCCGCGGCATGCTCCGGCGCTCCCGTCGCAGCGGACGACGCGCATCGCCACGGGCAAACTGTCCAGCGAGCGGCGGCCGCTGTGCCAGCTCGCGAACCAGCAGCCGGGCCACGTCGCGCAACAGCGCCAGCTCTCCTTCACTCCAAGGTCGCGGCTCCGGATCCATGACGCAGATCGCGCCGACCGCGCGGCCGGCCGCGTCGATCAACGGCACGCCGGCGCACGCCGTCACCAGCCCGTCTCGGACCGCTGGGATGCGGGCGGTCAGGGGATGGCGACGCCCATCCCCGACCACCAGCGGCCGGCGCGAGGCGGCGATGTGCCGGCTGAACGGGTAGCACAGCAGCAGCGCGATCGACACCGGCCGGCCGTAGCTGCTCGCCACCATCCGGCCGCGGGCGGCGACGAGCGAGACGTACACCACGGGGACGCCGAGCAGGCGACCGGCGAGCTGCGTGAAATGGTCCAATGCGCGCTGCGCGGGGCGGTCGGTACGCAGGGTCGCGAGCGTCATGGCGCGGGCCGTCTCAACTTGGTCACGATCGCCGGCAGTCGATCGAATTGGGTCCGCTTGTCGAGGAACTCGTCGGCGCCCGCTTCGAGGCACGTGGAACGCAGCTGGTCGTACGCGTAGTTTGTGAGCACCACCACGGTGGGCGGTGGTTCCAATTGTTTCGCCGCGCGGAGCACGTCTAACCCGTCCCCGTCCGGCAGCCGCATGTCGACGACCACGACGTCCGGCTTGGACTCGGGCATCAGCCGGAGCGCCTCCGCGACCGTGCCTGCCTCGACGACGTTGTCCACTTCCCACATGTCCTGCAGCATCGCCGCTAGTCGCACGCGCACAAGGGTGGAGTCATCGACGAGGAAAACACGCATCTGGACGTCTCTGCTCGAATCGATTGTCGTCCAGGCCACATCGGTCGCTCCAATTTGGGCCGCGGGCGAGCCCGCCGGAGTCGGCGGGCGCCCGCAACGGGCGTGCGAAACGAGGTAGCTGGTGCGTCAGTCGCGTCTGACAACCGGCCGCGGCCCGCTAGGGCGCGAGCCCTTGCTCGATCACGTAGCGGACCAGGTCCGCGTTGGTCTTGAGGTTCAGCTTGCGCATGACCCGGCTGCGGTAGGTGCTGACCGTCTTCGGACCGACTGCCAGCGTGACCGCGATCTCCTTGTTGCTCTTCCCGGTCCCGAGCAGACACAGCACCTGGTACTCGCGGGCGGAGAGGGCCTCGTGCGCGCGGCCGACGAAGCCCGAGCGGAGCTCGAGGGCGAGCCGCTCGGCGAGCGCCGGGCTGACGTACGTGCCACCGGCGTGCGCCTTCTTCACCGCGGCGAGCAGCTCGCTCGGCGCCTGGGTCTTGCTCACATAGCCCGCGGCGCCGGCGCGCAGTGCCTGCAACGCGAGCTGGCCTTCCGGGTGCATGCTGACGACCAGCACGGCCACGCGTGGGAATCGCTTCCGCAGCTCGCGGATGAGCGGCACGAATCCCGGGCCGGGCATGCCGATGTCCAGGATGACGACGTCGGCGCGGGTCTGCTCGAGCCGGCGCAGCAACTCGCCGCCTTCGGCCGCCTCGCCCACCACCTCGATCACATGGTCCTCGGCGGCGAGCTGGCGAAAGCCGGCGCGGATCAGCTGGTGGTCGTCCGCGATGAAGACTCGGATCATTCGAGGCTGGGCAGGCTGAGCGTGAGTAACGTCCCCCGACCGGACGCCGCGGTGATGGTGACGGTGCCGCCCAGGTTGGTCGCCCGCTCGCGAATGCCGAGCAGCCCGAGCGAGCGGGAGTCCGAGAGGGCGCCGTCGCTGATGCCGCGACCGTTGTCCTGCACGCTGAGCTCGAGCGCCTGCGCGGAGAGGGTGAACCGGACCAGGACGCTGGAGGCGCCGGCGTGTCGCGCCACGTTGGTGAGCGCTTCCTGAAAGATCCGGAAGGCGGCGGTCGCACGAGTTGCGTCGACGGCCGAGTGCGCGGCCCCCACCTCGACCCGGCAGGCGATGCCGGTCCGCGTCTCGAACTCGCGGGCCTGCCACTGGATGGCGGCTTGCAGTCCGAGCTCGTCCAGCACGCCGGGGCGCAGCTCGGTGGCGATACGCTGGATCGCGCCGGCGGTGCCGTCGAGGATCGCCTCCATGCCGTCGACCTTGCCGGCCAGCTCCGGGGCGGGCTGCGGCAGCCGCCGTCGGAGCCAGGTGAGGTCGATCTTGAGCGCGGTCAGCGCCTGCCCGAGCTCGTCGTGGATCTCGCGCGCGATGCGCGTGCGCTCCGCTTCCCGGGCGGCCTCGAGCCGGGCGGCGAGGTCGCGCAGCTGCTCGCGGTGGCGGTGCAGCTGCTCCTGCGCCCCCCTCCGCTCGGTGATGTCCTCGATCACCCCGACGAACAAGCGTGGCTCGCCCTGCTCGCTCGGCAGGGCGGAGACCGTGACCTGGACCCAGATCGGCGCCCCGTCCTTGCGGCAGTACCGTTTTTCCAGGGTGAACGCCGACCGTTTCCCCTCCGCCAGCTCGGCCATGAGCTCCCGGTTCCGAGGAAGGTCCTCCGGGTACGTGATGTCAGCGTACGTAAGGGACTGCAACTCCTCGTCGCTGTAGCCGACCATCCGTTGAAACACTTCATTCGTCCGGACGAAGCGCGCGTCGAGCCTCGCGACCGCGATGCCGACCGCCGCCTGCTCGAATGTGGCGCGGAGCAGTGCTTCCCGTTCCCGCAGGGCCTCCTCGGCCCGCCGGCGCTCGGTGAGGTCGCGGGTGACCTTGGCGAACCCGAGCAGTGAGCCCGCTCCGTTCCGGACCGGGCTGATCACCACGTCGGCCCAGAAGCGGGACCCGTCCTTGCGCACTCGCCACCCCTGGACCTCGCAGCGGCCGCGTTGGGCCGCCTCGCGCAGATTCTGCGCGGGCTTGCCGGCGGCCGCGTCCTCAGGCGTATAGAAACAGGCGAAGCTCCGCCCCATGATCTCCTGTGCCGTGTACCCCTTGATGTGCTGGGCGCCCACGTTCCAGCTCACCACCCGCCCGCTGGGGTCGAGTCGAACGATGGCATGGTCCCGCACGCTCTCCACCAGCACTCCGAGCCGCTGCTCGCTCTCACGCGCCACGCCCTCGGCGGCTCCACGCTCCGCCGTGGTGGCCGCGAGCACGAGTCCCGTCACGGACGCCAGCGCCAGGAAGGTCTGCAGCAGGGTGAGGTTCTCGGTGGGCGTCGCGCTGACGAACGGCCCGAGTCCACGCAGGGTGTGCCAGATCATCAAACCGGCGATCAACGCCGTGGCCGTGGCGCTGCCGCGCGGGCCGAACCGCGCGGCGGCCCACACCACGACCGGGAACACGGCGTACACGTACGTAATAGGACTGCGCAGCAGCAACACGGTCAGCAGTACCAGCAGCACGACCAGCGCCGCGGCCTCGGGCCAGCGACCCGCTGGCCGCGTGGCCCGAGCCCACGTGAGCAGCAGCGGCGCCACCAGCACGTCCCCCAGGGCGTCCCCGCTCCACCACACGAACCAGAGATGGCTCAGGGCGTCCCGCCCGACCACGCCACTCGCCCACAGGCTGGCGATCCCGATGGTCGCGCTCACCGTCGTGCTCGCGAGCGCCCCCAGTGTGACGAGCGCAACTACGTCACGGAACCGGTCGAGCGACGGTCGGAAGTCGGCCACCCGTCGCAGCAGCCAGACGGCGCTGACCGCCTCGAGGGTGTTCCCGAGCGCGATTCCGGCGGCTCCGGCGACCGGCACGCTGGCGGTCCAATTGAGCAGGAATGCGCCCATCGCAATGCCGGGCCAGTAGCGCAGGCCCAATAGCAGCAGGGCGGCGAGGGCGACGCCCGAGGGGGGCCACGCGGACGAGACGACTTTCTGGGCGACGGCGGCGAGCAGGCCGAGTTTCGCCGCGCCGAGATAACCGATGGCGACGGCGACGAGCCGGGTCGGGTACCGCAGCCGACGGGCCAGCTCGAGGAAGTCGGCTCGCGTGATCATTCGGGCTGCCGCACGTGCAGTTTGTGCATCCGCGCATTATGATGCACGCGACCCCGTAAGACGTCTAGATGCCGCGGGAAGGTCGGCGGCGAGCATCCCCAGCACGATCAAGCCTCCGCCGAGCCATTGCAGCGGGGCGAGGCGCTCTCCCAACACGAGCCAGGAGGTGAGCGCCGCGAACAGCGGCTCGAAGCAGAAGATCAGGGCCGCTCGGGCGGAAGACATGTGTCGCTGGGCGGACATCTGCAGCAAGAAACAGATCGTGCTGGCGAACGCCACCGAGTAACCGAGCGCCGCGACGAATTCCCCGGTCCACCGGATGTGCGGCCGCTCGAGCAGCAGCATGGCGAGCCCGGCGACGACGGCCGTGCCGGCGACCTGGAACCACACGAGGCGGCGCGCGTCGTAAGAGCGTCCCAGTTCGGTCACGGCCACGATCTGGCCGCCGAAGCAGGCGGCACAGATCAGTGTCAGCAAATCCCCTCGATTCAAACCGCCGCCATCCGGAGCCGTGAGCAAATAGATCCCGAAAGTCGCCAGCACCAGCGCCGCCGCGGTCAGCCAGCCCGGGCGCTGTCCCAGTAGCCCGAGCGCCATGACGGGCGCGAGCACCGAGGAAACAGCGACAATGAACGCCGCGCGCGACGGCGTGGTGATCACGAGGCCCGCCGTCACGGTAATGAACCCGACGGCGACGAGGGCGCCGAGCAGCAACCCGCCGCGCAGCTCGCGCCCGGTCGGCCGGGGGTGGAACCGGGTGCCGGGCGTGAGCAGCAGCGTTGCGATTCCGAATCGCACAGTGAGAAAAGCCAAGGGCGTGGCGAACGCCAGTGCGCTCTTGACGGCGACGAACGTGGTGCCCCACAGGAACGTCGCGAGCAGCAGCGTCAGGTCGGCGTGGCGACGCGTCACGCCGTCAGCGGGGCGCGTCCAGCACGCCCCGCACCTTCTTCGCCAACGCCTCGGGCGTGAACGGCTTCTGGAGGAATGCGGTGCCGGGATCGAGGACGCCGTGCTGGGCGACCGCCTCGTCGGCGTAGCCCGACATGTACAGCACGCGCAGGCCGGGGCGCAGGGACGTCAGGCGGCGCGCCAGCTCGCGGCCAGTCATCTCAGGCATCACCACGTCCGTGAGCAGGAGATGAATCGGACCGTCGTTGCGCTCGGCCAGCGCGAGGGCTTCGGCCCCTCCCGCGGCCACCAACACTCGGTATCCCGCCCGCTCCAGCACCTTCTGCGCCAGCACCCGAACTAGCCGTTCGTCCTCGGCGAGCACGACGGTCTCGTTGCCCGCGGCGGGCGCGGCCACGGGATGAGGGTCCCCGGTCGGGTCGAGCGGCGCGTCGACGCGCGGCAGGTAGATCCGGAACGTGGCGCCCCGTCCCGGCGTGCTCTCCACGCCGATGTGGCCCCCGCTCTGCCGCACGATGCCGTACACCGTGGCGAGTCCGAGGCCGGTCCCCTTGCCGCGCGGCTTGGTCGTGAAGAACGGCTCGAACAGATGCGCCTGGACCTCCACATCCATCCCGGCCCCGTTGTCCGACACCTGCAGCCGCACGTAGCGCCCGGTGGCGACGCCCTGGACGGGCGGCGCCCGCGTTCCATCCACCTCGACGTTGCCCGTCTCGATCGTCAACCGGCCGCCCTGGGGCATCGCGTCCCGGGCGTTGACGGCGAGGTTGACCAGCACCTGCTCGATCTGCCCCGTGTCGACCCGTACGGCACCCAGCCCGGGTGCGAGCGCGGTCTCGAGCACGATGTCCTCGCCGATCAGGCGGCGCAGCATCTTGGCGATGTCCTTCACCAGGCGATTCAGGTCGACCACCATCGGTTGCAGGACCTGTCGCGCGCTGAACGCCAGCAGCTGGCGGATCAGGTCTCTAGCGCGGGTCGCGGCGTCGCGGATGACGTCGAGCTCCTCGCGGTGCGGGCGATCCGTCGGCGCGTCGAGCAGCAGCAGCTCGATCGAGCCCAGCACCGCGGTCAGGACGTTGTTGAAATCGTGGGCGATCCCGCCCGCCAACCGGCCGACCGCTTCCATTCGCTGCGAGTGCTGCAGCTGCTCCTCCAGCTGGTGGCGCTCCCGCCGCACGGCGGCCCCTTCGACGGCTCGCGTGACGGCTGGGGCAAGGCGCTGCAGCCGGTCCTTCATGATGTAGTCATCGGCCCCCGCTTGCATGACCGCCACCGCCGTGTCCTCGCCGACGCTCCCGGAGACCACGATGAACGGCAGGTCGGGCGCCGTGGCGCGCACGACGGCGAGCGCGCCCGGTGCGTCGAAGTGGGGCAGGGAGTAGTCGCTCAGCACGACGTCCCAGGGCTGCCGGGCCAGCGCCGCGCGCATCGCGTCGGCGGTTTGCACGCGCTCCTGCACGACCTCGAACCCACCCTGGCGCAGGGCGCGCAGCATGAGCTCGGCGTCACTCGCGGAGTCTTCGACGATGAGGACGCGCAGGGCCGTGCCCGCCATCAAGTGAGGTCCCGCAGATAGCGGCCGGTCGCGGACGCGGCGACGCGGGCGACGTTCTCCGGAGTGCCCTGGGCCACGACGCGCCCGCCGGCCTCGCCCGCACCCGGCCCCAGGTCGATGATCCAGTCCGCCCGTTTCACGACGTCGAGGTGATGCTCGATCACGAGCACCGTGTGCCCGGCATCGACCAGCCGGTCGAGCACGCGGCACAGGGTCCGCACGTCGTCCAGGTGCAGGCCCGTAGTCGGCTCGTCCAGGATGTAGAGCTTGCGGCCTCCCGCGCCGCGTTTCGTCGCCCCCGCCAGCGCCAGCTCGCGCGCGATCTTGAGACGCTGCGCCTCGCCGCCGGAGAGCGTGGTGGCCGGCTGGCCCAGCCGCAGGTAGCCGAGCCCCACCTGCTGGAGGTGCCACAGGGCGCGCGCCAGCCGCGGCTGACGGTGGAAGCGCTGCAGCGCCTGATCCACGGTCCACTCGAGCACCTCGTGGATCCCGCTCCCCTGGAGCTTGACCTCGAGGACCTCTTTCTTGAACCGCTTGCCCTCGCACATCTCGCACGGCACGAACACGTTCGCGAGAAACACCATTTCGACGAGCACGTGTCCCGCGCCTTCACACGCCTCACAGCGGCCGCCCGCCACGTTGAAGGAAAAGGTGCTCGGCGTGTAGCCACGCGCCCGCGCCAGCGGCTCGGCGGCGAACAAACCGCGCAGCTCGTCGAACGCCTTGATGTAGGTCACCGGGTTCGACCGGGGCGTCCGGCCGATCGGCGCCTGATCGACGAGCACGACGTCCGCGATCGCCTCCCAGCCCTCCAGGGCGTGCACGGCGCCGACCGGCTCGCCCAGGTGCTGTTTCGCCGTGTGGGCGCCGGTGAGGCGGGCCTCGAGCTGCCGAAACAGTACATCGTGGACGAGGGTCGACTTGCCCGAGCCCGAGACCCCCGTGACGACGGTCAACGTGCCGAGCGGAATCCGGATATCCACGCCGGCGAGGTTGTGCAGACGGGCGCCGCTGAGCGCGAGCCAGCGTCGCGCGGGGCGGCGCGCCGACGGCACCCCGATCCGCTTCTCGCCCGAGAGGTACTGCCCCGTGAGGGTGCCCGCTTCGCACACCCCCGCCGCCGGCCCCTGATACACGACCTGCCCGCCCGCCTCGCCGCTCCCGGGGCCGAGCTCGATCATCCAGTCGGCGGCGCGCATCGCCGCCGGGTCGTGCTCCACGACCGCTACGGTGTTGCCGGCGTCGGCGAGGCGGCGCAGCAGCCCCAGCAGCCGATCGATGTCCGACGCGTGCAGCCCGATGGACGGCTCGTCCAGCACGTACAGCGTGTCCACGAGGTGCGACCCGAGTGCGTTCGAGAGGGCGATCCGCTGTGCCTCGCCGCCCGACAGGGTCCGGGTCAGACGGTCGAGCGTCAGGTACCCGAGGCCGACGTCGTTTACGAACGACAGACGCGCCGTGAGCTCCGCCAGAATGTGGACGGCGACCGCGCGCGCGAACGGGGGCAGCTCGAGCCCCGCCACCCACTCGCGGACGCCGCCCGCGGTCAGCGCGGCGACTTCCGCGATGCTCTTCCCGCCCACCCGGACGGCGAGGGCTTCGGGCTTGAGGCGCGCGCCGCCGCAGGCGGGGCAAGTCTTGGCGAGCTGGTATTGGCGCAGGAAGACCCGGATGTACTGCTTGTACCGCTTCACTTCGAGGCGCTCGAGGAACGGGAGCATGCCGAGGAAGCGGCCGGTCGCTCCGTGCAGCAGGAAATGGCGGTCCCGCTCGGGCAGATCGCGCCACGCCGTATCGAGGGGGATCCCGCGGGCGCGCGCCGTCTCCCGGAGGATGCGCCGCCGGCCCTCGTAGCGCGGTTTGGTCCAGGGATCGAGCGCCCCCTGCGCCAGGCTTTGCTTGGGGTCGGGCACGATGAGCGATTCGTCGTACTCGAGCACCGCCCCGAAGCCGTTGCACCCCGGGCAGGCGCCGCGGGGGTTGTTGAAGGAGAACAGGATCGGCGTGAGCGCGGGGGCCGCCGTGGCGCAGTGCGAGCACGTCGGGTGCTCGGAGAAGCGACGGCGGTCGCCGTTCTCGAGCGCCACGGCGACGCCCTCGCCCTCGTTGAACGCGGTCGCGACCGCGTCGGCGAGCCGTCCCCGATTCCCCTCCGAGGCGGGGAGCCGGTCGACCACCACTAGCACTTCTTCCGCCCCGCGCACCCGGCGCTCGACGTCCGCCTCGTCCAGGCGCACGAGCGCGCCGTCGAGCTGCGCGCGTACGAACCCCGCGGCGCGCAGCTGGGCGGCGAGCTCCACGTCGGGGCGGTGGGCGCTGGGGGGCAGGGGAAAGGCGACAACAATTGCGGATTGCGGATTGGGGATTCCGGATTGGGCGGCGCCGTCTTTCAAATCCGCAATCCGCAATCCGCAATCCGCAATGAGCGCGTCCACCACCTCCTGGACCGTGTCGACCTTCACCTCGTGCCCGCACTTGACGCAATACTGCGTTCCCACCCGCGCCCACAACAGCCGCAAGAAGTCGTAGATCTCCGTCGCGGTCCCGACGGTCGAGCGGCTGCTCGTCGTGGGGTTCTTCTGCTCGATCGCGACGGCCGGCGAGATCCCCTCGATCGCGTCCACCAAGGGCTTGGGCATGCGGTCGAGGAACTGTTTGGCGTACGTCGACAGCGATTCGATGTAGCGGCGCTGGCCCTCGGCGTACAGCGTGTCGAAGGCGAGCGTGCTCTTCCCCGACCCCGACGGGCCGGTGATCACCGTGAGCGCGCGGCGTGGCAGCTCCACGGTGATGCCCTTGAGGTTGTGCTGTCGCGCATTGCGGATGACGACCCGCTGGGGGGACGAAGGCATAACCGTTAAGAATAACAGGTATCCAAGGCCCGGTGTCCGGGGTGAGGGGGCCTGGCCACCGGACACCTGGCCCCGGGCCCCGGACCCCGGTACTTTCGCCCCCACATGGCTCTCGCCCTGACGCCGCGCCTCCTCCGCCGCGGCCTCGAGCTCTTCGCCGTCATCTCCCTCATCGGCGTCGCCGTCGTGCTGGTCGTTTTCGGCGAAAACCTGGACGCCATGGTCTCCGCGCTGGCCCATTTGCGCTGGGCGTGGCTGCTCGTGGGTGTGGGCCTTGCTTCGATGGATTGGGTCGGCGGGGGCACCCGGCTCTGGGTCGTCGCCCGGCACGTGCACCCCGGCGTGCGCTGGCGCGACATGGTGATTGCCGGGGGGATGAGTGCGTGGGCGGCCTATCTCACCCCGTTTCAAACTGGCGCAGGTCCTACCATGATGTGGGTGATGCGCCGGGCGGGCGTACGTCTCCCCGAGGCGATGACCTCCACATTCATGACCTTCGTCGCGACCGTTGCCTTCTTCGCGCTCGCCGGCCCGCTCGCCATCTACCTCGGTGCCGGCCGGTCGCTCGCGGCGCATAACGTCGTGCTGGGTATCACGTATTACGGCCTGTTTCGGACCAGCCTCACGATCTTCGGTATCCTCGGCGTGCTCATGCTCGTCGCGATGGTGTTTCCGGTGTGGCTGCGCGATGCCGTGCACTGGCTGGCGACGCGACTCGAGCGCAAGAGCCGCCGTGTGGCTGCCCGGATCGAGCACCTGCGGGAAGGAATCGACCGGGCGCACGAATGTCTGGTGGCGTTCGGAAGCCCCAAGGGTTGGCTGGCGTTGCTGTGGGCGGTCCTGCTGTCCGGGCCGTCCCACGCGAACAAGCTGTTAGCGGGGTATGTCGCGCTTCGGACCCTCGGCCTGCACACCAACTTCGTCGACATCCTGTTGCTGCAGACCTTCATCACGTTCCTGCTCTACTTCGCACCTACGCCGGGATCATCGGGTCTCGCCGAACTCTTGTCGGCGGCGGTGATGCAGATCTACGTCCAGCCCTCCGAGCTGCCCACCTACACGCTCATCTGGCGGTTCATCAACAGCTATGCAACCGTGATCGTCGGGTCGCTGCTGTTTTGGCGCTGGCTCAAGCGGGGCTTCGTCGGGCGCGAAGAGCCCGTCGTGGCGGGGGGCGACAGTGGTTGAGGCCGGCGTTGTAACCCGTGTTTCCTTGCGCGGTTACAACGCTGGGCGTAACTTCTGGCGCTGGCTCTTTCCGGTTTAGGGGCTCCGCACCATGTCGTTGTTAGAGCTCGGTGGCAAAAAATTCACTATCCCGGTCGGTGAGGTGGCGCTCGGCAGCGATCCGGCCTGCGCGATCCGGCTGACCGGGGCAGCCGTGCTGCCGCGTCACGCCGTGTTCCAGGGGCAGCCGGATGGGCAGGTAGTCATCCGCAAGGCCGCCCCGGCGGCCGAGGTGCTCATCAACGGGGTGCGGCTCGGGGCCGAGCCGACGCCGCTGCTGCACGGTGATAAGGTCGAGGTGGGCGGTCACGAACTCACCTTCGTGGACGAGCGTCGGTCCGGCAGCACGCAGTTCATGCAGAAACTCCCGATGCCGGAGGCGTCGCCCGTCGCGCGGGGGGCCGGCAAGCCGGGGGTCACCGCCAATACCGGCGGCCGGGTGGTGAGCCTCACCGACGGCCGGGAATACGTGATCACCGCGGCGTCGATCGTGTTCGGGCGGGAGGCGGGGTGCGACATCGTGGTGGCGGGAAAAGACGTCTCGCGGCGCCATGCCGAAATCGTGCAGACGCCGAAGGGGTACGTGCTGGTCGACTCGAGCACGAACGGCACGTTCGTAAACGACGAGCGCGTGGAGGCGCAGCGTGTGCTGCAGCGCGCCGACGTGATCCGGATGGGTGAGGAGAGCTTCCGGTTCTATGCCGACGTCGTGCCGGCATCCACACCCGGCCCTCAGCCGGGGCCGGCCGCTGAAGCGCCGTCGGCCGCGCCCCCACTGACCGGCGCGCCGGTGCGAGGCCCTGCGGCGGGCGTGCTCCCCGTTTCTCCAGTCGTTCCCGCTCCCGCTCCCGCCCCCGCCGCCGCCCCCGCCGCCGCCGCCGCCCCCGTCCCCGCCCCCGTCCCCCCGCCGTCGCGCCCCGCCGCGCCTCCCGCGGGAGCGAGCGAGCGGCTGAAGCACACGATGCACGGCGTTGAGGCAGTGCCGCGGCCGGCTCAGGCCGCCACCCCTCCGCTGGCGAGCCTCCTGGTGAAAAGTGGTACGCTCAAGAATCAACGCTTCCCCGTGCGAACGCCCGTGTTCAACATCGGCCGTGCCGACTACAACGACATCGTCCTTCCCGACCCGTCCGTTTCGACGGCGCACGCGAAACTGCAGCGCCGCGAGGGCGTCTGGGTGGTCGTGGACCTGGACTCGACGAACGGGACGTTCGTGGACGGCGAGCGCGTCACAGGGGAGAGTCCGCTCGCACCGGGCGCACTGCTCCGTTTCGGAGACATGCAGGTGGTATTCGAGCCCAGCGACGACGCGCTCGGCATGGTCCGAGGCGGGGGAACGCAGGTCATGAAAGATTTCAGCGCGGTCGCCCCGCCGCCGCGTCCCGGGCCGCCCCTTCCCCCGGCCGCCGCCCCGTCCCGCGCGGCACCTCCAGCGTCGCCTCCCCGGCCGCGACCGCCCGCGAAGGGCAGGCCCGGCTCGAAGCGCCCGGCTGCGCAGCAGGTGCCGGAGCAGCGCCGCAAGGGGTGCCGCAAGGGCGCGGCCGTGTTGCTGCTCGCGGCAGCGGGGCTGACGGCTCTCCTTTACCGCCTCCTTCTCGCCTAGCGACGCACCGTGCACATCACCTGCGCAGGGCGCACCGACGTCGGCATCATTCGCTCAGGCAACGAGGACAGCTATCTCATGGTCCCCGATCGGGGGATCTTCGTCGTGGCGGACGGGATGGGCGGGCACGCCGCCGGCGAAGTGGCGAGCGAGATGGCCGTGCGCTTCGTGGCGCGCGAGCTGGGGTCGCTCAAGGGGCTATCGGACGACCAGGTCGCCGACCGGATGCGCGCGGCGATTCGGTCGGCGAACGGCGCCATCTTCCAGCGCACGCTCACCGAGCACGACAAGCGCGGCATGGGGACCACCGTCACGTCGATGGTGCTCTACGACACCCGCTTCCTGATCGGACAGGTGGGGGACAGCCGGGCGTACCTCTTCCGGGACGGTAAGCTCATCCAGCTCACCAAAGATCACTCCTACGTGCAGGAGCAAGTGGACGCGGGGTACCTCACCCCGGAGCAGGCCCGCTCCCACCCGTACAGCAACGTGATCACGCGCTGTGTGGGGGCGAACAGTGATGTGATGCCGGACATCTACCTCGGCACGGTGAAGCCGAAGGACTTGTTTCTGCTGGCGTCGGATGGCCTCACCGGGATGTTGGAGGATAATCAGCTCGCGGACCTGCTGACGGCGATCCGCATGCCGCAGGAGCAGGTCGATGAGCTGATCACCGAGGCGAACCGCCACGGCGGGCTCGACAACATCACCGCGATCCTGGTGCGGGTCGATTCGGTGGAGGTCCCGGTCGGGGACACGACGCAGATCACCCAGCCGGGGGTTCGAGGGTAAAGGGTTACAACAGCGCGCGTTCCTGTTCGACCCGCTCCAGCACTTCCTCCCTCGGCAGCATCACCAACCTCACGATAGCGTCGGCCGGCACGGTCGCGGGTCGGAGCACGAATAGGCGCAGCCGCCGGGCCGACCGATGGAGCTCTCCCGCGACCCGGGGGAGGCCGAGCTGAGCCGTGGCGTCGACGCCGGCGAGCTGTACCACGGAGCCGTCGCGCTGTACGAGCGGCAGGTCCAAGGCGAGCATATCGGGCTTCGCGGGGAAGTCGAGGAACAGCTCGCCCGGCCCGAGCCCCATCTCCCCGGCGAGCCGGTCCTCGACGCGCTGCTGCAGATCGGGATCGTTGGCGGGCCAGGCCGCCGCGTCGGCCGGCAGCGCGGTCGCGGGGAGATCCACGGCGCGCTTGGCCAGGCGGCGCTCGCGCAGCCGGCGGGCGAGGCCGGACGTGTCCGCGTGCATCAGGTCGTGGATCAGCCCGTCGTCCGTCGCGACCGCGACCTGATCGGCCGAGAGCCGTCCCGCCGCGATCGCATCCCGCACCAGGCGCTTGAACATCGCGGTGGCGCTGCGGACCGCGTGATGCCAGTAGACGTTGCGGTACATCTGGTACTTCGCGAACAGCAGTGATTCGAGCGCCGCGAGCCCTTTCTCGTGCAGCGCGAGCGTCGGCCGTCCGTCCGGACCGCCGGCCACGGTCAGCGACATGAGCAACCGGTCGACGTCGATCACCCCGTACGGGACGCCGCACATCCAGGCGTCGCGCGACAGGTAGTCGAGCTTGTCGACATCGAGCGACCCCGCCACCAGCCCAGCGAGCGGCTCACGGCCCCCTCCTCGAATGAGCGCGAGGAGCTGTGCCGTCGGCGCGCCTACCTCCCCGAGCCGCTCGGCCAGTTCGCCGCGGGCGAGGTGGCGCTCGGCTACCGCTTCGTGGCGCAGGAGGCCGGCCTCTTCGAGCGCGTGGGAGAACGGGTAATGCCCGATGTCGTGCAGCAGCGCCGCCAGGGTGAGCGTGGTGCGATCGCCGGGCGTGAGCCGGGCATCCCCCGCGTCCTCGAGCTGCGACAGCGCGCGCCGCGCCAGATGATAAGCGCCGAGGGCGTGCTCGAAGCGGCTGTGCGTGGCGCCCGGGTAGACGAGGAAGGCATGGCCCAGCTGCCGCACGTAGCGGAGTCGCTGAACGGCGGGGGTGTCGACCACCGCGAGGGCCGCGGGGTCGAGCCGGATGTTGTTCCAGAGCGGGTCGCGGACGACCTCGAACGCCGTCAACGCGACGGACCGGCGTCCCGCACCGCGGCGTGCACGTGGTCCTGGAACTGCTCGAAATTCTGTCGAAACATCTGCGCCAGCTTCGCCGCCTGAGCGTCGTAGGCGGTGGGGTCGGGCCACGTGGCGCGCGGCAGCAGGACGTCTTCGGGCACGCCCGGGACCTGCAGCGGCACCTCGAGCCCGAACACCGGCTCGGCAACGGTTGGGATACGGTCGAGCTTCCCCGCCAGCGCGGCGCGCACCATGGCGCGGGTGAGCCCGAGTCGCATGCGCTGTCCGACTCCGAACGGGCCTCCCGACCATCCGGTGTTCACGAGCCAGCCCTGCACGCCGTGGCGGGCGATCTTCTCTCCCAGCAGCGCGGCGTAGGTGTTGGGGTGCAGCGGCAGGAACGGCGCGCCGAAACAGGCAGAGAACGCCGCCGTCGGCTCGGTGACTCCCCGCTCCGTCCCGGCCACCCTGGCGGTATAGCCCGAGAGGAAGTGGTACATCGCCTGCGCGGGCGAGAGCCGCGCGATCGGGGGCATGATCCCGTAGGCGTCGCACGTCAGGAGCACGATGTGTGACGGGTGCCCCGCCATGCCCCCGGCGACGTGCTTGGGAATGAAGTGAATCGGATAGGAGGCGCGCGTATTCTCCGTGATCGCCGCGGACTCGAGGTCGATCGTCCGGGTCTCCGGGTCCACCATGACGTTCTCGAGCACGGTGCCGAACATCCGAGTCGTGGCGTGAATCTCGGGCTCGCTCTCGCGCGACAACCGAATCACCTTCGCGTAACACCCGCCCTCGAAGTTGAACACGCCGTGGTCGCTCCAGCCGTGCTCGTCGTCGCCGATCAGCGCGCGCTCGGCGTCGGCCGAGAGCGTCGTCTTGCCCGTCCCCGAGAGCCCGAAGAACAGCGCGACGTCGCCCGCCTCGCCGAGGTTGGCGGAGCAGTGCATCGACAGCACGCCGCGCTTGGGGAGCACGTAGTTGAGGATCGAGAAGATCGATTTCTTCAGCTCGCCCGCGTAGCGGGTGCCGCCGATGAGGATCGTGCGCTTGGCAAAGCTGATCACGATGAACGTCGTGGAGTTCGTGCCGTGCACGGCGGGGTCGGCCTCCAACTCGGGCGCGTGCAGCACCTGCCACGCGGGCGCGAACGCCGCGAGGTCGGACGCCGTCGGGCGCAGGAACATGTTGTACACGAACAGCGCGTGCCAGGCGTTGGGCGTCACGAACCGGATCCCGATGCGGTGGTTCGGGTCCGCGCCCGCGAACAGGTCGCGCACGAACAGCTCCTGCCGGTTGAGGTGGCGCACCACGTCCGCGCGCAGCCGCTCGAAATGCTCGTCCGTCATCGGCCGGTTCACCCGCCCCCACCACACGTCGGCTTCGGACGCGGCGTCCCGCACGATGAACTTGTCGTTGGGGCTGCGACCCGTGTGCGGACTCGTCACTGCGCAGAACGCGCCGCCCTCCGTGATCACGCCCTCGCCGCGCCGCGCGGCGTGCTCGTACAGCGCCGCGGGTCGCAGGTTCCAGTGCACCGCCTGCTCCGGGGCGAGCCCGAGGGCGTCGAGCCCGGGCGTGCGCCGGTGACCCTCCTGTGCGGAGCGCGTCGCTTGCGCGGTCACGCGTCGCGCCAGGGAATGCTCACGCGGGCGGCCGCCGCCCGTGCTCCAGGGCGTCCACTGCGGCGATGACGGCCATGTTCACGATGTCGTTCACCTCCGAGCCGCGCTGTAACACATGCACGGGCTGAGCCATGCCGACGAGAATCGGCCCGATCGCCTGCGCGCCTCCCACGCGGTCGAGCAGCTTGTAGGCGATGTTGGCGGCGTCCAGGTTCGGAAAGATCAACACGTTCGCCGTGCCGCGCAGTCGTGAGAATGGGTATGTCTTGTTCAAGATTCGTTCCACCACCGCCGTGTCCGCCTGCATCTCACCGTCCGCCTGCAGGCCCGGCTCGCGCTCGTGCAGCAGGCTCACCGCCTGCTGCACCTTCTCGGCCGCCGGATGGCGCACGGAGCCGAAATTCGAAAACGACAGCAACGCCACACGGGGCTCGATCCCGAGTCGTCCCACGAACTCGGCCGTGGCGGAGGCGATCTCGGCCAGCGTGTCGGCAGTGGGATCGATGTTCACGGTGCAGTCAGCGAAGAACAGGGTCTGCTGCGGAAAGACGAGCATGTAGATCCCGCTCACGTGCCGGCGCCCCTGCTGGGCCCCGATCACCTCGAGGGCCGGGCGGATCGCGTCCGAGTAGTACATCTCCACGCCCGCCACCACCGCGTCTGCCTGCCCGGCCTGCAGCATCAACAGCGCGTGGTACAGTGGGTCGAGCACGCGGGCGCGCGCCTCGCGCAGCGTGATCCCCTTGCGCCGGCGCCGCTCCCACAGCTCCCGCGCGAAGCCGTCCAGGTGGGCGCTGGTCCGCGGGTTGGCGAGCGCGATGTCCTCGAGCGTCACGCCGGCGTCGTCGGCCTGGCGGCGCATCACGTCGGGGTCGCCCAGCAGGATCGGCGCGGCGATCCCTTCGTCGGCGAGGATGCGCGCCGCCTTGAGGATGCGGGGATCCTCGCCCTCGGGGAAGACGATCCGCTGCGTCTCCTGTTGCTGTACCCGGGTGGAGAGCCCCCGCATCACCTCGCGCGCCCGCCCCAGGCGGGCGTCGAGCTGCGCCCGGTATTCGTCCACGTCGATGACGCGCCCCGCCACCCCGGACCCGAGTGCCGCCCACGCCACCGCCGGCGCCACCCACAGCAGCACCCGCGGATCGAACGGCTTGGGGATTACGTAGTCGGGGCCGAAGCGCAGCCGCTCGAGCCCGTAGGCCCGCATCACGGAGTCGGGCACCTCTTCTTTGGCGAGCGCTGCCAGCGCGCGGGTCGCCGCCATCTCCATCTCCCCGTTGATCTTCTTGGCGCGCACGTCCAGCGCACCGCGGAAGATGAAGGGGAAGCCGAGCACGTTGTTCACCTGGTTCGGGAAGTCGGAGCGGCCGGTCGCGATGATAGCGTCGGGACGCGCCTGCCGCGCCTCCTCCGGCATGATCTCCGGAGTAGGGTTCGCCAGCGCGAACACGATTGGGCGCGGCGCCATCCCCTTCAGCATGTCCCCTGAAACGATCCCCGCGACCGACAGGCCGACGAATACGTCGGCGTCCCGCAGCGCCTCGGCGAGGGTGCGGGCCTGGGTCTTGCGGGCGAACCGGCTCTTGTAGCGATCGAGGTCGGTGCGGTCGCTCGAGATCACGCCCTTGTGGTCGCACATCACGATGCGCTCCCGCTGCACGCCCAGCCGCACGTAGTGCTCCGCCGTCGCGATTGCCGCCGCCCCCGCCCCCGCGAACACCACCTTGACCGCGCCGGCGTCCTTGTCCACCAGCTCCAGCGCGTTCAGCAGCGCCGCGCCCGAGATGATCGCCGTGCCGTGCTGGTCGTCGTGGAACACCGGGATCGACAGCGTCTCGCGCAGCGTCTCCTCGATGTAGAAACAGTCGGGGGAGCGGATGTCCTCGAGGTTGATGCCGCCCACGGTCGGCTCGAGCAGCTGGCAGAATCGGATCACGTCCTCGGGGTCCTCGGACCCGACCTCCAGGTCGAACACATCGATGTCGGCGAACGCCTTGAACAGGATCCCCTTGCCTTCCATGACGGGCTTGCCCGCGAGCGGGCCGATGTTGCCGAGGCCCAGCACCGCGGTGCCGTTGGTCACGACGGCAACGAGGTTCCCCTTGGCAGTGTAGGTGTAGGCCTCGTCGGGGCGCTCAGCGATCTCCCGGCAGGGCTCCGCCACCCCCGGGGTGTAGGCGAGGGACAGGTCGCGCTGGTTCTTGAAGGGCTTGGTGGGCGAGACCTGGATCTTCCCGGGCCGACCCTGGGAATGGTAATCCAGGGCCTCCTGGCGCCGGATCGACATCGAGGACACAAGTCCTTTTTTGTGAAGGAGTTATGCTACCGGGCCGTCGGACCCCTGTCAAGGCGGCGGAAGTACCGTCGGCGGTGTGTGATACAGCAGCTCCACGGTGCGGCGGTCCTGGTCGCTCGGCCCGTCCGCGGTGATCGGAGCGGCGCCGCTCGGTCCCCACATGATGTCTACCGGGTCGGGACTGTGCTGGAACAGGCCCAAGGCGTGTCCCGCTTCGTGGATCGTGGTACGCCGGAGACATGCGGCCACCTGGGCCGGGGTGAACCCCGGCAGCACGGCCACACGGATGTGGAAAGGCTCGGTGAAGCGGTTGTTGGTGTCGATTGGCGGCACCGCGGTCACCTCGTTGCATGCGTAGACCGGCGCACCGGGATCCGGTGGGACGTCGGGAACGCTGTCCGCCTGGACGATCACATCGGCTCCGGTCGAATCGGCGACCAACGTTCCCCTGAACTCCCCGTACAGGAACACACCGGCCCAGCTGTCGACCGCGTGCTGTACGAGAAAGCGCAGATTCCCGGTCGGCTGGGCGTAAAACCGCACCGGCAGCCGCTCGGCCGGCCAGTGGAACACGTCGCCGCCGGCCTCGAAGCCATACGTCCCGGCGCGCGATGGCGGAGTGGGCTCGCTGCACGCGAGCACCAGCAGGCCGGCTGCGGCGAGCGCGTGCCTCAGGGCGCGGCCCCCGCGGCCCCCGCGGCCCCCGCGGCCCCCCCTCTTCCGGCGCGCAGGGCCAGCGCGATCCGATGTACCGTTCGGGCAGAGGTGAACCCCTCGCTGCGCAGTGCAGGGGTGATGAACCGGTGCACATCGTAGCGCGCCTCGATTCCGAGCTGCCAGCGGCCGCCAACGCGGGGCGGGGCGTACGAGACGACGGCACCGGCCAGCCCGAGCACCCCGCCCGCTCCGCTCCGGAAGATTCCCGTTTCGCCGGCGGGAAGGTACTTGAGCCCGCCCACGCCAGCGCCGGCGGCGAACCCGGCGCCGAGTGGGCGGCGCAGGCCGACCGTGAAGGCCAACGTGCTCACCCGGCCCAGGCCCGTCGTCGTCCCATCCGCGTCGTGACGCTCGAGCGTGCTGGTCGAGAAGTCGAGCGTGACCTGTGCAGTCCAGCGCTCGTCGAGCGGCGTCGCGGCCGTGACGGCTAGCGCGGGGGCCAGCGCTGGGCGCAGGACGAACGGCGTGATGATCGAGTCATGCACCAGCGTGGACGTGTGGCGCGCACCCAGGGCCGCCCGCACCAGCAGCTGGGCCTGCAGAGCGCCCGCGGCGCAGGCGAGGCCGCTCGTGATGCCCGCTAGGCGCCAGTACCCGACCACCACGATCAGCGGATCCGGATGATGTTGAGTCGCGCCGCGACGGCTGGCGGCAGCGGGGCGCCCCCCGCTCCGGCGAATAACAACCCGAATCCGGCCGCGCCACCGCGCTGTAGCGCGCGCTGGTACAGGCCCGAGCCGGACTGCAGGACGCCGCTCAGGGTGATCGCATCTCCGCTGCTCGCCTTCGGCACGAGCGGGAAGGGAAGAAGGAAATCACCCGGATCCTGGCTATGGAGCGATTGGTAGGTCGTCCGGAAGTGCCACGAGGTGTACCGCAGCTGCGGCGGGGCGGTGAAACCGGGGAGGTCGGAGACCCAGTTGGCCAGGGCCCAGTTCGTCAGGCTCGTTGCGAACGGCTGTCCCGTCTGGGCCGCGACGTTGGCCGATCCGCTAAGGGCGCTGTTCACCAGCCGGTGGGGTAGGGAATCCCCGAACTGATCGACGAGATAGCGGGTGAACAGCCAGGACGCCCCGATCTCGCCGATCTTGCCGGTGTCCTCCGGAATCTCGAGCGGGTAGCTGCCGGTCGCGCTCAAGTACTGGTAGGCGTCGTACACGGGGTCGATGGCATAGCGCGTGAAGGTGGCGGGGTCTCCGGGGAGGTAACTCCGCCCTGCCAGCTCCTCGGCGTACTTCGACAGACCCTCGTCGAGCCAGCCTTCCTCGGACTGGCCGCGCCGCACCAGCACGTGCTGCACGAAGTTGATCATGTGCTGGAACTCGTGCGTGAACGTGCTCGGTGTTTGCCGTTTGACCTCGGTGGCCGTATGGGGGCAGCTCAACGTCCCCGTGGAATCCGCGACGATCGAATAGAAGATCTCGCCCTGATTGAACCGGGACGCGAACGCCGGATCGAGATCTCCCGGAAAGAAGAACCCCGCGACGAAGCTCGCGCTCGCGCACTGGCTGCTGCGCGGCACGAGCTTGTTGACGACGCCCGTCATGAGGACGATCACCACCGTGTTGGCGTCGATGTCGGAGACACCGCCGAACGCGGTGGTGTCGAGTGGATAGAGGCGCGAATCGAACACCTGTTTGAGCGTGTCGAGGTCGGCCGAGTCGAGGCCGGGCGTCGGCGCCAACGTGTCCACATAGATAGCGACATGTGCACCCACTGCCTTGACCCGCGCCCCTACGTTCTTGAACGACGAGCAGTTCAGCGTGTCGCAAACCGTGAAGCTCCCAAGCGCCCCGAGCGCGGGCGGGCCGGTGGCCACGGCGCCTGTGACTCCGGTCGCTGCGAGTGATGGCCGTCGCGCCGCCGGCATGGTGTAGCTGCGCCGCCGCGCCAGCGAGCGCCGAAACGCGTCGAACGTCGTTGCCACGGAGGCTCCCCAGGCCGGCGGCGCCTGCACCGACGCCACGAGCGGCGCCGTCGCGCCGACCGCGCCACCGCGCAGCTGAAACGTCGCCGTTCGCCCCGAGGCCCCGGCCACGGACTGCGGCACCACGAGGTATTCGGCGGAATCGGCGGCGGCGTTCGCAGGGAACGTCACGCACCCGGAATCGGATGCGGGATCGACCGACACGTACTGCCCGACGGCGAGCGTGATCTGCGTCGCGCGGTCGCCGCACGACGCGAGCGGATCGGGACCCGCCGGCCGGTCGCCGCTGCACGCGACGACCGGGGCGATGAGGACCGCTGCCAGTTGTATCAGCGTCCGACGGGTCGTCCGAGCCTCCTCCAGCATGTGTAAGACGAGTCGCCAGCTCTACAGCCCCACGTTCATCCGCAGCTGCACCGTGCGCGGCCGCCCCACCGACGCGCCGCTGAAGAACGCCCCTTTGAGCAGATACTTCTTGTCGAAGACATTGTCGACGTACAACTGCGGCCGCAGCACGACGCCACCCGCCACCAGGGTATACCCCGCACTCGCGTTCAGGATGAAGCTGGGATCGACCTTGATCGATTTATTGAAGTCGAACAACCCGGTGCCGTAGGTCGAGTCGGGATCGTTCCCGTTGGTCAGACCGCTGCCGTAGATGCCAGTCGCCGAAACGTAGAGGCCGCGGCTCGAGTACACCACGCTGGCAACGCCCGACAGACGCTGGTCGTGGTCCAGGTCGAACTTCCCGGACGGCGGCTGATCGGGGAAGAAGCCCCCGGTGATCGCTCCGTCGCCCCACGCGTGGTTGAGGCCGAGGTTCACGTACCCCGACACGGGGCCGCGCGGCCGGATCTCGACGACCCCCTCGATTCCCGTGATGCGCACCTGTTCGATGTTGACGGATGTCACGATCGCGGAGCCCGGCACGGTGTTGTCGTCGATGCCCGGGCTGCTGCGCTTGTGGTAGGCCGACAGCTTCGTGACGATCCCGACGGGGAAGCGATGCACGTACCCGACCTCGTAAAAATCGTCCCGCTCGGGCAGCGTAGGAGACGCGGCGACGCCGCCCTGCGCATCGCTCGTGATGGCGCGCAGGTCCTCGACGTTCGTGGGGAGGAACAGCCGGCCGTAGTAGACCCAAAACGTGTTCCCGGGATCGGGGAAGAAGCTGAGCTTCACCCGCGGGCTCACCTGGTGCTGGTTTCCCGCGAACGGGGCGTTGTGGTTGTCGAACCGCACACCGGTGCGGAGCTCCCATTTGTCGGAGGGCGCGATCGCCGTCTGGGCGTACACCCCCACGTCGCTCCCTTTCAAGTCGGAGTCCGACGTGGGCCCGGGGCTGCCCGTTTTGCTGACCGACGCGAAGTTCTCGTGCCCGCCGGTGTACGACGCGAGCACCCCGCCCTTGAACTCGAGCCCGTGATGCGGCTGGAGTGTGTAGTCGAGCTTGAGTCCCTCCGTGTGGAAATTGCGGTCCTCGCTCAGGATGTAGTGCGTCGTGTCCGGAAAGAACACGAACGTAGGATCGTCGGAGAGACCAGGCGTATAGTTGAGGCTTCCGTCGCGGAAGAACGCGCCGGCGAACAGTTCGGACGTCCGCCCCGCCTCGGCCGCTATGCCGGGGTCGAACCGATGGCGCCAGCCGAGGTTCACGAACCCGTTCACGTCCTGCTGGTTGTCGTCGATGACGCCCTCCACCGAGTCGAACGGCACAGCGAAGCGGGTGCGCGAGCGGTTGACGTCGAGGTTGACTACGTCGCGATCGGACGGGACGTACTGGATCTTGCCGAATCCGAACAGGTCCTCGCCGTGGTTATGAAAGTTCTCCACGCGGTTTCCCGCCGTGTCGAACACCACGGGCTCGCGCCGCATGTCGGTGACCTGACGCGCTCCGGATGCGAAGAAGCCGAACTTCCCCGCGTTGGTGCTCAAGTTCACGGTCTGGCCGTTGGCGGTGAACGACCCGCCGTAGCCCGAGGCGTCGAGGTGGAAGCCGCCGGTGGGGATGCGGGTGTTGACGTTGACGATCGCGGCGTTCTTGTTGCCGTACTCGGCGTCCCACCCTCCCGTTTGGAAGTCGATCTGGTTCACGACCTCGGGGTCGAACAGCTCGTTCAAGCTCCCGGAGATGCCAGCGGGGACGGGGACGCCGTCCACGTAGTAGGTATACTCGGCGTGCTGCCCCCGAATGTGGACTTCACCCGTGGGCGCGCGGGCGGCGCCTACGATCGACTGCTGCAGGATCTGGGACGTCGTGTTGGTGGGGGCACCGTGGTAGTCGTCTTGCTTGAAGATCTGGTTGCCGGTCCTCGTGTCGACGGCAAGGGGCACAGCTGCCTTCACCTCGACCGCGGACAAGTTGATCGGGAGAGGGACCATCCGGAAGTTGACGGTGGTCGGTCGTCCGGCGGCGACCGTGACGTCCTGCGTTACCGAGCGGTAGCCCAGGTATCGCACCTCGACGGCGTACGCGCCGGCCGCGAGGTTGTGGACGACGTAGCGGCCGAACGCATCGGTGGTGGCGATGGCGATGGTGCCGCCGCCTTGCAGAATGCGCACCTCGCCGCCCGACAAGGGCGTTCCCGACACGCTGTCGGCGACCGTGCCGCTGATGTCTCCCTCGGGGGTCGGCGCGATCCGCGGGGAGGCTGCGACGGAACGGGTGAAACCACCGGCGGTGGCGAGGCAGGCTACCAGCGTCACGGCGCGAGCCAAATGTTTGGCGGTGTTCGCAATCATCGTTTTCTCCTGATCGCAATGAGTTCGCGTGGCCCCCCGTCTCCGGTGTTGCACGCCGGCGAGGTGGGGGCGGCTCTATGGATCGGCCGACGCGCGTGGCGCGTCGTGCCATCAGGAGAGAACGGGTGGAGCCCTGGGTGGCGGGAAGAAACGGGCGAGAGCGTTGCGGACCGGGGCCGGCTCGACCGGTCGCGGGGTGCGCGCGCCGCTCGTGGCGAGGCGCAGCGCGGCGGCGCGGCGGCCGGCGAATGGCGCGCTGAGGAAGTGGCAGAGCGCGCAGTCCGGCGGGTGAATCCGGGCGCAGGCGCTCGTCGTGTGGGATTCGACGTGCGCGGTCGCGTGGGCGCCGGCGCTGTCGAGGCGTGCATCGGCCCAGGCGGCGGCCCCCGGCAGCGAGAGCTGGAGTAGGGCCGTGAGCAGCCGGACCGAGTGCATCCTGCTCACGCCGCCTTGACCCCCCGCACGACCCACGCTAGCGCGAGCAGCACCCCGTACATGCAGACGATCAGCGGCCCCGTGGGAAGGTCCGCTTTGTACGACACCCACAGACCGAGCAGCGAGGCGAGGGCGCCGGAACCCCAGGAGATGTAGGCGAGCCGCCGCATGTCACGCGTGAAGAGGAACGCGATGACCGCCGGCACGACGAGGAAGCTGAACACCATCAACACGCCCGCCACGGGTACGGCCAGCGTGATAACGACGCCGAACGACAGGTAGAACAGAAAGTCCCACCAACGGATCTTCCATCCCAGCCGCTCGGCCTCTTCGGGGTGGAACGAGATCGTCAGGAAGCGGTGCCGCAGGGCGTAGTGGAACACGCCGAGCGCGGCGTAGACCGCAGCCAGCTTGACAATGGTAGGCTTGAAGTTGACCCAGAGAATGCTTCCCGTTAGCGTCTTCTCGATCGCCTCGCCGCCTCCCGGCACCTTGTTCGCGACCAGGACGGCTGCCGCCGAAGCGACCACGTACACGATCCCGATGAACGCCTCCTGCGGCACGCGCTGCTCTTCTCGGTGCGAGGTGCGCGTCAAGGCGAACAGCAGCGCGCCCACGGCGGTCGCGAGCAGAGCGAAGGCGTACGCCCAGTTCGAGTCGGCCTCGACGTGAATCAGCAGGGCCGACAGTCCGCCCAGCGCCGCCATCTGGGCGAGGGAGAGGTCGACGAAGATGACCTCGCGCGCGATGACGTGCAGCCCGAGGTAGGACAGCATGGCGACGAGCACCATGCACGCTACGAAGGGCGGGATCATCAGTTGAAAACCGGTCACGCGTCCTCCGCCCGACTCAGTTGGCTGCGGGCCCGCCGCTGCCGAAGGCGCGAGCCAGCTCGGTAAGCCAGAGGTTCATGAGATCGAAATAGGTGTTGATCCCCGGGGCGCCGTTCGTGTTGGACGGCACGATCACCGCTTTCGCCCCGGTCCTTTGCGCCACCTCGAGTACCTGATTGTGATCGTAGTAATTCGTTGACAGCAGCACCTGGATGTGATGCTCGCGCATTTCGTTGATGACCTCGAGGACGTGTCCCGGCGTCGGCGGGATCCCGGGCTTGGGCTCGATGTAGTCGATGCAGGGCAGCCCATACTCCCGAGAGAAGTAATCCCACTCCTTGTGATAGCAAGCGACCTGTTTTCCACGAAACGGCATCGCATCCTTGAGCCACCCGCCCAACCGGTCGATCAGCGGAGTCCCCTGGTACTGCTTGGACCTGAGAAAGTCGAGCAGCTTGCCCTGCCGGTTCAAGTCGGCGAGGGTCTGCGCGCCGAGCAGTTTCACGAGCTCATCCCCGAAGAGCGCGCGGGAGATCCGATCCTCGAAGTCCTTCTCGCGCCCGGAGAAATAGTCGGCGTTCTCTGAGGACACCCGCTTGAGACCGGTGAGAATATTGCGCGCGATCTGGACCGCGTTCATCGGATCGGTCCAGATGTGCGGATTACCGAACACGTGGATGTCGCCTTGCGCGCGCGAGAAGCTCGTGGGGACGTCGAGCAGATCGATCCCCGCATAAGCGGCTACGTAGCCGGGACCGCCCTCGGTAACCTTGGGGTTGTTTGCCTTGTCCAGCAGCGCCGGGACCCACAGCTCCAGGTCGAGGCCCGTCGTCACGAACAGATCCGCCTGCGACAACGTCGGCACAAAGCTCGGCTTTGGCTGGACGTAGTGCGGGTTCTCATCGCCGTTGGCGATCGACGTCACGGTACCGCGGTCTCCCACGATCTCGCGCGCGATCGCCGCGTAGGTCGTGAGCGAGGTGACCACCTTCACCGGGCGTGCCACGGCGGGCGGCCCGCCGTGGAAGGCGAGGAACAGCGCCAAATAAGGGAGCATGTCAGTAGGTCTCGTGTTTGTGTGGTCCGATGGCCCAGACGGCTTGGAGGGCGAGTTGCCCGGTAGCCGCACGGCCCGCCGACTTCGCCCAGGTGTACTGCGCACGCAGTTCGACCCACTCACTCTCCCATAGCGTGAGCGACGGGGTGATCTGCCGCGTGATCAAGGTCGAGAGTGGGTCTTCGACGTAGTCGTAGCGTGCGCCGGCGATCCAGCGCTGGCCCAGCTTGTACGTTGTCCCGGCGTACCAGCCGAGGTGCGTGGCCCCAGCGCCGCCATACTCTTTCCGCAATGCGTAGAGCTCCGCCCGCAGCGTCCATTCGCGGTACAACGCTCGGGCCGGTGGACGCCACGTCATCCGGAAGTCGAGGCCGCCGACCCTGGTGCGCAAACTCGAGTCGGGGTTGGTGCCGTACAGACCGGTGACACCGATCTGCATGTAGGCGGAGCGCGTCAGCTGCCAGAAATTGAGCAGGTGTAGGAGGTACGTCGGCCGTCCGCCGCCGCCGAACAACGCGTCGGTCGCGCTGCGCGTGACTTGCGCCGTCAGCTCGTGGGTGCCGAGTCCGCCAAACGCCCGGTACAGGGAAATCCCAGTGCCGGCCAGGCCGTCGTCTCCGAGATAGGCGCGCAGCGCGGCGGGGTATTCGGTCTCCGGCAGCGCGTGCAGGTGCCAGCGGTTCAGCTCGCCGAACTGCTGGCGAAATTTGCCGATGTCGAACCGGATATGCCCGGGGAGTCCGGTCCAGTAAGCGTACCCCTCCTCCACGCTCACCGCTCCGTTCTCCAGGCTCACGAAGATCTTGGTGCTCGAGTACGGATCGAGCGCGGACTGAAACCCGACCTCGAACTCCCGCGGATCGAAGTTGTCTCGCTGGATTCCCGGATGCTGCGCTGAGGCGCGGACGTCGCCCGTGACGCTGATCTCCGGGTTCAGCTGCGCCTGGTTCCGCTCGCGCCCGATGAACTTGGTCTGACCGCTGGTGTCCGGCCTTCCGCGCAAGGTGTCCGCCCCCGCGGCGGCCGCCGCGGCGGCGCGCAACGTCGCCAGCTCGTCGCCGGCGCCGGTATCCTTCGGGGCGCGCGCCGGCGCGGCGCCGGGCTGGCGCGCCAGCGCGGCGCGCAGGCTATCGACCCGCGCCCGCAGGGCTCGCAGCTCTGCCGCGAGCGAATCGACCTGCCGCTGCACCGGCTGCTGCGCGCCGGCGCGCCCCGCGCTCCCCGCGACGAGACACGCGAGCGCGACGCTGCATGCGTAGCGATGGATGGTCATCTCCCTCGATTCTCCCGTTCGATCTGCCGAACTTGGCGCCCGGCGGCACTGGCAGCGGACGCACGTGTCGTGAGCCGGCGTCGCGCGACGCCGGGTCGCTACGAGAGGAAGGGTGGAGCGCGGGGTGGGGCTGTGAGATGGCGCGCAGCGGGCGTCGGCGCGACGGGGTACCGGTCGTACGGTGACTCGGCGTGGGGCGTCGTGACGAGCCGTGCGTCCGGCCGCTGAGTGGTGACCCGGGTCGCGGCGTATTGGCACAGCGCGCAGCGCAGCTCGTCATGCAGCACCAGGCAGTCAGAGCCGTGCTGCGCTTCGATGTGGGCCGGGGCGGAGAACCGCTCCGCGGCGTGCGCCAGGGGCACGACGCCCCCCGCGATCCCCTGAATCACCAGGAGCAGCGCGGCGAGCGGACTCGTCCAACGTGCCCGTTGCAGCGTGGGTTTGTTCACGCTTCTCCTACGGTTGGCGCGCCACGCCTGTTGGCGCGCGCGTAGGCGCGCAGTCGGCGCAGCATCCGCCGGTCGTTCCGGACCGGATCATCGCCCTTCGGCGTCTCGATAATCTTAATCATTGCCGCGAAGCGCGCATCGCGCATGATCCGCCGGAACGGCTCGGGTCCGATCTCCCCCTCGCCGATCCACTGGTGCCGGTCCAGGCGCGAGCCCCGCGCGCCCTTGGAGTCGTTCAGGTGCAAGCACTTGAGCAGCGGGAGACCGACGGTGCGGTCGAATTGGTCCCATACCGTGTCGATCGCGCCGGCCACGTCATACCCCGCAGCATGGAGATGGGCCGTGTCGAGGCAGAACCCGACCCGCGCCCGGACGGCGGCCGGCATCGCGTCGCGCAGCGCCTTGAGCTCCTCGAACGTCGACCCCAGGGCCGTGCCGGCGCCCGCCGTGCCCTCGATCAGCACCCCGACGTCGTCCGGCGCCGCCGCGAGACACGCCGCGTAGCCACGCGCGTTACGCTCGAGGCCGGCGTCGCGGTCGTCGATGTAGTTGCCGGGGTGCGAGACGACCCACGGGATCCCGAGCGCGTGGCAGCGCGTCAGCTCGCCGGCGAACGCGCGGGCGCTGCGCGTCCGGAGCCGCTCGTCCGGTGTTGCCAGATTGATCAGGTAACTGTCGTGCGACACGGCGACCCGGATGCCGGCGGTCGCAAGCTCGGCGCGGAATTGCGCGACGTCCGCCTCGGCCAGCACGGGCTCGCGCCACTGGTTCGGCGTCTTGGTGAAGACCTGGATGGCCGTGGCGCCGATCGCCAGCGCCCGGGCGGGCGCCGTCCCGACCCCGCCCAGCGTCGATACGTGCGCGCCCAGCAGGTCGTCGCGAATCGGCTTCAGTTCCGGTCTCCTTCCCCGAACGCGAGTCGCGAGATGAGCGGCACGAACCGCACGCCGCCCGCGCGCCGCTCGTCGAGTCCGGCGCGCGTGCGCGTGAGGATGACCAGCTCTTGAGCGCTCAGGTCACCGACCGGAATCACCAGCCGCCCGCCCAGCACGAGCTGCGCCACGAGCGGTGGCGGCACGTCCGGCGCCGCGGCCGTGACCAGGATGCCATGGAACGGGGCGCGCTCCGGCCAGCCGCGCGCGCCGTCGCCCAGCCGGGTCTCGAGGTGCGCGAGCCGCAGCCGACGGAACCGCTCCTCCGCTTCGACGAGCAGATCGGGGAGCCGCTCGATCGTCCACACGCGGGCGCCCAGGTGCGACAGGATCGCCGTCTGGTATCCCGACCCGGTGCCGATCTCGAGTATCCGGTCGCCGCGCCGGACCGCGAGGCACTGCGTCATCAATGCCACGATGTAGGGTTGGGAGATCGTCTGGCCGCTCCCGATCGGAAGCGGAGCGTCCTCGTAGGCGTCGTGCGCGAGGTGCGGCGGCAGGAACCACTCGCGCGGCAGGCGTGCCAGCGTCGCGAGCAGTCGCCGGTCGGTGATGCCGCGCGCCGCGAGTTGGCCCGCCACCATGCGCCGCCGCTGGCGCCGCGTCTCAGGTGCCGGGACGCTCACACGCCGCGCGCCGCGGTTGCCGTCCCATACCGTGAACGATAGCTTGACACGCCTCCAAACGTGCGCGAGCGCCGTTGCCCGAGCAAATCCAGTCTCGCCTCCTCCTCGTCGGCGATCCGGCCGCCCGCCCGGACGGCCTCGAGCGCTTCCTGGTGCGCGCCGGATTCCAGGTCACGGAGGCGCCGTATCCCCCGCCGGTCACCGACCGGTCCGACCAAACCGCGCCGGACCTGCTGATCTTTGCCGTCGGTGCCCGGGACGCCCGTCTCGCCGAGGCGGTGCGCGCCTTGGCGACCGCGCCCCGCTTCTCGGCGGCCCCCGTGATCGTCCTCGTGGCGGACGGCGGGGCCGAGGCGGTGGCCGATGCCCTCCAGGCCGGTGCCCAGGACGCGATGGCGAGCCCCGTGCATTTCGGCGAGCTGCGCGCCCGGATCGACGCCGACCTGCGCGCCCGGCGGGAGCTGCAAGAGGCCCGGGACGCGCTGCGCACCCGCGACCTGCTGTTCGACATTTTCCAGGAGGTCTCGGCCGCGCTGCGCGCCGACGAAATCTTCCAGACGCTCGTGCGGCGTGTGGGCCAGGCGTTCGGGTTGACGCACTGCTCCTTCGTGCTCACCGCCCCGGGCGAGGACAAGGGGCGGGTGGTCGCCGTCTACGAGAATCCCGCGATCCGCGACCTGCGGGTGGAGCTAGAGCGCTACCCCGAGATCCAGGAGGCCATTCGCACCGAGCGCCCTGTGATCATCCACGACGTACGCGAGCACCCGCTGTTCGATACGATCCGCCGGCACTGGGTGCAGCAGGCGATCGAGGTGAACGTGCAGTCGGCGGTGGCGCTTCCCGTGTTCGTGCAGGGCCGTGCCGCCGGCGTCTTCTTCCTCCGTACCGTGACGGGCGACCCGCGCCTCCGCCCCCAGGACGTGGCGTTCGCCAACACCATCGCGCAGGCAGCCGCGCGGGTGCTGGAGAACGAGGAGCGGCGCGCCGCGATCTACCGGCGGCAGATCAGCGCCGGGGTGACCGACGTCCTGACCGGGTGCGCCAGCCTCGACGCGCTCGATCGCCGGCTGCGGGACGAGTTCGAGCGGGCGCGCCGCTACGCCCTGCGCTTCGCGGTCGTGGTCATCGATATCGACCGGCTGCGGGACATCAACGAGCGGCTGGGCCAGCCGGCTGGGGACCGCGTGCTCGCCGAGGTCGGCGCGATGATGCAGCGCGAAATCCGCGCGCCGGACTTCGTGGCCCGCTACGGCGGTGATGAGTTCGCGCTGATTCTGCCGGAGACGGACGCGCTGGGGGGCCGGCAGTTCGTCGAGCGGCTGCGGCAGGTGATCGCCCGCCACACCTTTCCCGATCTCGGTCCCGGACAGATACCGGGTCTGTCCGCGGGCGTCGTCGCGTACCCGCATTCCCAGGTGCTCCGGCCGGAAGATCTCTTCACCCAGGTCGAAGCCGCGCTCGACCGGGGGAAGAAAAGCGAGCCGGATCGGATCGGGGTGTCGGGGGAAATGCCCGAGTCGTGATTGCGAAGCACGGTTCTTGCGCGGTGGCGCTTGCCCCCCCATGCTGGACTGGTCGACTGAGCAGAGCGTTGGCCCTGGATCGCCATCGCTCACTACACAGTGCGCGAGAAGGGAGGCGTTATGCTGGCTGACCGGACGGGAACGCTGGCGGTCCTCGCACTCCTATTGGCCGCGGTGAGCTGCACACGGCTGCCCGAGCGAGAGACGGCCGGGCGCCGAGGGCCGCTGCCGGCGGAGACCATGCCAGACTCGATTTCCGTGCCCGCGGTGTGGGGGAACCTCGTCACGGTGAGCCCGGACCCGACGTATGCGCTCGGCCAGCAGCTCTGGTTCCAAGATGCCCAGGGGAACATTCGCTCAGTCGGTTTCGATCGCCGCGCGCGGCGATTGTCGAGCACCGCGTTCCTGATCACTCGCCGGTAGGAGGGACCATGATCACCAAGCTGACCGGCATAGTCAGCCGGATTCTCTTCGTTGGATGCTTCGCCGTTGCGGCGCTCGCCGGCTGGGAGCGACTCCTGAACGTGTTCGGGTTCACACTGCTGGGCGGCAATTATGCCCCCTCACGGCTGTTGGAACTCTCGGGGGTCGGCGTGCTCTACGTGATCGCGCTCCAACTGCGAGAGCTCAAGGAGATAGAAAGGAAGGCGCGGGGCGGCGGCTCCGCCTAGGCGCGCTGGGAGACTGACGCTCATGCCTATTGTCGGTGGCTTTTCAGCCAGTTCACGGGATCGAGCGCGATCCCGCCCTGGCCGCGGATCTCGAAGTGGAGGTGCGGGCCGCGGTCGCTCGCCTCGCCGCCCACGTGGCCGATGACCTGCCCCTTGAGGACGCGCTCGCCTTTCGACACCGCGGCGTCGTTGAGATACCCGTAGAAGCTGTAGTAGCCGCCCCCGTGGTCGAGCAGCACCGAGGTGAGGTACGTCCCGAGCCGCCCGGCGAGACTTACGGTGCCGCTCGCGATGGCGCGTACGGGGGTCCCCTGTGGCGCGGCGATGCCGATGCCGTGCCACGGGATCCGCGTGTTGTTCGGACCGGCGGCGGTGCCGAACTGGTAGACGACCTTGCCGTCGACGGGCCAGTCCAGCTGGCCCAGGTCAGCGGTCGTGATCGACGCCGCGGCTCGGGCGACGCCGCGCGCCTCGGCCTCGCGGCGCGCGCGCTCCAGTGCCGCGACCCGGTCGTTCAACCCCCGCTCGTCGCGCTCGAGCTGGGACAGCCGCTCCGCCGCCTCGCGCGCGCTTCGCCGGGTCTCGCGGAGCGAGGCTTCGCGCGTGTGCTCGAGCGTGAGATAGCGCTGCAGCTCGTCGGTGCGCTCCGTCTTGCGGCGGCCGAGGGCGTCGCGCGCGTCCACCAGCGTCTGCCGCTCGCGGGCGATGCGGTTGCGCAGCTTGGACATGTCGTTCTTGAGCAGGCGATCCTGCTGGCTGACGAGGAAGAGGTACTTGTAGCGCGACAGCAGATCCCCGAAGGTCTCCGCCGCGAGCAGCACCTGGTAGGCGTACAGCGGCCCGCGCTTGTAGATGTCCACCAGGCGGCGCTCGAGCACGGCGCGCTTCTCCTCGAGCGCGTCCTGCGCGAGCAGCAGGTCCACCGTCGTGCGATCGATCTGATCGGAGAGGCCGTTGATCTGGCGGTCGAGCTCGTTCACGATGCGGTTGGTACTCTCTTTCTGCCGCTCGATGTTCGCGAGCTCGTCGGAGAGCGAATGCACCTGGGTGCGGAGCCGCTCCAGCTCCTGCTCGACCTGTGTCCGCTCGCGGCGGATGTCTTCCAATCGCCTCTGGTTATCTCTCAGTTGCTGGTCGAAGGGGGCGGGACGCTGAGAGGCCAGAGACGTTGCACAAACGACGTAGCACAAAGACGTCACGCACAGGCGTCGCGTCACGGTTCGACGCCTCACACTTTTCGCAAGTGCCGACCAACGGAGGCAGCGGAGCCGAAGAAGCCAATCAACATCCCGAACCCGACGATCGCGACGGCCTGGTCTCGCGAGAAGAAGGCGGCGTGAATCAACCACCGGTTGATGAGCGCGTACGCGCCGTATGACAACGCCACCGCCGCCAGCCCGCCGAGCATCCCCTTGAGCGCGCCCTGCAGCAGGAAGGGGCGCCGTACGAAGCCGTCGGTCGCGCCCACCAGGCGCATGATGGCGATCTCGCGGCTGCGTTGCAGCACCGCCATGCGGATCGTCGTGCCGATGATGATGATCGCCACGGCCGCGAACGCGGCGCCGACGACGAGCCCCACGGCGGCCGCGATCTGGCGGAGCCGATCGAGCTTCTCCACCCAATCGCGCCCGAAGCGCACGTCGTCCACGAAGCCGAACCCGCGCAGCCGCTCGGCGACGTCGTTCACATGGTCGACGTCACGGAACCGGGGCTTGAGCTTCACCTCGATCGAGGCGGGCAGTGGATTGCGCTCCAGCTCCTGGAGCACGTCGCGAAACTCGACGAGCTCGGTGCGGGCGCGTTGCAGCGCCTGGTCCTCGCTCACGTAGCTCGCCGCCTGCACTTCGGGGAACGCCTCGATGTCCTTCTGCGCCAACGTAATGGTCTCGATCGGCGCGCCCGGGAGCAGGTAGGCGACGATCTCCACCCGCTCCGCGACGTCCCGCAGCGCCTGCTGCAGGTTCACGGCCACCAGCCCGAACAGGCCGACCACGAACAGCGAGAACGCGATCGTCGTGACCGACAGCGCCGACAGGAGGGGGGCGCGTCGGAACGCGAGCAACGCCTCGCGGATCACGAGGTTCACGGGCTGGCGGCCTCGTCGCGCGGCTCGTCCACGGCGGAGTCGTACATCAGCGCGCCTTCCTGGAGCTCGATGACGCGGTACGGCGCCTGGCGGACCAGGTCGAGGTCGTGGGTCGCCATCACCACGGCCGTGCCGCTCGCGTTGATGTCGCGCAGCAGTTGGAACACCCCGCGCGTCGCCCGCTCGTCGAGATTGCCCGTCGGCTCGTCCGCCAGTAACACGGTCGGCTCGTTGACGAGCGCGCGCGCGATCGCCACCCGCTGCTGCTCGCCGCCCGACAGCTCGCGGGGATAGGCCTGGGCCTTGGCGGCGAGACCGACCTGGGTGAGCACGCGCATGACGCGAGCGGGGATCGACGCGCGCCGCGCCCCGGTCACTTCGAGCGCGAACGCCACGTTCTCCTCGGCCGTGCGGTCCTCGAGCAGCCGGAAATCCTGGAACACGATGCCGAGCCGCCGGCGCAGCCTCGGGATGTCTTTGCGCCGCGCTTCGGCCAGGTTGAAGCCGGAGACGCGGACCTCGCCGCTCGTGGCGGGCTCCTCGGCGTAGATCAGCTTCAGGACGGTGGATTTGCCGGCGCCCGAGTGGCCGGTGAGAAACACGAACTCGCCCTTCGCGATGTGGAACGAAACGTCCTTCAGGGCGAGCCCCCCCTTCGGGAAGGCCTTGAAGACATTCGTGAACTTGATCACTTACAGCTGGGCCAGGGCCTGGGCGAAGTCTGCGATAATGTCGTCCGCGTCCTCCAGTCCGATGGAAAATCTCAGGAATCCGTCCGGAATGCCAGCCCGGGCCCGGGCGTCGGCGGTCAGCATGGCATGCGAGGTCAGGCGCGGCTCCGACACGAGCGTCTCCACGCCCCCGAGGCTCGGCGCGTGCGCCGCGATCGACAGGGCTCGCAGGAACCGCTCCGCGGCGCGCGCGCCCCCCTTCAGCTCCACCGCCAGCATTCCCCCGAATCCGCTCATCAGCCGCTTCGCGTCCTCGTGGTCGGGATGCGTCGGCAGCCCGGGGTGATGGACGGCGCCGAACTGCGGCTGCTTGCTGCACCACTCCGCCACGCCCAGGGCCGTGGCGTTCTGCCGCTCGACCCGCACCGCCAGGGTCTTCATGCCGCGCTCGATCAGCCACGCCGCCATCGGATCGATCGCCTGGCCCCACACCTGCATCAGCTTGCGCACCTCTTCGATCACCGACTCGGTGCCGGCGACCGCGCCGGCGATCACGTCCGTGTGCCCGTTCAAGTACTTCGTGGCGCTGTGGATCACGACGTCCGCGCCGTGCTCCAACGGGCGGAAGTTAATGGGCGTGGCAAAGGTCGAGTCCACGAGCAGCGCGAGCCCCTCGGTCTTGCACAGCGTGGCGATCGGCTCAAGGTCGAGCACCCGCAGCAGCGGGTTGGTCGGCGTCTCCACGAAGATCGCACGCGTGTTCTTCTTGAGGGCCCGCTTCCAGGTCCGCGACTCGAGCGGGCCGACGAACGACACGTCGATGCCGAACCGCCCGAATTCCTGCGCGAACAGGCGCTGCACGCCGCCGTAGATCCACTCACTCGACAGCAGATGGTCGCCGGGCCGCAGCACGGCCAGATGCGACAGGGCGATGGCGCCCATCCCGCTCGAGAGGAAGATCGCCGCCTCCGCGCCTTCGAGCGCGGCGAGGCGCTTCGCGATCGCCGTCTGGTTGGGGTTGTTGCCGTAGCGGGTGTAGAGGACTTCGGCCGTCGAGCCGATCGGATTGGTAAAGGTGCTGCTCTGGTACAGGGGCGCCACGACCGGCGTCCAGTCGGGGCGGGCCTCGGGGTCGCCGTGGATCGCACGCGTCGAGAACCCGAGGCGGCGCTTCACGCGAGCGTCAGGGCGTACGTGCCTCCGGGCAGCGGCGCGGCGAGGCGCCGGGCCACGAGCTCGTCGAGCAATGCGGCCGCGGCCGCGGCCGCGCCGAGGCTCTCGAGCGTCCCGTCGGCCCGCTCGATCAACGCCGCCAGGCCGTGGCCGGATAACACCGGCTCGATGGCCTCGCGGTGACCGTCCGTGATCCCCGACAGGACCAGGACGGCGAACCGGTCGCGCAGCAGCTTGGCCACGATCTCGTCGGCGCAGGAATAGTCGATGCAGCCGACGCCGGTGAAGTCGATGCGGGCGACCGTGATCTCGCCGACGCTGCCGCCCGCGATCGCCCGCTCGATCCGCTCGCGCACCACCCGGCCCGTCGGTCGTGTGACGAGGTCCGCGTAGACGCCCGAGATCGACTCCTGGAGCACCGCGTGCATGTCGATGTACTGTATCACCGCTCGGCGGACCCCTGTTCAGGGATGATGATGAGCACCTGGGCGCCCGGGAAGGGCGGCAGGCCGTCCTTCAAGGGGACGTCGTCGTCCCACGGCGGTACGATCGCAATGCGGGCCGTGCCGCTCCGGATCGCGATCTTGCCCGTCCAGCGGACCAGGTAGCGCCGGATGCCGGCGAGTCCCTGCCCGCGGCCGGGGTCACGAAACCGGCTCACACCCTGCACCAGCGCCGCCTCGAGCGCCGCTGCGTCACCCCACCGGTCGCCGAAACGCTTGTTCTGTGTCGGCTCGAGCGAGTGCCGGAACCCCACACCCGCGTCCCCCACCGCGATCACCACCACCCGCCGGGCCAGCTTGCGACGCCAGTTGTACGCCTGCACCGACACCCACCCGCCCGTGCCCGCGTGTTCTACAATATTCTGACATGCCTCCGAAAGCGCCATAGCGAAGCCCATCGTCGCCTTCGGGTCGAGGCTCAGCTCGGACGCCAGGATGGCAGACGCGCGCTGCTGAATCTTGCTCACCACCGCGTGCACGTCCTCGGCCGCGCGCACCGGGGTCACCGGCAGCAGCACTTCGCTTTCCTCCGCCGCTTTCACCCGTGGCACCTTGCCGTGGATTTCGAACAGCTCGGCCGCCTCGCGAAAAAAACCGGCGCGTGCCCAGTAGCTCAGCACCTCGGGGCTGGTCGGCGCCGTGAGCAGCGGTCGCTCGGCGGGTGCCCCCGACCCGGGCCGCCGCGCCGCCTGTCCCGCGGCGAGCAGCCCCACCAAGCCGTAGGGGGACGCCCACTCCGCGGCGTGCGCGTCGAACAGCAAGCGTTCGTCGTCCCGGCGCGCCTCGGCGAAGGCCCCCGCGAACTGGTCGAACGAGCGGTCGTCGAAGTGCGCGGGGACTTCGACGAGGCGCGTCATGCGCTCGTCAGTTTGCCGAGCAGGTGATCCCGCAGACCGGTCGCGCCCCGATAGGTCACGTTGCGGGCGGCCATCCGCGTCGCGCGCTGCAACGCCTCCGCGAGCGGCCGGCCCGCGAGCAGCGACGCCAGGACGGTCGCCCCGAACACGTCGCCGCAGCCGGTGGGATCTCCGCCTTCGGCCGGCGCGCGGTCGCCCTGCTCGGGCGCGACGCGCCCCGAGCGGATGGGCGCACCGTGTGGCCCCATTCGACCGTCCGACGATCCCACGAAGTACGCCGCTCCCCGCGCGCCGAGCGTGACGAGCAGCGTGTGACACCCTTGCGCGAGCGCGGCCGCGGCGGCCGCGAGGGGATCGTCTCCCAGTTGCTGCATCTCCGCTTCGTTGAGCTGCGCGACGTCGAAACAGCCGAACCACGCCGCCGCGTCGACGAGCGGCTGCGGCACGCGCGTGCCGTCCGACTCCTTGCCGAGGAAGAGACTGTGGAGGTCGGCGTAGATGAGCTTCCCGAACCCACGGCGCAGAAACTGCGCCGTCGCCAGGGTCATCTCGTAGCCGGAGATGAAGTTCACGTACAGCGCATCCAGGTCGGCCACGTTGGGCCCCAGCTCGGGCCAGGTCCAGGGTGGCACGCCGCCCGCCATCTGCTCACAGCGGCGCTCCGCCGAATAGTACCGCAGGGTGACGCGGTTGTTGGCTTCCGGCACCTCGATGAAGCGGCTGCCCGGTGCCACGTGCCGCAACGTGCGCAGGAACGCGTTTGCCGGGGCGGCGAGGTCCCGCCCCACCTTGACGATGGGCACGATCACCCAATCGTCCGGCAGCGTGGCGTCGAGCGCCGCCAGGGAGTAGGAGATCCCACCCCATTCCTCGACGGCGGGTTGCGCGGGGTCGCGGTCGTAGATGGTGTCCCAGACCATGGAGCCGACGACCCCGAGTCGCTTCACACCGATCCCCAGGTCCGCTGCACGAACACCGCGGCGGCGCCGTACACGCCCGCCGTGCCAGTGAGCTCCCCGGGCACAATGCGGCACGCGTCGACGGCGGGTTTGAAAGCCCGGCGCTTCACTTCGCCCCGCAGGGGCGCGAACAGCTTCTCGCCGGCCAGCGTCACGCCACCGCAGATCACCACCACCTCGGGGTTGAAAATGTTCACGATATTGGCCACGCCCGTTCCCAGGAACTTCGCCGTGTCGTGCACGACTTCCAGAGCGTACTCGTCGCCGTCGTGCGCCGCTTCGTACACGATCTGCGCGGTGATCTTGGACAGATCGCCATTGACGTAGCGCGGCAGGGAGGTGTCCGCGCCGGTTTCGATTCCTTCGACCGCCCGCGCCGCGATCGCCGGCCCGGACGCGTAGGCCTCGAGACAGCCGTCGTTGCCGCACTTGCAGCGCCGACCGTTGGAGTCGATGGACATGTGGCCGATCTCGCCCGCGACGTCCGACACCCCGCGGTAGATCGCTCCGCCGAGCACGATGCCGCCCCCGATCCCCGTGCCGATCGTCAGCCCGACCACGTGGTTCGAGCCGCGGGCCGCACCGCGCCACCACTCGCCGAAGATCGCGCAGTTGGCGTCGTTGTCGAGCGTGGCGGGAAGGCCGAGCGTCTGTCCCAGTCGGTCGCGCAACGGGAAGTTCGTCCACCCCAGGTTGGGCGTCAGCAGCACGATGCCGGTCTTCGTGTTGAGCGGGCCCGGCGAGCCGATCCCCACGCCCGCGATCTTCTTGCCGCGCGCCTGCTCCATGGACGCGCGTGCCAGCTTCACGATCCGTTCGATCACGGCCTCCGCGCCCTGCTCCGAGATGGTGGGCGCCGAAACGAGCCCCACCAGTTCCGAGCCGTCTTCGGCCACCGTGCCGACGACGATGTTGGTACCGCCGATGTCAATCCCGACGATGTGGCGCACCGGTCTCCTCGATGGCGAGCAGGACGTCCTCGACCGAGAGTGACTTCATGCACAAGTGATGACCCAGCGGGCAGCTCGGCGGTCCGTGCGCCGAGCAGGGACGGCACGACAGGCCGTCGCGCTGGACCACCCGGTCACGCGGTCCGCGCGGCCCGAACCCGAACGCCGGGACGGTGGAGCCGAAGATCGCCACCGTCGGCGTGCCGACCGCCTGCGCGAAGTGCAGCGGCGCGCTGTCGTTGGTCACCAGCACGGCGGCGCGCCGGATGACCTCCGCCGACTGGCGCAGGGTGAGCCGGCCGCACGCGTTCACCGCCCTCCACCGCCCTCCACCGCCCTCCACCGCCTTCAGCACCTCGTCCGCGAGCCCGACATCCTCCGGTCCGCCCACCACCACGATCGCCACGCGCGCGGCCAATCGCTCGGCGAGCTCAGCGTAGTACGGCCAGCGCTTGCTGCCCCAGATCGAGCCCGGCGCCAGCGCCGCGAACGGCTCGCCGATCCCGTGCTCGCCCAGGAATTCGTTGGCGGCCCTACGATCCTCGCGCGTGGTCTCGAGCCGCGGCGTTGCTGGCGTCATCGCCCCGCCCGTACGGGTGGGGCCGGCCGGGCCGGCCAGGGCGAGTAGGCGATCGATCTCGTGGTCGGTCCTGGCACGCTGCCGCACCTCGGTGTACAGCATCGGCCAGCCGTCGCGGAATCCCACGCGCTTCGGAATCCGGGCGAGCCAGGCCAGGGTCGCGGTGCGGAGCGAACGGTGGGGAAGATACGCCACCGCGTAGCGCTCCGCCCGGAGCGTCCGAGCGAGGGCGACGAGCCGCCCGAGGCCGCGGTCCTTCCCGCGCTTGTCGTACGGAATCACGCGCCGCACCGCGGGGTGGGTCTCGACCAGGGTCGCGGCGGCGGGCGTCGTGACCACGTCCACGGGCCCGTGCCGGCGGGCGAGCGCCTCGAGCAGCGGCGTCGTGAGCACGACGTCGCCCAGGAAGGCGGTTTGGATGACGAGGCTAGTCAACCTGCAGGACCGCGAGGAAGGCTTCCTGCGGGATCTCGACCGTGCCCACCTGCTTCATGCGCCGTTTTCCTTCTTTCTGCTTCTCGAGGAGCTTGCGCTTCCGGGTAACGTCGCCGCCGTAGCATTTGGCGGTCACGTTCTTGCGCAGCGGGCGAATCGATTCGCGCGCGATCACCTTGGTACCGATCGCGGCCTGGATCACGACCTCGAACAACTGGCGCGGGATCAGCTCCTTAAGCTTCTCGGCGATCTTCCGCCCCCATTCGTACGCCTTGTCGCGGTGAATGATGACCGAAAACGCGTCCACCGCCTCGCCGTTCAGGAGCATGTCCAGCTTCACGAGGTCGGCCGGCCGGTATTCGAGGAACTCGTAATCGAGCGACGCGTAGCCGCGGGAGATGGTCTTCAGCTTGTCGTAGAAGTCGAGGATGATCTCCCCCAGCGGGAACTCCCAGCTGAACTCGACGCGGGTCGGGTCTACGTAGTGCATCCCCCGGTACACGCCGCGCCGCTCCTGGCCGAGCTTCATGACCGCGCCGATGTACTCTGCAGGGGCCAGGATCCGCGCCTTGACGTACGGCTCCTCGATGTGGTCCACTTCGGAGCCGTGCGGCATCAAGCTCGGGTTTTCGACCGCCTCCACCGTGCCGTCAGTGCGATGAACGTGGTATTCCACGTTCGGGACCGTGCTGATCAGGTCGAGGTTGAACTCCCGTTCGAGCCGCTCGCGCACGATCTCCATGTGCAGCAGGCCGAGGAACCCGCAGCGGAACCCGAAGCCCAGGGCCACCGACGACTCCGGCTCGTAGTGCAGCGAAGCATCGTTGAGCTGCAGCTTGGCGAGCGCGTCCCGCAGCTCTTCGAACTGCTCGGCGTTGGTCGGGTAGAGCCCGGCGAACACCATCGATTTGACCTCGCGGTACCCCGGCAGCAGCGCCACGTCCTGGTGCTCCGCGTCGAACACCGTGTCCCCCGGCTGGGTCTCCCGCACGCCCCGGATGTTAGCGACGAAATAGCCCACCTCGCCGGCCTCGAGCAGCTCGGTTGGCTTGTGGCCCAGCTGCAGGTAGCCGACTTCGTCCACCTCGTACACGTCGCCCGGGTGGGCGCCGAAGGCGATCTTCATTCCCGGGGTGAGCACGCCATCCACCACCCGAACGCTCGGGATCGCGCCGCGGTAGCGGTCGTAGTAGGAGTCGAAGATCAGGGCCCGCAGCGGCGCGTCGCGCTTGCCGCGAGGGGGCGGGACGCGCCGCACGACCGCTTCGAGCAGCTCGGGGACGTGGGTGCCCTCCTTCGCGGAGATGCGGAGGATCTCGTCCGGCTTCGCGCCGATGAGCTCGTGAATCTCCTTCGCCCGGCGGTCGGGCTCGGCGCCGGGGAGATCGATCTTGTTGAGCACCGGGATGATCTCGAGCCCCGCGTCCAGGGCGAGAAACAGGTTGGAGATCGTCTGGGCCTGGATGCCCTGCGACGCATCGACCACGAGGATCGCTCCCTCGCACGCGGCCAGGGAGCGCGAGACCTCATAGGTGAAGTCCACATGCCCGGGGGTGTCGATCAGATTCAGCTCGTACAGCTGGCCGTCCCGGGAGTGGTAGCTCATCCGCACGGCGTTCAGCTTGATGGTGATGCCGCGCTCGCGCTCCAAGTCCATCGTGTCCAGCACCTGCTCGCGCATAAGGCGCTTATCGAGCGTCCCCGTAAGCTCGATCAGCCGGTCCGCCAGCGTCGACTTGCCGTGGTCGATGTGGGCTACGATGCAGAAGTTGCGGATGTGGTCTTGGCGCATGTGGACGGGAATATAGCCGTCAGGCGTCTCTAGTTAACTTTCAGCACTTGCCTCCCATCACCGGCTGGTTCGACCCCGCCCCCAAAGGCGGCTTCCTGCGGCTCGCGGCGAACAGCTATCTCCCCGCGAAAGGGGACCTGCCCGTCCGCCTCGCCGGCTTGCGCCGCGGCGATCTGCTCGCGCTCGAGAACGGTCGCGTGGTGAGCGTCAACGGCGCGCCGGCCAGCGCGTCGCTCGCCGAGCGCCCCGAGTTCGCGCAGCTCGGCGCGGTGCACCCGTCGCGGCCCTTGGGGCTCGAGACGCCCCGCGCCTCGAGTCCGCGCACTGCGGACATCCAGCGCGTGGTGGACTTGGTCTGTCCATTCGGCTTCGGGCAGCGCGCGCTCATCGTCTCGCCGCCCAAGGCCGGCAAGACCGTGATGCTGCAGGCGGTGGCCGAGGGCGTGGCGCTGAACAATCCGGAGGCGATTCTGCTCATCCTGCTGGTGGACGAGCGGCCCGAGGAAGTCAGCGAGATGATCGACTGGGGCCGGGGCGAAGTGATCGCGTCGAGCTTCGATCTCCCTCACGAGCGGCACGTCGCCGTGGCGGACATGGTGTTCGAGCACGCGCGCCGCCAGGTCGAGCTCGGGAAGGACGTGGTGATCGTGCTCGACTCGCTCACCCGCCTCGCCCGCTCGCACAACACCACCGGGCGATCGAGTGGCCGCACCATGTCCGGCGGCCTCGACTCCAACGCGTTGGCCAAGCCCAAGGCCTTGTTCGGCGCGGCGCGGGCCGTCCCGGAGGGCGGATCCCTCACCGTCGTCGCGACCGCGCTGGTCGAGACCGACAGCCGCATGGACGACGTGATCTTCGAGGAGTTCAAGGGCACCGGCAACGCCGAGCTGCGACTGGCCCGCGAGCTCGCCGACCGGCGGCTGTACCCGGCCGTGGATATCGCGGCGAGCGGGACTCGGCGCGAGGAGCTGCTCGCCGAGCCGGCTACCGTGGAGGCCAAACAAAAACTCCGGCGGGGCCTCGTGGGGCTCCCGCCGGAGAAAGCGCTGGACGTGCTGCTTGCGCAGCTCAGGCGGTCGAAGACGAACGCGGAGCTGCTGGCAGCAGCGCCCTAGCGATCAGTTCCCGCCGGTCACGATCTGCTTGTAGCTCTCGGGATTCCACTTCGGGCGTTCCGCGGCGTTCGCCACCTCGAGGCCCAGGTAGAACAGGAGCTTGACGATGCGCGATTCCTTCTCGGCATCGATCTTGTCCGGGGAATCGCCCACCTGGTGATAGTCGGCGTGCGTGCCGTTGAAGAAGAACAGGATCGGGACGCCCTTCCGCGCGAAGTTGTAGTGATCCGAGCGGAAGTAGAAGCGCTCCTGCGGCCAGATGTCGTCGATCGGCGTCATCCGGAGCTCGGGATGGGCCGCCGCGACGCGGTTCAGCGTGGCGCCGAGGTTGGAATGCTCCTTGCCGATCGCGACGATCGTGTCCTTCCAATTGCGACCCACCATATCGCTGTTCAAGTCGGCGACCACATTCGCAAGCGGGACCGTCGGGTGCTCCGAGAAGAACTGGCTGCCCCACAGGCCGCGCTCCTCTCCACTCACGGTCATGAAGGCGAGCGAACGCCTGGGATGCGGCGCGAGCCGCGCGAACGCCTCGGCGGCCTCGAGTACGGCCGTCGTGCCGGAGGCGTCGTCGTCGGCACCGTTGCAGATCGAGTCGGCCCCCTTCGCGACGCAGCCTTCGCCTGCCCCAGGGGTCCCGATATGGTCCATGTGCCCGGTGAAAAAGACATACTCGCTCTTGAGCGTGGGGTCGCTCCCCTCGAGCACGCCGATCACGTTCGGCGCGGAGGCGCGGGCCAGCTCGCGCTCCTTCACCAGATAGGAGATGGTCGCCGGGAGGCGGCGGGCGGTCCAGCCGCCGGTCCGTGCCCGCAACGCCGGCGGGTCGATGCCCAGGGTCACGGCGGCCGTCGCGTCGCGGATCTCGAACGCGCCGGCGGCGAGCTCGGTGTCCGACGGCACGCCTTCCAGCGTGCGGGTGGGGGCGGTGGTGCGGGCCAATCGGTTCTGCCACTGCGCGTCGGGGCGATTCGAGATCACCATCCACCCGATCGCTCCGGCGCGGAGCACGGCCATGACCCACTCCGGGTTGATCTGAATCCCCTGCGGCATCGCGGTGGCGATGATCGCCGCCCATGCGCCCTTCACGTCGGCGCCGGCCAGCGGATTCGCCGAGTCGGGCGTACCCGTGAACAACACCACCGGCCCGCTCAGCTCCCGCGTCGGCAGCGGCGTGAATCGCAGGACGTACACGTCGCTGCCCGGCTTCAGAGTCGCGGGCGCCGCGCCGGCGATGCGGATCACGCTCGCCTGAGTATCCACGACCCGCTGCGTGACGGTGTAGCGCTGCAGGTAGCCGGTGTCGCCCGCCGGCTTCAGCCCGAACCGCCGGAACTGCTCGGCAACGTACCGCGCCGTTTGCTCGAGCTGCGGGCTCGGCGTCGCTCGGCCGAGCATGGAATCGTCCGCGAGCACGCCGATGTGGTGCCGCACCCCTTCGGGAGTGATCGAATTCGCGGCTCGCTGGACGGCCGCCGGGGTTTGCGACGCGAGGGCGCAGGGGATGAGCACAGCGCTCAGACAAAGCTGTAGACGCACCGCTCGAGCTCCGGAGGAGGAAAGGGACGGAAAGCTAACGCGCCCGACCGTCGAGAACCACGGCCGAGCGCGTCGTACCGGCGAGCTCTGGCTACGGCTTGCGCCGCTTGAGTTCTGGCTCGGTCTGGGGCCGCTGTTTCGGCGCGTCGCGCTTCGGCTCGGCGCGCGGCTCGTTGCGCGGCGGCGCCGGCGGAGCGGCCGGGGGCTGGACCCGCGGGGGGGCGGGCGGCGCGCTTTGCGGCCGACTCTCTGCGGGACGCCGCGGCTCGGCACGCGGCCGCTCGGGAGCGACCACGGCAGGAGGTTCGGTCCGAGCGCGGTCCGGCCGGGCCACATTCGGTCGCTCCTCTTGCGCCGGCGCCTCGGGACGCACACGCCGTTCGGGAATGCCCGGGATACCAGATTGCCCAGGACGATCGCGCCGGTCCGGATGGTCCGGGTGCTCTGGGTGCTCCGGATGGTCCGGATGCTCCGGTTGGCGGCGCCCGACGCCATCGTTGTCGTTGCGCGGCGGATCCCCGGTGAGTGGGCGCTGGCGCGGCCGCTCGGTCGCCGGCACGTCTCCGCCGGTGATGGGACGCGGCCGGGGCTGAATGTACGGCGGTGGAACCGTGCCGCCGCCCAGGTCTCGGCCGCGCACGCCCACGTCCCGCCGCCGGTCGTCGTTCAGCGGGCGTTGCGGCACGCGGGTAATGAACAGGCTGGATCCCTGCCGGTCCTTGAAAATGAACCGCGGCTCCGGCCTGAGGGGCCGCGCAAATACCGCTCGGGTGCCGCCGGAGTAGCGGTAGGGGTAGTAGTACGGATCATCGTACATCACGATCCGGAAACGCACGCAGCTGTAGTCGTACGGGCTCCAGTACGGATAGCTCACGTACGTATGGCAGTCGTAGCACAGGAACCGCGGATAATCGTAGTGCTGTTGCACGTAGTACGGCACGATGTCGTAATCCCAGTCAGCATACCCGTCGGGCACGATGCGCTGGGCGAGGTCAGTGAGCGCGGTATACGGGTCGCCACGAACACGCCCGTCTGCAATGAGACGATAATCCCAATGATCTTCGCTCTTGATGGCGTCGTACACGAAGGGATCCGCCGCCGCCACCGCGAAGATATATCCCATGCCGGGGTAGTCGTCGACGTAGAAGGCGTCGGGAGAGGAGCGCTGCAACACGTCGTATTCGCGGCCGCCGCGCGCGAAATTGTCGTCCCACGGCTCGCGCGGGTACAGGACACGCACCCGACCGTCTGTGTCGACGCGGAGGATCGTCACATAGGCGTCCTGCTCGGTGCGGAAATACACCCGCGCCGCCTGCCCGCTGGCGTAAGGATCGTCACCGCGGTTGGTCCAGACCTCGACGTGGGGACGATAGCTATACAAGGAAGCCGGCCGGGGTGTGGGCGCCCGACCGAACACCGTCAACAGGCTCAAGAAACCCAAGGTTGCGAGCATAAAAGTCCTCCGGACGCCTATGACGAGGGGCAGGGACCATGCCAGGTGGGTGCTCACTGGAACGGGGTCGTAAGTGGCCGCGCAATCGGATGTTGCTGTCTTGGGACCGAGATCACATGGCGCTTACTGTCCTCTACCCCGGACACTTGGCCGCTCATTAGCTTCCGCCACCCATGACTGACGTCAGGCGCGTCGATTTGCTGGATCCGGCGGAGGTCGCCCGCCTGGGCGGCATCGAGATCGTTGCCCAAGGGGTGGTCGAAGGTTACCTGGCCGGGATCCACCGCTCGCCGTTTCGCGGATTCTCCGTGGAATTCACGGAGCACCGCGCGTACCAACCGGGCGACGAGCCGCGCTACCTCGACTGGAAGATTCTGGCGCGGGCCGATCGGCTGTTCGTGAAGCAGTTCGAGGAAGAAACGAATCTGCGGGCAATGCTGCTCGTGGACGCGAGCCGGTCGATGGCCTGGCGGGGCACGCCCGGCCGGCTCACCAAGCGCGCCTACGCCGATCGGCTGGCGGCGGCGCTGGCGCTGATTCTGCTGCGGCAGCGCGACGCCACAGGGCTGATCACGTTCGACGAGGTCGTGCGGCAGGTGATCCCCGCTCGTGTGAGGACGGGCCAGTGGACGCGCCTGGTGCGCGCGCTGCTCGACACGCCGGACGGCCGCGGCACGGCCGCGGAGGCGGCGCTGCGACACCTCACGGGCTTGCTGGCGCGCCGCGGCCTCGTGGTCCTCGTGTCCGACCTCTTGTTCGACCGAGCCCTCGCGCTCACGGCGCTCCGCTACCTGCGCCACCGCGGCCACAACGTCATCGTGTTCCACCTGATGGATCCGGCGGAGGCCGAGCTAACCGGTCCTCCAGAGGTGCGGTTTCGGGATCCTGAGTCTCCGGCGAGCGTGGTGGTGCGGCCGCGCGAGCTGGCTCGCGCATATGGCGAGACGGTGCGTCGCGAGGTGGCGGCGTGGCGGAGTGCGTGCCGCCGCCACGGGATCGCATATCACCATGTGCTGACCGACCTGCCGTTCGGCATGGCGCTCCGCCTCCTCGCGTGACCTTCCTGCATCCACTGGCACTGCTGGGGCTCGCCGCCGCGGGGATCCCCGCGCTGTTGCATCTGCTCGAGCGCCGTGTGCCCCCCGAGGCGGAATTCCCCCCGATCCGCTACTTGAGCGAGGCGGAGCGGCAGAGCGCGCGGCGCCTTAAGCTGCGGCATCTGCTCCTGCTGGTGCTGCGGACCACCCTGATCGCCCTGATCGTCATGGCCGCCGCCCGGCCGCTCGTGCGGTCGCGCGGTGCCGTCGGCGGCGGAGCCCACGAGCCGACGGCGTTGGCGCTCATTCTTGACAACTCTCCCTCGTCGGGCGCCGTCGTGGATGGGCACCCGCTGATCGAGCGCTTGAAGACCGTGGTCCGCGCGGCGATTAGCCGCGCCGCACCGGGGGATCGCCTGTGGCTGATGCTGTCGGACGGCGTGGCGCGTGCGGGCTCCCGTGACGCCCTGCTTGCGACCGTGGACAGCGTCGTACCCGGCTGGCGGCGGCTCGATCTGACGGGGGCGGTCGCGCGGGCGAGCCGGCTCGTGGACGCCGAGCCGTTGCCGGGCCGGGAGGTGGCGGTCGTGAGCGATCTCCAGCGCACGACGTTGGGGGAGGGTCGGGCAGACATCCCTCGCGGTGTGCGCGTCCTCGCGCTCGCCCCCGCCTCGAGCGGCGAGGCGCTGGCGAACCGGGGTGTCGCGCAAGCGCGGGTTGAGGACGGCGCGCTTGCGATCACGGTGGTGGGCACGCCCGGTGGAAGCCCCGCGCCGGTGACGGTACGCCTGCGGCCCGCCAGCAGCCCCGCAGGACGCAGTCACGACGTTGGCCGGGCGCTGGCCGCGCCCGGGTCGAGCGCGAACGTGCCGCTCCCGAGCGTGGCGCCGGGTTGGTGGATTGGAGAAGCCGTGCTGGATCCCGACGAGCTGCGGGCCGATGATCGCCGGGCGTTCGTGTGGCGTGTCGCGCTTCCCGCGCGCGTGCGCGCCGACCCCGGAGCAGGGCCGTTCGTGGCGGCGGCGCTCGCCGTGCTCACCCAGGGCAGGCGCATCGTGGAGGGCGGCGGCGTGGTGATCGGGGAGCGGCTGCCGGGCGGCACGGGCACGACGGTGCTGCTCCCACCTGTCGATCCCGCGCTCATCGGTCAGGCAAATCGTGCCCTTGCCTCGCGCGGCGTGCGCTGGCGGTTCGGGGGCGCCGGGACGCCGGGACCGATCGGAACCGCTGCCGTCGCCGGGATCAACGGTCTTGGTGTCACCCGGCGATACCGGCTCGAGGGGGCGGGAGGGGGGGGCGACACGACGGACGTGCTGGCGACCGTGAACGACGATCCGTGGTTGGTACGGGCCGGCGACGTGGTGCTGCTCGGCAGCCGTCTCGACACTGCCTGGACGGCCCTGCCCGCGTCCCCGGCGTTTGTGCCGTTCGTTGACGTGCTCGTGAACCGGCTGGCGCGCGGCGAGGCTCCGGTTACGGAAGCGGAGGGTCCCCCGGGGGTCGCGTTCCAGGTGCGCGGCGCCGACACGGTCGGCGCGGTCGTGTCCGCACCCGACGCGCGCGAGTCGGATCTGACGCCCGCCGCCCCGGATGTGGTGCGTCGGGCGATCGGCGCGGAGCTGCTGGACGAAGGGCGGTTCGCGGTCGAGCAGTACGCCGGCACGCGCCGCACCGACGTGAGCACTCTGCTCCTCGCGCTCGCCCTGCTCGTCGCCGGGGTGGAACTCGGAGTCGCGACGCGCGCCCATTGATGCCGCTCGACTTTCTCATCGATCGCTTCGATGAGCTGCCGGCGACCCGAGCGCTCGCCGAGCGCCTCCCGAGTCCCGGGTCCCGAATCGCGTTGTCCGGGCTGCCCGGTTCCAGTCCCGCGGTGCTCGTCGCTGCCCTGGCTCGCCGGTTCCCGCAACGCGTATTCGTCGTGGTCACGCCGACTCCGACCGACGCGGAGCGCTGGCTCGCGGACGCCCGTGCCCTCGCCGGCGATGCGGCGGCGCTGTATCCGCAACGCGAGGCCCTCGGAGCCGAAGAACCGCACGTCGAAATCGCGGGCGAGCGCATCGAAACCCTCGAGGCGCTGTTATCGGGCAGGGTCCGCATGCTCGTCACGACGGCGCGCGCTGCGGCGGAGCGGACGGCGGTGCCGGCGGCGCTCGAGTCGATGCGGCTCGTGTTGCAGGTAGGCCCCGGGAGCCTCACGGAGGTCGTGCGGCGGCTCGGAGCGATGGCGTACGATCGCGTCCCCACGGTGACCGAGGTCGCCCAATTCAGCGTGCGCGGCGGCATCCTCGATGTGTACGGGTTCGGGATGGCGGCGCCGACTCGGGTCGAGTGGTCCGGCGATGACATCGTGTCGTTGCGCCCGTTCGATCTGGACTCCCAACGCTCGGGGGAGCCGATCGAGCGTGTCACGGTCCTGCCGGTGAGCACCGAGGGGATCACGACCAGTGTAGGGGCGCATGCTGCGTCCCAGCAGCGGCACTCCTTGCTCACTCTGCTCCCTACCGATGCGCTGCTCGTGCTGGCACAGGAGTCCGCGCTGGAGCAGGAAGTCGATCGGGCGTGGGCGGAGGCGGAGCATCACCTTGAGATCGCCCGGCGGCTGGGCGAAGCGCCGCCCGCGCGGGCGGAGATCTTCATCGCGCCCGAGCAGTGGCGCCGCGATCTGGGGGCATTTGCCCGTGTGGCTCTCGATGCACCGGGCGAGGCGACGCGCTTTCCGCTCGCCCCGCCGGAGCCCGTGGACCGCGACATCAAACGGCTGCGGCGGCTCGTCGTCGCCGGTCCGCCGACGGTGATCTTGTGCGACAACGCGGGCCAGCTCGAGCGGTTGGAGGAGCTGCTCGGCGCCGAGGTCGCGACGCTGGCCGTGGGAGCGCTCGACGGCGGTTTCGTGCTGCCGTCGCTCCGGGTGCTGACCGACCACGAGATCTTCCGCCGCGCACGCCGTCTGCGGCGGCCCCGGCGCTACCGCGAAGCGTCCCCCACCGCCGCGGCCCGCGCGCTGCAGCAGGGCGACTATGTGGTGCACCTCGAGCACGGGATCGGGCTGTACCGCGGGATCCAGACGATCGCGGTGGGCTCGGAGGGCGGGACGCTCGAAGTGGCGGTGGTCGAATACGAAGGGGGCGACCGGCTCAACGTCCCGCTGTACCGGCTGGATCAACTGGAGCCGTATCGCGCGGCGGGGAACGGAGATGCCCCGCCCCCCAAGCTGCACCGCCTGGGCGCCACGACGTGGCAGCGTCAGCGGGACAAGACCCGCGCCGCCATTCGCCAGATGGCGGCCGAGCTGCTCGACCTGTACGCCCGCCGCCAGCTCGCGACCGGCTTCGCGTTCCCGCCCGACACCCCGTGGCAGCGCGAGCTCGAATCGGCTTTCCTGTACGAGGATACTCCCGACCAGCGTCGCGCCTCCGAGGAGGTGAAGCGTGACATGGAGCGCGCCCGACCGATGGACCGGTTGCTGGTCGGCGACGTAGGATACGGCAAGACCGAGGTCGCGCTGCGGGCGGCCTTCAAGGCGGTGCAGGCGGGGAAGCAGGTGGCAGTGCTCGCGCCCACCACGATCCTCGCCGAGCAGCACGGACGCACCTTCCGCGAGCGGCTGGCCGACTATCCGGTGCGTATCGAGGTGCTCTCCCGTTTCCGTGGCCCGAGCGACACGCGGCGGGTCGTCCAGGGCCTGGAGCGCGGGGAGGTGGATTTAGTGATCGGCACGCACCGGCTGTTGTCGCGCGACGTTCGGTTCCACGACCTGGGGCTGCTGATCGTGGACGAGGAGCATCGGTTCGGCGTGCGGCACAAGGAGCGTCTGAAGGCGCTGAAGCTCGCGGTGGATGTGCTCACGCTCACGGCGACGCCGATCCCCCGCACCCTGCACCTCTCGCTTGCGGGATTACGCGACCTGACGCTGCTCGAGACGCCGCCCAAAGACCGCTCGCCGGTCCTAACGTTCATCGAGCCATGGGACGACGCGCTGATCGAGGAGGCGCTGGCGCGGGAGCTCGACCGGGCGGGGCAGGTTTATTTCGTGCACAACCGCATCGAGACGATCGACACCATCGCTGAGCGGGTGCGCGCGCTCGCGCCGCCGCGCGCCCGCATCGCGGTGGCGCATGGCCGGCTCAAAGAAGCCGAGCTGGACGACGTCATGACGCGCTTCGTCCGCGCCGAAGTGGACATTCTCGTGTCCACGATGATCGTCGAGTCGGGCCTCGACGTCCCCAACGCGAACACCATGATCGTGAACCGCGCCGATCAGTTCGGCCTGGCGCAGCTGTACCAGTTGCGGGGTAGAGTGGGACGTAGCCATCGCCGCGCCTACTGCTATCTGCTCGCGCCCGATCTCGTCGATGGGGAAGCGGAGGAACGGCTGCGGGTGTTGGAGCATCACACGGAGCTGGGCGCCGGCTATCGCATCGCGCTGCGCGATCTGGAGCTGCGCGGCGCCGGGAACCTGCTCGGCGGCGAACAATCGGGTCATGCGCAGGCCGTCGGGTTCGACGTCTATCTGCGATGGCTGCAGGAGACCGTCGACGCGCTGAAGGGGGATGGCGCAGCGGGCACGGGGAAAGGCGCGCCGCCGGAAGTGGTGCTCGATCGTCCGGCACATCTCCCGGACGACTACGTCGCCGACGCGGCGGCGAAGCTCGATCTGTACCGGCGGCTGGCGCGAGCCGAGCGGCCGTGCGAGATTCAAACCGTGCGCGAGGAACTGCGCGATCGCTTCGGCCCTCTCCCGGACCCGGCGCAGCGGCTGCTCCTCGTGTCCGAGCTCCGCGCGCTCGGCGCCCAGGTGGGACTGGAGACGGTTCTCGTCAAGGGTGACGAAGCGCGGCTGACGTTTCGGCGGGACGCGCACCCGCGCCTCGCCGGGCTGACGGCGGCGCTCGACGCCGTGCAGTTCGAGGCGGAGGTGCGGCGTCCCGTACCGCTCTCGCTGCGGCTGCGCCGGCTCGGCGGGGAGGCCATCGGTCCCGGTCTCGTGCGGGCCCTCACCGCGGTTCTGCAGCGCCCTCACGGTTAAGGAGAGTGGATGCGACGGTGGGGTCTGGTATTCGCGATCTTGGCGCTGGCCGGCTGTAAGGCGCTGGGGGACGCGTTCTCGGCGCATCCCCAGGTGGCGGGAAGCGCCGCTGGCCAGACTTTGACCGTGTCACGCTTGGCGGAGCTTGCAGGTCGGGCCAAGAAAGTGCCGCTCCGGCCGCAGGCGCTCACCGGTCTCACGACGATCTACTTGGACTACGCGGTGTTCGCCCACGAGCTCGCCCGCGGCCGAGACATGGCCGACTCCGCCCTCGTGCTGCAGGCCAACTGGCCAAACGTCGCCCAACTCCGGTGGGAGCATTATCACGACCAGTTGATCGCGGCCCGAGCGAAGCTCACCCGGGATCAGACGGACTCGGCATACCGGGCTGGCGCGATCCGGCTGTTCCAGCACATCCTCGTGAGCGTTCCCCCGAGCGCTGCCCCGAAGGTCGAGCAGGACAAGAAGCACCAAGCGGAAGGCCTGCTCCGGCAGGTGGAGGCCCGGCACGGCACCAACTTCAGTCAGGTCGCTCACCGCTACTCTGAGGACCCGGGGTCCAAGTCCCGGGGCGGCTACCTCGGTGCCGTCGGGCGCGGCCGGTTTGTCCCGGCGTTCGACACCGTCGCGTGGCGCCTCGCCCCGGGCGCGATGAGCGGATTGGTGCGGTCGCCGTTCGGGTTCCATATCATCCGCCGACCGCCGCTCGAGGAGGTGCGCGACTCGTTCCGCACGGAGCTCGAGACCGCGCTGGCGGTGCATTTCGATTCGGTCTACATCGACAGCGTCGCGTCGCGGAGCGACATGAGAGTGCGCGGTGGGGCCGCGGCCTTGGTGCGCCAGGCGATCCAGGACGTCGCCCCGGCGGTCGACGACGGCCGGCAGCTCGCGAGCTACCGGGGCGGCGCCTTCCGGGTGCGCGATCTGGCCCGGTGGCTCTACGCGCTCGACCCGCGCGATCTGAATATCGCCATGGCGAGCGACGCCCAGCTCACCGAGTTTGTCCGTCAACTGGCGCAACGGGAACTGTTGTTGCGGGAGGTGGACTCGGTCGGCGTGCCGCTCACGGTCGAGGACTGGCGGGGGCTCAAGACCCAGCACGACTCCGTGCTGGCGCTCCTGGAGAACCAGCTCGCGGTGTCGCCCCGCCTCCTCAAAGATTCCGCGGCCACCGAATCGGCGCGCAGCGACATCGCGATGCGACACGTCAACGACTACCTCGATCGGGTGCTCGTGCAGGAGAAGGCGCAGTTCTTTCCCGTGCCGCCGTTCCTCGCCATGGCACTGCGTCCCGGGCAGGGGTGGTCCGTGAGCTCGGCCGGGCTGGCGCAGGCACTGGAGCGCGCCCAGGCGATCCGGGCGCAGGTCGATTCCGCGACTCGTCGAGCCGGGCCGGGGCTCAAGCCTGCGCCGGGCCCGGCGCCCGCTCCGCCAGTGGACACCGCGAAGCAGAAGGGGTCGCGCTGAGATGCGCGCCCGCGCCATCCCACTGCTCGCGCTCGGCCTGTCCGCCGCCGGCGCCCGGGGGGTCGCAGGGCAGGGAGAGCTGGCCTCGGCGCGGCCGGTCGACCGCATCGTCGCGATCGTGGGGTCCAAGCCGATCCTCGCGTCCCAGGTCGAAGAGCAGCTGGTGCTCGCACAGGCGCAGGGGCTGAAGATCCCGACCGATTCGGCCGGGCGGGATGCCGCGCGGCGCCAGGTCCTGCGACAGATGGTGGACGAGGAGCTCCTGGTCCAGCAGGCGGAGCGGGACACCACCATCAAAGTCACCGACCAGGAGGTGCAGGACCAGGTCGAGCAGACGGTGCAAAACGTGCGGAAGCAGTTCAGCTCCACATCCGATTTTCAGGCACAGCTGCGCGCCGCCCAATTCTTCTCGGAGGAAGAATGGCGCCGCTGGCTCGCCGACCAGCAACGCCGCTCCAGCCTGCAGCAGCGCCTCCTCGACCAGCTGCGCCAGAAAGGAAAGCTGCGCCCGATTCCCCCCACCGCCGCGCAGATGCGGCGGTTCTGGGAGGAGAACCGCGCCCAGCAGCCGAAGCGGCCCGCCGCGATCTCGTTTCGGCAAATCGTCGTTACCGCGCAGGCCGATTCTGGGGCGAAGGCCCGCGCCCGCCAGCTCGCCGAGTCGCTCGTCGTGGTGCTGCGCCACGGCGCCAGCTTCGCGGACGTGGCCAAGCGGTACTCCGCCGACAGCACGTCGCGGGAGCAGGGCGGCGAGCTGGGATGGTTCCGCCGCGGCCCGATGGTCAAGCAGTTCGAGGACGTGGCGTTCCGGATGCGGCCGGGGGAGATCTCCGACCCGGTCGAGACCGAGTTCGGCTATCACATCATCCAGGTGGAGCGCGTTCAGCCCGCCGAAGTCCTGGCGCGCCACGTACTGATCATGCCCGAGGTCTCGACTGCCCAGATCGCGCTGGCGCGCCGGTTGGCCGATTCGGTCCACGACGCTCTCCGCGCGGGCGCGGCGTTCGACACCTTGGCGCGCCGCTACGGCGATCCCGCGGAGGGCAAGGTCGTGCCCGAGCTGCCCGTGTCGGAGCTGCCGCCGGACTACGCGCGCGCGATCGGCGGCGATACCGTCCCCGGACTGAAGTCGGTGTTCGCCGTGGGCGTGGATTCGCGGCGGCCCAAATTCGTGGTTTTCGAGCTCATGAAGCGCCTGCCCGAGGGTGAGCTGACCTTCGACGACGTGAAGGATCGGATCCGCGAGAACATGGGCCAGCAGCTCGCGGTACAGCACTACCTCGAGATCCTGCGCCGCACGACGTACGTCGACATCCGCCCCTGACCGCGTAGCCCGTCCGCGTCTCGCGGTGACCGTCGGCGACCCGCGCGGCATCGGGCCGGAGGTGGCGGCGAAGGCCCTCGCGCTCGGGCCGCTCGACGCGGATGTGACGGTGCTGGGGAGCGAAGAGCGGAGCGCTCCCCACGCCCTCCTCCCCGAAGACGCGGGTCGTGTCGCGGCCCAGGCCGTCGAACGGGCCGTCGAGCTGGCCCGGGCGGGGACGGTGGACGCCATCGTCACTGGGCCGGTGCACAAGCATGCCCTTCATCTGGCCGGATTCCGTTACCCCGGCCTCACCGAGATGCTGGCGCATCTGGCGGGCGACCGCGACGTCGCCATGATGCTCGCCGCAGGCCGGCTGCGCGTCGTCCTCGTCACGACTCATGTGCCCCTGCGTGAAGTGCCGCGCAGCGTGACGACGGAGGGCGTAGTACGCATCGGCCGGATCACGGACACGGCGCTGCGGGACTGGTGGGGGATCCCGCGGCCGCGGCTCGCGGTGTGCGCACTCAACCCGCACGCCGGCGAATCGGGGTTATTCGGCGACGAAGACGATCGCGTGCTGCGCCCGGCGGCCGAGACGCTGGGCGCGGCGGGCCCGCTCCCCGCTGACACCGTCTTCGTGCGCGCGCTCCGGGGAGAGTTCGACGCGGTCCTCACGCCGTATCACGACGTCGGGATGACGGCCGTGAAGGTGGCGGGCTTCGGCAAGGGCGTGAATGTCACGCTGGGACTGCCGTTTCCACGGACGGCCCCGGATCATGGAACGGCGTTCGACATCGCCGGGAAGGGCGTGGCGGATCCGAGCTCCATGCGGGCGGCGCTCGATCTGGCGGTCGAGCTGGCGCGAAGCGTCGTTCGACGACGCTCCGATGCTACGTCGTAGCGTCGTGTAACGCCTGCAGCAGCCGCTGATGTTCTTCGAGTCGCAGCTTCTGGCTTGCCCGATTCACCACCACGACGGCGCCGACATCGAGGATCGGCGCGCGCTCGACCAGGCCGTTCTCCCGCAACGTGCGGCCGGTGTCGACCAGGTCCACGATCCAGTGCGACAATCCGAGCAGCGGCGCTACTTCGACGCTGCCGCTCACCGTGATGACTTCCACGCCCTGGCCCGTCTCGGCGAAGAAGGCGCGCGTGAGACGCGGGTACTTCGTGGCGACGCGGGGCGTCACGCCGCCGGGGAGAGCCGGGTACGGGATCTGGGTGGGGCTCGCGACGACCATCCGACACCGGCCGAAGCCGAGCGCCAGCGGCTCGAGCACGTCCGCCGCCGTCTCGCGCAGGACGTCGGTGCCGGTGATTCCCACATCCGCCGCGCCAGACTCCACATACACCGGGACGTCGGCGGGCTTCACGAACAGCACCGACAGCGTGCCGTCCGACGAGGGCACGAGCAGCTTGCGCGTTGCGGCGGGCTCGGACACGGCAGCGCCGATGCTCCGGAGCAAGGTCAGCGACGGCTCGAGGAGGCGCCCCTTGGGAAGCGCCAGCTTGAGGACGGTCCGGGCCGTCACGGCGCCGCCGTCGCCAGGGCATCGAGGTCGAGGGCGAGCCCCACGGCCGGAAGGGGGCGCCCGAAGCGGCCCATCAGGTCGTCGTAGCGCCCGCCCGCGCCGACCGCCGTTCCCGCGCCGGCGACGAAGATCTCGAAGTGGATGCCGGTGTAATAGTCGAGCCCGCGCACCTCCCCGAAATCGTACACGACATGACGGCGCTCGCTGTCGGACAAGGCGGCGTCGATCGCGTGGAGCCGCGCGATGGCGTCGTTCGGCGCGGGCCCGGTCGCCATGACGCGGGCGGCCCGGTCGAGC
>QHTK01000053.1 GCA_003220795.1 Gemmatimonadota bacterium | reverse complement strand
CGGCGTGGCGCCGAAGTAGCTGTGCGTAATGCCGAGCGGCGCCCACAGGTTCTTGTACACGTAGCTCTGGTAGGGATCGCCGGTGAGCTGCTCGATGATGCGCGCCAGGTAGATGAACCCGGGGTTCGAATAGCTGTAGCGCGACCCGGGCGCAAAGGCGACCTCCTGGTACGGCAGCATCGCCGCGAGCTGCTCCCAGCGCGTCGGCTCGAACGGCTCCCACGATTTCCCCGCCTTGTACGGCCAGGTGGGATTTTGAAACCCCGCGGAGTGCGACAGCAGCATCCGGATGGTGACGTCGTCCATGGAGCCGAACGGGTCGTGCACCTGTCGCAGCTCGGGGATGTAGTGCGTGACGCGGTCGTCGAGCGTGAGCCGTTTCCGGTCGCGCAGCTGCATCACCGCCACCGCGGTGAGCGTCTTGGTGATCGATCCCCAGTGAAAGATGGTGCGCTCGTCCACGCGCCGGCCCAGCGCGCGATCGGCGAAGCCGTACTCGTGATGCGCCAGCACCCGGCCGGCGCGCATCACCAGCACGCTCGCGCCGACGACGCTGTCGCCGGCGGCGTAGGCGTCGAAGGCGCGGGTGAACGGCTGCCATCCCGGGCGTTGCCCGTGCGCCGCCGGCGTCGCGAGCAGTGCGAGCAGCGCCAAGCCTCGAGCCCAGCGGGTCATAGCGGCACCAGCCGCCCCCTGGGCGGGATCCCCGGCTCAAGCTCGATGATCCCCACCGACGGCTTGAGGTCGAACCGCGGCTGCCCCGCCGCACCGGGATTCATCACCGTCACGGTCTTGTCCACCAGCTCGAGCAGCGGCTTGTGAGTGTGCCCGTACACGATGATCTCGGCCCGGGGAAACGCGGCGTGCAGCTTTTCAGGCGTGGGATGGCCAAACTGGTCGCCGTGCGTCACCACGATCTCGAACCCATCCAGCTCGGCGCTCGCGACCTGGGGCAGACGGGACCGGATCTCGGGAGGGTCTACGTTGCCGTACACCGCGGTGACCGGCGCGATAGCCTGGAGATCGATCATGACCTCCCACTTGCCCACGTCACCGCCGTGCAGGATGTGATCGACCTGGCGGAATACGTCGAATACCTCCGGCCGCAGGAGGCCGTGCGTGTCGGAGATGATCCCGAGCCTCACGTCCGGGAGCTACTTCCCTTCCCAGCGGCGCACCAGATTGACGTGCACCTCCAAGTGATCCACCACGCGCTGCACCACGAAGTCCACCAGCTCCGACACCTTCTGTGGCTTGTGATAGAAGCCGGGGGCCGCCGGCAGCACGATCGCCCCCGCTTCGGTCACAAGTGTGAGGTTCCGCAGGTGTACCAGGGACAGCGGCGTCTCGCGCGGCACGAGAATCAGCTTGCGGCGTTCTTTGAGCGTCACGTCTGCCGCCCGCTCGACGAGCGAGCGGCTCGTGCCGTGCGCGATGGCCGCGACGGTGCCCATTGAGCACGGACAGATCACCATCCCGGCGGTCCGGGCCGAGCCCGACGCCGGCTCCGCGCCGCGATCCTTGTCGTCGAACACGCGCACGCTCCTCCACTCGCCTCCCGTGGCCGTGCGGAGCTCGCGGTCGTCCTTGATGCCGCACTCCTCGGTGAGCAGGCGCCACCCGTGGCTCGAGATCATCAGCCACGTCGGCACGTGATGCAGCGCGAGCACCTCGAGCAGGCGGACGCCGTAGGGCGCGCCCGAGGCTCCCGTGATGGCGAGGATGACCGGGAGCTGGTCCATCAGCGCCCGCGCCGATTCGGCGCGGCGTTGCCGCCCGTCACCACCACGATGACCCGGTCCGGCTCGTCCGCGCTTGCGGGCGGCAACGCGAGGGTCACGCCCGCCGCCGTCTCGACGTCGGGCACCGCACCCCTGCCACGCAGCTGATAGGCGCTGCGTACCCGCGCCCCGAGCGGCGGCAGCGGCAGCAGCGGGTCGGGCCAGTCGAGCACGTGGACGAACACCGTGTCGCCGCGGCGCGTGGTCGCGCCCCAGCTGCGGGGCGGCACCGGCCCTGCGCGCGTGCCGTAGATCGCCGTTCCGTTCGCGTTCAGCCACGCGCCCAGGGAGTCGAGCCGGGCCGTGAACTCGGGGCTGATGGTGCCGTCGGGACGCGGGCCGACATTCAAGAGCAGATTGGCGCCGTTCCCGGCCGCGCGTACCAGGTAGCCCACCAGCGTCCGCACCGACTTGAAGTCCTTGTCGGTGATATTGAAGCCCCAGGAGCCGTTCATGGTGAGCGACGTCTCGAGCGGCACGTCGCCGCTCACGTAGCTCGTGTTGAACCCGGCGCTGTTGGCGCCGGGCAGGTCCTGCTCGAACGTCTGCACGTCTTCGCCGGGGCGGGGGCGTTGGTGGTGATTGGGAACGACGAGCGCCGCGGGTTGGAGGCGGTGGATCAACCCGTAGGTCGAATCCAGCTGCCACGGCGCGTCCGGCTTGTCCCACATGCCGTCGAACCAGATCCCGCCGACGTCGCCGTAGCGCGTGAGCAGCTCGGCGAGCTGTGAGTTCATGAACGCAACGTAATGGCTCCAGTCGCCGCGGTCGGGGCGGCCGTTGTCCCACGCCGTCCGCCCGCGGGGCCAATAATCGGGGTGGTGCCAGTCGAGCTGCGAATAGTAGAAGAAGAGCTTGATCCCGGCCGCGTGGCAGGCGTCCGCGAGCTCACGCAGCGGGTCGCGCCGGAACGGCGTCCAGTCGACGATGTTGTACGGCGTCTGCGCCGTCTTGAACATCGAGAAGCCGTCGTGATGGCGCGACGTGATCGTGATGTACCGGACCCCGGCGCGCTGGGCGAGCGCCACCCAGGCCGCGGCGTCGAACTTGGTCGGGTTGAAAGTCGTCGCGAGCCATTCGTAGTCCGCCACGCCGATCTTGCGGTTGTGCATCACCCACTCGCCCGCGCCGAGCTGGCTGTACACGCCCCAGTGGACGAAGAGGCCGAACTTCGCGTCGCTGAACCAGCGGCGGGCGGCGAGCCGCTCGCCGGGGACGGAATCGCCCGCCTGCGCCGCCGCGGGAGCACCGCCCGCGGTGAGCAGCGTTCCGGCGGCGAGCGCCACGCGCAGACGGGTCAGCGTCCCCTCCGGTTCGGCGTCGGCGAGCGCTTGGGGTGCGCCGGGGGTCTCGGGGGTGAAACCGGGGAAGGGGGAACGGGGAAGGGGTCCGGCCCCGCCCGGGTGCGATTACGCTTTCCCTTTCCCCCTTTCCCCTTCGCCGGCATTATCCCCCGCCTCATAGGACCCGATCCATTAAAGCGCCCAGAAACACGACGACGCTCACCAGCCCGTTGGCGCCGAAGAAAGCCGCGTCGAGCCGCGACAGATCCCCCGGCTGCACGAGCCGGTGCTCCCAGGCGATGAGCGTGGCGCCGAGGGCCACCCCCGCGTAGTAGGCCACACCGAGCCCGGCGCCGATCCCGAAGAGGACGAGCGCGCCGAGCGCGAGGCCGTGCAGCAGTTTGGCCGCGAGGATCGCGCGCCGCCGGCCCAGCCGCACCACCAGCGACTCGAGCCGTGCCGCCCGGTCGAACTCTTCGTCCTGCAGCGCGTAGAACACGTCGAACCCTCCCACCCAGAACGTCACGGCGAGCGCACCGACGACAAGCAGCCACCATGGCTCGCTCCATCGGCCGGTGACGGCGAGGTAGCCCGCCGGCGTCGCGATCCCGTCCGCCAGGCCCAGCCACAAGTGCGACCAGTGCGTGAAGCGCTTGGCGTAACTGTATGTCGAGATGAACACCAGGGCGACGGGAGCGAGCACGAGGCAGAGGGGATTGAGCGCCCACGCGGCCCAGAGAAACAGCGCGACCGCGACCAGGACGGCGGCCCACGCTTGCGCGAGCGTGAGCCGCCCTGCCGGCAGCTCGCGCGCCCGGGTGCGCGGGTTCTTCGCATCCAGGTCCCGGTCGGCGATGCGGTTGAACCCGAGCGCCACGAAGCGCGCGCAGGTGAACGCGAGCACGACGAGCGCGAGCGTCCGCCACGTGATGGGACGTTGCCGCGACGCGACCAACAGACCGAGCAGCGCGAACGGCAACGCGAACACGGTGTGCGGGAGCTTCACGAAGTTCACGTACCGGACGAGCAGACTCTCACCGGCAAGCGTCTGCCCCTCACGGAGCACAGCTCCACCGCCCTCCACCGCCCTCCCCCGCCCTCCCCCGCTTTCAGAGCTCAATCCCCAGCTCCCTCCACATGGAATCGACTTTCTGTCTCGTGGCCTGGTCCATCACGATCTTGTTCGGCCACTCCCGCGTGAACCCCTCTTCCTTCCATTTCCGGGTGGCGTCGATCCCCATCTTCGAGCCGAAGGTGAACGCGCGGCTCGAGTGGTCGAGCACGTCGATCGGCCCCATCGTGAAGCGTACGTCGCGCTCGGGATCGATGTGGTTCAGCGCCACCCACCACGCCTCCCGTGGATCCTGCACGTTCACGTCCTGGTCGAAGACGATGATCACCTTGGCGAGCGACATCAGCCCCTGCCCCCACAGGCCGTTCATCACCTTGTACGCCTGGCCGGGATACTGCTTGTCGATGCTCACGAACACCAGGTTGTGGAAGATCCCCGCCGCGGGCATGTGGATGTCGACGATTTCCGGGATCGTGAGCTTCAGGAGCGGCAGAAAGATCCGCTCGGTCGCGTGCCCTAGCCAGTAATCCTCCATCGGCGGCTGCCCCACGATCGTGTGCGGCCAGATCGGGTCGGCGCGCATCGTCACCGCAGTGACGTGCACCTTCGGGTAGTAATCCGCCAGCGAATAGAAGCCGGTGTGGTCCCCAAACGGGCCTTCGAGCACCAGCTCCTCGCGCGGATCGACGTAGCCTTCGATCACGATCTCCGCTTCGGCCGGCACCTCGAGGTCCGACGTGACGGCCTTGGCGAGGCGCACCGGCTCCTTCCTCAGGAAACCCGCGAACAGGAACTCGTCGATCGTGGGCGGGAGCGGCGCCGACGCCGCGTAGATCGAGGCGGGATCGCCGCCCAGCGCGATCGCGACCGGCATCCGCTCGCCCCGCGCCGCCATGGCGCGCCAGTGCGCCGCGCCCACCTTGTGGCGCTGCCAGTGCATCGCCAGCTCGTTCGGCCCGAGGACCTGGACTCGGTACATCCCCACGTTCCGGACCCCGGACCCCGGATCCCGAGTGATGACCCCCGCCAGCGTGATATACGGCCCGCCGTCTTCGGGCCAACACACCGGGATGGGAAGCTCGGCCAGGTCGACGTCCCGGTCGCGTCGCACCACCTCCTGGGAGGGCGCCCGGCCGCCGGCGGTCCGGGGCGGGAACTTCGCCACCTCCGCGAGCTGCGGCAGCATCGCGAGCTTGCCGAGCAGAGTGTCGGGAATCTTCAGGTTCAAGAGCGTCGCGATCCGCTTTCCGATGTCGTCGAGACACTCCACCCCCAGCGCCAACGCCATGCGCCGCGCCGACCCGAACAGGTTCACGGCGACCGGATAGCGCGAGGGGCCGCCGTGCAGCAGCGTCGGGTGACGAAACAGCAGCGCCGGTCCGCCGCCGGGGGACTTCATGCAGCGATCCGCAATCTCCGTCACCTCCTTGTCCACGGAGACCGGTCGCTCCACGCGCGCCAGCTCCCCGGCGGCGGAGATCGCGTCGACGAACGCGCGCAGGTTATCGAGTGGCATGGTGGAGGGCGCAGATACCGCCGCTCAGTAGCTCGTAGCGGACTGCGCGGAATCCGGCATCCCCGAGCCGCCGGGCGAGGGCGTCCGGATCGGGAAATTCGAGCACCGACTCTGGCAGGTAGGTATAGGCGTCCCTATGTTTCGACACCGCGCGGCCGATGGCCGGGAGGACGCGCCGAAAGTAGAAGAGGTACGCGGCGCGCAGCGGGGCGAAGCGCGGGGTCGTGAACTCGAGCACCACAAAGCCGGCCCCCGGGCGCAGCACCCGGTACGTCTCCCTGAGCCCGGCGTCCAGGTCCGCCAGGTTGCGGACCCCGAACGCGACCATCGCGCCGTCGAACCGGCGATCCGCGAACGGGAGCACGAGCGCGTCGGCGGCGACGGGGCGGGTGCGCGGCGACTTGCCCTTCCCCCGCTCGAGCATCGGCACCACGAAGTCCGCGCCGATCACGCGGCCGGTGAAACGCGGCTCGCGCGCCAGCGTTTCCGCGAGCTCGAGGGTGCCGGCGCAGAGATCGAGATAGACGCCGTCCGGTCGTCGCTCCCAGCCGAGCCGTCGCACCGCGGCCCGGCGCCAGCGGCGATCCACGTTGAGGCTGAGGAGATGGTTGAGGAAGTCGTAGCGCGGCGCAATAGCGGTGAACATGCGGCGCACGTACGCCCGCTTCGCGTCACCGCCCGCACGCACGGCCACCTCGAACGCCGGAGACGGGGGAGGCGTCATAGCCGCAAAAGATAGGCCGGGCAACCTGACGGGCGCCAGCGACCAGCAGGTCGTGGCGTGGGCGAAACAGGGCTACGAGACGGCGTTCCGCGAGCTGGTACGCCGCTACGAGCGGCCGCTGTTTTCCCTGCTGTACCGCATGGTGCGCGACCGGGCGCTCGCCGAGGACCTGGCCCAGGAGACCTTCATCAAGGTCCTGAACGGAATCGGTTCGTACAACCCGCAGTTCAAGTTCTCGTCATGGATCTTCAAGATCGCGAACAACGCCGCGATCGATCACCTGCGCAAGCGCGATCTCGATACGCTGTCGCTCGACGGCTCACCCCATGCCGCGACGCCGCAGGAGATGCAGGCCACCGCCCTGCAGCTTGGCGACCGCGCGGAGTCCCCGCTCCAGGAGCTGGAAGCGCGCGAGCTGGGCGGCGCGATCGAGCGGGCCATCGCGCGGTTGCGCCCCGAGTATCGGGCATGCATCCTGCTCCGCCATGTCGAAGGGTTCAGCTACGAAGAAATCGCCCAGACGCTGGACTTGCCCTTGGGCACCGTGAAAACGTATATCCACCGGGCCCGCAACGAATTGCGAGGCTACCTCGGGGACCGGCGGGAGTGAAACCTCCGCCCCGGCGGCCGCGTAGGACGGACCAATGAGCGACTTCGTCGTGCAGCACCTCACCCCCGATGAGACCGAGCAGTGGGCTCAGGGTCTCCTCCCCGCCGCGCGGGAATTGCACCTCGCGCAGTGCGGGGAATGCCGTGCGGTGGCCGACCGCGAGCGCAAGCTGTACCGCGAGCTGGCGCAGCTGCCGCGCTTCGTGCCGGAGTTTGGCTTCGCCGAGCGGGTGATGGCGAAGGTGAAGATCCCGACGCCCTCAGGCTCGCACCTCGGCCCCGACGCCGACGCCTAAAAGTCTCGCCGCGCTGCCATCCCGCACGGCGATCTCCACGGTCCCTCCACTCCCCACCAGCGCGACGAGCTGCCCCCGCGCCACGTCGCCGAACGTGCGCGCCAGTGGGCCGATTTCCGTTTCCGCAACCTTGATCCGCACTCCCGGCTCGACCTGCTCACCTGGAATGTTGGAGATGAGCGTGCCGAACCGATCGACGTACAGCACTTCGCCGACGACCGCCGTGCCGTCGTGATGGGGAGCGGGGAGTGGGGAGGCGTACGGGTCGGTGATCGTGTGACCCAGCTGCGTGAGGGACGCGCCGATCGCGAGCTGCGCCGCCGCCGGCGCGAACACGTCGCGCGCGTGGAACGTCGGCGCGGCGCCCGGCGGAATCGGCAGCGACACGAAGTGCGCGTCGCTCGGGAGGCAGGACAAGAGACCGTTGTCGGGGGCGACGAAGAAATGGCCGGCGGCGCCGGCGGCGAGGGCGCGCCGCGTGGTCCCGACGCCGGGATCGACCACGACGAGGTGCACCGTGCCTTGCGGGAAGCGATGCCACGCGCGCGCCAGGATGTACTGGCCGGCCCGGAGATCGCCGGGCGGCACCTGGTGGGTGATGTCGAACAACGCCGCGCCGTGCACGCGCGAGAGCAGCGTGCCTTTGACCTCGCCGACGTAGCTGTCCGCGGTGCCGAAGTCGGTGAGCAGCGTGATGATGGGCGGCATCGCCTTACACCGTGGCCCGTCGCCATGCGCCCGAAGCCCAGAACACGGCCATGGCGACGCCGCGCGCAATCGCCGTCACGGAGAGGGCCAACCAGATACCGAGCAACCCGATGGTGGCCGACCACCACGCCGCCAGCGGCAGGCGCAGCAGCGTCAGCCCGGTGCTCACAATCTGCGGCCAGAAGGTGTATCCCGCCCCCGCGAGTGCGCCCTCGAGAATGATCTCAAACGTCTGCCCGACCTGCGCGAGCGCGATCACGCGGAGATAGAGACTGCCGTCGGTGATGACGGCGGGATCCGGGGTGAACAACCCCACGAGCACCCGGGGGATCGTGAGGAACGCCACGGCGGTGGCCGTCGTGACGAGCAGGCAGTAACCCACCGTCATGCGCACGGCCTGACGGGCCCGCTCCTCCTGTCGGGCGCCCAGGTTCTGCCCCACGAGCGCGCTGGCCGACAGGGCGAACCCCGAGATGGCCATGAAGCCGATCCCTTCGACCTTGTGCCCCACGCCGAGCGCCGCCAGCGCGGGCGTGCCGAAGCGCGACGTGAACCGCGTCAACCACATGTAGATGAGACTCAAGAGCACGCCCGCGAGTGACAGCGGCGCGCCCACGCGGAAGATCGTGGGGACGGCGCGCCAGTCGGGAGCGCCGAGCCGGAGCAGCCCGCGCCGCAGGGCGATCACGGCCCCGATCAGGAAGCCGCCCCCCCGCACCATCACCGACGCCGTCGCCGCACCCTCCACGCCGAGCCGGGGGAACGGCCCCCATCCCGAGATGAGCAGCGGGTCGAGCCCGATCGAGAGCAGCACCGACGCGGTGAGGATGCGGAACGGCGTGCGCGTGTCGCCGGACGCGCGGAAGGTCGCCTCGACCGCGAAAAAGCCGAACACGAGCGGGCCACCCAGGAGCCAGGTGTGCAGATAGGCGTGTCCCAGGCGCGCCACCGCCGGCGGCACGGCCATGAGGCGGAACAGGTCGTCGGTGAGGGCGAGGCCGACCAGGCTCACAGCCGTGCCCGCGGCGAGGGCATACAGCACGGCCGCGCCAGCGGCGCGGGCGGCCGCGTCGGGGCGCCCCTCGCCGTGGCGTCGCGCCGCCACCGCGATCAACCCGACCTCCACCATCTCGCCGAGCGACAGCAGCACCCAGACGTAGAAGCCCGCCGTCGACACCGCCGCGAGCGCCGCCGCGCCGATCAGTCGGCCCACCCAGATCGAATCGATGAGGTTGAACGAGAAATGGCACGCCATCATGGCCACGGCGGGGAGGGCGAGCCGCAGGATCACTGGTCGCAGAGGCCCGACCGTGAGCGAGCCCGGGGTGCGGGCGACCGTCGTCAGTGCACTCTCGCCTTCGCGCGGCGCCGCGCCTTGCTGTCGTACAGCGAGCGATCCGCCGCGCTCAACAGGGTGTCCAGGGAGTCGCCATCCCGCGGATACACGGCGACTCCCACGCTCACGGAGAGAGGAGGCTTCTCGCCGTCGCGCGCCACGCGCTCGGAGATGCGCCGGGCCACGTGCCACGCCGCCGCGTCGTCCGTCTCGGGCAGCACCACGGCGAACTCATCGCCGCCGAATCGCGCGGCCGTGTCCATCGCCCGGCACGACCCGAACAGCGTCTCCGCCACGCGGCACAGCGCCAGGCTCCCCACCAGGTGGCCGTGGCTGTCGTTGATCTTCTTCAAGCCGTCCATGTCCAGCAGCACCACGGCAAACGGCCGCTCGGTCCGCTGGTAGCGCTTGATCTCCGCGTCGATCGCATAGGTGAGCTGGCGATAGTTGGCGAGGCCCGTCAACGGATCGCTCACCGCCAGCTGCCGCAGCCGCTCCTCCACCTGCGAGCGCTCGGCCACGAGGGCGGCGAGCGCGAGCGTCATCACCGACGTGACGCCCATGAACGCCTGCAGCAGGAGGAGCGACTCGTTGCGCGTCGCGCGCACGAACGGACCGAACCCGTGCAGCGTCCCCCAGATCGCGATCCCCGACAACACCACGACCGCGCTCGCGGCCTCGCGTTGCGCGAACCGGAACGCGGCCCAGATAAGGAAAGGAAAGCACAGAAACTCGAGCGGATAATTCTTGACGCGCGATGGGAACAGCCCACCGAACACCGTGAAGCCCACTACGACCACCCAGAGCAGCAGCGCCGCAGCCTCGATCCATTGGGCACGATTCCACCGCAGGCGGGGGGCCGCCGCCCACAGCACCAGCGCGGGCGCGACAACCAGGTCGCCGACTGCTTCGCCGAGCCACCAGGTCCACCAGATCGCACCATACTCGGCCCAGCGCGCGAATCCGGTGAAAGCGAGCGTGGTCACGCCCACGGTGGCGCCAACGGTCGTGCTGACGATGCCGGCGAGCACCGTGAAGGCGAACACGTCCTGCGGACGGTCGAACGCGCGGCGCCCGCGGGCGAAGCGGTTGACCAGGTACGCACCGGCCAGGCCTTCCAGGGTGTTCCCGGCCGCGATGCCGAGGGCGGTCGCCACCGAGCCGGCCGTCGTGATGTTGACGAGGAAGGAGCCGGCGAGGACCGCCGGCCAGACATCGTAGCCGAGCAGGACGAAGGCGGCGAGGGCGATGCCGGTGCAGGGCCAGACCGGGGTCGCGCTGGCGTTCTCGAAGGCAAGCTTGAGCCCGAGCTTGCCGGCGATGACGTACACCGCGGCGAGCGCGACCAGCAGCCCCACTCGTCTGAGCCAGCGCGATTGGGTCATCTAGGGCCCCCTACCTTATCACGGTTTCGCCGCCACGCCAGAGTGGCACGGTCGCAACGGCGCGGACCGCGCTTAGGGCGGTGAGTCGGGGGTCTCCCGCAGGAACCGCTGGAACACCGGATTGCCGGGATAGCGCTCGGCCAGGCGCCGCACGTAGCCCGCGGCTTCATGCTGGAGCACGACGCGGCCGCGCGGGTCGCGGGCCGCCTCGCGCACCAGCGCCGCCGCGAGCACCCAGCTGGCCTCCACGCGGGCCAGGTCGCCTTCCCGCGACACACGACGCAGGTAGCCGATGCCGAGCTCGGCGCTCCCCGACCCGAGGCCGATGAGCTTCGCCACGAAGCGCGCCAGCGCACCGGCGCGCGCCAGGCCGTACTGGTAGACGCCGAGCCCCAGGTAGCAGTCGACACATCCCGAATCCGCCTGCAGCACACGTCGGTACCCATCGCGCATCGCTTTGCCGTCTTTCGCCGCGCTCCAGGAGTGACCCTCGACGTCGCGCTGCCGCGCGCGATACCCGAGCGCGGTGGCGAGCCAGAATTCGCGCGCGGGGCCGGAAGGCTGCGCCCTGGCTCGTGCGATCGCGACGCCCAGGAGTGAGTCGATCCGGTGACCTTCGTACGCGTCGTCCTGGAGCGCGGCGGCCCACCAGACGTAGGCGCCCGCCTCGAAGATCACGGGCGCCGCGTCGGCGCTGTCGTGCGCGGCCAACGTGGCGAAGTACGCGGCGGCCGCGGGGAAGCCACCACCGTACAGCGTATCGAGCCCGGCGCGGAGCTCGGGCCGGTCACGACCGGAGAGACCGGCGCCGCTCTGCAGGAGCAGCAGCGCCGCGGCGACGAGCGGCACGTCAGGGTGCGGCGAGCTGCTCGGCCACGTGCCGGGCGATCTCCCCGAGCGCCTGCGCGGCCGGTGAGTCGGGCTCGGCCGCGACGATCGGGCGCCCTGTGTCGGCGAGGTCGGCCAGGTGAGCCTGGAGGGGCACCTGGCCGAGCAACGGCACCCCCAGCTCCCCCGCCAGCCGCTTGCCTCCGCCCGTCAGGAAGATCTCCGTGCGCTTGCCGCAGTGCGGGCAGACGAAGTCGCTCATGTTCTCGACCACCCCGATCACCGGCACGCCGACGCGCTCGAACATCTTCGCGCCGCGCAGGCTGTCGCCCACGGCCACCTCCTGCGGCGTCGTCACGATGATCGCGCCGCGGATGTGCAGCGTCTGCGCGAGCGACAGCTGCGCGTCTCCCGTCCCCGGCGGCAGGTCGACGAGGAAGTAATCGAGCTGCCCCCACTCCACGTCCCGCACAAACTGCTGGATCACTTTCATGATGATCGGCCCGCGCCAGATCGCCGGAGTGTCGCGTTCCACGATCAGCCCGAGCGACATGATCTTCACGCCGTGACTCTCGAGCGGCTGGATCTTGCCGCCCCGCACCTCGGGCTTCTGGTCCACACCCAGCATGCGCGGAATGTTCGGACCGTAGATGTCGGCGTCCATGAGCCCGACGCGCTGGCCTTGCCGCGCCAGCGCGACGGCCAAGTTGGCGGAGACGGTGGACTTCCCCACCCCACCCTTGCCGGACGAGATCGCCAGTACTTTGCCGAGATTCGGGAGCTCCACCGGGGTGGGTGGCGGGGGCACGGCTCCGGGCGCTGGACGGGTACCGAGCTGCCGGGGTGCGGCCGCCCCCGCGGCCGCGCCGGCATCGGTGAGGGTGACGCGCACGGCCGCCACACCCGCCACGCCCTGCACCGTCTTGCGTGCTTCACGGGCCAGCGTCGGTGGGTCTGCCTGGGTGAGGACGAACGTGAAGGTCACCTGCCCCCGATCATCCACGGCGAGGTCCTTCACCATCCCTGCCGAGACGACGTCCTGATTGAGGCGGGGGTTCTGGAGCTTGGCGAGCGCACGCTCGACGCGCGCGTGCAACGTGTCGGATGGCACCGGCGGAAAGGTACTCGCAAATGTGGGAGCGGTGCAACGAGTGGCGTCGCGCAGCCGACCCGCCTGTCGACGGGCATGGGGATTGCACACCTGACCGTGGGCCAAAACCACGCGCTCCATGCCCAACGACTTGAGCGCCGCGCGCCGCGCCGAGCGGTCCCGCGCGCGCTGGACGACCTATCTGCTGTTCCTCTGTGTCGCGCTCGACGCCGTCGCGGTCGCGGCCGGGCTGTCGCAGCGTCCCCTCCTCGCCCGCCTCGCGGTAGGCGTGCCGCTGCACCCGGGTGATGTCGCGGCGAACGAGGCGCGACACCGGGTCGTCGGCCTGCTGAAGCTCGCGGCGCTGCTCGGCACCGGCATCGTGTGGTTGACCTGGTTGTACCGCGCCTACGGCAACCTCGGCCTCGTCGGGTCGAAACGGTCGCGATTCTCTCAGGGCTGGGCCGTAGGCTGTTGGCTCATTCCGTTCGTCAACCTGGTGCGCGCGTATCAGACCATGAAGGACCTGTGGCTGCGCAGCGAGTCGTTGAACGATCGGGACGGGTACGACAACCTGCCGGCACCCGCGTTCCTCGCCGTGTGGTGGGGGATGTTCTGGACGTGGGCAGCCGTGGAACGCGCGTTCGGGTCCATGGCGCTGGACGCGCAGTCGCCGGGCGACCTGGCCAACTTTACCGACCTCGAGCTGCTCGTCAACGTCCTCGGAATCGTCGCGGCGCTGCTCGCGATCAAGGTGGTGCGTGAGATCGACCGCTACCAACAGCGCTTCCACGATCCAGCGGGCGTCACAGCACCGAGATATTGAACGCGGAGCTTTCCGCGCCCCGCAAGGTCGACGCCGCGGCCTGTAAGGTGTATCCGTTCCCCGACTGATCGATACTCAGATCGCCGAACCGCGCCACCCCGTTCACCGCTCGTACCGTCCTGGTGCCGGACAGCACGGCGTTCCCGAACAGGCTGGCATCGTGTCCGATCGCCACCGTGACGAACCCGCTGAAACTCGTGGCGACACGTCCCTGATCGTCGACGGCCGTTACCTCTACCGCCGGCGTGATCGTGGCTCCGGCTGACGTTCTGGTGGGCTGAACGGTGTAGACGAGCTGGGTCGCCTGGGGCGGCGGTGGCGTCGTGGTGATATCGAACGGGTCGCTCGTGGCGCCGGTCGCGCCCGAAGTAGTGGCGCGCAGCGTGTAGCCGCGGCCGACCTTGTTGACTTTCAAGTCCGAGAACGTCGCCACACCGCTTACGGCGTTCACGTCCAGCCCGCCCGACAGCGTGGCACCCACAGGGTTAGCAGCGAGCGCGACCGTCACAGGCCCGTTGAAGTTGCCGTCGGGCTGACCGGTCGAATCCTGGACGGTCACTCGGACCGCCGGCGCGATCGGTTGGCCTGCGGGCACGTCGCCCGGCTGACCGGTGAACACCAGCTGCGGTCGGGTCTGGGGCGTCGGTCCCTCGCCACTGGGGGCCTGCAGGAGCTTGTCCAGGTGGCAACCCCCGGCGAGGCCCGCCATGGCGGCGAGCAGACCGCCTACGCGAAACAGCGACAGTGGCTTCATAGCCTGTATGGCGTAGCCCGCAAAGGTCGCACCGTTTCGCCTCGGTACGGCGCTGCGGCGCAACGCGAGGATCACGCCCTCAGGTGTCGCCCGCACGCAACGGAAGTGTAGGAATGGCATTGTGCTACACGTCACGCGTGTGGTGGCAACTTGACGCCCTGCTAAGCCCGGTCCATTTTGGCTGTCCCCGGAGAGTCGCGCCGCTCTCCCAACACAGGGAGCGACGTATGATCCATCTCCGCATTTCCCGCCGCGCCGCCGTCCTCACGGTCATCGGTTTGGGTGCCAGCCTCTGGACCGGCTGTTCCGACCGCTCACCCGACACCCTCACGGGACCGTCGGCCCAGCTACAGATCAGCCGGGATCAATGGCAGCAGGACATTCAGTCCGTAATCGCCGTGCATCAACGGCGCGGCGAGGCGCTGCTGCGCATCCCCGGCGTCGTCGGTACCGCGGTGGGCTTGCTGCCGAACGGCAAGGTGGGGCTCAAGATTCTGTTGGCGAGGCACGGCGTCGTCGGGCTGCCGACGGTGCTGGACGGCATTCCCGTGACCACACAAGTGACGGGAATGTTCGTCGCGTTCAGCGACCCGACGACGCGACAGCGCCCCGCGCCCATGGGCTTTTCCGTCGGCCATCCGGCGATCACCGCTGGCTCGATCGGCGCGCGCGTTACGGACGGCGTAAACGTCTACATCCTGAGCAACAACCACGTACTCGCCAACAGCAACGACGCCAGCATCGGCGACCCAGAGCTCCAGCCGGGGGCCTACGACGGCGGCGCGGCCCCGGCCGACCAAATCGCGACGCTTGCGGCGTTCAAGGCCATCGATTTCTCGGGCGGCGGGAACCCGATCGACGCCGCGATCGCCCGCGTCACCGTACCCGGCGACCTCGCGAACACCACACCGACGGACGACGGCTACGGCGTACCGAACTCCGCGATCTTTGGCGACGCGAACGGCGACGGCGCGTTCGACAACATCAACAGCCTGCTCGGCCTCAACGTGCAGAAGTACGGCCGCACCACGAAGCTCACCCACGGGCAGATCACAGGCATCAACGCCACCGTGACGGTCTGCTACGAGGTGTTCTTCGGCTTCTGCCTCAAGGCCGCGACATTCGTCGATCAGCTCATTATCGAGCCGGGGACCTTCTCAGGGGGCGGTGACTCAGGCTCCTTGATCGTGACGGACGACGCAAGCAAGAGCCCGGTCGGACTGCTGTTCGCGGGCAGCTCCACTCAGACGATCGCAAACCGCATCGACCTGGTGCTGAGCAACTTCGGCGTGCATGTAGACGGGGGCAACTCGCCTCCGCCTACGCCGGTCACGGACGTCGCGATCACGAGCGTCGCCGGTCCGGCCTCCGTCACCCAGGGGAGTACGGTGAACGTGGCTGTGACGATCCGGAACGTGGGCAACCAGTCGGTCGGCGGCTTTGACGTGACACTCCAGGACGCGACCGACCAGGTGACAATCGGGACACAGAGCGTAGCCGGACTCATGGCGAGCGGGGGCATGACGCTCTCCTTCAGCTGGAACACGACCGGCAGGTCGCTCGGCAGCCACACGCTCACCGCGATGCACACCCTCAAGGACGACAACAACGCGGCCAACAATCAGGCCTCCACCGCCGTGACCGTGAACGACGCGTCGAACGTGATCCACATCGGCAACCTGGACGCTACAACGTCGAGCAGCGGGACCCGGTGGTCGGCCACCGTCGAGATCACGGTACATGACGCGAATCACGACCCGCTGAACGGCGCGACCGTCGTGGGGCACTGGAGCCAGCTGGGTACGAATTCCAACACCTGCACTACGGGAGACCTGGGCGGCAACGGGACGTGCATCGTGCTGTTCCCGTCGCTCAAGCGGAGCGTCACCTCGGTGAACATGACAGTGGTGAGCGTGACGCTGGCGGGCCGGACCTACGATCGGACATTGAACCATGACGTGGACGGCAGCAGCAACGGCACCACGATCAAGGTGAACCGGCCATAGTCAGGCGCACATTCAGGACGCTCCTGCTCGCCAGCCTGCTCGCCGGCTGCGCGGGCAGGAGCGCCCGCGACGCAACGAGCACGGTGGCTGCCAAGACGATCCAAGAGGTGCTCGCCGCACACACCGACTCGCTCATGGCGCTGCCGGGCGTGGTCGGCACGGCTATCGGCTTGTGTGACGGCGTCGCCTGTATCCGCGTGTTTCTCGCCGACTCGAGCGCCGCGGCTCGGGGGAGAATCCCGGCGCAGCTCGACGGCTACTCGGTGAAAGTCGAAGTCACGGGACCGATCGGTCCCCGCCGGCCGCCCCCGCCCCCCCGGCCCTAGCGCGCCCGCCACACCTCCGCCACGACGCCCGGGTACGATCGCAACAGCGCGGCCTGCCCCGAGTCGTCCAACACGGTCAGGGCGGTTGAAAGGCCGTCGGCCGTGAGCCCGTCTCCCGCCACGACCGCCGCCTGGCGCCGGCTCGTGAGTCCGACGCCGGTGTGCGGATCCACCACATGGGAATACCGCACCCCGTCCACGATGACGAATTGCTCGGTGTCGCCGGACAGCGATAACGCGGCGCGGGCCAATGCGGCGGCGCGTGCCCGCACCAGCGGGCCGGCCTCCGGCACGTCGACCCGCCACCCGGGGAGGCCGGGGGGCGGATCTCCCGCCACGATGTCTCCGCCCGCCTGGATCAGCGCCCGCGTCACACCGTAGCGGCCAAGCACCAGCAGTGCCTGATCGAGGATGTACCCCTTGGCGATGCCCCCCAAGTCGAGCTGCATGCCGGCCGTGTCGAGCCGGATCGAGCGAGTGGCCGAATCGGCATGGACTTTGCGCCACCCCACGCGCCGGGCGGCGGAGTCGAGCTGCGCGCGGTTGGGGAGGCGGCCGGTGCGACGGGCGCTGCGCCACAGCGCGACGAACGGTCCGACCGTAATATCGAAGGCGCCGTCTGACTGCCGGGCGAGCGCGAGGGCCCGAGTCAGGACGGCAAACAGCGGCTCGCTCACGGGCACCGCGATGCCCGGCTGCTCGGCGAGGCGCCGGACCTCGCTTTGGGGGCGGTAGTCGCTCATGACGTCCTCGAGCTCAGCGATCCGGGTGTAGGCGGCCCGCGCCGCCACACGCGCCGCGGCGTCGGCCGGAGCGTACAGCTCGATCCGCACCGCGACGCCCATGTGCAGCTCGGCGAATTCGCGCCGCACTTCCTGGGCGCGCGCGCCGCCCGCTGAGCACACGAGCGCCGCGACCGTGACGAGGAGCCGTCGCCGCATGCACATGGCAGCCAAGATATCGCTCCTGTTGCTGGTTCAGAACGCGCCGTATCGCGACTCGATCCCCGGGACGCTCGTCCGATTCGAGATGATGCCGGTGCCCGGAGACCGGCCATTCTGGATCGGGAAGACCGAAGTCACGTGGGACGAGTACGACATCTGGGCGTTCCGGCTCGATCTCACACCGCGAGAGCGCAGCTCCGGCGTGGACGCGACGGCTCGACCGAGCCGCCCGTACGGCGCCCCCGACCGCGGTTTCGGCCACCACGGCTACCCGGCACTGGCCATGACGTACTTCGCGGCTCAGACTTATTGTGCCTGGCTTTCAGTCAAGACCGGAAAGAAATACCGTTTGCCGACCGATGCCGAGTGGACGCGGGCCGCGCGGCTCGGCCTCGGCGGGGACTCAGGCCTGACCGCCGAGCGTCGCGACGCGCTCGCCTGGCACGCCGGCAACGCCGGCGCCAAGGCCCATCCCGCCGCCGCGAAGGCCGCCGATGCACTGGGCCTCTACGACATGCTGGGCAACGTGGCCGAGTGGGTCACCGGCACGGACTCGGGCGGGAGGCCCGTCGTGCGCGGCGGGTCGTGGAACGATCCGCCGGACCACGTGTCCCCGACCGCCCGGGCCCGGCAGACGCCTGCCTGGAACGAGACCGACCCGCAATTCCCGAAGAGCCGCTGGTGGCTCGCGGATGCGCCATTCGTCGGCTTCCGCATCGTCCGCGAACCCTGAACCGAGAGGAGCTAGGCCCATGAGCCGGAAATCCAAGCAATCATGCGATGTCACCCGTCGCGAGTTCGTCCACGCCAGCGCGGCTGCCGCCGCCGCCCTCACGCTCCCCGGCGCCCCGGCGCTGGTGGGGTGGGGGCGCGCGGACACCTTGCGGATCGGTCTGGTGGGCTGCGGCGGGCGTGGCACCGGCGCGGCGAAGGACTGCCTGACTTCGTCGGAGCGCGTAGAGCTCGTGGCCATCGGCGACCTGTTCCCGGACCGCGTCACGGAGTGCCGTGCGAACCTGGCCCGCATGGCGACCGAGGACACGAGCGGCGGGCTCAAGACGAAGATCAAGCTGGACGACGCGCACGCCTTCTCGGGCTTCGACGCCTACCAGAAGGTGATCGGGAGCAAGGTGGACGTCGTGCTACTCGCGACGCCGCCGGCGTTCCGCGCCCGACACCTCGCCGCGGCGATCGAGGCGGGCAAGCACGTCTTCATGGAGAAGCCGGTGGCGGTGGATCCGGTGGAGGTGCGCTCCGTGATCGCCTCGGCCGATCTCGCCGCCCAGAAGGGCCTCGCCATCGTGGCCGGAACACAGCGGCGCCACGACGCAGGTTACCGGGCGGCGATGCAGCGCATCCACGACGGCGCCATCGGCGACATCGTCGCGGCCCAGGTTTATTGGAACCAGGGCGGTCTGTGGATGAAGCCGCGGCAGCCGCAATGGTCCGACGTCGAGTGGCAGATCAGGAACTGGCTCTACTTCACGTGGCTGTCGGGAGACCACATCGTGGAGCAGCACATCCACAACATCGACGTGGCGAACTGGGCGCTCGGCGCGCATCCAGTGAAGGCCGTCGGCGTGGGCGGGCGTCAATGGCGCACCGATCCCGCGTACGGGCACATCTACGATCACTTCGCGATCGACTTCGAGTACGCGAACGGCGTGCACGTGCTTTCGATGTGCCGCCAGATCGACGGCACGGCGTCGCACGTCGCCGAGCGGATCGTCGGCACGCACGGCAGGTCGGACGGCCACTCGGTCATCGAGGGCGCCGCGCCGTGGAGCTGGGACGCGCAGACCCCCAGGACGAACCCGTACGTGCAGGAGCACGCCGACCTGATCGCGAGCATCCGCGCCGGCAAGCCGCTGAACGAGGGCCGGCAGGTGGCCGAAACCACGCTCAGCGCGATCATGGGGCGGGAGGCGGCCTACACCGGGAAAGAGATCACCTGGGACGAGCTGCTGAACGCCGAGCAGGACCTCGTGCCGGCGGACGTGAAGTTCGGGCCCATGCCCGTGGCGCCGGTCGCGATGCCCGGGCAGACCGTGCTGGCGCGCAGCTGGCGGAGCGCGTGAGCCATCGAACCGCGTACCCCCCGGGGCATGGCCCCGGGGGCCGGTCGATCCGCCGCCGTCCGCGAGCGGCTGGAGGCGCACTGGACCCAGCAACCCCGAGGCCTGCAAGGGCCAGCCTGACGCGTCGAACGGCTTGTAGTCGAGGCCTACGAAGTTGATATCCTCGAACACTTTCCACGGCACCCCGCGGAGATCCAAGTCGCGGATGCGGTTCGCCGAGAGGTTCGTCACTTCAATCTGTAGCTCGTTGCCCGACCGCCGCACTCGTCCCAAATCCACGTTGAACGGTCGGGCGAAGAGGATGCCCAGGTCTTCCCCGTTGAGCCGCACCCGCGCGCTCTCGGCAACCCTCCCCAGGTCCAGGAGGTAAGCGCTCGCTTCGCCGGGGGCGTCAAAGCGAATCGTGTAGCGGGCGGTGCCGGCAAACCGCCCGGCCTCCGAATCCTCGCGCTCGGTCCAGGAGACCAGGGTGTCGGTCCGGAACGAGGCAGGCAGCACCGGCCCGCCGGCGAGGAAGCTCACCGACCACGTGCCCCGCAGCTCCACCGCCGCTCCCACGGGCCGGCGGTAGCGCCAGGGAGCGCCGGCGGCCGGTCGGTCGAATGACCGGAGGATGATGGAAGCGCCCGGCTCGAGCCGCAGGTACACCTCCGCCGCTCCGTCCTTGCGCGTGCGGAGCCGCGCGATGCCGGTCCGGCCGCTCGCCGGATCCATGATCGCTACCGCCGAGGCGGACACGGCCAATGGCACCCAGCCTTCCAGGGTGGTCGAGCCGGTGTGGCTGATGAAATAGTGATGGCCGCCTTCGCGTGTCCGGCGAATCACCCGTACTCCCGGATGATCCACGATGCGCTCCCGACGGACGCCCGCGGCGCAGAGGAGTGACTCTACGCGATCGCCAACCAGCACCCGTCCCTTCTCGACGACGGCCCAGCGCACGCCGTTCCAGTCCGCCTGCCCCAATGTGAGTCGCCGCTTCGCGTCCTCGAGCCGGCGCCGCCGTTCCTGCAACTGAGCGAGACCCGGCACATCCGCCGGAAGGCGCTCTACGAAAATGACCGTGGCGCCGGCCCTCGCCAGATCGAGCAGCCTCACGAAGGTCTCTACCGGCATGTGGTCAGTGCGAGGTACGAGGATGGTGCGGCGCTCGGACGCCGACACGTTGTCCCTGAGCAACCGATCCGACACGTAATCGAAGCCGTAGCCCGCCTGCCACAGCTCCCGCGCGACCGCACCGACAGGCTTTTGGTGAAACCAACTCGGCTGGTGCACGGCGAAGCTCAAACGCAGACCGGTGGTGTCATGCCAGTTGTCATATACCGGCCAGTAGAGGAGGACGTCGTTGTCCGGCTGGCCAGATTGCAATATCGACTGGACGCGTGCGATGTATCGGTTCAAGGCCGGCAGATCGCGCCACAGGGCGTCGCGCGGATTGAGGTCGGTCGAGGCATAGAACAGCCAGCCCGGCCAAGCGGCCTCCCGTGGCGAATAGGCCGTGCCGTGATAGATCACGTGATTCACACCGCTCACGAACAGCTGGTCGACGGCCTGCTTGAGCTGGTCCAAGGTGACCGTGAAGTGCTCTCCGAGCCACGTGCCCGTCTCGGCAGAGGTGAGCCCTCGTCCTGCGACATGCGCGGCCGAAGAGGCGAACTTGCTGATGAGCGGATCGCTGTCGGTGCCGCCCAGGGGTCCGAAGAGCTCTGTCTCCGGGATGTCGCTGGCCGCGTACAGGTCGAGCAGGTTACCGGGTGACCCGTGCGCCTGGTTCCGGCTGCGGCTGCCACGCTCATGCGCCCACGCGGTCAACGGGCGCAGGAGATGGTCGAGTAGCATCTCGTCCATCGTCTCCCGGTAGTCCGACTTGACGCGCGCGACCACGTCAGGGTCGCCTTCCCCCAGCAGGAAGCGCAGGTAACGCCTCAAGTCGTAGCCGCGTCGCCGCCGGAACATCTCGAAGAGTTCGGCCGACCCGGTTCCCGTGTACTCGAACGAGTCGTGGAAGAAGGCGCGGATCGTGCCACTGGGGATGGCCTTGAGCCGACCGCCGTAGGCATCCAGATAATGACGCACCGCAAGGCGCGAGAAGGGATCGATGGCATAGCCCTCGCCGCCCGGCGCCGGTCGTTTCACCTTGTCGCCCAAGGGACGAGCGTCCGCTACGTATACGCCGCGCACGGTGTCGGCCTCGATGTGCAACGACGCACTGGCGTCTTCCCGGGGAACGCTCGGGCCGCCGAGGCGCCACCCCGATCCCGGCGGCATGTCCAGGCCCATCCCGAGGCGCCGGGCCTCGGCGGCGGCATGGAGCAGCAGGTCAAGCCAGCGGTCGGACAGGTAGGGAACGAAGGCGTGCTCGTATCCCCTCACCCCGTAAATGCTCGTCACCTCCACCCCGCCGAAGCCCGCGGCGGCGAGGGTCTCCAGCTCGGCCGTGAGGTTTTCCCGATCGACCGCACTGCCCATCCACCACCAGCGCGTCCAGGGTTCGCTTTGCTGCGTTGCCTCGGGCCACGCCAAGTCCGCCGACTGCCCCAGGGCGACCTGGGCCGGGAGAACCAGCAGGGCGAGCGCCCGCGAGAGCGCCCCCATTACGGCTGTTGCCTGGTCTGCTGCATCCAAAACGGCGCGCTGACGAACCAGAGCACCGTACCGACGAGCATCAGCGCCGCGTGGGACTCCCAGCTGATGACGCGGGCGAACACCAGGAACGAGGGAACCAGCGTCAGGCCGAGGCCGGCGAGGGAGATCAGTTTGAGAAGGGTCGTCATGAGACTCTGGCCCGTTGCTGGATGGAGCTCAGACCGCAATAGAGGAGGGTGGCGATGAACCACCCGGGGAGGCCGAGAAAGAAGAGTTCCAGGCCCCAGATCGCGTTGATCGCCCAACACGCGGCGAGGGTCATGGTCCAAGACAGCGCAGCCGGCCAACTGAAGAGTAGGGTCTTCCACTCCGCGTAGCGCTGCCGCAGGCCGAGCTTTGGCAGCAGCCAGAAATCCGCGAAGATCACCGCGCCCATCGGCATCAGGATCAGCCCGTAGAGCGCCACGAAGTCGAGCAGCCGCATCATCAGGGCGGGGAAGATTGCGGCGGCCGTGGTTACCGCGCCGGCCACGAGCGTCACCTTCCAGCGCTTCCAGTTGGGAGTGATGGTCTGGAGCGCGAGGCCGGCGCGGTACAACGTGGGGTTGGCCGTGGTCCAGCTCGCGATCACCACGGTGATCGCCCCGGTCACCCCCGCCCCCAGGTAGGCGATGGGGCCGGGCGCCACCTCACCCAGCGCGGCGGCGCACAGGATACCGGAGGCGAGCCAGGCCACGAAATGCCCCACGTACATGCCGAACGCGCTCAAGAAGCCGTATTGCCACCGTTTCGCGTAGCGCAGCACGGTCATGTCGGCCATCCCGATATGCATGGCCATGTTGCAAAACCACGCGAAAAACATGACGTGCCAGAAGGTGAACTTGGATATGCCCGCCACCGGCACACCGGTCCAGATCCGCTCCTGTGCGACGCGCCAGAAGTCCCCGATGGACTCGACGCCCAGCCTGGGCAGCACCGCCACGGCCGCCGCCACGAATACCAGGAACATCCACGGCGATGCGATCTTCCCCGCAGCTGCGATCTTCTCGAACCCGAGGATCGCCAGCGCCGTGACCGCTGCGCCCACCAGGAATACCACCAGCACCCAACCCACAGAGTTGGGATACCAGTCGTGCAGCTTCGGCATCGCCATCCCGAGCGGGAGGCCCACGGCGGTGGCGGCCACGGCGATCATGCTTCCTGCCAGGAAGCAGAACATCAGCGCGTTCACGATGTTGTAGGCGAACAGCAGGTTCGGCCCCGTGATCTTCCGCAGGTGCCAGTAGAGGTTGAGCCGGGTCCGCGTGGCGATGGGCGCTACGATGAAAGCCCAGCTCAGCACCGCGAGCAGGTTGCCCACGAGCAGCCCCAGCAGGAGATCGCGGGCGGCCACGCCGTGGGCCACGAACAGGGGCCCGATCACAAACTCGGTCCCCGCCACGTGCTCGCCAGTGTAGAGGCCGATGAAGCTGCCGGGTCCCTGAAGGCGGTCCGGCGGCACGGGCTCGCGGTCGAACTCGTTGATGGCATCGAGTCGGTCCGCCAGCGAGCCCCTGGGCGGTTCGGTCACGGCGCGTGCTTGAGGGCTGCTCATCGTCCTACACGGCCGTGTAGCCGCCATCCACCATCAGGTGGGTGCCGGTGATGAACGACGCCTCATCCGACGCCAGAAAGAGAATCGGGTACGCCACCTCGCGCGGCTGCCCGACCCGCCTCAACAGGTGCAACGGCCCTTGCTCCGCCACGAATTCCGCCAGCGACTGCCCCACCCGCTCCATGTGACGGTGCGAGGCGCTGGTGAGGATCGTGGCCGGGCAGACGCAGTTGACGCGGATGCCATGGGGCGCCAGGTCGAGCGCCATGTTGCGAGTCATCTGCACGATGGCGGCCTTGGTAGCGCTGTACGTGGTGAAGTTCGGCTGCGCGATGAAGGCGGAGATGGAAGACAGATTCACGATCGCCCCCCTGCCGAGCTTCTTCATCTCCTCTGCGGCGTACCGGACGCAGAGACAGGTCCCGATCACGTTTACGTCGAGCGACCGCCGCCACTCCTCCACGCTCGCATCGACGCCTTTGAGCACGAACGTGGCGGCGCTGTTGACCAGCACGTCGATCTTGCCGAACTCGCGCACGCAGGCGTCCCGCATCCGCCGGACGTCCTCCTCCTTGGAGACATCGGTCTTCACGAAGATCGCCCGGCCGCGACTCGCCCGGACGGAGGCAGCGCTCGTCTCGCCCGCCTGCTCGTCCACGTCGGCCACCAGGACCTGGCCCCCCTCCTCGGCGAAGAGCTGCACCGTGGCTTCGCCGATCCCCGCGCCACCGCCTGTGACGATCGCGGTCTTCCCGGTCATGCGCATGCGCGGTCTCCTGCGGTCAGTAGGTGCAGCGCCCCCCGCTCACGTCGTAGGTCTGACCCGTCACGAAGCTCGCCTTGTCGGAAGCCAGGAATGCGATGACCTCCGCGATCTCCTCCACGCGGCAGAAGCGTCCCATCGGGATCCTGCTCTTCATGTAATCGATCGCTTCCGGCGACAGGGTCTTGAGAATGTCCGTTTCCGCTGTCGCGGGCGCGACGGCGTTCACGCGGACGCCGCGCTGCGCGACCTCCTTGGCCACCGCCTTCGTGAGCCCGATGATGCCCGCCTTCGCGGTGGAGTATGGCGCCATGTTGGGGTTGCCCTCTTTGCCGGCCACGGATGCGACGTTGATGATGGCCCCGCGCTGCCGCTCGAGCATGTGCGGCAACACCGCGCGGCAGCAGAGATAGACGCTCTTGAGATCGATGCCGATCAGCGTGTCCCACTCCTGCTCCGTCACCTCGTGGAGGGGCGCAACACGCCCGGCGATCCCGGCGTTGTTCACCAGCACGTCGATTCGACCGAGCCGTTCCAACAGCGTTCGGACCATCGCCTCCACACTCGCGCGGTCGGCGACGTCGGTCGGAACGCTCAGCGCGGACCGGCCGGCCGCACGCAGACGCTCCGCTGCGTCCTCGCCCGCCCCGGGGTCGATGTCGGCGATCACGACGGCATGGCCGTCCCTGGCCAACACGTCCGCCGTCGCGTACCCGATCCCCCGCGCCCCACCCGTGATGACCGCGACCCGACACGGTTCGTGGCTCATGGTCGCTTCCGCTCGTAGGGACGGCGCAGCCGCAGCAGCGGATTGAGCTCCACGCCCCAACCCGGCGCGTCACTCAGGTCGAGGTACCCGTCCTTGGGGAGCGGCTCGTTCGTGAACAGATCACCGAAGACCGGCACCACGCGGTCCGCCGCGGGGCTCATGATCAAGATCTCCGCGATCGGGCAATTGGTGAATGCGTACTGCAGGTGATACGAGAACACGCTCGACCCGTGCGGGATCACCGGGAGATCGTACGCCGAGGCCATCGCCACGATGCGCCGCGCCTCCGTCAGCCCGCCCACCCAATTGACGTCGAGCTGCAGAATGTCGGCGCAGCGGTGGGCGATGAGCTGCCGAAAACCGTACCGCGTGTACTCGTGCTCGCCGGTGGCGACCATGGTGAAGCCACCGACGGCGGCCTTGAGCTGCGCGTAGCCCTCGTAGTCGTCGGGAGGCAGGCACTCCTCGATCCACTCGAGGCCGTACGGCTCGAGCGCCCGCGCGAGCTTGATCGCGTACGGGACCGTGAGTGCCATGTAGCAATCCAGCTTCAGGGGGAATTCGGGGCCCACCGCCTCGCGCGCCTGCCGGAATGCGTCCACGTTCTTGCGCAGCCCCTCGTGCCCCTCCGCCGGACCGTGACGGCACGGCAGCTTGGCAGCGTGAAAGCCCATCTCCTTGGCCAGGTCGGGGCGCACGGTGGTCGCATAGACGGGCAGGCGTTCCTTGGTCTTGCCGCCCAGCAACGCGTATACAGGCTCACCTCGGAGCTTGCCCAGACAGTCCCAGATCGCCAGGTCCACGGCCCCGATGGCTTGGACCGGCAGCCCTTTGCGTCCGTACGGCATGGTGGCCCGCCACATCTGATCCCACATCAGCTCCACGGCGCGCGGGTCCTGCCCTTCGACGAAGCGGCTCAAGTGATGCTCGATGATGTAGCACGCGGGCTCCCCGCCGACGCTGGCGCCGATCCCGACGGTCCCGTCCTCCAACTCCACCTGCACGAGCACCGTGCCCAGTGCGTTGATCCCCCAGCTCGTGCGCGAGGCCCGGTACTTCTCATAGACCGACATCGGATTGGCGATCGGGCTGTCCACGATCCAATGGCCCTGCTCTTGATTGTGGTAGTCCGCGCCCGCCTCGCCTGGCTCAATCACGCAGGCACGGACCTCACGGATCCGAGCAGGCCTCATGGTGCAGCGGCCGGCATCCCGCTGATCATGTGGCCGGGGTGAGAGTGGAGGTGGACGCCGCGGCCGCGATGTACGAACGCAACTGGTCCCGCAGGATGATGCTCTCGGAGACCACGTCCAGCCGATTGCAGCCCCGCCACTCCTGCCACGTGTACTCGACGCAGAGCCGACCCGCGTAGCCGGCCTGGCTCAGCCGCCGCACGATATCGGCGTAATCGATGGTGCCCTGGTCGTGCGGGGCCTGCAGCATCCCCGGCGCGCCCTGCCGGGCGTGGAAATGGCCGGCGTAGGGAATCAGGGGGTGGACGCGCTCGGGAGCGATTCCGGCGGCGATGAAGTGCGTGTAATCCAGCGTGAGCTGGAGACCCGGGACCGCCCGCACCAGCTCCAGCGCGCGTTCGGGCTGCTCAACGACCGACTCGAGGTGAGGTTCGATGCTCACCCGCAAGCCGGCGCTGCGCCCCATTTCAACGAGGTCGGTCAGCGCTTCCCGGGCCAAGGTAAGAGACTGTTCCGGCCCCAGCTCGTCCCAGATGACACCGGGCAGCAGCGTGATGCCGGGACAAGCCGCCTGCTGGCAGAACTGCACGAACGCGCGAAACCGGCGGCGATTCGCGTCGCGCGTTGCCCGGTCCGGCGAATTGGCCGCACGGTCCCTGAATCCGTGTCCAAAGGTCGGGAACAAATCCGCGATGCCCACACCCGCCGCATCGGCGGCAGTGCGCACAGCCTCGGCTTCGCGCCGAGGATCGGCTTCGATTCGATCGGGTCGCAAGTGCCTGCCCGCCGCATGCGCGCCGAGATCCACATTGGGAATGTCCAGCAGCGCGATCTGTCTCAGGCTCCGCTCGAACGAGAGCAGCGGGAACGAGAACGAGGTGCAGGTCAGTTCCATGCGCAGTCCCCTCGATGCGTCGCTGGCCGGCCGCGCTGCCGATACCGTCACATCGGGACGTAGACGAATCGGTAGTGTCCGGACCCGATTTCGACCACGCCCGTGTCCCCTGCTTGTGTCGTGCCGCGGATCCCGCCAGCCTTGCCGAGCGTCATTCCACTCTCCGTCACGCGATCCAGTTTGGCGTGAGGCAGGCGCGCCGTGGCGTAGGCGTTCGGCGGCACGCTGACCTCGAGAATGAACTGTCCATCCCGGATCTCCCACGCGGAGGCAACCGTCCCATACACCGTATTGAGGCTGGCGCGGACGCGCGTGAGGCCGCCGCCCGGCTGCGGCCGGATCAGCACGTGTTTGTAGCCAGGCTGCTCCGGATCCACGTCGATGCCGGCGACCGTGCTGTACAGCCATGCGCCCACGGCACCGTAGGCGTAATGGTTGAACGAGTTCATCCCCGGATCCTGGAAGCTCGAGTCCGGCTTCTGGCCGTCCCAGCGCTCCCAGATCGTCGTCGCACCCTGCTTGATCGGGTAGAGCCAGGACGGGTACTGGTCCCGCAGCAGCAGGGCGTAGGCGTCGTCGAGATGGCCGCTCGAGCTCAGGACAGGATTGACATAGGGAGTGCCCAGGAACCCGGTCGTCAGATGCTTGAAGCGGCGCACGTCCTCTACCAGGCGGCGCACCGCTTGCTCGCGCCACGCGTCGGGCACGAGATCGAACGCCAGTGCCAACGCGTACGCCGTCTGCGTGTTCGAGGCGAGGCGACCGGTGGCGGTGACGTACTCTCGGTCGAACGCCACTTTGATCCTCTCGAACAGCGCACGGTACTCACGGGCCTGCTCCGTTCTACCCAGGACCGCGGCCGCGCGAGCGAGCAGGCTCGTCGAGTGGGCGAAGAAGGCGGTCGCGATGAGGTCCTTATCGGTGGTCGCTCCGGGGTAGTCGGCGCGCGTTGAATGGAAGGCGAGCCAGTCCCCGTAGTGAAAGCCGCTGTCCAAGATCAGGTCGTCCCCCGCCTGCCGCCGCATGTACTCCACCCACGCGCGCATGCTCTCGTACTGGGTCTCCAAAATCCGGGTGTCGCCGTACACCAGGTAGACGGTCCATGGCACGATGACGCTGGCGTCGGCCCAGCCGGTCGAGCCGCCGCCCTCGGCCTGGCCCCGCGAGAGTACGTCCGGGATCACGTGGGGAACGCTGCCGCTCGCCTTCTGGTCCGCGGCCAGATCGGCCAGCCACTTGGTGAAGAAGCCGGCCACGTCCATGTTGAAGGCGGCGGTGCGGGAAAACACCTGCGCATCGCCCGTCCAGCCCAGACGCTCGTCGCGCTGCGGGCAGTCGGTTGGCACGTCCAGGAAGTTGCCCTTCTGGCCCCACACGATGTTGTGCTGGAGCTGGTTCAGGAGGGGGTTCGAAGTCTCGAACGTACCGGTGGGCGTCATGTCCGAGTGGATCACGATGCCGGTGATGGCGTCCAGCGTCGGCGTGCCGGGATACCCTGCGACGGCCACGTAGCGAAACCCCTGGAAGGTGAAATGAGGCTCGTAGACTTCTTCACCGCCCCCCCTGAGGGTGTACTCCACCGTCTGACGGGCCGAGCGCAGGTTGTCGGTGTAGAAATCGCCCTTCCGGTCCAGCACTTCAGCGTGCCGCAGCCGCACCGTGGCGCCCCGGGGCCCGCGCACCTTGAGGCGCACCCAGCCCACCATGTTCTGCCCCATGTCGAAGACGGTGTCACCGGCAGGGGTGACGAGCAGCTTGACCGGCTTCATCTCCTGGATGCGGCGCACGGGCGGCCCGGCGGGAGCGATGAGGATCTGCTTGGAATGGTCGAGCATGCGAACGCCGGCCCAGTTCGCATCCTTAAAGCCCGCGCGGGTCCACCCGTCCTGCTCCCGACGCGCATCGTACGACTCGCCGTCGTAGATGTCCGACCAGCGGACCGGGCCAGTCGCGGCCTTCCACCCGTTCCCCGTGCCGATCACCTGCTGACGCCCGTCCGCGTAGCGGATCACGATCTGCGCGAGGAGCGCCAGCCGCGTGCCATAGGTGCCCCGTTGCTTCCCCCACGCGAGGCGGCCGCGGTACCACCCGTCTCCGAGCGTCACGCCGACGGCGTTCGCGCCGGGCTTGAGCAACTCTGTGACGTCGTAAGTCTGGTACTGGAGACGTTTATCGTACGCCGTCCACCCCGGCGTGAAGAGCTGATCGCCCACGCGACGGCCGTTCAACTCCATCTCGTACAGGCCCAGACTGGTGACGTAGGCGCGCGCCGACGCGATGGTGCCGCCGACCATGAATTCCGAACGGAGCATGGGGCTGGGATTCGACGCGGTCGTGTCTTCCGTGAGCTCAGGGGTAATCCAGTCGGCCGTCCAGTCGGAGGGGCGCAGCAGGCCCATTTCCCAATAGGCGGGGCTGCTCCAGGCGGAGGGGCGGCCCTCCCCATCCCAGACGCGGACCTGCCAGTAGTAGCGCTGCCCGGATTCCAGCGCCGGCCCTCCATAGACCCCGTGAATCGAGGCATCGGACACCACTTTGCCGGAATCCCACAGTGGATGCCGCTGGAGCGCGCTCGGCTGCGGCGCGACGCGGATTTCGTAGGCAGTCTGGACGGTACCCCGTCGGGATGACTCGATCTTCCAGCTCAAGCGGGGAGCCCGCACGTCAAGGCCCAGCGGGCTCGCCTGGTACTCGGTGCGAAGCTCGACGAGCTGGACCGGGGTCTGCGCGTCTACGGTGCGCGTGAGGGAGGCCCATATGCCCGCCGCCACGAGGCCGCACCGGCTCAGCGTGACGGAGCCCCCGCGCATCGATCGCTCTGCCGCTGCCCGCCGCGAGTCAGCGATTCAGCCGCACGCTCGGACCGAAGTGAATGCCCCAATTTCCGTTGTAGAACGTGAAGAGGCTGTTGTCCGCGGTGTGGAACATGAAGTCGAGGTCGGCGCCCAGCCGCAGCCACAGCTGGTCCCGCACGTGAAAGCGCATTCCCAGGAGCATCGTCAGGCCCTGGTCGGCCGCGTTGTACGGCGCGCCGTACCAGTTGCGGACGTACCCGCCGCCGACCAGCGCCTCGATGCGAGAGCTGACGGACCCGTTGTATACGGCCCGCACGTGCAGCGGCGTGTACGTGACCGAGCTCTGCGATGAGCGAGCCAGGTCGACCTCCAGGGTGAGCGCGGGCTCGAGGTACACGCCCACGCGCCCGCCGATGTCCATGTCGTCGCCCATCGGAAGCGTATTGTCGAAGTCGACGTAGCGCGCGAACGCGCCGACCTCGATCGTCCCGGCCCGCTGCGCCGCGACGGGAACGGCGCAGACGAGCGAAGCGACCGCCAGCAACCGCATCACGCGTGATAGCATACTGATTCCTCCTAGCGAGCCCGTTTGGTGGTAATGACGATCACTCCGTTGGCCCCGCGCGAGCCGTATTGGCTCGCGGTACCTGCGTCCTTCAACACCTCGATCCGCGCGACGTCGTTGGGGGCGATGTCGGCGAGCGCCGCGGCGCCGGCCGTGCTCGGCACGCCGTCGATCACGATCAGTGGGTCGTCGTCGCCCGGGTTGCCACGGATGCTGCGGTGGCCCCGGATGCGGATCTGGTAGGATCCATTCGACAGGGCCGTCACTTCGAGCCCCGGCACGCCACGCAGCAGCTCTTCCACGCGACTCACGCGCGCATCGGTCTCGCTCGGGACGACAGTGGCGACTGCTCCCGTGCCCGGCGTGGTACCCTGCGGCGGCGACGACGCGGCCCGCCCACACGCGAGCCCGAACGCGACGACGAGCAGCCAGCGGCAGGCTCGCGTCATCGTGCGCTCAGTAGCCGGGATTCTGGGTGAGCAAGCCGTTCCGGTTCATTTCATTAATATGGATCGGCATGAAATACAACTTGTTGTCCCATGCCCGTGCCTGAATCGTGTCGATCACGTACCGGTAGTTCTTCCAGGTGCTCCGGTCGGTACTGCTGGTCCCCTCGACGAAGATGTTGATGCCGCCCGCGACCTTGCTTAACACTGCGGGCGCGATCATCCAGCGGCGCACGTCGAAGAAGCGCTGCTCTTCGAACACCATCTCGACGCGTCGCTCGTTGCGGTACTCGTCCCGCAGGGCCGCCTGGCCCAGCCCGGCTGAGAACGGCGGCATCCCCGCCCGGAGCCGGATCTGGTTCAGGACGTTGACCGCGTCCCCCAGCTCGTTGAGCTCTATCGAGGCCTCGGCGTAGTTCAGCAGCACCTCGGCGTACCGGAAGAAGATCCAGGGCACTTCCTGCCGGGTGAACTGAGCGTTGAGGGAGGGATCGATGAACTTCCGGAGGTAGTAGCCGGAGTAGGCGCCGTTCCAGTTCTCGACCGGGCTGTCCCGGGTGTCGAGGCCGGCCACCACGCTTCCGTCCGAGAGTTTGAGCTGCCGGAACGTCTGGATCGTGCCGGCGGGGTCGAGGTTTTTCACGTCGGTGGGACGCGCTCTCCAGGGCGCGCCATCGTGGAGGATCGACCCGTAGAAGCGGGGATCCCGGTTCTGGTAGGGCGCGGCGGCATGCGCCGGGTTGTTCCAATCGAACTTCGAGCCGTCGGCCATCCGATAGTCGTCGACCAGGTTCTGGATGGGAGTATTCCCGCCCCAGGTGTGATAGCCGTTGGGGCCGTCGTCACGGTTGGGATAGGCGCCGTCGTCCCGAGTGGTCAGGAAGAAGCGGCTCATGATGGCCTCTTGACTGGTCTTCTGCAGGAACAGGTCGGCGTAGTTCTGCGCCGCCTCCTGCGAGCTCGCCGGGGTCGGGCGGAAGAGGCCATAGCTCCCGAGATCCATCACCGCCTGGGCCGCATTCTTCGCGGCGCGCCACAGCGCAGTGCGATCCTGGGGGGTGGTGTAGCCGGTGAGGGCGTTAGCGCTCGGGTTCACGTTATAGAGATCGCTTGCCGCGTATAGCAGCACGCGCGCTTTGAGCGCGAGCGCAGCTCCTTTCGTCGCCCGGCCGACGTCGGCTCCCGTATAGGATGTCGGGAGCAGCGCGGCCGCGGAGTCGGCATTGGCGACGATGAAGTCGACCGTTTCCTTGAAGCTGTTCCGCGCGACCTTGTAGTCCTCGTTCAGGCCATAGACCTTCGTGATGAGGGGCACGCCGCCGTACATCCGCATCAGGTTGTGATAGAAGTACGCCCGCAGGAAGTACGCTTCTCCCTTCATCCGCTGCTTCCAGGCCGCGTCGAACGTGGTCGCATCGATGTGGCTGAGGAAGATGTTCGTCTGCCTGATGCGGGAGAAGTTGCTCGACCAGTTGAAGTGACTGAATCGGGGGTCATCCAGGGCGGCCCGGTAGCTCGAGGTGATGATCGACGTGACGATCTCCGACGTGTGATAGTCGTGAATGAAATGCGTCTCGTCGGATACCGAGGCCAGCATGATCTCGTAGAGACCGTGCCCCATGCCCCGATACATGTCGTTCAGAAAGGCTTGGGTGAGCTTCGGGTCGGCGAAGACCGCCGCGTCCGACAACTGATCCGTCGGGGTCAGGTCCAGGACCCCGTTACACGCCGGGACCCCCAGGAGGACGAGCACCGCAGCGCTGATACGGATGTGTGGTCTCATGGTTGTCGTCTCTGTCAGAACGTTAGGGACGCGCCGGCATTGAATACGCGCTGCTGCGGGTAGTACTGGCCCTGCGAGTCGCGCGTCTCGGCGTCCAGTATCTTGAACCTGTCCCACAGCAGCAGATTGTATCCACTGGCGTACAGCCGCACGTCGTGCACGCCCATGCGGGCCGCCATGCGACCCGGCAAGTGGTATCCGATCTCGACCGACTTGAGACGGATGAAGCTGGCATCGCGCAAGAAATAGGTGTTCGCATTCGCGACCCAGTATTCGTCGGTCCGGTTGAAGGTGCGCGGACCCGGGGCGTTGGGATTGTCCGGGGTCCAGCGATTCGCGGCGTACTCCTGGGTGAAGTTGCCGATGTCGCCCGATTCCGTCCGGAAGTACTGCACCGCGTCGAACGCGGCGTGGAAGAACACGCTCAGGTCGAAGCTCTTCACCTGGGCCGCGAGCCTGAGGCCGCCGGTGAAGGTGGGATCGCCGTTCTTATTGATCCGGATCATGTCGCGCGCGTCGATGGTGTCGTTGGCATCGACGTCCGCGAAAATGATGTCTCCGGGCCGGGCGCCGGCCCAGTGCGGGTACGCGTCGACCGCCGCCTGGTCCTTGAACACGCCGATCGCCTTGTAATACAGACCGGTGTTCATCCGGTAGCCCGTGGACCGCTGCCACGGCGGCGCTCCGGGAGTCTCGTCCCAAAACAGGATCCTGTTCTGGGCGTACCCGCCGTTGAATGTGACCTCGTAGGAGACGTCGCCGGCGAGTTGCTGACGCCAGGTGATCGAGCCGTCGTAGCCCCGGTTGGCGACCTCCCCGATGTTCTCACGCGGCAGGCTCAGACCGGCGGTCTGAGGCACCGAAGCGTTTCGAAACCACAGGATGTTGCTCCGCCGCTCGGTGAAGCGGTCGAACTCGAACGAGAGGCGGTTGTGGAGGAGGCGAGCTTCGATCCCGACGTCGAGCTGCTTCGCGACCTCCCAGGTGACGTTCGGGTTGGGTGTCCGCGTCTGAAAGATGCTGTTCACCGCCTGGTTGACGCCGAAGACGTACCCGCCGCCGATGCCGTAGGTAGCGAGGTACTGCCACTGGTCGATCCGGTCGTTACCCGTCTTGCCCCACGAGGCGCGGAGCTTCAGGTCGTCGAACAGCGGGACGTGCTTGCGGAAGAACGGCTCTTCCGAAATGCGCCATCCCGCCGAGACGCCGGGGAAGAAGCCGAAGCGCTGATCGGCCGGGAAGATGTACGAGCCGTCGTAACGCGCGACGAACTCGAGGAGGTACTTGTCTTGGAAGGCGTAGTTGAGACGAGTGAAATAGTTTTGCCGCGCCGCAACGAAGGCGCTGCCACTGTTGTTCTTCTCGGCATCACCGCCGGCGTTGATCTGGTCGATCTGATCCGTGACGTAGTTCTTCCGGAAGGCACTGACGTACTCGCTGTCCGCGGTCTGTCGCTCCACGCCGCCCAGGATCCCGACCGTGTGCGGCCCGACGTTGCGGCGGTACTCGGCGACGAGGTTCAGGAGGATACTCGTACCCCTCCGGTCATTCTGGTTGAGCTCGGGAGTGCTATATCCCCGCGAAGCGGCCAGCAGTATCGGCTGGCCGTTCGCGTCGCGCGCCTGATTGGCCCAGGTGTAGAGCGTCCAGGGCGTCCGCCACTGCTTCTCGGACCGGAAGAGGTTGTCGTAGGCCGCATTGCCACGCAGCGTCAGACCGCTGATCCCCGGCACCTTGAAGTCCACGCCCAGCGTGCCCTGGACGTAGTCTCGCTGGTCCTTGTCGTATCCCGTCGCCGGGGTCGCGATCACGACCGGGTTGTTTCCGAACTCGATGTCGGGTCCCGGCAGCCCGTTCGGCCAGTACGCGGGCAGGTTGGGCTTGCCGCGCATGAGCGCGCGAAAGATGTCGCCCGCGCTTCGGTTCGGGAAATTGCGGTCCTCGAGACGACCCGTCACGTCGAACCGCAGGCTCAGGTGGTCCGTGACCCGGCCGTCGATGTTGCTGCGGAAGCTGTACTGGTTGTACCGGGTGGCGCTGTTGCGGTAGTAGCCGTCCTCGGTCAGACCGCCCAACGAGAGGTAATACCCGATCCGCTCCCCGCTGCCCCGCAGGGCGACGTTCCCTCGAGTCTGCAGCGACACGGGCTTGATGACCGCGCCGAACCAGTCGGTGTTGGGATAGAGCCAGGGATCGGCGCCCGCCTGGGTCTTCTGAATCTGATCCGCCGTGTAGGCGGGTGGCAGGTTGCGGTACATGTTGATCTCGTTGAGCATCGTCATGTACGTCGCGGCGTCCGCCATCTGGGGAATCCGCGTGGGGTGGTTGACGCCCTGATTGATGGTCAGCGTGAGCTGCGGTGGCTGCGCGGCACCGCTACGCCCGCGCTTCGTGGTGACGAGGATGACGCCGTTGGCCGCGCGGGCGCCGTAGATCGCCGCTGAGGCGTCTTTCAGGATGCTGATGCTTTCGATGTCCTGCGGGTCGAGCCGCTCGAGGCCGCCGACCCGATCCGCTACGCCGTCGATCACGATGAGCGCGCTGTTGTCGTTCAGCGTGTGGTTGCCCCGAATCCGGATGGTCGCCCCGTCGTACCCGGGCTCGCCGCTCTGATTCACGGTCACCAGACCCGGCAGCTGGCCGGCCAGCGTGTTCGACAGGTTGACGGTGGGAACACCCTGGACTTGTTCGCCGGAGACGGCGCTGACTGAGCCCGTCAGCGTCGCTTTCCGTTGCTCCCCATAACCCACCGCCACGATCGGGTTCAGCTCGATCGCCTGCGGGACGAGCCGGAAATCGGCGGTTGCGGTCTGGCCGGCGGTGAGGACGAGACTCGCCACTTCCGCCACCGCGTACCCGATCAGCCGCGCCTGCACGCGGTACGTCCCGGGTGGCACCTCGGCGATGACGTAACGGCCGCCCGGCCCCGTCACGGCGCCGAACCGCGTGCCCACGACACTGACGCGGACGCCCGCCAGGGCGGCGCCGGTGGTGTCGGTGACGCGGCCCGTCAATGAGTCGCCCTGCGCCACTGCCGATCCAGCGCGCACGAGTATGGTCGTCCCTCGCAGCGAGACGAACGCTTCCAACCCAGTGCCTGCCAGGGCGGTGACCACCGCATCCTGGACCGTGATCTGCTCGGCCTGAAGCGACACCCGGGCCTGCGCGCGGAGCACGTCATCGCCGTACGCGATTTCGATGCCTCCGCGCCGCTCGATCTCCTGGAGCGCCTGCTTGATGCGCACGTCCTTGAGATCGAGCGCGATCGAGCGCCGCAGCGGCGCGACCGCCACGCCCCGAGTGGGAACCCAGCTCGCCGCCGCCACCAGCGTCGTCAAGCTGTCGGCGTCCGGCCCCTGCGCTGCCTCCAACGCAGCGACGGGCAAGAACGCGAGCGTCGCTCCGGAGGCCAAGGCTGTAAGGAGTCTGTGTCTCATGCGATTTGCTCCGTGAACCAAGGTGTTTGGCTCGGCATTAGCGCTCGGGCTTGGTCGGGTAGAAGGTCACGCTCCGCCCGGCGCGCTCGTACCGGGCATGCGCCAACAGCGCGATGGCGTCGAGCACCTGCGCCACCGGCTCGCCGCGCACCGACAGCGTGACGTGCCGGTCGCCCAGCGATGGCGACCCGAGCGTCAAGTCCACGTCGTACCAGCGGGCCAGCTGCGGCAGCACGTCCCGCAACGGCGCATCCTGAAATGCGAGGCGCCCCTCGGTCCACGCGAGGTAGCGTCGGGTGTCCACGCGTCTCGGCGGGCTCGCCACGCCCGTGTGATCGAGGCGGCTCAGCTCCCCGCCGTTCACCACCTGGCCCGCCGAGTCAGGGTTGCCGGCGCCGCGTACCCGCACCTTCCCAGCCGCCACGACGACCTCTACCTCCGGCTCGTCCGCGTAGGCCCGCACCCCGAACCGCGTGCCCAGGTCCCAGATGACCCCTGGCCCGGCGTGTACCGCGAAGGGCTTGGCAGCGTCGTGCGCGATAGCGAAGTACGCCTCTCCTGCGAGATAGACGGCTCGCGCCGTCACGCCGTAGTCCGCCGGCACGCGGAGCTTGCTGTCCGCGCTCAGCACGATCCTCGTCCCATCGGTGAACTCGATGGCGGCGCGACGCCCTCGGGCGGTGGCGAACTCGCGCATCGCGGGCTCATGACGCACCGATTCCACGCGCCACACCGCTGCGGCGCCGGCCACGAGAGCCAGCACGGCGGCGATGCGGAATCCGGGTGAGGTCGCCCCCGGCCAGCGCCGCGGTGAGGGCTTGACCTCGTGCTGCGCGAGCGCACGCCTCACCGCCTCGATGTATTCGGCTGCAAAGGGATGGACTTCGAGCCATTCGAGGACGGCCGCTCGCTCGGGGGGACTGCATTCGCCCGCAAGGAACCGGTCGAGCAGGCCCCAGTACCGTTCATCCGTCATTACTGATGTGACGCGGACGAGGGACCGAATCCCCTATCGACGTGGAGGGGGGCCGAGCCCGACGGCTCAGCGATGCGGCGCGAGGCTCTGGTAGCTCTCTCTCAGGATGGCGAGGCCGCGGCCCACGTAGATCTCGACGGTCTTGACCGAGATGCCCATGGCGGCCGCGACTTCGGCGTAGCTCATCTGGCGCTGCCAGCGCAGCGTGAGCGCCAGGCGACAGCGCTCCGGCACCCGGTCCAGCACCCGCTCCACGGCCGCCTCCAGCTCGGCCGTTTCGAGGCGCCGCTCACCCTCGTTCTGGTCGAGCGGGGCCGCGCCAGCGGGCGCCCGCTCCCGCCACCGCCGCTCGACGAGCTCATGGCGGAGATGGCTGATCGCGAGATTGCGCACGGCGGCGTACAGATAGCTCTTGAGCCTATCGACGCTCAGTCGCCCGCGCTCTTCCCACAGCGTGGCGAAGACATCGTGCACCAGCTCCTGCGCGACGTCGCGCGAGTGCACGTAGCGGAAGGCGAATTTGCACAACGCCGGATGGTAGGTACGGAAGGCGCGCTCGAACGCCGCCGCATCGCCCGCGCGAATCCGCGCACCCCAGTCCCGCTCCTCTCCGGCGAGCGGCAGTGTCGGGGCGCGGACATCGGTCGGCACGGGCTGCGACATGTCTAGGGCGCATGGCGGCGGGCGGCCGCCTGACGGTCACCCAGTGACCGGGCAAGCCACATGCCCACCCCGGTGATGCCGCTCACGCCGGCCCACCGGTCGCAAATGCTCAGGTCAGTTCGCGAGTCTCACGTGTGGAAAAGGGGGAAAGCACTGGGCAGGATCTTCCGTGCGGCGTCCAGGCCACACCTGTTGTAGGCTCACCTCACCGTCCAGGTCCCTTCTTTGGCCATGAGCAGCTCTGCCAGGTCGGGCGTGGGGCGTCCGGCGCCGGCCGCGCCCGCCTGCGCGTGCACTAGGGCCTCGAACGAGGGCGCCGGATTGCAGTAGATCACTCCCAGCGCCACGGGGAAGCCGGGCGGCTCGAGCGCGACGAGCAGGTGCGCGAGCCCGCGATTGGTCTCGTCGTGTACCACGAGGTCGGCCGGCGTCACGCCGCCCTCGGAGAGCGTAACCACTTCGAGCTCGAGCTTCCCCGGCGTCAAGCGCAGTCCACGATCCCGTCGGGCGCCGAAGATCAGTGGCTTGCCGTGCTCGACGTGCAGCTGCGTGTCCGCCGCGCCGTCCTTCGCGGTGAAATTCTCGAACGCGCCGTCATTGAAGACCACGCAGTTCTGGAACACCTCGACGAACGAAGCGCCCCGGTGCGCGTGGGCGCGCTGCAGCACGCCGACCAGGTGCGCCTGCAGCGTGTCGACCGAGCGCGCGACGAACCGCGCTCCGGACCCGAGCGCGAACGCGCACGCCGACACGGGGTAATCAACCGAGCCGCGCGGGGTGGACGGCGATTTCGTGCCGCGCCGCGACGTGGGGGAGTACTGGCCCTTCGTGAGCCCGTAGATCTCGTTGTTGAACAAGACGATCTGGAGATCGACGTTGCGGCGCAGCACGTGAAGCATGTGGTTACCGCCGATCGACAGCCCGTCGCCGTCTCCCGTCATCACCCACACATCGAGCTCCGGATTCGCCAGCTTGATCCCCGTGGCGATTGCCGGGGCGCGCCCGTGGATCGTGTGGAAGCCGTAGGTGGACATGTAGTACGGGAACCGCGCCGCGCAGCCGATGCCGGACACGACCACGGTGCGCTCGCGCCGCGCCCCTACCTCCGCCATCGCCTTGTGCACCGCCTTGAGGATCGCGTAGTCCCCGCAGCCGGGGCACCAGCGCACCTCCTGGTCGGACGCGTAATCCTTGGGCTGGAGCTCGGCGTCGGTGATGGTGGTGACGGTCATCGGATCGCCTCCGCGATCTCGGAGACTTTGAACGGCTTCCCCTGGACCTTGTTCAGCCCTTCCGCCGGCACGAGGTACGTCGCGCGCAGCAGCTGTACGAGCTGACCGTTGTTCAGCTCGGGTACGAGGACCCGGTCGAACCGCTTGAGCAGCTCTCCCAGGTTGCGCGGGAAGGGACTCAAGTAGCGCAGGTGGATGTGCGACGCGTCGACGCCGTCGTGTCGCGCCCGGCGCACCGCCTGGTGGATGGCACCGTACGTCGAGCCCCACCCGACCACGGCGACGGCGCCATGATCCGTGCCCACCGCCACGGTCTGGAGCGGGATGTCGTTCGCGATCCCGGCGATCTTCTCGGCGCGCGCGCGCGTCATACGCGCGTGGTTCTCCGGGTCATAGGAGATGTGACCCGTGTCGTAGTCCTTCTCGAGTCCGCCGATGCGGTGCTCGAGCCCCGGCGTGCCGGGGCGCGCCCACGCGCGCGCCAGCGTCTCCGGATCCCGGAGGAAGGGATGGAATCCGGCGGGCTCGGTCCGGAAGCGGACCGGAAAGCGCGGCAAACGATCCAGGTCGGGAATGCGCCACGGCTCGGCGGCGTGGGCGAGGAACGCGTCGGAGAGCAGGATCACCGGGGTCATGTACTTCGTCGCGAGGCGGACCGCCTCGATCGCGACGTCGAAGCAGTCGGTCGCGGTGGCCGCGGCCAACACCGCGAGCGGCGCGTCCGCGTTCCGCCCGTGGACCGCCTGCAGCAGATCCGATTGCTCCGCCTTCGTGGGCATGCCGGTCGAGGGACCGGCCCGCTGGGAGTTGACGACTACGAGCGGCAGCTCGGTCGCGATCGCGAGGCCCAGCATCTCGGTCTTGAGCGCCATGCCGGGGCCCGAGGTCGACGTCACGCCCAGCGCCCCGGCGTACGCCGCCCCGACGGCGGCCCCGATGGCCGAGATCTCGTCCTCGGCCTGAAAGGTGATCACGCCGTACCGTCCCAGGCCGGCGAGCGTGTGCAGCAGCACCGAGGCCGGCGTGATGGGATAGCCCGCGAAGATCATCCGCTCGAGCCCCGCCGCGCGCAGCCCGGCGAGCAGTCCCCAGGCGATCGCTTCGGTCCCGCTCACTGTGCGGTACACACCCGCGGCCACGGGCGCGCGCCGCACGGTGTAGCCGACCCCGTACTCCGACATCTCGGCGGTCTCACCGTAGGCGTGTCCCGCGTTCAGCGCCGCCACATTCGCCTGCGCCAGCTCGGGCCGCCCGGCGAACTTCTGCTTCAGCCAGCCGACCGTGGCCTCGCGATCGCGTCCGTACATCCAGAGCATCAGCCCGAGCGCCCACATGTTGCGGCAGCGGTGCGCTTCCCGGGAATGGAGCCCGGACTCCTTGACGGCGTCGAGCGTGAGCTTCGTGACGTCGAGTTTCAGCACCTGGTATTGCGCGAGCGAGCCATCCTCCAGCGGGTTGGTCTTGAACCCCGCTTTCGCGAGGTTCCGCTCGGTGAAGGCGCCCAGGTCGACGACCACCGTGCCGCCGACGCGCAGGTCCTTCAGATCCACCTTGAGCGCCGCCGGGTTCATGGCGACGAGCACGTCCACCTGATCGCCGGGCGTCATCACGTCGACGGCGCCGAAATGGATCTGGAACGCCGATACGCCGTAGGTGGTACCTGCGGGCGCGCGGATCTCGGCCGGATAATCGGGGAACGTGGTGAGGTCGTTGCCGGCGAGCGCCGTCTCGATCGTGAAGCGGCCGCCCGTCACCTGCATGCCGTCCCCCGAGTCGCCGGCGAACCGGATCACGACGGAGTCGCGCGATTCACGCGCCGGGGACGTCGTGGTCGAAGCCATCGCACAGGAAACTAGCGCGCTGCCGTTCTCCAAGCCAGCTTGTCGCCATGGCCGACCTCCCGCGCCTGAGCGGCGCGCACTGGCCGCCAGGCGCCTACCGCCGCGCGGAGCTGCCGGAGCGCGTGCTGCAGTTCGGCACGGGGATGCTGCTGCGCGCCGTGTGCGCGGCCTCCGTGGACGCCGCGAACGTGGCCGGCGCCTTCGGTGGGCGCATCGTCGTGGTGCAGAGCACGCCGCAGGGACAGGCGTCCGCCCTCAACGCCCAGGACGGCCTGTTCACGCTGGTCGAGCGCGGGCTCGAGCACGGCGCGCCGGTCGAGCGCGCACGTCTCGTCGGCGCGATCTCGCGCGCGCTGCTGGCCGATACCCAATGGGATGCGGTGCGCGAGATCGTCGCGCGGCCGGAGCTACGGGTGATCGTGAGCAACGTGACGGAAGCCGGGTTTCGACCGGACGCACCCTTTCCCCCCCGGCTGACCGACCTGCTCTACACGCGTTTCGCGCGCCTCCCGGACAGCCCGCTGCTGTTCGTCGTCCCGACAGAGCTGGTGGACGACAATGGGCCACGCCTCGCCGCGATGGTCGACCAGCTGGCGGAGGGGCGCGAGCGTGCGCCCGCGTTTCGTGACTGGCTCCGGCGTCGCGTGCGATTTTGCTCCTCGCTCGTCGACCGCATCACGACCGGCACGCCCGCTCGAGACGTGCACGCGGCGCTCGAGCAGCGCGTGGGGTACAGCGACGCCCTCCTCACCGTCGCCGAGCCGCACTGCTTCTGGGCGATCGAAGCCGACCCCGCGGAGCTGCATGCTACGTTCGCGATCGACGCTTCCTCGGTGATCTTCGCACCAGACATCGCGTTCTACCGGGAGCGCAAGCTGCGTCTGCTGAACGGCGCGCACACGGCGACCGCACCGCTCGCGCTCCTGGCGGGCGTGCGGACCGTGCGGGAGGCCGCCGAGCAACCGCGGCTGGGCGCGTTCCTGCGGCACGTCCTGTTCGAGGAAATCCCCGCGGGAACCGAGCTCCCGGCCGACGCCGCGGCGGCATTCGCCCGGACGGTGCTCGAGCGGTTTCGCAACCCGTGGCTCGATCACGAGTGGCGAGTGATCGCCACCAACCAGACGGCCAAGCTGCGGCTCCGCGTCGCGCCCGTGATCGCGGGGTTCGCCCGCAAGCGGGGGCTCGCGCCGCAGGGGCTGACACTGGCCTGCGCGGCTTACCTCCAGTGGGCCCGCTCCTGTCCGCCGCCCCCCGGGGGAGACGTCGATCTGCCGCTGATCGAGCGGCACTGGCGAGCGACGGGTCGAGAGACCGCTTCTGGCCCCGGACTTGCAGCCGCCCTGGAGCGATTGGCCGCCAGCGCGCTCGGCGACGCGGGCCTGTGGGGGGGGAATCTCGCCGAGCTCCCCGGAATCGTCGAGGCGACGACCCGCTGGCTGCTGCTGCTCGAGCGCGAGGGCGTGGATGGCGCGGTCGACGCGCTGCGTGGCATGCCGGAGTACACGACCACCGGCCGGACCCGACCATGACCCATACGACGACGACTCGCGGGGGAGAAACGGGTGGGCTCCCGCTGCTCGAGAGTGGCGTGATCGCGGTCGTTCGCGCACCCGAAGCGGTCCGGCTGCGCGCGGTCGCACGCGCGCTTGCGGCGGGCGGCGTAGGCGCGGTGGAAATCACGTTGACGACGCCCGGCGCGATCGCGACGATCGCCGATCTCGCCGGAGACGAGGGGCTCGCCGGGTGCCTGGTGGGCGCCGGCACCGTGCTCGACGAAGTCGCGGCGCGCGCCGTCATCGACGCCGGGGCTCGCTTCGTGGTCAGCCCGACCCTCGACCACGCGGTGATCCGCGTGTGCCGAGAGCGCGACGTGCCCTGTATGCCCGGCGCGTTTACCCCGACGGAGATCCTGGATGCGTGGCGCGCCGGCGCGTCGCTCGTGAAGGTGTTTCCCGCGGCGGCGGTCGGCCCCGGCTTCATCCGGGACGTGCTCGCACCACTGCCGTTCCTGCGGCTCGTGCCCTCGGGCGGTGTGACGCTCGAGAACGCGGGCGACTGGATCCGCGCCGGCGCCGCTGCGGTGAGCGTGGGCGGCGCGCTGCTGCGGGCGGCGCTGCTCGGCCATGAGAGCCCCGCGGAGCTGACGGCGCGGGCGCGGCTGCTGGTGACCCAGGTCAGAGCGGCCCGCGCATGAGGGCGGTCACGTTCGGCGAGCTGTTGCTGCGGCTCAGCCCGCCGGGCGACGAGCGCCTGCTCGAGTCCCCCGAGCTGCACACCTGCTTCGGCGGGGCGGAGGCGAACGTCGCCGTCGCCCTCAGCCATCTCGGCGTGCGGTGCGACTACGTCACCCGCGTTCCCGACAACCCCCTCGGGGACGCCGGCGTCGAGGCGCTGAGAAAGGAAGGGGTGGGCACGCGGTGGATCGCGCGAGGGGGGAGCGGCGATCGCCTGGGGCTCTATTTCGTGGAGCCGGGCGCGGATCTGCGGGCCATGCGCGTGGTCTACGACCGCGCGGGCTCCGCGTTCGCGCGCCTCGACCCGCACAGCATCGACTGGCCCGCGGTGCTCGCCGGGGCCGACTGGTTCCACGTCTCCGGGATCACTCCCGCCCTGGGTGAAGGCCCGGTGGCGGCGCTCGCGGGCGCCATCGCGTGCGCGCGCGCCCGGGGCACCCCCGTGAGCCTCGACCTGAACTACCGCGAGGCCCTGTGGCGCAACCGCAATCCGCGGCCGCTCATCGAGCCGCTGGCTCGGCGGGCGGGCGTGCTGATCGGTAATACGGGGGCTGTGAGCGCGATGCTCGGCCTTGCGGCCGACGACGCGTCGCTCGCGACCCCCGAGCGAGCGCGCGGGCTCGCCGAGCAGCTCTCGGCGCGGTTCGAAGCGAAGCGCATCGCGCTCACGCGGCGCGAGATCCTCGGGCCCCGGGAGCACGGGTGGAGCGCCGTCCTGTACGACGCGGAGACCCGCGCGTTCGCCCAGAGCCGGCGGCACCGCGTGCACGTCGTGGACCGTGTGGGCGGCGGCGACAGCTTCGCCGCGGCGCTCATCGCCCGATTGCTCGCCGGGGACCGGCCGGCCGCGGCGCTCGAATTCGCGGTGGCGGCGAGCGCCCTCAAGCTCACCGTGCCCGGGGACTTCAGCCGCGCGAGCGTGGAGGAAGTCGAGGAGCTGCTCCGCGCGTGATTCCCAGCTTTCGCTGGTTCGGCCCGGCGGACCCGATCCCGCTCGCCCACATCCGCCAGATCCCCGGCGTGACGGGTGTCGTGAGCGCCCTGTACGATCTGCCGGTCGGCGACCCCTGGAGCCGCGAGCGGCTCGGCACGCTCAAGGCGCAGATCGACGACGCTGGGCTCCGGTTCGCCGTGGTCGAGAGCATCCCCGTGCACGAGAACATCAAGCTCGGCCGGCGCGGCCGCGATCGCCTGATCGAGAACTTCTGCCGGAGCGTGTGCAGCATGGGGGAGCTCGGCATTCCGGTGCTGTGCTACAACTTCATGCCGGTGTTCGACTGGACACGCACCGACCTCGCACTGCGCCTTCCCGACGGCTCGACGGCGCTCGCCTACGACGATGCCGCGCTCGCGAACGTGGATCTGTCGCGCGGAGCACCCGACCTGCCCGGCTGGGCCACGGCGTACCAGCCCGCCGAGCGGCAGGCGCTGATCGCCGCGTATCGCGAGGTGGGCGCGGAGCGGCTGTGGGACAATCTCGCGTACTTCCTGGAGCGTGTGGTCCCGGTGGCGCGCGAAGCGGGCGTCCGCCTGGCGATCCACCCCGACGACCCGCCATGGCCGATCTTTGGGCTGCCGCGCATCATCACGAACGCTGCCGCCCTGGAGCGGCTCGTCGCGCTGGTCGACAGCCCGGTGAACGGCGTGACCTTCTGCACGGGATCGCTCGGCGCCGATCCCGCGAACGATCTCCCCGCGATGGTGCGCCGGCTGGGCGCGCTGGGGGAGAACGGGGGGCGCATCCATTTCGCGCATTGCCGCAACGTGCTGGTCACGGGCGCGCGCCGCTTTCACGAGACGGCCCACCCGTCCGCGTGCGGCAGCGTCGACCTGTTCGAGGTGCTGCGCGCTCTGCGGGACGTGGGCTTCGCGGGCCCGATGCGTCCCGATCACGGCCGCATGATCTGGGGTGAGACCGGACGTCCCGGGTACGGCCTGTACGATCGGGCGCTCGGGGTCACCTATCTGCAGGGCCTGTGGGAAGCCCTGGTGCGGAGCGAGGGATGACCACGCGGATCGGCTACCGCTGGACGGTGTGCGCGCTGCTGTTCGTGGTCACGACCATCAACTACGTCGACCGCCAGGTGCTCGGCATTCTCGCGCCCACGCTGCAGCGCGAGCTGCACTGGACCGAATCGCAGTACGGCGACGTCGTCTCTTGGTTCAGTCTGGTGTACGCCTTCGGATTCCTCGCCGCCGGGCGCGTGTTGGATCGGGTGGGGGTGCGACGCGGCTTTGCGGTCGCGATCGTCGCCTGGAGCGTCGCGGCGATCGCCCATGCCTTCGCCCGCACCGCCGCGGGGTTCTCGGCCGCCCGCGCGCTGCTCGGGTTGGGCGAGTCCGCCAATTTCCCGGGCGCGATCAAGACCGTGGCAGAGTGGTTCCCCAAGCGCGAGCGGGCGCTGGCGACCGGGATCTTCAACGCCGGCACCAATACCGGCGCCATCATCACGCCGCTCGTCGTGCCCTGGATCGCCCTGACGTGGGGCTGGCAGTGGGCCTTCGTCGCCACCGGCTCGCTCGGCTTCCTGTGGCTCGTCGTGTGGCTCGCGCTGTACCGGAGCCCGGAGACGCACCCCCGGGTAACGCCCGCGGAGCTGACGCACATCAAGAGCGACGTCGACGAGCCGGCGGTGTTCGCCGTGCCGTGGGTCCGGCTGCTCGGGCTCAAGCAGACGTGGGCGTTCGCGGCCGGCAAGCTCTTCGCCGACCCGGTCTGGTGGTTCTATCTCTACTGGCTCCCGAAATTCCTCGATACGAAGTACGGCATCCGGCTGGCCCAGCTCGCGCTGCCGCTGATCGTGGTCTACATGATCGCCGACGTCGGCTCGGTCGGCGGCGGGTGGCTCTCGAGCGCGCTGCTCCAGCGCGGCTGGAGCGTGAACCGGGCGCGCAAGACGGCGATGCTGGCGATGGCGCTGCTGATCGTGCCGACGGCGTTCGCGCCCCTCGCCGGGAGCCTGTGGGCGGCGGTGGCGATCGTGAGCGTCGCCGCCGCGGCGCACCAAGCCTGGTCGGCCAACGTCTATACGCTGGCGAGCGACATGTTTCCGCGAGCGGCCGTGGGGTCCGTGGTTGGCATCGGCGCGTTCGCGGGCGCCATGGGCGGCGTGCTGTTTCAGCGCGTCACCGGCCGGATCCTCCAGGCGAACGGCAACGACTACACGCCCATCTTCATCGTGTGCGGGCTGGCCTACGTGTCGGCCTGGACCGTCATTCACCTCCTGGCGCCGCGGCTCGAGCCCGCGGCGGTGGAGGAGCCCGTGCGCGTGTGACGCCCGACACCTCGCTCCCCAGGCTGGCGCCCGGGGTCAGAGCGGACGCCGAGCCAAGCGCCGCGGCGCCGGACCGGCTGCGCCGCTCGCTCGCGCGCATCGGCCCGGCGCTGGTGCTGGTGCTCGTGGTGCTTGTCTTCGCGCTGCTGACGGACGCTCCGGCGCGGTATCTGTCGCCGTTCAATTTGCGCATCGTCCTGTCACAGACCGTGATCGTCGCCCTGGGTGCGATCGGGATGACGATCATCATCGTCTCGGGCGGGATCGATCTCTCGGTCGGGGCGACGATCGCGTTGACCGGCGTCGTGGCCGCGCTGGTGGTTGGCGCGGGGTGGCCCGCGGGCGTGGCGACGTTCGCCGCCGTGCTTGCCGGCGGGCTCGTGGGACTGGCGAACGGCCTGCTCATCACTTCCTTGCGCGTCGTGCCGTTCATCGCGACGCTCGGGATGCTGGGCATCGCGCGCGGCGTCGCGAAGTGGCTGGCCCATGAGCAGACCGTCAACGTGCCGCCCACGTGGCTCAACGATCTGCTCGTCACGTTCCCTCAACCCGCCTGGATGGTGCTCCCGGCCGGGGTATGGATCACGCTCGTGCTGGCGCTCGCCGCGGCGACCGTGCTGCGTCGCACCGTGTTCGGGCGGCGCGTGTTCGCGCTCGGCTCGAACGAGCGGGCGGCGCGCGCCTGCGGCATCGCGACCGACCGGCTCAAGCTGTGGATCTACGGCGTGGGAGGCCTGCTGTTCGGGCTGGCGGGGGTGATGCAGCTGTCACGCCTCCGGCAGGGCGATCCAACGGTCGCGATCGGCACGGAGCTGGACGTGATCGCGGCGGTGGTGATCGGCGGCGGCAGCCTGAGCGGCGGCGAGGGAAGTGTGTTCGGCTCGGTCGTGGGCGCCCTCATCATGGCGTTCCTGCGCAACGGCTGCCAGCAGATGGGATGGCCGAACTACATTCAGGAAATCATCATCGGCGGGATCATCGTGCTGGCGGTCGCCTTGGACCGGTTGCGGGCAGGGTGGGCCCAGTGAAGTCGGAACGCGGAACGCGGAACGCGGAACAGCCGGGCGAGATCGGTCGCCGCCACGACGCTCGCGTTGATGTTCCGCGTTCCGACTGCCGCGTTCCGCGTTCGGTTATCGATTCCCACGTCCACTTCTGGGATCCCGCCGAGCTCCACTACCCCTGGCTCGAAGCGGTGCCGGCCCTCGACCGCGCCTTCCGGCCGGCGGATTACGCGGCCGCCACCGGGGAAGTGGCCATCACCCAGCTCGTGTTCGTCGAGGGCAACTGCCGACCCGATGAGGCGCAACGCGAGGTGCAGCTCGTCGAGCGCCTGGCCAGGGCGGAGCCGCGCATCGCCGGTATCATCGCCTTCGCCGATCTTACGCCGGAGTCGGGGGCCGGGGACCGGGGGCTGGAACAGACGCTCGATGCGCTGTCGAGCTCGCCGCGGGTCAAAGGCACCCGCCACAACATCCAGGGGCAGCCCGCCGGATTCTGCCTGCAGCCGGCATTCGTGCAGGGGGTTCAGGCGGTCGGCGGTCGCGGGCTCACCTTCGATCTCTGCGCCACGCACGACCAGTTGCGCGACGTCGCGGACCTGGTACGCCAATGTCCCGACACCCGCTTCGTGCTGGATCACTGCGGCAAGCCGGCAATTCGTACGCGACGGCTCGACCCGTGGCGCGCGGACGTCGCGCGCCTCGCCGCGCACGACAACGTGTGGTGCAAGCTCTCGGGGCTCCTGACCGAAGCGAACCCGCAGGACCTCCGTGACGACACGCTGATCCCCTACACCGCCTGGGTGGTCGAGTGCTTCGGGAGGGAGCGGGTGATGTACGGCAGCGACTGGCCCGTCCTCACCCTCGGTGGCAGCTATTGTGAGTGGTACGGATTCACGGACCGCTTCACCGCCGGGTGGAGCGCGGCGGAACGGTGCCGCTTCTACGCTGACACCGCAGCGCGCGTATACGGCCTATGAAGGAGCTCGAGCAGCGTGTCGCGATCGTGACGGGCGGCGGCTCCGGTATCGGCCGCGCGATCGCGCTGCGGTTCGCCCGGGCGGGCGCGCGCGTCGCGGTGGTGGACGTGGCCGAGCCGGCCGCGGAGCAGACGGTGCGCGAGATCGCGGCGTGCAGCGGCGGCGGCGAGGGAGGAGAATCCGTCGCCGTCCTGTGCGACGTGAGCCGGCAGGCAGACGTGGCGGCCGCGTTCGAGAAATTACGGCGGCGATACGGGACGCTGGACGTGCTCGTGAACAGCGCCGGGATTGCCCACGTCGGCAACCTCGAGCAGACGTCGGAGCAGGACTTGGATCGGCTCTATGCCGTGAACGTGAAGGGCGTCTACAATTGCATGCAGGCGGCCGTGCCGGTGATGAAGGCCCGTGGCGGCGTGATCCTGAATATCGCGTCGGTCGCGTCGAGCGTCGGCATTCCGGATCGATTCGCTTATTCGATGACCAAGGGCGCGGTGTTGACGATGACCTACTCGGTGGCCCGTGACTACGTGACCGAGAAGGTGCGCTGCAACTGCATCGCCCCGGGACGGGTCCACACGCCGTTCGTCGACGGTTTCCTGGCGAAGAGTTATCCCGGGCGGGAGCGGGAGATGTTCGAGCAGCTGTCACGGACGCAGCCGATCGGGCGCATGGGACGGCCGGAGGAGATCGCCGAGCTCGCCCTGTTTCTCTGTTCCGATGCCGCCGCCTTCATCACGGGATGCAATTACGCGATCGACGGCGGCTTCGTCACCCTCAAGATGTGAGCCATGAAACTCATCCGATTCGGTGAGCCGGGCCGCGAGCGACCCGGGCTGATCCTCTCCGACGGCCGGCGCATCGACGCGTCGGGCTTCGCGGGGGTTGGGGGGGATGCCGATTATGACGAGGCGTTCTTCGGCTCGGGAGGTCTGGAGCGGCTGGCGCGCTGGCTGGCCGACGTGGGCGGAGCGGCGCCGGTCGTGGCGACCGACGTGCGACTCGGGCCCCCGATCTGCCGGCCGAGCAAGATCGTGTGCGTCGGCCTCAATTACCGGGACCACGCCCGCGAGTCCGGCATGGCCGTCCCGGACGAGCCGGTGCTGTTCTTCAAGGCGACCACCGCCATCACCGGCCCCAACGACGACGTCATCATTCCGCGGGACGGCACCAAGGTCGACTGGGAGGTCGAGCTGGCGGTGGTGATCGGCCGCCGGGCGGTGTACGTCGAGCGGGACCGCGCGCTCGACCACGTCGCCGGCTACGTGCTCCACAACGATTACTCGGAGCGGTCGTTCCAGCTGGAGCGCGGCGGCCAGTGGGTCAAGGGCAAGAGCTGCGACACGTTCGCCCCCCTGGGACCGTTCCTCGCCACCCCGGACGAGATCCGCGACGTGCACGACCTGCGGATCTGGCTCAACGTGAACGGCGAGGCCAAGCAATGCAGCTCGACGTGCGAGCTCATCTTCGACGTGCCGACGCTCGTCAGCTACATCAGCCAGTTCATGACGCTCCTGCCCGGCGACATCATCTCCACCGGTACGCCCCCGGGCGTGGGACTAGGCCAGACGCCGCCGCGCTACTTGGTCGACGGGGATGAAGTGGAGCTCGGCATCGAGGGGCTCGGCTCGGCACGCCAGCGCCTACGTGCCTACCGCTAACGTGAGCCTTCAGGGCAAGACGGCCGTGATCACCGGTGCGAGCACGGGCATCGGACGCGCCAGCGCGCTGCGCTTCGCGCAGGAAGGCGCGCGCCTCGTGCTGGCGGACGTACAGGACGCCGAGGGAGAGGCGCTGGCGCAGGTGATCACGCAGTCGGGTGGCGCCGCCTGCTTCGTGCACGCCGACGTGGGCCGCCGCGCCGACAACGAACGGATGATCGACGCCTGCGTCGCGCGCTACGGCCGGCTCGACATCCTGTTCTGCAACGCCGGCATCAACCTGCCGAAACTGCTCGTGGACAGCTCCGACGAGGAGATCGACGGGCTGCTCGCCGTGAACGTGAAGGGGCCGCTCTACGCCGCCCGTCACGCCATTCCGATCATGCTGCGACAGCCCGAGGGCGGCGTGCTGCTCTTCACCGCGAGCAAGACGGGGCTCGTGGCGCAGACCGATTCGCCGGTGTACTGCGCCTCGAAGGGCGCCGTCGTGCTGCTGGCCAAGGCGCTGGCGCTCGACTACGCCACCCGCGGCATACGCGTGAACGCGTTGTGTCCGGGTATCATCGACACACCGATGCTGCGCCGCTTCGCGGACGCGATGCCCGACCCGGCGGCCGCCTGGACCGAGTATCGCACCGCGCAGCCGATGAGACGCCTGGGCACGCCCGAAGAGTGCGCCGCCGCCGCGCTGTGGCTCGTGTCGCCCGAGGCCGGCTTCGTTACGGGCGTCGCGCTTCCGGTCGACGGTGGCTTCACCGCCATGTGAAGGGGTATCCTCGACCGATGCCCCGCCCCACCACGATCACTCGCGTCGACGTCCACGACATCCGGTTCCCGACTTCGCAGGAGCGGGACGGCTCGGACGCGATGAACCCGGACCCGGACTACTCGGCGGCGTACGTGGTGCTGCGCACCGACCACCGGGACGGCTCGGCGGGACACGGTCTCACCTTCACCATCGGACGGGGCAACGAGCTGTGCGTCGCCGCGGTGCACGCGCTCGCGCCGCTCGTTCAGGGGCTCACGCTGGAGCAAATCAAGACGGACATGGGACGCTTCTGGCGGCGTCTCACCGGGGACTCGCAGCTCCGCTGGGTGGGACCGGAAAAAGGCGTCGTCCACCTGGCCACCGCCGCCCTCGTGAACGCGGTGTGGGACCTCTACGCCAAAGTGGAGGGGAAGCCGCTGTGGCAGCTGCTACGCGATATGAGTCCGGAGGAATTGGTGCGCTGTATCGACTTCCGGTATTTAAGCGACGCCCTCACACCGCAAGACGCGCTCGACGTGCTGCGCGCGCACGCACCGACCCGCGCCGCCCGGGAGGCGGAGCTCCGGCGCAGCGGCTATCCCGCCTATACGACCTCGGCGGGCTGGCTCGGCTACTCAGACGAGAAGATCCGGCGCTTGTGCCACGAGGGAGTAGCGCGCGGGTGGTCGCACTTCAAGATCAAAGTCGGCCGCGACCTGGAGGACGATCTGCGGCGCGCGGCGGTCGTGCGCGGCGAGATCGGACCGGACAGGAAGCTCATGCTCGACGCCAATCAGGTGTGGGACGTGCAGGAGGCGATCGCCAGCATGCGCGAGCTGGCGCGGTTCGATCCCTGGTGGATCGAGGAGCCGACCAGTCCCGACGACGTGCTGGGCCACGCCGCGATCGCGCGGGCGATCGCGCCGATCGGGGTCGCCACCGGAGAGCAATGCCATAACCGGGTCATGTTCAAGCAGCTGATGCAGGCGGGCGCGATGCGGTTTTGCCAGATCGACAGCTGCCGGCTGGGCGGGGTCAACGAGGTGCTGGCGGTACTGCTGCTCGCCGCGAAGTTCGGGATCCCGGTCTGCCCCCACGCCGGCGGCGTGGGGCTGTGCGAGTACGTGCAGCATCTCGCGATCTTCGACTACATGTGCGTCAGCGCGTCGCTCGAGGACCGCGTCGTCGAGTACGTGGACCACTTGCACGAGCACTTCGTCGATCCCGTCGTCGTGCGGGACGGTCGCTACCTCGTGCCGACCGCCCCCGGCTACAGCATCACGATGCGGGCGGAGAGCCTGGCGCATTATGCGTACCCGAACGGGCCGGTGTGGAAGGGAGGCTAGTGGGAGGACCGATGTCGATCAGTCACCTCGTCCTGCTGGCGCTGCTGGCGCAAGCCCAAGCGCCCGAGACTCCCGCCCAGCGCAACGCCCGCATGGCGTGGTGGCGCGATGCGCAGTTCGGGATGTTCATCCACTGGGGCGCGTACGCCGTGCCCGCCGGCACCTACAACGGAGAGCGGATCCGCGGCATCGGCGAGTGGATCATGAGTCGGGCTCACATCCCGATCCCCGAATACGAGAAATACGTCCACAGCTTCAACCCCACGCGATTCGATGCCGACGAGTGGGTGCGCATCGCGAAGGACGCGGGTATGAAGTACATCGTCATCACCTCCAAGCACCACGACGGCTTCGCCATCTTCGACTCGAAGGTCTCGAGCTACGACATCATGGACGCCACGCCGTACAAACGGGACGTGATCAAGGCGCTGTCGGAGGCGGCCCATCGTGCCGGCCTCAGGTTCGGGGTCTACTATTCGATCATGGATTGGCATCACCCGGATGCCCAGGGGCCCAACTACCCCGACTATAACTCGCGCACCTGGAGCAATCCCAACTTCGGGCGTTACGTCGACACGTACATGAAGCCCCAGCTCAAAGAGCTGCTCACGCAGTACCCCGCCATCGACGTGCTGTGGTTCGACGGCGAATGGATCGCGGACTGGAGCGACGAGCAGGGGCGGGATCTGTACAACTACGTCCGCGCCATCCGTCCCGGCCTGATCGTCAACAACCGTGTCGGTCACACTCGCCAGGGACTGAGCGGACTCAACAGGGAGGGTCAAATCGGGCTCGGGGACTTCGGGACCCCGGAGCAGCAGGTTCCGCCCGAGGGACTGCCCGGCGTCGATTGGGAGACGTGCATGACGATGAACGACACCTGGGGCTACAAGTCGTACGACGACGACTGGAAGGACACGCGCACGCTGTTGCGGACGCTGATCGACGTGGCATCCAAGGGCGGCAACTTCCTCCTCAACGTGGGGCCGACCGCCGAAGGGCTGATCCCCGGGGCGATCGTGTGGCGGCTGCACGAAATGGGCGACTGGATGAGGGCCAATGGCGAGGCCATCTATGCGACGACCGTGAGCCCATACGGTATGCCGGCGTGGGGCCGCTACACCGCCAAACCGGGACGGGTGTATGCCCACGTCTTCGACTGGCCCAAGGACCATCGCTTGCCGCTGACAGGTGTGAAAGAGCAGCCGCTGCGCGTCTACGTGCTGGCGGACGGGAAGCCGCTCCCCATCGAGCGCACGGACTCGGGCTTCGTGGTCGAGGTGCCGGCGGTGGCGCCGAGCACGATAGCGTCGGTGCTGGTGCTCGAAACGACCTCCCCCGTCCTGCCTTGAAGGCCGCCGTTCTCGTCGACATCGGCCGGATCGAGCTACGCGACGTCCCGTGCGTGGACCCGGGGCCGGGCGACGTGCTGGTGCGCGTCACGGCCGTCGGGCTGTGCGGCACGGACTTCCACATCTTCGCGGGGCACGCCAACTACCATTGTGACGAGCGGGGGCGGCCGATCCCGCTCGCCCGCGAGCCCCAGATCCTGGGACATGAGATCGCTGGTGTGGTGGAAGCGGTGGGGGTGAGCGTGAGCCATCTGCGTCCTGGCGAGCGGGTGGTGGTTGATCAGGGGAGGAACTGCGTGAGCGCGGCACGCTCGCCCCTGTGCGAATACTGCGCCAGCGGCGACTCACACCAGTGCGAGTCGTACAGCGAACACGGGATCACCGGGCTACCGGGCGGGTTCGCCGAGTATCTGACCATCCCGGCGGTGAACGCCGTGCGCGTCGAATCCGACCGGGACCCAGCCGTCGCCGCGCTGACCGAGCCGCTGGGCTGCGTGGTCCACTCGGCGCACGTGCTCACGGGTACCCCGGCGCGCTACGCCCTGCGGGACGGCGGAGGCGGCGGAGAACGGGCGCGCTGCGTCGTGATCTGCGGAGCAGGCCCCGCGGGTCTCCTCTGGGTGCAGTATCTCCGCAATATCCTCGGCTTCGATGGGCTGCTCCTGGTCACCGAGCCGAGCGCCGGCAAGCGCGCCCTGGCGGAGCGGTTCGGCGCCGAGACGCTAGACCCGACCGCCACCGACCCGGTGGAGGTGGTGCACGAGCGCACCCAAGGTCGCCGCGCCGAGCTGCTCATCGAGGCCACAGGGTCCGGACCGGCGTTCGCGGCCATCCCGCGGCTCGTGCGGAAGCAGGCGACGATCCTCTTGTACGGGCACGGCCACACGGGCGTCGACCTGAGCGTGCTGAGCCAGCTCCAGTTCCTCGAGCCCACCCTGCTGACGCCGGTCGGGGCGTCCGGCGGCTTCACGGACGACGGCCGACCGGCCACCTACGTCCGCGCGCTGGACCTGATCGAGCGCGGGAAGGTGGACGTCCGATCGCTGATCACACACCGGCACCCATCACTCGATTCGATCGCCCGCGCCCTCTCAGGCGAGCACGGTGCGCCTGAGTACGTCAAAGGCGTCGTCGTCCTGTGAGGCCCCCGATGCGCGTCTCCCTGTTCGTGACCTGCCTGGCCGATCAACTGTGGCCGGCGGCGGCCGTCGGCGCGGTGCGGGTGCTGCGGCGGGTGGGGTGCGACGTGCAGTTCGACGAGCGCCAGACGTGTTGCGGGCAGCCCGCGTTCAACACCGGGTATCGCCCGGACGCGTGCGCACTGGCCCGCCGGCTCATCGAGATCTTTGAATCGAGCGGCGCCGACGCCATCGTCAGCCCCTCGGGATCCTGCACCGCGATGCTGCATCACTACGAGCAGCTGTTGGAGGATGCGGGTTGGCGTGCCCGGGCGCGGGCCCTGGCGGAGCGCACGTACGAGCTCAGCTCCTTCCTCGTCAATCGATTGGGCGTGGACGACGTGGGAGCGAGCTTCGCCGGCCGCCTCACCTGGCACGACGCGTGTCACGGCCTGCGCGACTTGAAGATCAGGGAAGAGCCGCGCCGGCTGCTGCACCACGTGCGCGGCGCGGAGTTGGTCGAGCTGCCCCCCGCGAGCGCGGAGACGTGCTGCGGCTTCGGCGGCACCTTCTCGGTGAAGTATCCCGAGATCTCGGTGGCGATCCTGGATGAGAAAGTGGACGCGATCGACCGGGCGGGGGTGGATGCCGTCGTCTCGGGGGACGCGAGCTGCCTGATGCAGATCGGCGGCCGGCTGTCACGCCGCAGATCCCTCGTCCGCGCGCTGCACCTGGCGGAAGTCCTCGCGTCCACCACATGACCTTCGACCGGGACGCGCGCACGGCGCTGGCCGACGGACAGCTGCGCGGCGCGCTGCGTCATGCCACGACTCTGTTCGGCGAGCGGCGGCGGGCGGCGATCGCCGAGGTGCCGGATTGGGAGGGCGCCCGTGACCGGGCCCGCGCCATCAAGGACGAGACGCTGCTCCGCCTGGACCGCTACCTGGAGCAGTTCGCCGCCAACGCCGAGCGCGCCGGCGCGCGGGTCCATTGGGCGCGCGACGCAGCGGAGGCATGCGAGATCATCGCCCGGATCGCCGAGCGACGGGGGGCGCGGACGATCGTCAAGAGCAAGAGTATGGCGTCCGAAGAGATCCACCTGAACGCCGCGCTGGCGCGCCGCGGCATCGAGCCGGTGGAGACCGACCTCGGCGAATACATCGTCCAGCTCGCCGGTGAAACGCCGTCGCACATCGTGGCCCCCGCCATTCACAAGACCCGGGCGCAGATCGGGGCTCTGTTCGCGGAGAAGCTCGGGACGGAGCCCTCCGACGATATCGCGACGCTCGCGGCGGCGGCCCGCCAAGCGCTGCGCCGCCGCTTCGCGGAGGCGGATCTCGGGGTCTCCGGCGTCAACTTCGCGGTTGCCGAGACGGGGACCATCCTTATCCTCGAGAACGAGGGAAACGCGCGACTCACGACCAGTCTCCCGCGCACGCACGTCGCGCTCATGGGCATCGAAAAGGTGATCCCGCGGTTCGCCGACCTGGAGGTGTTTCTGCGGCTGCTCCCCCGCTCCGGCACCGGCCAGGCGCTGACGGCGTATCAATCATTGCTCACGGGCACCAAGCGCCAACCGGCGGACGAGGGGCCGGAGGAGCTGCACATCGTGCTGCTCGACAACGGCCGCTCGCGCATGCTGGCGTCCCCGGTGACCCGTCAGACGCTCGCGTGCATCCGCTGCGGCGCGTGCCTCAACGCCTGCCCCGTGTACCGCCAGATCGGCGGCCATGCCTACGGCTCGGTGTATCCCGGTCCCATCGGCGCGGTGTTGACCCCGCAGCTGCTCGGAATGGGGGAGTCGGCCGACCTCCCCTACGCGTCCAGCCTGTGCGGCGCCTGCCGGGATGTCTGTCCCGTCAAGATCGACATCCCGGCGGTGCTGCTGCACCTGCGGGCACAGGCGGTCGCGCGGCGCGGGAGTACCGGGACGGGGACGTTGCTGGAGCGGCTCGCGTTCTCGAGTTACGCGGCCGTGATGGCGCGGCCGCGGCTGTTCGAGTGGGTGATGCGCTGGGCCCGGAGGCTGCACATCGTGCCGCCGCTGGGCGCCTGGACCAAGTGGCGGGATCTCCGTCCCCTCGCCCCGCGCAGCTTTCGCGACGAGTGGCGGGCCGGACTGCGCGACACGGCGGGATCGTGACGGACAGCGACGCCGCTCGGCGAGACATCCTGCGCGCGGTGCGCGAGAACCTGGCGCAATCGGCACCCCCTGACCCCCGCTGGGCTTTGGAGTCCTCACCCCCTGGCCCCCTCTCCGTTCCAGAGAGGGGGGACCTCGTCACGCGCTTCACAGAGCGACTGGCCGCCGTAGGCGCGCAGTGCACCGTCGTGCGCGGCGCAGCGGACGCCGCCGATGCACTGGCCCGTATCCTTAGGAGCGCGGGCGTGCGGCGGGTGGTGGGCTCTGACGCGCCCCTGGTACAGCGGCTCCTCCCGCGGTCGGGAGACAGCGTCGTGCTCGAGAGCCTCGATCGCCTCACGCGCGACGAGCTGTTCGCGTGTGAGGCCGGTGTCACCACCGCGCAGTGGGGGATCGCCGAGACCGGCACGCTGGTGCTCGAGTCGGCCCGCGAGCGCAGCCGGTTGCTGTCGCTTGTCCCGCCGATCCACGTCGCCGTGTTGTCCGCGTCGTGCATCTGTGAGTCGCTGGGCGACGCGCTCGCCCGCGTGCGACAGACCGCCAGCCACGCGATCACCCTGATCACCGGACCGTCGCGCACCTCGGATATCGAGCTCACCTTGGTCGTCGGGGTGCACGGTCCCCAGACGGTCCACGTACTCTTGCTGGAGGAGGAGACATGAGGCTGGTGGAGGCTGGTGGAGGCTGGTGGAGCAAGATGCCCGTCGTCCTGTTCGCCGCCATGTGCATCTCCGGCTGCGGAAAATCGACGCCGCGGCAGCGCGGCTCGCGGGCCGGCTCCGACCAGTCGCTCACCATCGCGGTGATCCCCAAAGGCACGACGCACGAGTTCTGGAAGAGTATCCACGCCGGGGCGATCCAGGCGTCGGGCGAGCTGGCGACCGAGGGTGCGCCGGTCAACGTCATTTGGAAAGGACCGCTGCGTGAAGACGACCGCGAGCAGCAGATCCAGGTGGTGGAAGGCTTCATCAGCCAGCGCGTCCAGGGGATCGTGCTGGCGCCGCTCGACAGCCGGGCGCTGGTGCGCCCGGTCGAAGAGGCCCGGCGCGCCGGCGTGCCGACGGTGATCATCGATTCGCGGGTCGAGTCGGACAGCATCGTCAGCTTCGTCGCCACCGATAATCGCAAGGGCGGGCAGCTGGGCGCGGGCCGGCTGGGCGAGCTACTCGGCGGGAAGGGCAAGGTGCTGCTGCTGCGGTACGGCGAGGGATCGGCCAGCACGACCGAGCGGGAGTCCGGGTTTCTGGAGGTGTTGCGCTCCCGGTACCCGGGCATCGAGATCGTGTCGGCCGACCAGTACGCCGGACCGACGCGCGAGACGGCCAAGCGCGCCTCGGAAAACCTCCTCAACCGCTACGGCGGCTTAGTTCAGGGCATCTTCACCCCCAACGAGTCGTCGACAATCGGCATGCTGCTCGCGCTGCAGGACATCGGCCTGGCAGGGAAGGTCAAGTTCGTCGGGTTCGATGCCAGCGCCGTCCTGATCGCCGCGATCCGCGCGCACCAGCTCGACGGGCTGGTGGTGCAGAACCCGATGCGCATGGGGTACCTGGGCGTGAAGACGATGGCTGATCATCTGCGCGGCAAGCCGGTCGCGCGTCTCATCGACACCGGCGTCGCGCTCGTGACGGCGGCGAACCTCGATTCCACCGCGACCCAGGAGCTCGTGAACCCGCCGATCGCGCGCTATCTCAACGAGCAGTGAGCGTGCTCCGGATCTCGGACCTCGCGAAGCGGTTCGGCCCGACCGTGGCGCTGAACGGCGTAGACCTGGTGCTCCGCCCCGGCGAGGTGCACGCCGTGATCGGAGAGAACGGCGCCGGCAAGAGTACGCTGATGAGCATCGTGGCCGGCGCACTGCGTCCCGACCGCGGCGCGATGCAGCTCGACGATCGGCCGTACGCCCCGCCCTCGCCGCTCGAGGCGCGGCGCTGCGGCGTCGCCTTGATCCATCAGGAGCTGTCATTGTGCCCGCACCTCTCCGTGGCCGAGAACATCCTGCTTGGGATCGAGCCGTCGCGCTGGGGGTGGCTCGACGCCGCGAGCGCCCGCCGGCGGGCGCTCGGCTTGCTGGAGCACTTTGCCCACCCGGCTCTCACGCCCGACGCCCGGTTGGGCGAGCTGCCGCTGGCGGCCCAGCAGGTGGTGGAGATCTGCCGCGCACTGGCCGCCGACGCGCGCATCCTCCTGATGGATGAGCCGACGAGCAGTCTACAGCGCGGGGAAGTGGACCGGCTGTTCGCCTTGATCCGTCGTCTCGCCGCGCGTGGGCTCGCCGTAGTCTACATCAGCCACTTTCTGGAGGAGGTCCGCGAGATCGCCGATCGCTATACCGTCCTGCGCGACGGCCGCAGCGTCGATGCCGGGCGGCTGGCAGGCACGAGCGCCGATCATCTGATCGCGCAGATGGTGGGGCGGCCGGTCGCGGGGCTCTTCCCCGACCGCGTGCGCGCCCGGAGCGCGGAGGGAGAGGTGCTGCTCGCCGCGGACGGCGTTGCGGCCCCGCCGACGCTGCGCCACGCCAGCTTCGAGCTGCGACGCGGCGAGATCCTCGGCATCGCCGGGCTCATCGGCTCCGGGCGGACCGAGTTGGTGCGCACATTGTTCGGGCTCGAGCCCCAGGCGTCGGGACGGATCGCGTTGCGCGGCCGCGCGCTCGCCGTGCACGGCGCGAGCCCGGCGCAGCGGCTCGGCCAGGGGTTCGGGTACCTGAGCGAGGATCGGGCGCGGGAGGGCCTGGCCCTGCCGCTCGCCGTGGCCGACAACCTCACGGCGACGCGGATGTCCGCCTGTTCACCGGGCTGGGGCTGGCTCGACCTCCGCCGACAGCGCGCGGTCGCCCGAACATGGATCGAGGCGCTCCGCATCCGGGCCGCCGACCCGCAGCAGCCGGTGCGCGCCCTCTCGGGCGGGAATCAACAAAAGGTGGCGATCGGGCGGCTGCTCTACCAGGACGCGGATGTGCTCCTGCTCGACGAGCCCACGCGCGGCATCGACATCGGCAGTCGAGCACAGCTGTACGAGACCATCGCGCGCTGCGCGGATGCGGGGAAGGCGGTGCTGCTCGTGAGCTCCTACCTGCCGGAGCTGTTCGGGCTGTGCGACCGGCTGGCGGTCATGAGCCGCGGGCGCCTCTCCCCCGCGCGCCCGATCGGGCAGTGGACGCCCGAAACCGTGCTGGCGACCGCGATCGGGAAAGCAGTCCCGTCGCCCGAGACGTGAGACCGATGAAGACGATGCCGCGCGGCCGCGCGATCCGCGCGGTATTCCCCCTCCTCGCCGTGGCAGTGGGTTGGGCAGCGGGACAGGGTCCGAGAAACCTGCTGACCGGTGGCCTGAGCGAGCAGGCCCTCGCCGCTGTGTTGATTCCGGCCGCGCAGTGGCATCCGTATCCCACGATCCGGGACAGGGCAGACTGGGAGGCGGTGCCCCAGGAGATTCGGGCCGGGTTCGTCCGCGAAGCGCAGCAGTCCCTGGGCACCGCCTGGGAGCGAATCCCGGCCACCGTCACGTTGCAGTACATCCGCAACGGGAACCGGTCGCACTACGACGTGATGAACACCCGGCAGCGTGAGAAACTGACGACGCTGGTCCTTGCGGAGGTGTTCGAGAACGAGGGGCGCTTCCTGGACGAGATCGCCGATGGGATCTGGGCGATCTCCGAGCAAACCTTTTGGGGATCGACGGCGCACCTCGGGATGCAGCGAGCCGGGAACGGACTGCCGGACGTCACCGAGCCGATCGTCGACCTCTTCGCCGCGGAAACAGGCGCGTTGCTCGCGTGGACCGACTACCTGCTCGGGGACCGGCTCGACCAGGTGTCGCCACTCCTCCGCAAGCGCATCCGCGCGGAGGTCGACCGGCGCGTGCTCACGCCGGCGTTGCAACGCGACGACTTCTGGTGGATGGGGTTCGGGGAACGCAAGAACGTCAACAACTGGAATCCGTGGATCAACTCCAACTGGCTGACCGCCGTCCTGCTGCTCGAGGCTGACCCGCGGCGACGCACCGCCTCCGTCTACAAGATCATGCGCAGCCTCGACAACTTCATCAATGTCTACCCGGACGACGGGGCCTCGGACGAAGGCCCGGGGTACTGGGGACGGGCGGGGGCGTCGCTGTTCGACAACCTGGAGCTGCTCCGCAGCGCCACCAACGGCGCGGTCGACATCTACCGTTCACCGCTCGTGCGAAACATGGGGCAGTACATCTACCGGGTGTACATCAAGGACGAGTACTTCGTCCCGATGGGCGACGCCTCGGCGAAACTCAGGCCCGATGCCGAGCTGGTGTATCAATACGGGAAGCGGATCGGCGACCCGGTCATGCAGGGATTCGGAGCGCTGCTCGCGCAGCGCCGCGGGCCGTACCGACCCGGCTCTGGTTCGCCCGGGCGCGTCCTGCCGGCGCTGCTCGTCGCGCGGGAGATCGCCACGGCGCGGGCCTCCGAGCCACTGCTCGGCTCCGTCTGGCTGCCGGATCTCCAGCTCATGGCGGCGCGATCCACTCCCGACTCAGGCGCGCGTCTCTACCTCTCCGCGTGGGGCGGCCACAACGCGCAGAGCCATAACCACAACGACGTCGGCAACTTCATCGTGTATGGAGATGGTAGGCCGGTGCTGATCGACCTCGGCGTGGAGACCTACTCCGCCAAGACCTTCAGCTCGCAGCGCTACGAGATCTGGACGATGCAATCCGCCTATCATAACCTGCCGACCATCAACGGCGTCATGCAGGGGGCGGGACGGGAATTCCAGGCGAAGGGCGTGTCCTTCGAGGAGAGCGCAAATCGGGTCACGTTCTCGGCCGACATCGCCTCCGCCTATCCTGCCGAGGCGGCGGTGCAGCGCTGGCAACGTGGGGTGACGCTCGACCGCAGGACGCCGGCCGTGGAGTTGGAGGACCGGTACGAGCTGACGAAGTGGAAGGAGCCGGTGCGCCTGAACCTCATGACGCCATTGCGCGCGGATACCTCGCGGCGCGGCGAGGTACGGCTCGGCGGGCTCTATATCCTTATCTTCGACCCACGCCAGTTGCACGCCACTGTCGAGGAGATCCGGGTGTCCGACCAGCAGCTCCGCTCCGTCTGGGGCGACGCGGTCGAGCGGCTCGTGCTCACCACGCAGGGCACGGCGCTCCACGGCGGGTACCGGGTGATGCTCCGTGCGGCGAAGTGATCACTCGGGTGTCGTATCCGAATCCGGGTATAACAGCCGCGCCCGATGGGACAGGACCACGTCTCCCGGGATCTCCCGCAGCAGCGCGCCGTAGCGTGGCTCCCCGTAGGTGAGCCGGGCACGCGCCAGCAACAGCACGGCCCAATCCGGCTCGATCGGCGTGATTTCCTGCCCGGGCCACCGTGTCGCTGCCGCGGCGTAGGGCGCGACGTAGTCCAGCGCATTGCGGATGCTGCCGCCGTCCGGTGACTGGTAGGACCAGAGGTCCACGCCAACCTGCCGCCCCAGCTCCGCCAGCCGACACAGTCCTTCGAGATTCATCGCGCTGTACGCGAGCGAGCGCGTGCGCACCAGCTCGAAGGGCTGGCGGCCGTCAGGCATGACCTGCGAGCCGATGCGCTTGGTCTTGCTCGCCTCGAGCGTGGCGCGCGCGAGCGCCGTGTCACCGGTGAAGAGCGCCAGCGCCGCGACCTGCGCGTCGTACCAGGTGCCATGATTGTTCCGCGCGCTCCGCTCCTCCTTTCCGATCTCGCTGGTGCGCAGCCACTGGAGATAGGCGGACATCCATGAACGCATCCCCCCGGCGGCCGTATCCGTCCAGGCGGGGGAGCGCTCGAGCATGCCGATCGCGTCCACCAGACCCACGAGCGAGCGGGTCTCGATGATCCCCGCACCGCGGCCTTCGGCGATGCCGGGAATGCGCTGTCCGTACCGGAGGTTGGGGTTCATCCGAGTGCCGGGATCGAGGAACCACACCCGCAAGAGGCGCGCGGCGCGCTCGGCGTATTTCTCGTCGTCGCTGAAGTAGTAGGCGAGCGCCAGTGTGCCGACGGCGCTGCTCAGCGCGCCCCAGCGGGACGCGTCGTAGTCACGACGGATCTCGGGGTTTCGCTCACCGTCGCGCCGGACATACGGCAGGCCGCCCGGCTTGGTAGAGTCGGGCCACCAGTACGGGCCCATGCTCACGTAGTCGTGCTTGTCGCCGCTCGGCGGCGTGCGCTGCTTGTCCATCACGGAGAACGGCCCGGCCACGAGGGCGGCCGCGGCCTCCCGCACCAGCCGGTCGTACGCCGGCCGCAGGCTTGAGTCGCCGCTCGCGAGACGGCGCTTCGCTCGCGCGAGCGCATCCGCGCGCAGCGAGTACACTCGCAGGGGCGCGGGGGGCGCGGGGGGCGCGACACGCGAAGCGAGCCGTGGAGCCGACGGCGCGACACCGAGGCAAAGGAGCACGAGCGCTGCGAGGCGCAGCAACACTAGCGTACTCCCGCGCCGTGCAGGTACTCGGCCGCCACAGTCGCGAACTGCGCGATCGCGACCTCCGGCTCCGCGATATCGGGGTGCCAGCGTTTCTCCCACTCGAAGCTGTAGAACCCGCGGTACCCGATTTTCACGAGGGCCTCGATCTGGCGGCGCACCGGGACCTCGCCCGTGCCGGTCAGCACGTAGCGCCGCCCTCCCGTGGTCGCCGCTGGCACCGAGTCCTTCAAGTGGGTGTGCCGGATATAGCGCCCCAGCTGCCGCACGGTGTCTTCCGGCTGCTCCTTGCCCGACACGAACGTGTGATGCGCGTCCCACAAGAGCTGCACGGCCGGCGAGTCGGCCTGCCGCAGCAGCTCGAGCAGGCTGGGCGAGTCGGTAAAGTCGCCGTGGGATTCGATCAGCACGGTGACGCCTTTCGGCTGGGCGTAGTCGCCCAGCTCGCGCAGACCGCGGGCGATGTGCGCCAGCATGTCCGCGCGCGGCACGTCCTTCACGTAGTTGTTGCCGAACACGCGCACGTACGGCGCCCCGAGCGCCTGCGCGAGGTCGATGAAGCGGCGCGCCTCGGCGAGCTGCGCGGCGTGTTTCGTGGGATCCATCTCGTGCATCTGGGCCGAGGCGCCGAGGTCAGAGACGGAGAGGCCGTGCCCGGCCAGCTGCCGCTTCGCTTCTTCTAAGCGTCCCGGCGCGAGCTCGGGGGCCTGGCTCAGATCCATCGTCGCCTGGAGCCCGCGCAGCTCGACCGCCACGTAGCCGTGCGCGGCGGCGAAATCCAAGATCTGCGGCCACGTCCATGCGGGACAGCCCAGGGTCGAGAAGCCGAGTGGGAGATGGTCCCCGCGCGGCAGCCAGCGGGTGTATCGCGTGGCGAAGGCAGCGGCGGCAGTCGCGACGAACTCACGGCGCGTCGTCATCGGTCGGCTCCTTGTCTCAGCCATAACAGCGGCTGACGGATCGGAAAATTGCGCACGACCTCATCCACCGTCGGATCGGCTGGCAGCGTCTTCCACAGGTCCAGGTAGCGTGGCTCGTGCAGGGCGAGGCCGCCGAACAAGAGAGCCGGATGGCGGACCGGCCACTGGTCGTAATACATCACGTCCGGTGGCTTCGGCCAGGCGTGCTTGTCCTTGATGAACGGGTACATGAACGCGAGCGCGCGGCGCATCCCGCGCCCGTCGGGCGTGGTGAAGGCCCACAGATCCTCTCCGGCAGTCGACAGGGCCCACGCGAGCGTTCCCATCACGTCGAGCTGGAACAGCGAGTAGCCGTAGGGCTTGGTGCGCGCCAGCTCGCGCGGGAAGCTGCCGTCGGCGGCCATTTGTTGGGGAATGAGCGTCTCGCGAAAGAAGCGCCGCATGGAGTCGAGCCGCGCCTCGTCGCCGACGAGCTGCGCGAACGCGGCCACCTGCAGCGCCCAGGCGGCTGCGTGGTTGTTGCCGCTGTTGCGCTCGTCGATTCCGTAGGGGTGCGTGGTAATCCACTCTAGGTATTGACGGAACCAGCGCTTTGTGCCAGCGAGCGTTTCGCCTCTCAGGTATCCCATCCGCTCGAGCACCCAGGTGGCCCGCGCGACCTCGACCAGGTGAATCGTGTCGATGATGCCGGTGCCGCGCCCCGTCGCCCGCCCCTTGATCGCCTGCCCGTATCGGAGATGCGGATTCATGCGCCTGCGAGCGTCCACGAACCACGCTTCGAGATAGGCGACGGCGTGGCGGGCGTAGGCGGTGTCGCCCGTGATCTGGTAGGCGGCGACGAGGGCCGGGACGATCTGACTCAGGCGGCGCATCGCATCGCGGTGGGCGATGAAGTTGCTCGGGTTCGTCTCCCCATCACGACGGACGAACGGGCTGTCGGGGCTCCGCGGATCGGGCCACCAGTAATCGCCTTCCGAGTAGAAGTCGTGCGGCCCGCCCGCACTGCGCGGCGCGGGGAAGGCAATGATGGTCATGGGCGCCTCACCCAGGTACCGCCGTGCGGCGGAGACGACACGCTCGCGCTCGAGCGGGACCAGCTCGCGGGGCTCGAGCTGCGCTGCGACCGGCGCGGCGAGCGCGCCGAGCACTACAACACCGTGCAGGGATCTCAGGGCTGGACGGCAAACTTGTAGATGGTGCGTGAGCGGTACTGCTCCGCCGGACGCAGGATCGTCGAGGGGAAGCCGGGCTTGTTCGGCGAGTCGGGAAAATGCTGGGTCTCCATCGCGAAGCCGTAACGGCGCCGGTAGACGACCCCCTTCTTCCCGTGCAGTGTGCCGTCCAGGAAGTTGCCCGAGTAGAACTGCAGCCCCGGCTCCGTCGTGTAGATCTCCATCACCCGGCCAGTCGCCGGCTCGTACACGCGCGCCGCGAACGTCGGCTCGTGCCCGTCGCCGCTCTTGTTGAGCACGAAGTTGTGGTCGTACCCGGGCCCGTAGCGGAGCTGCACGTCGTCTTGGTCGATGCGCGCGCCGATGGGCGTGGGTTTGCGAAAGTCGAATGGCGTGCCCGCCACACTCTTGAGCTCGCCCGTCGGGATCAATGTGGAATCGACCGGCGTGAAGCGGTCGGCGTTCAAGGTAACGACGTGCCCCAGAATGTCACCCTTGCCGTCCCCCGCCAGGTTGAAATAGCTGTGTTGCGTGAGGTTGACGGGCGTAGCCCGGTCCGTCGTGGCGGAGTAATCGAAGACTAGCTCGTTGGCGCTCGTCAGGGTGTACGTCACCGTGGTGCGCAGCGTGCCCGGGTACCCCTCTTCGTCGTTCGGGCTGGTATACCGCAGCACCAGCCCGACCGAGTCCGGGTGCTCGAAGGGTGCGACGTCCCAGACGACCTTGTCGAACCCCCGCAGGCCGCCATGGAGGTGATTGGGGCCGTTGTTCGTGGCAAGAGTGTACGTCTTGCCATCCAGGGTGAAGCGGCCGTGGGCGATGCGGTTGCCGTACCGTCCGATGAGCGCGCCGAAGTAGGGGGACGACCGCAGGTAGCCGGTCAGGGAGTCGTATCCCAGCACGACGTCGTCGAGCCGGCCGTTCTTGTCCGGGACCAGGAGGGTGAGGATGATGCCGCCGTAGTCCGTGACCCTGAGCGCCATCCCGTGGGCGTTCTTGAGTGTGAAGACGCTCACGGCCTCCCCGCAATCAGTCGTACCGAACCGCTCCCGCGTCACCCCTCCCCCCGCACAAGCCACAGTCCACGCCAGTATCATCGCCCAGCCGGACACTCTCGGGTCGAGCACGCGCTGCATGTCGGCTCCTCGCGAAAAAGTTCACACGCCCCGGCCGCGCGCGCCACTCCGGCACGGCTCGGCACAGGACTTGCCGACCGTGCACGACATGTATTCGCCACCATCGGAGGGGCGTATGACCGTCAGGCCACCCGATCGGCAGCTCGATCTAATCCATTCCTTCAGATGTTGCCGGCGCATCACTCGAGCAGGCGCGCTCTGCCTGGCGCTCTTGCCGGCGGGGGTCGTCGCGGCGCGGGCGCAGGACAGCCTGCGCGGCCGCGTGGTCAGCACCAGCGACGCATCTCCAGTGCCAGCGGCGCGCGTCCTGGTGGCCGGCACCACCCAGGGCACACTGACCGACGACAAAGGCGAGTACCGGCTCAGTCTGCCGGCGGGGGCTCGCACGCTGGTGTTCCGCGCCATCGGGTACCGCACCTTGGAGGTGGCGATCGAGGGGCGCGCGGTCATCGATGTGTCGCTCGAGCCCGCCCCCCTGACGCTGCCGGCCCAGGTGGTGTTGGGCTACACCACCCAACAGCGGCGGGACGTGTCGGACGCGACGGCGGGGGTCACGGGCGAGGAGATCCGCAGTCAGCAGGTCGCCACCCTCGAGGAAGCGCTGCGCGGGCGGGTGGCCGGCGTGCAGATCGCCGCCTCGGGCGAGCCAGGGCGGCCGGCCCAGGTCGTCATCCGCGGTCAGAACTTCCTCGGCAATACGACCCCGCTGTACGTCGTCGACGGGATGTACGTGGGGGAGAACCCCAACCTCGATCCGGACGACATCGAATCGATGGAGGTGTTGAAGGACGCCTCGGCCGCGGCGCAGTACGGCGCGCAGGCGGCGAACGGCGTCGTCGTGATCCGCACGCGCCGCGGGCGCGGCGACACGCGCGTCGACCTGCGGTCCTCCTACGGCTTCCAGGCGATCCCCAAGCGCGTCCCCATGATGAACACGGCGGGGTGGGCCGCGGTCGCGCGCCAGGCGTACCAGAACGCGGGTCAAGCGGTGATCCCGGGCGCCGCGAATCCGCCGCCGATCAGCACCGACTGGCAGGACGCGGTATTCACGACCGGCGCCATCCAGGACCACGGCCTGACCGTGTCGGGCGCCACCGCCAACGCCAGTTACCTGATCTCGGGCGGCTACCTCCAGCAAGACGGCGCCATCATCCAGACCGGGTTCCACCGCTACAACTTTCGCATCAACTCCCAGCTGCAGCGCGGCCGCCTGACGCTCGGGGAGAATGTGGCGCTCTCGAGCACGCGGCGGCAGGGCCTGAACGGCTTTCCGCTCATCGACGTAGTGCGATTCCCGCCGGCCATCCCCGTGTATGACAGCACCACCACGAGCGGCTTTGCCTTCGGGAGCGATGCCGTCCCGACGTTCGGCACCAACCCGGTAGGCGAGCTGCGGATGCAGGACAACTGGGTGCGCTCCAATCAGGTGATCGGAACCACGTTCGCCGAGCTGCAACTGCTGTCGAGCCTGCGCTACCGCTTCAACCTCGGCGTCAATCTGGAAGGCTTCACTCAGCAGAACTTCATCCGCCAGGGACAGCTGCGCTTTCGGGATCCGCTCCTCCCCGCGCGCCTCACGCGCACGCAGAACGAGCAGACCTCGCTCCTCTTCGAGAACCTGCTCACCTTCGACCAGAGCTACGGGGCGGGCGCGCACCGCCTCAACGCGGTCGCCGGCTACACGGAGCAGCGGCAGAGCCTGGACCAGTTGGTCGCGTACCGTGAGGGCTTCACCGACCAGGACCTGCAGGTCATCGACGCGGGCCAGCGCAGCAACCTGAATAACGCGGGGTCCCGGTTCGAGAACGCGCTGCGCGCGCTCCTGGTGCGTGCCAACTACGCCTACAGGGACCGCTACCTCTTCACCGGGAGCGTCCGCCGTGACGGCTCGTCGCGCTTCGGCCCGAGCAACCGCTCCGGCACGTTCGGAGCGGCGTCGCTGGGTTGGGTCATGAGTCAGGAGGGGTTCTACCCGTCGATCCCCCTGCTCGGCCGCGGGGTGGACTACTTCAAGCTGCGGGCGAGCTACGGCGTGCTGGGGAATCAGGACATCGGCGACTACCAGTTCTCGGCGCCGATCGTGCAGGGACTCAACTACTTGTTGGGATCCAACGTGGTCGCAAACGGCGCCACCCAGATCACTCTGGCCAATCCGAACATCCGGTGGCAGAGCAACCGCGAGACCAACATCGGCGTCGACCTGGGCCTCTTGAACGACCGGCTCAGCGTCACGGCCGACTACTACGTGTCGACGTCGAGCGGGCTACTCGTCGCAGCGCCGATTCCCTGGAGCCTGGGCGTCGTGGGCGTCCCCGTCGTGAACGCGGGTACGATCCGCAACACCGGCTTCGAGCTCGCCGCTACGCACCGCTTCGAGCGCGGCGACTTCCAGCTCAACACGAGCCTTACGCTGATGACCACCAGGAACCGGGTGGTCGCGCTCGGCAACGGCGGCCAGCCGATCTTCGCCGGGCCGTTCGGCGTCGCGCGTACAGCCGACGGCCTACCGATCGGGACGTTCTGGGTGCTCAAGACGGACGGCATCTTCCAGAGCGCGGCGGAGGTCCAGGCCAGCGCTCAACCCGACGCAAAGCCCGGCGATGTGCGCTACGTGGACCTGAACGGCGACGGCCGCATCACCGATGCCGACCGCTACGACGCCGGGAGTGCGGTTCCCGACGTGACCGGCGGCCTCTTTCTGGACGGCCACTATCACCGGTTCGACTTCACGCTCAACCTGCGCGGTTCCGCCGGGGGCAAGATCTTCAACGTGGCGCGCTACTGGACCGACCGCATGGACGACATCTCCAACTTCCGTGCAGGGCTCGCGCCGTGGTCGCCGACCAACCCGAGCACCACCACGCCGCGCGCCGTCATCGGTCCCGAGGGCGCCATGAACGCCAATCCGCTGTCGGATCGGTGGATCGAAAGCGGCTCGTTCCTGCGGATCCAGAACATCTCGCTGGGCTATCGCGTCCCGAGCGACGTGGTGCGGTGGCTGGGCGTGTCCGCCGTGGAGCCGAAGATCTACGTCAACGTGCAGAACCTCTACACGTTCACGGGCTTTTCGAACTGGGACCCCGAGACGCTCGGGTTTGCCGATCCGCTGGCGCGCGGCATCGACGACGGCCTCATCTATCCCAATCCCCGGACGATCAGCTTTGGACTCGATCTGCGTCTGTGACTCTCACGGGAGCGCAACTATGAGACTCCGCAGACTTCTCGCCTCCTTGCTCCTCGGGGCGACGTTGGCGGGCTGCACGAATCTCGACCTGCAGGACCCCAACGGGCCGAGCACCGGCACGTTCTGGCAGACTGCGGGGGACGCCCTCGCCGGCGTCAACGCCGCGTACAACGCCCTGCAGAACAACGGCACGTACGGGCGGTGGCTGGTGTTCGCCACCGACCTGCGCTCGGACATCGGCATGATTCTCAGTCCGTGGACCGACCTCTCGAACTTCACCAAGTTCACGTTCACGAGCTACGATTTCGAGGTGAACCGGGAGATCTGGCAGCATCATTACCAGGCCATCTTCCGGGCCAACCAGGTCATCGCCCGCGTGCCCGCGATCCCCATGGATGCGACGCTGCGGGACCGCATCGTCGGGGAAGCGAAGTTCATCCGGGCACTGATGTATCTCAACCTGGTGACTCTGTACGGCAACGTCCCCTTGATCACGACGCCGCCCCAGCCCACGGATCGTCCCGCGACGGTCGGGCCGCCGGAGCTGTGGGCACAGATCGAGCAGGACCTGACCCAGGCGCGCCCCGTGCTGCCGCGGTCCTACAGCGGTAACGACCTGGGCCGGGCGACCTGGGGCGCGGCGACGGCGCTGCTCGGCAAAGCCTACATGCAGCAGGGCAAGTGGAGTCAAGCAGACGCAGCGCTCGCCGAGGTGATCGGCTCGGGGCTGTACGACCTCATGCCGAACTACGCGGATAATTTCACCGACCGGTTCGAGAACAACGTCGAGTCGCTGTTCGAGGTCCAGTTCGGCGACCGCTCGTTCCTGAGCGCGGGAACACGCGGACTCAACATCTCCCGCATGGTGGGACCGTGCGGGCCGAGCTACTGCGACGGCCGGCCGACGCGCTGGTACGTCGAGCAGTTCCTCAAAGACACGACGGTCGGCGGCCGGGTGGACCCCCGCCTCGACCTGACCATCTATTACAACAAGGCGGGCGGAATGGACGTGTACGGCACGCCGTTCGCCGTCCGCTACGCGGCCGATACTACCCAGCTGTTCTTCAAGAAGTACGGCGAGTACTACCTCGGCCTCCCTGATCAGGACTGGGATGCCGCCATCAATTTTCGCGTCATCCGCTACGCCGACGTGCTGCTGCTCGATGCCGAGGCTCTGAACGAGCTGGGGCGCACCGCGGAGGCATACCCCTTAGTCGACCGGGTGCGGGCGCGAGTCACGCTCCCGCCCCTGCCGGCCGGTCTGAGCGCCGACTCGTTGCGGGAGCGGATCCTGCGCGAGCGCATGTTCGAGCTTGGCCTCGAGGGGCAACGCTGGGCCGACCTCGAGCGGCACGCCCGAATCACGCCGGCGCTTCAGGCGGAAGATCCCGAATTTCAGTTCTTCGTCGCCGGCAAGTCGGAGCTGTTGCCGATCCCGCAGACCGAGAGAGATCTCAACCCCAACGTCAAGCAAAACCCGGGATGGTGAAACCTTCGCTCAGCGGCGGCTGGGTCGCGGCGTTGCCGCTGCTGGCTGCGTGCGCCAACTACGCGACCGGCACGGCGCGCGTCGATCCCTCGGCACAGGACTGTCGCTTCGCCAATCCGGTGACCGCGGGCGCCGATCCCTGGGTCGTGCGCCGCGACAGCTCGTACTATTTCGTCCAGTCGCAGGACCGCACGATTTGGGTCTACCGATCCGACCGGCTGACCGAGCCGACCAAGAACGGCGTCCCCGTGTGGACGGCGCCGCATAACGGATGGAACCGCAGCAACGTCTGGGCGCCCGAGCTCCACTACATCGACGGTCGCTGGTACATCTATTACGCCGCCGGAAGGTCGGGCCCGCCGTTCCTGTACCAGCGGAGCGGCGTGCTCCAGTCTGCCGGCGACGATCCCCAGGGACGCTACATCGACAAGGGCATGCTCTACACGGGCAACGACGTCCGGAAGGGCACGGACGACATCTGGGCGATCGATCTCACGGTGACGCGTCTGGGGAGCCAGTTGTACGCGGTGTGGTCTGGCTGGGACACGAACAGCACGACCGACCGAACGCCGCAGCATCTGTACATCGCTCGCATGTCCGATCCTTGGACGATCAGTAGTGACCGCGTGCGGATCTCCTCCCCCACCGAGAGCTGGGAGCGGGGCACGGAGCTGGACCTGAACGAGGGACCGGAATTCCTCGAGCGCGGCGCCGACGTGTTCATCATCTACTCCACGCGGGAATCCTGGCTCAAGGACTACCGCCTGGGGCAACTCAAGCTCACGAGCCTGGATGCTGACCCGATGGATCCGGGTAACTGGACCAAGAGCGGGCCGGTATTTACGGGCACGGCGACCGTGTACGGCGTGGGGCACGCCAGCTTCACGGTCTCGCCTGACGGCACGGAGGACTGGATCGTGTACCACTCCAAGGTCGACACGCTGCCGGGCTGGGATCGCGCCATCCGGATGCAGAAATTCGGCTGGCGTCCCGACGGGTCCCCCGACTTCGGCACTCCCGCTGCGACCGGATCGCCCATTCGGGTGCCGTCGGGTCAGTGCCGCTGACTTCATTTCGTAACCGAGCAACGTGGGCGACGATGGTAGTTGTCGTCGCGACGCTGGTTCCTCTACCGACAAGGTCCTCGCCCCTTGACCCCCCGAGCATCCCCCTCCCCGAGCATCCCCGGCCCGACTTCGAGCGGGCGCTGTGGCAGAACCTGAACGGGCCGTGGCAGTTCGAGTTCGACGGTCAGGACGTGGGCGAGTCTCAACGATGGTATCGCACCGGCCCACCCACGGCTCGCCCGATCGTCGTGCCGTTCCCCTGGGGGAGCCCCCTGTCGGGCGTGCCCGACAGCGCCCCGATCGGCTGGTACGCCCGGACGATCGACGTGCCGGCCGCGTGGAGTGGACGGCGCGTCTTCCTCGTGATCGGCGCCGCCGACTGGCGTACTACGGCGTGGCTCGACGGCCAGAAGCTCGGGCTCCACGACGGCGGCTACATCCCGTTCGAGTTCGAGCTCACGCAGCAGCTGAAGCCTGGGCAGCCACAGCTGCTCGTGCTCCGGGTCGACGACGCACCGCGCGTCTTCAAGCTCGAAGGCAAACAGGGGTACGGCAATGCGCGCGGCATCTGGCAAACGCCCTACCTGGAGGCCCGCGGCGCGGTGCCCCTCCGCCTGCTCCACTTCTCGCCCGACGTCGACCGGAAACGGGTCGGCGTCACGGCCGCCCTGCTCGAGAAGGCGCCGCGGGAGCTCACGCTGACGCTGCGCTTCAAAAACGCGGCGCTGCCGGGCGTGACCCGACGCGTGCCTCGCGGGGCAGACCAGGTGACCTTCGAGGTTCCGATCCCGAACGCCCACCTGTGGTCGCTCGCGGACCCGTTCCTGTACGAGGTCGACGCCAGCGTGGGCGACGATCGGGTGCAGAGCTACTTCGGAATGCGAAAGATCTCCGTCGTGGACCTGCCCGGGACGGAGTACCGCTACGTGGCCCTGAACGACGAGCCGCTCTACCTGCAGCTCACGCTCGACCAGGCGTTCCACCCCGAGGGGTTCTACACCTTCCCCAGCGACTCCTTCGTGCGCGCCGAAATTCTGCGCGCCAAGCAGATCGGCCTGACCGGGCTGCGCGAACACGTGAAAGTCGAGTCGCCGCGCAAGCTCTATTGGGCCGACCGGCTGGGGCTCCTGATCATGGCGGACGTGCCCAACTCGTGGGGTGAGCCCGACTCGTCCATGCGCCGGGAGGCGGAGTCGACGCTCCAGGGGATGGTGGCACGCGATTACAACCATCCGGCCATCTTCGCCTGGGTGCTGTTCAACGAGACATGGGGCCTGCTCACGAAAGAGGGGCAGAGGCAGGTGTATCGCCCCGAGACGCAAAGCTGGGTCGCGTCGGTGTATCGCGAGGCGAAAGCGCTCGATTCGACGCGGCTGGTGGAGGACAACTCGCCGTGCTGCGGCCGCGGCCACACCGAGACCGACATCAACTCGTGGCACTCCTACCTGCCGGGGTGGGCCTGGGAGGAACACGACCGCCTGGTGAGCGACAGCACCCGCCCGGGCTCGTCGTGGAACTTCGAGACGGGCTACCGCCAGGCGCGCCAGCCGAACATCAACAGCGAGTTCGGCAACGTGTGGGGATACGAGGGCAGTACGGGCGACGTCGACTGGAGCTGGGACTACCACCGTGCGGTGAACGCGTTCCGCCGCCACCCGCGGATCGCCGGCTGGCTGTACACCGAGCTGCACGATGTCATCAACGAGTGGAACGGGTACTGGCGCTACGACCGCTCCGAGAAAGAAACGGGGCTGGGCGAGCTGGTCCCTGGGATGACGCTCCGGGACCTGCACGCGCCGGTGTACGTCGCGGTGGGCGACGAGCTGAGCCAGAGCGTGCCCGCGGGAGCCAAGGTGCGCGTGCCGTTGTATGCCTCCTTCCTGACCTCGAGCACGGCGCTGGGCGACAGCCTCACCCTGCGCGCCGAGCTGTACGGCTGGAACGCACTCGCCCAACGGCGGACCTACTCCGAGACCGCGCGCCGGATACCGTACCATCCCTGGATGACGGCGGCGCTCGAGCCGCTCCTCGTCCCGATGCCCGACGAGCCCGCCGTGCTCGTGCTCGCCGTGCGGCTCGAAGATGCCACGGGCGCGGTGTTGCATCGCAACTTTTGCACGTTTGTCGTGGAGGGCGCGCCCCCGCAGGAGGTGCGGCTGGACGGCGGCCGGCGCGTCCGGCTACTGACAATCGACCCGGCCGGCTTCCACGCGGCGGCCTGGTCGCTCAAGCAGTGGAACGTGATGGACGGGTTGAAAGTGAACGGCGCCGGCTCGGGGTTCTTCGAGTATCGGGTCGCCTGGCCCCAGGGAGTGCGCCCCGCCGAGCTGGAGAGCGCCGCGTTCCTGGCGGAAGTCTCCGCCAAAGAGCTGTTCGGCAAGGACCGTGAGGACGCCGGGCGGATGGAGGGCGACTACATGCGCGGCCGGGGCACCAACGACCCGACCTTGAACCCCAACGCCTACCCCATGACCGATGGGCAGCGTTTCCCGAGCGCCGTGACCGTGCGCATCAACGACGTGGTGGCGGGCCGCGAGATGCTCGACGACGACCCGGCTGATCACCGCGGCATCCTGTCCTGGCACTACCAGAAGCGCGACCGGCGCCTGCGCGAGGCGGGCTCCTACGGCACGCTGCTGCGGGTGACCGTGCCGCGCGACGCGCTCGAGCGGGCCGCCGCGCTCGGGCAGCTGGTCATCCGGTTGGAGGTCGATGCCGCGTTGCCCGGCGGGCTCGCCATCTACGGCCGCCGCTTCGGCCGGTATCCGCTCGACCCGACGGTCGTGTTCGTGCCGAGACCTTAGCAGGGAGCTGAGAAATCGCAATCGTGTGACGGTGACAGTGGTGCGATGGCTGGGACGGTACGGTGTTCGATGGGGTTATTAGGGACTCAAGTCCCATCTCGGCTCGAGGGCGTCCTCAAGGACGCTTGCGCATGCGCCTTTCAAGACGCGCCGCCGCCGAGTGGGGACTTCAGTCCCTCATAACTGACCGGACGGACTTGAGCGACCCCTAGAAACGGGCGACGCAACCGCCGCCGGGGCGTAGGTCGATCTTGAGCGCATCTTGCCGGTGCAGGGTCGGGTGTTCCACCACGACGGCGGCAGGGTCGTCCTCCCGATCGCGCACCACCAGCGCCTGGTGAGACCCGCCGCCCAGGAACGAGAGCGGGACCTCGACCGACCGAGCGCTCGGGCCGTTCGCAATCACCAGGAACCACTGCTTCCCATGCCGGCGAGCGAACGCCGCGATCTCGCCGATCTCGCTCTGCGGCAGCACGCGCGTCTCATCCCACACGGTCGGGATGCTCTTGATCAGCTCGACCGCCGGGTTGTCGAGCATCGCCTGCGGGTGCGCGCCGTAGACCAGCAGCGGAGCCGTGAACAGGGCGGCAGTAGCGATCTGGTGCGCCCAGGAGGTCTCCCGGCGACGCTCGCCGAACAGCATCGGTGTGAAGTCCAGATGCCCCGCCAGCATCCGCGTGAAGGGAATCGTCGTGTCGTGCTGGGACCACGCCTGCATGCTCCGCCGCTCCATCCCGGATACCGCCTCGCGGTTCAGCTCGTTCGGCCAGGTGCGGGATTCGCCGGTCGGCTTGTTCGCGCCGTGGAAGTCGACCATGAGCCGGTGCGCGGCCGCGCCTTCAAGTGCCGCTTGATACAGCTCGATGATTTCCTTGGCTTCGTGGTCGAAGAAGTCGAGCTTCACGCCCACCGCGCCCACGTCCTGCGCGTGCTGAAAGAAGGCCGCCCGGGCCTCGGGATCGCGGATGTCCCGGCTGTGCTTCCACAGCCAGATCCCCACGTTGCGCGCTCGCGAGTAGTCGATCAGCTCCCGCAGCTCGCTCTCATTCCAGCGCTGCCAGAACCCCTCCACCAGGTTGTACTCGAAGCCCAACTCGCCGGCCAGCCGTGAGAACTGCTTCATGGTCTCGAGCGTGTTCTCTCCGCCCCCGTCGAGATACTTCCAGACGGCACGCCCCGGCTTGATCCAGTCGGTGTGGAGTCCCTGCGGGAAGAACCGCGGGTCCGGCGGCGGAGCGAGGTTGGACACGATGTCGCAGTTCACGAGCGTGTTGAGGTCTGGCCCGATCATCACGACGCGCCATGGGGTCGTGATGGTGCCCGAGATGGCCGCCGGCTGCGCCAGACGGGCGGCCTCCGCGTCCCCGTAGCGCAGCGTGAACGGGTAGCTGGCCGGAGGAGCGTGCCCGAGGCGGGCGCGGAAGGCACCCTGTCCGTCAGCCTGCAGCACCATGCCCGCGAAATGGATCACGGCAGCCTCGGTGATCGCCGCGTATCCCGCCGCGTCGGGGAGCTTGACGGTGAGCGGCGGGGCGGCCCAATCGCCCGCCGCCACGTCGGCGATGCTCTTCTTGGTGTGGACGCCTTCGTAGTGTCCGTGCAGATCGTGATACCACACCGTAGCGCCGGCCGGGAGCGCGAAGGCCGTGGCCTCGTCCGCCACCCGGCTCCCTTTCCCGGGCACGATGTAGCGGAACGCGATCCCGTCGTCGAAGACGCGCACGTCGAGGACGGAGTCGGTTCCGCTTGCCGAGTGCCGCAGCGCAATGCGCGCCCCGTTGAACCGATTGGTCGCCTGGGAATGCACGCCGCGCGAGGCGTAGTGCTCATTCGCGCCGTAGGACTCGACCTTGCCCGCCTCCACGCCCTGCCCCAAGTCCACGCCATCGACGAGGATACCGAGAGGCGAGGCCTCGATCACCGGCCGGTTCCGGAAGGTGACACCGTAGGTCAAGCGAGACCCGTCGGCAGGGAGCAGCGCGATCTCGATGGCGCCATTCGGGCTGGTAACCCGAATGGCATCGCTCGACGCGGGCGGCCGCAGCAGCCGGGCCAGATCTCGCGCCAGCGGGGGCGTGCTGAGCGCCGCGGCGACGAACGTTCGGCGTCGCATCAGCGCATCCCGCGGCGCGGTCCTACCACCCTGTGTTCTGTCCCAGCCCGGGGTCGAGATCGATCTCCCGCTGCGGGATCGGGAGGAACACCATGAAGGGCTGAAGGCCGATCTTCGCTACGGGGTCCTGGCTCAGCACGGCGTAGAAGCTGCCCCAGCGCTTCAGGTCGAACAACCGCTTCGACTCGAAGGCCAGCTCCCAGCTGCGCTCCCGGTGCACCGAATCCCGGAACTGGTCCTGACTCAGACCGGCCAGCGGCGCCAGCTTGGCACGAGCCCGCACCTGATTGATCGCGCCGTACGCGTCGGGCGTCGGCCCGTTGGCCTCGTTCTCCGCCTCGGCGAACATCAGCAGCACGTCGGCGTAGCGATAGATCGGCCAGTTCAGGTCGGTGCGCCCATTGTTGTTGGCGATCGAGCCGTTGGCGTCGTAGAACTTGCCGTAGTACGGCATCGGTTTCGGAAAGCGCGGCCGCTTGTCGCCGAAGAAACCGGGTAGCGTGTCGTACCGGTATGTCGTGGTGCCGACCGTCACCTGCGTGAGGAAGGTGGTCTTCTTGCGCGCGTCGGAGTCGGAGAACGTGGCCATGAAGTCGGGGGTCGAGTACCAGTAGTTGATGCCCGACTCCACCCCGATTCCTGAGGGCCGCGACTGGCTCGTGAAGAGGTTGCGTTTGAGCCCGCCGAACTGGATCGAGTAGATGTGCTCGGGGCCGTTCTTGTTCTTGATCAGCCACAGGTCGGCAAAGTTGGGGACGAGGGTGTACGCCTTGCTGTCGATCACCGCCTTGGCCGCGGCGGCGGCCTCCGCCCAGTGGTTCTGCTGGACGATGGCCCCCGACATGTTCAGGTAGACGTCCGCCAGCATCGCAGTCGCGGCGCCGCGGGTGGGCCGGCCGTCATCCGGGGTCGACGAGTCGGGCCAGCGGAGGGGCAGCAGGGTGGCCGCGTCCGCGAGATCCCGCGCGATCGAATCGTAGATCTCCGCGGTCGGCGCCCGGGTGATCTGCGTGGCCGTGGCGAACTCCGCGGTCGGCCGCATCATCAGGGGGACGCTGCCCCAGACCCGCACCGCGTTGAAGTGGTTGAACGCGCGATGGAATTTGACGGCGCCCAGGTAGCGGTCCCTCACGCTCTGCGACACCTGATCCATCTGGGGGATGCGCGCGATGAGCACGTTCGCCTGGTTGATGGCGCCGTAGATCTGTCGCCAGACGCGCCACAGCCATTCGTTCGAGGCGTTCAGGGTGTAGCTGTCCTGAGCGTAGCGCGAGTCGCTCGCGCTTTGCGCCACGGTCTGGTCCGACGGCACCTCGGTGATCATCGGCCAGCCACGGTGGAAGTACGCCTGACTCTGGCCGCCCGTGTACCAGTCGTCGATCCCGCCAAGGGCGATCTTCAGGTCGGCCTCGGTGGTGGGAAAATCGTCCGGCGTGAAAAAGCTCTGGGGCTCCTCCACGAGCCAGCCGCGGCAGCCTCCGAGCGTCAGGGCGATCACAGCGAGCGAGAGTGTCCTAAGGATCATGCGCCCTCCTAGAAGCCGACGCTGGCGCCGACGGTGACGGTCTTCGTGCCGGGATAGTTGGAGTCGTCCCAACCGAGCGTGAGGTCGCTCGTCCCGCGTGAGCTCACCTCGGGGTCGTACCACGAGTAGCGGCTGGCGGTGAGGAGGTTTTGCCCGCTCAGGTAGAGGCGGAGCCGCCGCACCCCCACGCGCGCGCCGAGCCGCTCCGGCACGTCCCATTGCACGGTGACGTTCTGGAGGCGGACGAACGAGCCGTCCTCGACCCAGCGCGAGGTCAATCCGTCGAACGGCGAGACGTTGAGCGCCGTCATCGAGTTACTCGGGTTGGTCGTCGTCCAGTAGCCCAGCACCGACGTGAGCATGTTGCTCGAGCCACCGGGCGTTTCCATCCCCGCGCGGCTCACGTTGACCACCTGGAAGTCGAGGGCCCCGCGCACCAGGACGCTGAGCGAGAATCGATCGTAGGTTACGGAGCCGGTAAGGCCGAACAGATAGCGCGGCTGTGCATTGCCGAGGATGGTTTGGTCGTTGCTGTCGATCTTTCGGTCGCCGTTCACGTCTCTCAACTTGTCGCCTCCGACGACCGCGCCCGCCTGGCCGCTGGCGGCAGCCTCGGCCGAGCTCTGGAAGATTCCGTCCCACACGTAGCCGTAAAAATTGCCGAGGGGCTGACCCACCTGCACGATCACGTCGTTCTCCCACCTCGGGAGTGAGGTGTTCGACCCCGTGAGGAAGAACTGCCGGTCTCCTCCCAGATCGAGCACTTTGCTGCGATTGAGCGACACATTGCCGCCCAGGCGCACCTCGAGACCACGGCTGGCGGAACGTGTGTCGACCGCGAGCTCCAGGCCGCGGTTCCGCACTCTCCCGATGTTGGTGACGTAGCTCGCGAACCCCAGGAGGTACGGCACCTGCTTCGCGTACAGCAGGTCCTTGGTCGTCTTGTCGTACGCGTCGGCCGTGACGGTCAGCTGGTTGCCGAACAGGCCGAGGTCCACGCCCGCGTCGTATTGAACCGTCGTTTCCCAACGCAGGTTGGGGTTGGTGATGCGGCTGAGGGTGGCGCCGTTGAAGAACGCCGTCGGGCCGATCGCATAGGGCGCACCCACGTTCCACGCGGCCAGGGACTGGTACGTCGGGATGGCGTTGCTCCCGGTGCTACCCGCGCTCAGGCGCAGCTTCAGCTCGCTCACGGCGGGGATGAGCCGGCGCAGGAACGGCTCGTCGCTGAGGCGCCACGCCACCGCGGCAGAGGGGAAGACCGCCCACTTGTTGTTCGCCGCGAACTTGGAGGAGCCGTCGGCCCGGACCGTGCCCGTCACCAGGTACTTTCCCGCCAGGCTGTAGTTCACGCGACCGAGGTACGAGAGCACCCGTTGGCGCGTCGCGTTCGAGCTCCCGGTCACCTGGTCCGCGAGGTTCAACCGCCGGTAGCCCAGCAAGTCGCTCGTGAAGCCGACACCTTGCGCGCTGTTCGCCCCGTTGTCCGTCTGTTGCGCCGTGAAGCCGCCCAGCAGCGTGAGGTCGTGCTGCCTCCCCAGCGCGCGATGCAACGTCGCCGTGTTCTCGACCAACCACGTGGTAGCGGTGTTGTCGTCGATGTTCGCCTGCCCCAGGTTCAGGGAGGCCTGCAGCTTGCGGGAGACGTACTGCTGCTCGAGGACATCGCTGGAGGTGTACGACAGGCTGGTTCGCAAGGTGAGGCCCGGCAGCGGGTCGTATTCCCCGAACAGGGTCCCGATCCCGTACCCGGTGGTGGTGTTGTCCTGGCGCAGCTCAATGATCGCCATCGGGTTGTCGTTCGCGCTGGGCAGGAGCGGGCCGCTGAAGTTGCCGGTGGAATCGCGCACCGGGATCGTGGGCGCGAAGCGGAGTGCCTGCATCGTCACGGGTCCGCCACCCGAGCCATACCCGCTGTTGACCCGAGCCTGGCTCCCTACCGTACGCGTGTAGGTCACACGCGTTCCCAGCCGAAATCGCGCGCCCAGGCCCTGGTCGAGGTTGAAGCGCAACGACCCGCGCGTGAGGTCGGAGCCGAGCAACACCCCCTGCTGGTCGAACCAGTTGGCGGAGAGCAACAGGCTGCTGGCGCCGCTCGAGCCGCTGACTTGGATCTGGTGGTTTTGAATCGGGGCGGATCGATAGACCACGTCCTGCCAGTCCGTGGTCGATAGGTGGGTCAGCGTGTCCAGCTTGACGCTCTTGTCGTGGTTCGGGTTGCGCATGTACAGCAGCGCGAACTGATCGGCGTTGAGGACGGCGATGTGCTTGCTCACGTCCTGCGCGCCGATGTACGTGGAGTAGTCGAAGTGGAACGGTCCCTGACCCCGCTTGGTCGTCACGAGGATGACGCCGTTGGCCCCGCGTGCGCCGTAGATTGCCGTGGCCGAGGCGTCCTTCAGGACGTCGAACGTCTCGATGTCACTCGGATTGATCAGGCTCAAGTCCGCGCCGATGACGCCGTCGATCACGACGAGCGGCGAGTTGTCCCCCGACAGCGAATTCCCCCCGCGCAGTCGGATGCGCAGCTCTGAGCCGGGCTGTGCGTTCGTGGTCTGCACCTGCATCCCGGGCACCCGACCGGCGAGGGCTTGGTCGGCCCGGTCTACCGGATTCGTCGCGATTTCCGGCCCGGTGACCGAGGAGACCGAGCCCGTCAGGTCCGCTTTCCGCTGCGTGCCGTAGCCCACGGCCACCACCGGGTTCAACTCGATCGCGCTCGGTTGGAGCCGGAAGTCGGCGCTGACCCGTTGCCCGACCTGCACGACGATCGTCGTGTCTCCGGCGGCATAACCCAGGAGCCGAGCCCGGAGGTGGTAGGTCCCCGGCGGCACGGCGGAAATGGTATACCGGCCCTCCCCGTCGGACTCAGCGGTGAGGCGCGTCCCGACCACGCTGACGCCGACACGGGCCACCGGGGTCCCCGTATCGCGCGCCCGCACCACGCCCGCGATCGCGCCGCTGGAATCCTGGGCCGTGGCGCCCCCGGCCGCCGCGAGCAACGCGGCGCAGCCGATCAGACAGACACGAATTGTTCTCATGCGCAACGCTCCGAATGGGTCCGAGGCGCGGCCACAACAGATGCGGCGTGCGCGCGATGGTGAGCGGAGGACGACGCGCTCAGCGGCGCCGACAGTTCGCTACGGGCAACCCGTTCCTGTCCAACGCACGCGCTTGCCTCTCTTGTTCGTCGATCGAACTAAAGTCCCGGCGGCACCCCCGATGCGTGCGCAAGGTGCGCGCCAAGGTGGGGCAAGAACGCCACACCCCGACCCGGAGCCGAGCCAGACCATCGTGAGAACGATCAACACGCGGGACTTCAGCCGCGCCACACGCTCCACGTCCCGACAGATCAACCGGCTGATTCTGCTGAATCTCGTGCGCGAGCTGCAGCCGATCTCGCGGGCCGATCTCGCCCGCCGCATGGCGGTGGGACGTGGCATGGTGACCACTCTGGTCAAGGAGCTGCTGGCAGAAGGCGCGGTCTACGAGGGCGCGCTCGCCGATGTCCCACGGGGTCGCAGGCCGAAGATGCTGCACGTGCGGACCCGGGATCGGCTTGTCGTGGCGATCGACATCCGTTTCAGCCGGACGTATGTGTTGCTCTCGGACTTCGGCGGGAACGAGATGGCGCTCGAGAGCTTTGCGACCATCTTCAACCCGGACCAGCTCCTGGACGAACTCGCGATCCGGGTTCGCCGCCTGCTCCGAACCCGGGCGACGGGGGGACACTGCGAGGGGATTGGGATGGTCGTCCCCGGGATGGTAGACCGGCGCGGTCGGGTGCTGAACGCCCCCCAGCTAGGCTGGCGCGACGTGCAGATCCGCAGCGGCCTGGCGGAGCGCACCGGGCTGCCGGTGCACGTCGAGAATTCCGGGGCGGCCTGCGCGCTCGCGCACATCTGGCTCGGCCCGGGAGAGGGGGGGAACGGGGTCCGCGATTTCGTCTATGTGACGGTGTCGGACGGCGTGGGCACAGGGGTGGTGGTGAACGGTGAGCTGGTTCGGGGTCACGGTCACACGGCGGGCGAGTTCGGGCACATCCCCATCGGCCCCGACGGCCCGCGCTGCGTGTGCGGAGCGCAGGGCTGTCTCGAGGCCCACACTTCGAACCTCGCCACGGTCGCGCGCTACGTCGGGCACGAGCAATCGCCTGCCGTCGCCCCGCCGCTGTTCCCACAAGACGGCATCACCATGGATGACGTCATCGTCCGCGCCGGCGCCGGCGATGAGCGGGCCCGCGCCGCACTGACGGAAACGGGCCGTTATCTCGGGCTCGGCCTCGCGGCGATCGTCAACGCGCTCAATCCCGCGCAGATCGTCATCGGCGGCGAGATCACCGGCGCCTGGGATCTCGTCGAGCCCGCCATCCGGGCCGAAATCGCGAGACGGGCACTCACCCGCGAGGCCGCGGGTACGCCGGTGGTCCCTGAACCGGCGGGGAGCTTGCCCCGTCTGCGCGGGGCCATCGCGCTCGTCGCGGCGCCGGTCTACGCCGCTCCGGAAGTGGGCTGAGGGTCGGCGATTACCGCGCGGCGCTGCTGTCCGCCCTGAGCGCCGGCCACGGGTTGTGATCGGATGGCGGCAGCGGGACAGGGCTGACGTCGGGTAGCGATGTCCTGACGTCGGGCGCGAGCACCACCGATGCGCCCTTGCGCAGGTCGATGACGAACTCGCCCGCGGTCCGCTTCGTCAGCTGCGGAGCCGGACCCGGACCCGCGTGGGCGCGCACCACCGCAGCATCCCAATCGGCCACGACGAGCCGGCACGGCTGACCCGCGAGACTCTCGATGCGAACCCACGCGGTCCGGCCGCCGCGCCGCACCGCGCTGACGAGAAACGCCCCGTCCGCCCGCAGCCGGTCGAAGGCGGCGTCTGACCACGCGCCCGGGACCGCAGGGAAGACGCGCAGCGCACCGCCCCAATCCTGTAAGAACAGCTCCTGAATCGACGCGGCGGCCGAGAGCGGCGTCTCGATGACAGGACCCGCCTCCGCGTAGAAGGTGTTCGGCTCCATGTAGCGTGGCGCATCGAGATACTGGTTCAGACGCGTCACGGCGACGTCGCCGTGGCCGAGCAGCGCGTGCATCGCCGCGCCGCCCGTGAACGAGTAGCCGCGGAACAGCGAGATGTCGCGCTCCCAGGTTGCAAGCGATGTCTCGATCAGTGCCCGCTCATCGGGACGGTCGGGCGTGATGAGGCGCAGCGGGTAGATCGCCAGCAGGTGCGAGTAGTGGCGGTGCGATTGCTGCCACGGCCGGCCACGCCCGACCATCAGCCCCGCGGAGTCCGTGGGAAACGGCGCGAGGTTGGCGAGCACATCGCGCCAGCGAGGCAGCAGCGGTTCGGCGGGCCCGAAGCGCTCGGCGCTGGCGATCAATGTCTCGAGTCCCCACTTGAGCAGCGCGAGATCGTAATTCGCGTCCGACACCGTGGCCAGCTCGGGTGAGTGCGTCGGCGGCAGATGCCAGCGCCCATCGTCGCCGCGCTCGACGTACGCGAGGTAATTCCCGATCGCCAGTTTGAGCAGCGGATAGACGCGCTCGCGGAGTAGGCGATCGTCCATCTGGTAGCGGTAATGGAGCCAGTAGTAGTACAGAGTCCACGGCAGGTCCCCCATCTCGTGGGCGGCGTCGCTCTGCGCCGTGGCCAGGTCGACGGGTCGGACCAGGTCGGGGCCCGAACTGCGACCGATCGCCGCCGCCGCGTCGCGCAGCCGCTCGGGGACGTTGTCGATGAGGGCTTGCCGATTCCGATCGAGATGGCGGAACAGCGATTCGGCGAGGTCAAGCCGATTCGCGCGGAACAACGGCGAGTAGGTGAGCTGGATGTTGAGATTCCACCAGATGGCGGGCCACGGCGTGGCGTTGAACCAGGGACCGTTCAGGTCCAGGATCGGCCCATCCGGTCGCATCGCGGAGCCGAGCTTGTAGATCTGAATCCAGTAGTACGCCTCGAGGCGGGCGTCCGGGAACGTGAGGAAGCTCGCCGGATAGTAGGCGTGCCACCACTTGCGGTGCGCCGCAGTCAGTCTCGCGACTCCCAGCCGGGCCGCCTCGCTCGTCGCCGCGCGAGCCTCGGCGAGCGCTTCGCGGTCGGTGCGGCCCTGACCGATGCTGATGTAGAACACCCCCCCGCTGGTTCGCCTGATCGACTCGGCGTGGGCACCACCGCCGATGAACGTCTGCACGCTCGTGAGGCCCGTCGGCGAGCGAGTGACGGTCGGCGGCGGGTGCAGGTCCTCCGGTGCGAAGGCTTCCTTGCGGGCCACCTTGCGCGGCGGCCGAGCCTCGGCCGGCGCCCAGTCCAGGTCCACGTCGCCCCCGCGCTCGCCGCCCCGTGCCTCGAGCACCAGGACGATCACCGACGGCTGAGCCGTGGTGAAGCTGCGCCAGCGCACCTCGCCCCGGTCCGTGGTGACCGTCCCGCTCGCCTCGGCGTCCCACAGCGTCAAGCGCGCGTCGCCCCTCTGCACCGTTCCGGTCGTCTTCACCACAACGCGCCCGATCGGGAACCGTGATTGGTCGTGCACGAAGTCCGTGCGGTTGATGGTCCAGCCGAGCACCCCTCCTGGCGCGTCGATCGTGGCACCGAGGCGCCCGTTGCCGATGAACGCGCTCTCGCCCCATCGCGTGGGGAGACGGTCCCACACCAGATCGTGGCGCGCGAGAAACACGGGCCAATCGACCCGGGCCACGGGAGCCGCGCGTGCCGCAGGCGTCTGCAGCGTGAGGAGCGTGAGACACAGGATCATGGGTCAGATCGCGTGGTCCGGGGTCACATTCTCGCCACGCCAGGCCTTCCGGGCCGTCCAGTCCGCGGGGGCAGCCGTCCAGAACTCGTCCGTCGCAGGCAGTCCGAGCGGGAGCAGGCCGGCCGCGCAGAGGTATGCGCTCCCGGTCGAGATGTAGCCTTCGCCGATGCTCGGCTGGTGCCCGCAGAAGCCGATGGTGAGCCACCCCTGGGCGTCGAACGTGCCGGGCGCCTCGATCATCCGGTGTATCACCGCCGTCAATCCGCTGCGCACCTGCGCCGGAGTCACGCCCTCGGGCAACTGGCGCCGCAACGCCATCTGGCCGAGCAGCTGGAACGCCCCGAAGCGGTAGGCGAGGGAGCGACCGATCGGTGGGAACGTGCCTTCGGGCGAGATCATGCGCTCCTGAATGGCGGCATAGCGGCGCGCTCGCTGCAGCACCGGGTCGATGAGTCTCTGCCACGCCGGGGTCGTGGGCCCAACCAGGCGGAGCACGTCGAGCAGCATCGGCTGGATCACGAAGCTGTTGTAGTAGTCCCAGTGAAACGTCGGCCCGTCCCCGTACACCCCGTCCCCCTTGTACCACTGCTCGTGCTGGGTGAGGGCATAGTCCACGCGCGTGCGGTCCCACTCCTCCCCCATCATGCTCAGCGCGGCTTCGATCATCGCGCTGAACATCAGCCAGTTGGAGAGCGACGGCCGGATGCCATGCGTCGAGTTGAGCGCGGCGACCACATTGCGCTGCGTCTCACCATCGAGCCGTTGCCACAGCTCGCGCGGCGCGCGAACGATCGCGTGCGCCAGGAACGCCGCGTCGACGAGCGGCTGCCGGCCGCGGGCGAAGTTCAGAAAGTCGGGAGAGCGCGGGTCGGTTGCCGCACGGAGGCCGCGCCGCGCCAGGTCGGCGTACTGCCGCCGCTGCTCGCCCTCGGGCGACGGGTCGCTGCCCAGCTCCAGCCACGGCGCGATCCCCGTGAAGAGCCGCCCCACGGCCTCGAGATGCGTGTACTCACCGCGCTCCGGCTTGCCGGCGGGCGCGATTTCCACCGGCATCCGCTGGCGCAGCCGTCCTTCCGCGAGGTTCGTCAGCACCGGCTGCGCCAGGCGCGTCAGCACGTCGAGCCAATACTGGCGATCGGTTGGCTCCGGGGACACGCCCGTTATCCGTAGGGGCGCAGCATGCTGCGCCCCTACAATGCGCCACGACCCCGGGGGTGCCGCCAGCACGGCCAAGCGGCGGAGAAAGTCTCGTCTACCAGCCATCAGACCGGCGCTACACGCACGAGAGGTATCGCTCCTTCACCCGCGGCATCAGCGTGTCGAGCGGCGTGTTCCACACCACCTCGTTGAAGATCTCGACCTCGATCGGGCCCACATAGCCGGCGCGCTCGATTGCACCGCGGATGCGTCGCAGCTCGATCACGCCGTCGCCCATCATCCCACGGTTCATCAGCACCTCTTGCGCTGGGACCAGCCAGTCGGAGACGTGGAACCCGATGAGCCGCCCGGCGGCCCGGGCGAGCTCCTCGTAGAGGTCGGGGTCCCACCAGATGTGATAGACGTCAGCCACGACGCCGACGGTCGCGGGGTCGAACCGCTGCGCCAGGCAGCGCCCCTCGGCGAGCGTCGTGATGCAAGAGCGCTCGGCCGCGAACGCGGGATGCATCGGCTCGATCCCGAGCCGCACGCGGCGCTCGGCCGCGTAAGGGGCGAGCTGGGCGATGCCGTCCGCGACCATGCGGCGCGCCGCCGCGATGTCTCGGTCGGGCGCCGCCCCGCATACCAGGACGAGGACCTCCGCACCCAGCGCCGCCGCTTCGTCCACCGCCCGCCGATTGTCCTCGATCCGCGCCTCCCGCTCCGCGGGGCTCGCCGCCGGAAACATCCCTCCGCGACACACGCTCGACACGCGCAGCCCGGCATCGCGCACCAGGCGCACCGCGCGATCGAGTCCTGTTTCCGCGAGCTTGTTCCGCCACACGGCGATGTACGGCACGCCGTGGCGGGCGCAGGCGTCGACGGCCTCCGCGAGACTCGCCCGCTCGGCGGTGATCTGGTTGAAGCTGAGCCGGGCGATCGCTGGGGGCCCCGGGGTCAGACCTCCCGGGGGCGTCACTCCACCCCTGCCATGGCCAGCACCGGCCGCATCCGCTCCGCCGCGCGCTCCGGATCGAGCAGCAGCCCGGCGCAATCGGCGAGCCGAAACAGCTCGGCGAGATGCAGCACCGAACGCGCGGTCTCCGCTGCGCCGATCATCCGAAAGTGCCGCTGGTGGCCGTTCAGGTACGCCAGAAACACGATCCCTGTCTTGTACGCGTGCGTGGGGGGCTGGAAGATGTGACGCGACAGCGCCACGGTGGGCGCCAGCGCCCGGCGGTAACCGGCCGCGTCGCCCCGGTCCAACGCCTGCAGCGCAGCCGACGCGGCCGGCGCGATCGCGTCGAAGATCCCCAGCAGCGCGTCGCTGTGTCGCTGCCCGTCCCCCAGGATCAGCCGGTCGTAGTTAAAGTCGTCGCCCGTGTACATGCGCACGCCCTCGGGCAGAAGCGCGCGCATCTCGACTTCGCGCTCCGCGTCCAGGAGCGAGATCTTGATCCCGTCGATCTGGGTACGATGCTCGCGGATGATCCCGAGGCACGCGTGCATGGCCTGGTCCAAGTCCCGCGTCCCCCAGTAGCCGGCGAGCTCGGGGTCGAACATGTCGCCGAGCCAGTGCAGTATGACGGGTCGGCTCACCTGCCGCAGGATGGTCCCGTACACCCGTCGATAGTCGTCGGGGGAGCGCGCCGCGCGCGCCAGCGCCCGGCTCGCCATCAGGATGACCCGGCCGCCATGCCGCTCGACGTAGCCGACCTGCTCCTCGTACGCCTGCTCGACGTCGTCCAAGGTCACGCGCTCGCCCGGCGTCAACTGGTCGGTGCCGGCGCCGCACGCGATCATCCCGCCCGTCGCCCGCGCCTCCGCCAGGGAGCGCCGGATCAAGTCACGCGCCGCCGGCCAACCGAGTCCCATGCCGCGCTGCGCCGTGTCCATCGCCTCGGCGACGGCCAGGCCGAGCGACCAGAGATAGCGGCGGTACCCGAGCGTGGCATCCCAGTCGAGCCGGGCGTCCGACAGCGGATCGCAGGTGGCGTGCGGGTCGCTCACGACGTGCGCCGCGGCGTAGGCGATGCGACTGCGGATCGGTCCCGCCGGCGCGCTCCAGGCAACGGCTTGCCGCATCGTGTACGGCTCGAGCGCACCGTCGAGGCGTGGGAGGCGGATGACCGGCGGCATGCCTCAGCCTCCGACCTCACGCCCCGGCGCGAGGTCCGGAACGTCGATCCACCGACGCTCGCGCCACGACTGGAGCGCCAACTCCGCGAGCTGTGCGCCCTTCGCGCCTTCGCAGAAGTCGTGGGGGAACGGCTCGTCCGCCGCCACGTGACGCAGGAACATTTCCCACTCGACCTTGAAGGCGTTGTCGAGCCATCCCTCGTCGGGAACGTCCTGCCACTGCGCGTAGTAGTCGACGGCGCTTGGCACGTCGGGGGTCCATACCGCCCGCGGTGTCTGGCTGCGGCGCTGCGTCCGGCACTCCCGTAGGCCGGCGACCGCACTCCCCGCCGTGCCGTCCACCTGGACCTGCAACAGGTCGTCACGGTAGACCCGCACGGCCCACGAGGAGTTGAACTGCGCGACGATGTCGCCGTCGGGACCGGCCAGCACGAACGTGGCGTACGCGGCGTCGTCCGCCGTCGCCGCGTAGCGCCGGCCGCGCTCGTCCACGCGCTCGGGGATGTGCGTGGTGGCGGTGCATTGCACGGCCTTGACCGCGCCGAAGGTGTGGTCCAGCAGATAGCGCCAATGGGCGAACATGTCGACGACGATCCCGCCGCCATCCTCCGTGCGGTAGTTCCACGACGGGCGCTGCGCCGGCGGGTCGTCCCCCTCGAACACCCAGTAGCCGAACTCGCCGCGCACGCTCAGGATGCGGCCGAAGAAGCCGCGGTCGACCAGCCGCTTGAGCTTGCGGACGCCGGGGAGGAAGAGCTTGTCCTGCACCACACCATGCTTCACGCCGCGCTGCTCGGCCCGACGCGCCAGATCGAGCGCCTCGGCGAGCGTGCCCGCCAGCGGCTTTTCGCAGTAGACGTGCTTCCCGGCAGCGATCGCCCGCCGCACGTTGTCGGCGCGCAAGCTCGTCAACGTTGCATCGAAGTAGACCGAATCCGCCGGGTTCGCGAGGCACGCATCCAGATCGATCGAGACGCGCTCGATACCGTGCGCGCGGGCGACGTCCCAGAGCTTCGCCTCGTTCCTTCCTACCAGGATCGGGTCCGGGACCACCCGCCCGCCGTCGGGCAACGGCACCCCGCCCTGCTGCCGGATGGCGACGATGGACCGAATCAGGTGCTGATTCAGGCCCATGCGTCCCGTCACGCCGTTCATGACGATGCCGATCGGTCGCGTGGTCATCAGCCCGCCCGTGGGGGCGCGTGTAGGGGCGCAGCATGCTGCGCCCCTACAAAGGCGGGCTCAGGGGCAACGGACCGCGGCAGGAACGCCACCGCGATCGCGCCCGCGATCGCGAAGCCGATCACGGCCGCGAAACCGGTGGCGTAGCTCCCGGTGACGTCGTGCATCCGTCCGACCAGCACCGGCGCGAGCGCTTCCGCGACGCCGTCGCCCGTGAGGACGACGCCCATCGCGCGCCCCAGCACCGGCACGCCGAACAGTTCGGCGGCCATGAGCGGAATCACCATGTACTCGCCGCCCAGCCCGATGCCGAAGACCACGGCGAAGAGGTAGATCGCGCCGCGCAGCTCCGTCAGGAAGAGCAGCGGGATCGACGCAGCGACGAGCAGGTAGATCAACAGCATCACGTACTTCTTGGGGATCCGGTCCGCCAGCCATCCCATCCCCAGACGACCCGCGAGGCTCGACACCAGCACCAGCGACGCGATCTGCGCCGCGGCCCCTTGGGAGTAGCCGTGGTCCAGGCTCAGGAAGAGCTTCAGGTGCTGATTCGTGCCGCCCACCGCGGCGATCGAGCACATGCTGCCGGCGAGGAGGAGATAGAAGGCCGGGGAGCGAACGACTGTGCGGATGGAGGCGGGGCTGGGGGCCCGGGGTTCGGGGCTCGGTGCGCCTGCCGGCGCGGGCGGCGCCTCCCGGACGACCAGCGCGAGCGGCAGGGCCGCCAAGACGATCAGCAGACCGAGCCCTTGCAGCGCACCGCGCCACCCAACCTCCTGCGTGAGCCACAGCGCCAGAAACGGCACGATCGCGCCGCCGATCCCGATGCCTAAGTACGCGACGCCCATCGCGCGGCCGCGCGCCGCCGTGAACCAGCGGGACAAGAGTACCTGGTTCGGCAGCGGGCCGCCGCAGAAGTTCCCGAGCGCGTTGAAGAGATAAAAGAAGTAAAACCCCGCGAGCGTGCGGATCGCACCGAGCCCGACGAGGGCGATGCCCGCCATCAGGATGCCGGCGATCATCAGGCGGCGCGGGCCGAACCGGTCCACCAGCCAGCCGGCGAGGAAGCCGAACAGTGGACCGACCAGGAGCTTCGAGATCGCGTTCCCGGACGTGACCTGGGCGCGCGACCACCCGAATTCCCGCACCATGAAGTCGTAGAAGAACGGGAGCCCATACAGCGCGATCCCCACGATCGCGAACAGCGCCAGGAACGACGTCGCCGCCACCTGGATCTGCGCGGCGCGGGGCGCAGCGGGCGCACTCACAGGTTGCGACGCCTGAGCTCGCTCACCGCGAAGTCCACGGCCCGCGCCGTGAGCGCCATATAGGTGAGCGACGGGTTCACGCACGACGAGCTGGCCATGCAGGCGCCGTCGGTGACGAACAGGTTCGGCACGTCGTGCGACTGGTTGTGCGCGTTCAAGACCGACGTGCGCGGGTCCCGACCCATGCGCGCCGTTCCCATCTCGTGCACGCTGAACCCCGGCGGGCCGTCTTCGTCGTACGTCTCGACGCTGGTGCACCCGGCGGCCTCGAGCATTTCGGCCGACTGCGCCTTGACGTCTTCCCGGATCGCGCGCTCGTTCTCACTCCAGGCGCAATGCACGCGCGGCAAGGGGATCCCCCATTGGTCCGTCCGCTCCGGGTCCAGGTCGACGTAGTTCTCGTGGCGCGGCAGGCACTCCCCGTACCCTTGCAGCGTCATGCCCCACGGCCCCGGCCCGCGCAGCCGCTGCTTCAACTCGACGCCCAGGCCGGGGGCGTCCGCCCCGCGGCCCCACCCCTGGCGCCCCGAGCCCGCCTGAATCCCATAGCCGCGCAGGAACCCGACCTTCGCCTCCCCCGGCGTGCCGAGGTTGCGAAAGCGCGGGATGTAGCTCCCCGTGGGCCGCCGCCCGTACACGTATTTGTCCTCCAAGCCGGGGACGGTCCCGTGCGCGCCCGCCTTGGAGATGTGGTCCATCAGGTTGTGGCCCAGCTCGCCGCTCGAGTTGGCCAGCCCGGTCGGGAAGCGCGCGCTGCGCGAGCTCAACAGGATCTGCGCGGTGCCGAGCGTCGAGGCGCACAGGAAGATGAGCCGCCCGAAGTACTCGCGCGCGGCCTTGGTGTGCGCGTCGATCACGCGCACGCCCGCGGCGCGGTCCGTCCGCTCGTCATAGATGACGCTGTGGACGATCGCGTCGGTGACGAGCGTCAGCCGCCCCGTGTTGCGGGCCGCGGGGAGCGTCGCGCTGAGGCTCGAGAAGTAACCCCCGAAGCTGCAGCCGCGCGCGCACTGGTTGCGCGCCTGGCAGGGGCCGCGGCCGTTGTGCGCCCGGGTCAGGTTCGCGACGCGCGTAATCGTCAGGTGCCGCCCGCGAAACGCGCGCTCGATCCCCCGTTGGACGATGCGCTCGGCGCACGTCAGATCCCACGGCGGCAGGAATTCGCCGTCCGGTAGGTGCCCGAGGCCTAACCGCTCACCGCTCACGCCCACGAACCGCTCGACGTAGTCGTACCAAGGCGCCAGATCCTTGTACCGGATCGGCCAGTCGACGCCGTGGCCGTCGCGCAGGTTGGCGGTGAAATCGAGGTCGCTCCACCGCCAGCACGCCCGGCCCCAAATCAGGCTGCGCCCGCCGAGCTGATAGCCTCGGATCCAGCGGAACGGCTTGGCGTCGGGAGTGACGTACGGGTGCTCTCGATCGTTCACGAAGAAGTGCCGCGTCGCCTCGCCAAAGGCGTAGTTCTTGCTCTGGATCGGGTAGTCGCGCTCGTACAGCCGCTCTTCGCCCCGGCCGCGGTGGGCGAGCTGCCAGGGCTGCCACCACTCGGTGACGTAGTCCTTGCCGTGCTCCACGTGGCGGCCGCGCTCGAGCACGAGCGTCCGCAGCCCCTTTTCGCAGAGCTCCTTGGCGGCCCAGCCACCCGTGATACCGGAGCCCACGACGATGGCGTCGTACGGTTCGATCACACAGCCCACGTCCGGCCGATCTGATCGAGCGGGACGCACCCCTCGAAACGGCCGGGGACCGGTGCGTGGCGCAGCTCGCGTACGGCACCGGCCTCGGACGTGTAGTACCCGACGAGCGTCAGCTCCTTCATCGTGCGGAAGAACGGCGTCGCGGCGCGGTCGAGCGCGGCGGCGAACGCCTCGCGATCGAGTTGATCGAGCAGCGAGCGTTGCTCGTGCGTCGCGCACCGCAGAAAGCCACGCCCGTGGCTCCGCTGCGCCCGGGCGTCGACGTCCGCGAGGCCGGCCAGAAAACGCCGTCGCTCCTCGTCCGGGGAGGAGTCCGCGAGCATGGCGTCGATGAAGCGGTGCACGCCCACGGCGCGGGCGCCGGGGCTATCGGTCTCGGGCAGAATGTGCTCGGCGATGGTCGCGACGAGATCCAGCTGGTCCACGGTGAGCGCACGGGGCGTCCACGCGCCGTCCGGCGTGCGGCGCGCCTCACACCCCGCGAGCACGCCGGCGATGGTGGACGTAGAGAGCGCGCCGCCGAGCACAAGGGCTGCCCGCCGCAGCGCCTCGCGCCGGTCGATCCCGCGTTGCGCGTCGTTCGAGGTCTGCGTCATGGTGGGGTCGCGCGCCCTCCCTCATCGATTGGCGGTTGCAAGACATGCGCCAGCGTCCGGCGGGAGCGCCGCATGACCGTTCGCATCGGCATCCTGGGCGGGGGCAATATCAGCGACACGCACGCCCGCGCGGCTCGCGAGACGGCGGGCGTCGAGCTGGTGGCGTACTGGGCGCGCGATCCGGAGAAGGCGCGCCACATGGCCCGTCGGTACGGCGGGACCGCCTTCCAGGTCCTCGAGGAGATGCTCGCGCACCGTCCCCTGGATGCCGTCATCGTCGGCACGCCATCGGGCCTGCACGCCGAGCACGCGCGCGCCGCCGCGCGGCGGGGCCTGCACGTGCTGGTGGAGAAACCGCTCGACATCACGACCGAGCGCATCGACGCCCTGATCGACGAGTGTGACCGCGCTCGGGTGACGCTGGGCGTGATCTTTCAAGACCGCGCCGCGCCTCACCTCCAGTGGCTCAAGCAGCTCGTCGCGGCAGGAGCGCTCGGCAAGCCGATCCTCGTGTCCGCGCGCGTCAAGTGGTACCGTCCGCCGGAATATTACGCCCGCTCCGAGTGGCGCGGAACGTGGGCCCTGGACGGGGGCGGGGCGCTCATGAACCAGGGGATTCACTCGATCGACCTATTGCTGTGGCTGCTCGGCGACGTGGAGCGTGTCTATGCCACCGCGCGCACCGCACTGCACGCCATCGAGGCGGAGGACACGGCCGTCGCGTGTCTGGAATTCGCGGGCGGCGCAATCGGCACCTTCGACGTCGCCACGTCGGCGTTCCCAGGCTTCCCGCGCCGCGTCGAGCTCACCGGGTCGGAGGGAACCATCGTGGTGGAGCGAGACCAGGTCGTGTGCGTCGAGCTACGGACGCCGCGGGCGCCGCCTCCGCCGGACGAGGGCGGGGCGAACGCCAGCGCGACGTCGCCCGTTGTGTCGGACGCGCGGGGGCATCGCAGGGTGCTCGAGAACTTTGTCTCCGCGTTGCGCACCGGCGCGGCACTGCTGTGTGACGGCCGCGACGGCCGCCGCAGCGTCGAGCTGGCCCAAGCTCTATATCGGTCGGCCCGGACGGGCGCCGCCGTGAGCCTGCGGGAGCACGCGGGGCGCTGAGCGGCCGCAGCACCAGTCGCGTCCACGCGACATACTGTGGACAACGGTCGACGCCCGCGACCCGCGTTGTGCGCCGTCCTTCCTCGCTCGCCAACGAATGTCCAACAAATAGTTCGTACGCGGGACAATCGTCGCGTGACGCGAGTCACGGGAAAAGGCACGACCCTTGCGGCCTGCGGAGGAAGCCCTGGGGTTCCACGCCGTCGGAGGGTCCCATGTCGAAGCGTCGCCGTCAAGCCGCTTTGGGGCATCCCTGCTTGCCCCAACCCGCCCTCGCCTTGCCTGCGGCCGGATCTCCCGGTCGCACCTCACCCTGCATGCTGTTCGGTCTCTCCCTGCTCCTTGCGCTGTCGCCGCTGTGTACAGCCTTAGGTCAGGCCGGAGGCGGGCGCGAGAACACGACGAAGGGGCCGACGACCGGGACGATCGCCGGCCTCGTCACGGCCCAGGAGACGGGCACACCGCTGCCGGGCACCCGGGTGACGGTGGCGGGCACGGAGCTCGGCGCCGATGCCGCCACCGACGGCCGCTACACCATCGCGTCGGTGCCACCGGGGACGTACCGCTTGCGCGCGCGGCTCATCGGGCACGCCCTGATGGAGATGACGGACGTCGTCGTCGCCGCCGGGGACACCGCCAGGGCGGACTTCCGGCTCACACCATTGGCCGTCACGCTCTCGGAAGTCGTGGTGGTGGGCTACGGAACGCAGGCCCGCAGAGACGTGACCGGGTCGGTGGCCTCGGTATCGGGCGAAGATGTGCACGCGGTGCCCAAGGCGAACGCCATCGAGGCGATCAAGGGGCGCGTGCCCGGCGTCGATATCGTCACCAGCGGCAACAACCCCGGGGACGGCATCAGCATCCGCATCCGCGGCACGCGCTCGCTCACGGCGTCCAACGATCCGCTCTACGTGCTGGACGGAATCCCGATGGCCGGCGGGATCGGCGACTTGAACCCGAACGACATCGAGTCGATCGAGATCCTGAAGGACGCCTCGGCCACGGCGATCTACGGTGCGCGCGGCGCGAGCGGCGTGGTGCTCATCACCACGAAGCAGGGCAAGGCCGGGAAGACGAGCGTTACGTACGACACCTATGCCGGGACGCAGCAGGCGGTGCGCCGCATGCCGATGATGAACGGCCCGCAGTGGGCCCAGTTCAAGCGCGACGCCGCGAGAAACAGCAACACGGGGTACCAGTGCCCCGCGAGCGTCGCCGCCTGCGCGCACGGCGACTCGATTCTCTTCTGGCCCCAGGACCTCCAGGCGCTCACCGCCGGGCGCTGGACGGACTGGCAGGACCTCGTGCTGCATCCGGGGACGCAGCTGAGCAACGAGGTGCGGGTTACAGGCGGTGACGAGAAGACCCGCTTCGCGCTCAGTGGGGGCCAGCTCAATCAGCGGGGCATCGTCAAAGGGATGGACTTCGTGCGTCGGTCGGTGCGGTTCAACTTCGACCATCGCCCCAATGCCCGTCTGCGCGTCGGCACCTCGACCTCGGTGATCCAGAGCGACCAGCACCTGGGCCGCGGCGACGGCGTGTACAGTGAAGCACTCGGGAATGACCCTCTGGGGATGCCCTACGACAGCGCGGGCAACCTGCTGTTCAAGCCCACGCCCGACGGGCAGCGCGTCAACCCGCTCTCCGACATCGCGAACCAGAAGGACGACCGGGCCCGCGCGCGCGCGTTCGGGACCCTGTTCGCCGATTACAACCTGAGCGCCGCGCTCAATTGGCGGGTGAACTTCGGGGCGGACTTGACGTTCTTTCGTCGCGGGCAGTTCTGGGGCTCCCAAACTCAGGCGCAGCAAGGCAGCCCCGCCAACGCGAACCTGGAGCAGCAGCGCACGCTCGCCTACACGCTCGATAACATCCTGACCTACAAGCGCAGCCTGGGCGTGGCTCATCGCATCGACGCTACACTCGTGTACAGCCTCCAGACGCAGCGGACTGAAGATCAGGTCACGTCCGTGATCGGGCTGCCGTACGAGCAAGACCAGTACTTCGACCTGGGGGCGGCGGCGCGGGTCGACGCGCCCTCGAGCTACGTGTCGCAGTGGGCCCTGGCCTCCTTCATGGCGCGCCTCAACTACGCGCTCAAGGACCGCTACCTCCTCACGCTCACCAGCCGCGACGACTGCTCCTCGCGCTTGGCGCCGGGACACAAGTGTCAGGTATTTCCCTCGGCCGCGATCGCCTGGCGCCTCTCCGAGGAAGGCTTCATCCAACAGACGGGGCTCTTTTCCGACCTGAAGCTGCGGATCAGCCATGGGCGAACGGGGAACACCGCGATCAATCCCTATCAGACCGAGGGGTCGCTCACCCGGACCATCTACTCGTTTGGCGACCAGCCGGCGGTCGGGTACCGTCCGGGCAGCTTTGTCAACAGCACGTTGTCGTGGGAGCGGACGACCCAGACAGATGTCGGGCTCGAATTCACCGCGCGGAGTGGCCGCATCTCGGGCTCCGTCGACGTCTATCGCGCGTCGACGAGCGACCTTCTCATGAACCGGCAGCTGTCCGGCATCAACGGCCGTTCCAGCATTTTGCAGAACGTCGGGGCGACCCGGAACAGCGGCGTCGAGGTGGCCCTCTCCACCCAAATCCTGCGGGATTGGCACGACCTCGCCTGGAGCACGCAGCTCAACTGGTCGATGAACCGTAACCGCATCGTCAGCCTGTTCGGCGCCAACAAGGACGACGTCGGGAACAGGTGGTTCATCGGCCAGCCCATCTCGGTCTACTACGACTACCAGTTCGGCGGCATCTGGCAGATCGCCGACTCCGTGGAAATAAAGCGCTACGGTCGCAAGCCGGGGGACATTCGCATCGTCGACCAGAACAATGATGGCAAGATCGACGCGAACGATCGCGTCATTCTGGGTAGCCCGTACCCCAAGTGGACCGGGAGCCTCACGAGCCGCCTCGATTGGAAGGGTCTGGACCTGACGGTCATGGCGCACGCCCGCTGGGGCCAGACGATGGACGACGCGTTCCGCAGGGACCAGAACGTGCTGGCCGGCCGATATAACAATCTCGCCGTCAACTACTGGACGCCGACCAACCCCAGCAACACCGATCCTCGCCCGAATCTCGATTCGGAACATCCAGACAACAACAACGCGCTGGGATTCGAGGACGGCTCCTTCGTCCGGATCCGCAGCATCACGCTCGGCTATACCGTTCCCGGCGCGCGGCTCGGCCCGTTCCGCGGCCGCTCGCTGCGGTTCTACATGACGGCGCTCGATCCGCTGCTGTTCACCGACTTTCAGGGCCTGGACCCCGAGTCCGCCACCAACGCCGGAACGCCCAGCTACTCGACGCTGATGATGGGCGTGACCGTGGGCCTCTAACCACAGGAAGGAACGATGACCAAGCGAACCGTCGTACTTGCTGTGGTGCTGGTGACCAGCCTCCCGGGTTGCGTGGACCTGAACGAAGATGTCGTCACCGGGTTGACCCCAGGAGCGTACGGCAGCCAGGCGGTATTTCAGGCGCTCGTGAACGCCACGTACGAACCGCTGCGCAGCTTCTGGGCGCAGGAGCGGGGGTTCACGCTGACCGAATTCGGCACGGACATCTTCTACAAGGGCGCCGACGGCAGCTATAAGTTCGTCAACGATTACACCACGCAGCTGAACCCGACGCTCGACTACATCACGAACACCTGGAACGACTTCTACCGGGCGATCAACACCGCCAACACGGCGCTCGACCAGGCGGCGATCGTGCAGATGGACTCGAGCGTCAGGGCGAAGCGGGTGGGTGAGCTGCGGTTCCTCCGGGCCCTGTACTATTTCTACCTGGTGCAGATGTTCGGGCCCCTGCACATCACGGTGCACCAGATCACGGACCCCACTACGGAGGCACACCGTTCCCCCGTCGACAGTGTGTACGACGGTGTGATCATCCCCGACCTGCAGTACGCCGAGGCCAACCTGCCCAGTGTGCAGCAGGACTACGGGCGCGCCACGAAGGGCGCCGTCCAGCACCTGCTCGCCAAAGTGTACTTGACGCGCCTGCGTGTCCCCGACGACTCCGTGGCCGACGAGGCCGCCAAGCGACAGGCGGGGGATTTCGCCAACGCCGCCGACTACGCGCAGCGCGTGATCAAGTCCGGCGTCTACCAGCTGCTGCCGCGGTTCGCCGACGTGTTCGACTTCCACAACGAGCGCAACGCCGAGGTGATCTGGTCGGTGCAGTACACCGGCGATCCGCTGACTACCGGCCCCGGCAACACCGGGCACCTCTACTTCCTCATGGAGTACGACGTGCTGCCCGGGATGCTGCGCGACATCGCCAACGGGCGCCCCTTCAAGCGCTTCCGGCCGACCAGGTTCTTCCTGAGCCTGTACGACCGCACCAAGGACGGGCGCTACGATGCCCAGTTCAAGCGTGTGTGGTACGCGAACAACATCGGGACGATCCCGCGGGACTCGACCGGCGCGCTCAAGTTTCAGCTGGGGGACACGGCGGTATACGTCTCGACCACGAACGACGACACCGTGCCCCGGCGGTACCGGGTGTACACGCCGAAGACGTACAGCAGCAGGATTTTCCCGTCTCTGAACAAGTTCGAGGATCCGTTCCGGCTCGCCGTCAACGACACGCGCGGCTCGCGGGACTACCTGCTCTTCCGGCTGGCCGAGACGTACTTGATCGCGGCCGAGGCGCTGATGCGCGACGGCCGGCCGGCGGAGGGGCTCCCCTACATCAACGCCGTGCGGCGGCGTGCCGCCATCCCGGGGCACGAGGCCGAGATGGAGCTGACGGTGGGTCAGCTCACTCTGGACGAGGTCTTGAACGAGCGCGCCCGCGAGCTCGCGGGCGAGACGATGCGGTGGTTCGACCTGGTGCGCACCCACACCCTGCTGTCGCGCGTCAAGACGTACAACTGGCAAGACGCAACCGGCAAGACCAGCATCCAGCCATATCACGTGTTGCGGCCGATCCCGCAGACTCAGATCGACCGGACCACCACTCCCTTCCCACAGAACCCCGGGTACTGAGCATGGCCGACGGCAAGGTGCCGCGTCGGACGTTCCTGACAGCCGGCGTCGCGGGCGTGGCGAGCGCCGCGCTCGGGACCGCGCGCTTCGTCCCCGACTCCGCCATGGGGTCCTCACCCCCTGACCCCCTCTCCCTCCGGGAGAGGGGGAACTCGGGCGAGACTCTACAGCTCGGCGTGGCGAGCTACTCCCTGCGCAACTTTCCGCGGGACAAAGCCATCGCCATGGTGCAAGCGCTGGGCGCGCGCTACATCAACCTCAAGTCCGTGCATCTGCCGTTCGAGCTGTCCCCCGCCGAGCTGGCGGCGGCGCGCCAGGGGATCGAGGCGGCCGGCCTCGTGATCGTGGGCGGCGGTGTGATCACCTTCGAGCACGACACCGACGCGGACGTCGAGAAGTACTTCGCGTACGCCAAGGGCGCCGGCATGCCGCTCATCACCGTGCATGCCGCGCCGGCCCTGCTCCCGCGCATCGAGCGGTTCGCCAAACAGTACGACATCAAAGTGGCGATCCACAACCACGGGCCCGAGGACAAGAACTTCCCGTCCCCCTACGACGCCCTGAAGCACATCCGGAACATGGATCGTCATATCGGGCTGTGCATCGACATCGGGCACACCGTACGCACCGGCACCGACGTCGTCCGGGCGGTCGCCGACGCGGGCCCACGAGTGCTCGACCTGCACCTGAAGGACCTGCGCGATCTCACGGCCAAGGGCAGCCAATGCATCGTCGGGGAGGGCGCCATCCCCATCCCGCAGATCTTCCAGCAGCTCGAGGCGATCGGGTTCGGGGGCTATGCCAACCTCGAGTACGAGATCGACGCCGACGACCCGCTGCCGGGGATGAAGCAGTCGTTCGCCTACATGCGCGGTGCGCTCGCCGGGCTGTCGGCCGCCGGCCGCGCGCGCCCACACTCTTGACCCGAGGAGGGGAGATGTCCAAGAAGACGAAGATGCGCCGCCGCGAGTTCCTGCAGGTGGCCGCCGCCGCGCTGCCGGCGGCGCGGTACGCGCGGATCCTCGGCGCCAACGACCGCGTGCGGGTCGGGATCGTCGGCTTCTCCGACCGGTTCCGCCAGGCCCTGCTCCCCGCGTTCGGGAAGGTCGGCAAGGAGCTCAACTTCGAGATCGTCGCCGTCTCCGACATCTGGAATCGGCGGCGGGAGGAAGGCATCGCCGGCATCGAGAAAGTGACCGGCGCCAAGCCGCGGCCGTTCCGCAACAACGAGGAGATGTACGACGCGAAGGCCACCGACGCGGTGATGATCTCGACCCCGGACTTCCTGCACGCCTACCACGGCGTCGAGGCGATGCACGCCGGGCAGGACGCCTATATCGAGAAGCCGCTGGCGCACACCATGGAGATGGCCGTGGCGATCCGCGACGCCGTCAAGCAGTCGAACCGCGTCGTGCAGATCGGTACGCAGCGCCGCAGCGCCAAGAACTACCAGCTCGCCAACGAGTTCCTCCGCTCCGGCAAGTTCGGCGACATCGTCATGGCCGAGATGACCTGGAACGTGAACCAGCCGGGACGGTGGCGCCGCCCCCAGCTCGTCGCCGCGATCAAGGAGCAGGACACCGATTGGAAGCGGTTCCTGGCGTATCTCCCCTACGAACCGTGGGATCCCCGGAAATACCTCGAGTATCGCCTGTTCTGGCCGTATTCGTCCGGCATCCCGGACCAGTGGATGGTGCACCAGATCGACACCGTGCATTGGTTCACCGACCTGCCGCGCCCCCGCAGCGTCGTCGCCAACGGCGGCGTGTACCTGTGGAAGGACGGGCGCAAAAACTGGGACACCGCCACGATCGTGTTCGACTACGGGCCGCTCAACGATCCCAGCAGGGGGTTCCAAGTGGTGTACTCGTCGCGCATGACCAACTCGGCGGGCGGCACGAAGGAGCTGTACTACTCGAACGCCGGGATGTTAAACCTCGACACCAATGAGATCACGCCGACGGGCGGCCTGAACGAGCGGGCGGCGGCTGAGATGGAGATGAAGCCGAACCAGCTGGCGACGACCAAGCTCTCCGATCTGGCCCCGGCGGAGACCGCGGCGGACACCGGCGCCGACTCGTCCACCACCGCCAACGTGCGGAACTGGATGGAGTGCGTGCGCTCGCGCAAGCAGCCCAATGCCAACATCGACGCCGGCTACAACCACGCCGTGGCGCTGTGCATGACCGTCGCCGCGATTCACAGCGGCCGGAAGGTGATGTTCGACGACACCAAGCGCGATATCGTGATGGGTTGAGGAACGGAAAAAACATGCAGAAGGCTTGGTTGCTGCTGGGGCTGGGTCTGCCCGCCCTGGGGCAGGCCCAGAGCGGGGCGCCCCGTGTCGACGTCATCCCGCACGCGGCCGACCGCCGCGTCGACGTGCTGGTCGATGGGAAGCCGTTCACCGCGTACATCTACCCGACCTCGACGACGCTCAAGAAGCCGACGCTCTATCCGCTGCGGACCGCGTCCGGGAAACTGGTGACCCGCGGCTGGCCGCTCGAGCCTCGGCCGGGCGAGCGCGTGGACCACCCGCATCACGTCGGCCTGTGGTTCACCTACAGTGACGTGAACGGCCTCGACTTCTGGAACAACTCGGACGCGATCCCGGCGGCGCGCGCGCCCAAGATGGGCACGATCGTGCATCGCGCGGTGCGCCGCGCTGAGGGGGGAGCGGGTCAGGGCGTGCTCGAGGTGACGGCGGAATGGGTGGATCACGAAGGCAAAGCGCTGCTGCGTGAAGACACGCGGTTTGTGTTCCGCGCCGCGGAGGGCATGCGCGGCGTGGACCGGATCACGACACTCACGGCGCTCAGCCAACCCGTGACCTTCACGGACGAGAAGGACGGGCTCCTCGGGCTTCGGGTGGCCCGCGCGCTCGAGCAACCCTCCCAGACGGCGGAGGTATTTACCGACGCGAACGGCCACGCGACCACCGTACCGATGCTGAACAACGAAGGCGTCACCGGCCGCTACAAGAGCTCCGAGGGCCTCGAGGGCGACTCGGTGTGGGGCACGCGCGGCCGCTGGACGATGCTGTCCGGGGTGGCGGACGGGGAGCCGGTCACGCTCGCAATTCTGGACCATCCCAAGAACGTCGGATTCCCGACTTTTTGGCACGCGCGCGGCTACGGCCTGTTCGCGGCCAACCCACTGGGCCGCAAGGCGTTTACGAACGGGAAGGAGCAGCTGAACTTCCGGCTCGCGCCGGGGGAGTCGAGCACGTTCCGCCACCGGATCCTGATCCTGTCCGGGACCGCCACGCCACAGCAGATCGAGACGTACTACCGGGACTTCACGCGGTGACGGCAGCGCCCCAAGCGGTCAGAATCCACCCGACCGACAACGTCGTGGTGGCAGTTCGGCCGCTGGCGGCGGGGACTGAGGTCGTCGTCGAGGACACGAATGTCGTGCTGCAAGACGACGTGCCGGCGGGCCACAAGATCGCCGTGCGGGCGATCGAGCCGGGCGAGCCCGTGGTGAAGTACGGCTTCCCGATCGGTGCGGCGACGGCGGCCATCGCGCCCGGCGCGTGGGTGCATAGCCACAACCTGAAGACCTGCCTCGAGGGGGTCGTAGAGTACCGCTACGAGCCCGCGCGCGTAGGGGCGCGGCATGCCGCGCCCCTACCTCCGGGAGCCCCCGACGATCAGCGGGCGACGCCTACGTTCGCGGGTTACCGCCGTCGCAATGGGCGCGTCGGCACGCGCAACGAGGTGTGGATACTCAACACGGTGGGCTGCGTGAACCACGCCGCCGAGCAGATCGGGCGCACGGGAGCGGCGCGGTTCGCCGGTCGGATCGACGGCGTCTTCAGCTTCGCGCACCCGTACGGCTGCAGCCAGCTCGGGGACGACCTGGAGAATACCCAGCGCATCCTGGCCGGCCTGCTGCGCCATCCCAACGCGGGCGGCGTCCTGGTGCTGGGCCTGGGCTGCGAGAACAACCAGCTCGACGAGCTGCTGCGCATCGCCGGCGACGTGGACCGCGAGCGGCTGCGGTTCTTCAATTCGCAGGACGTATCCGACGAGATCGAGGCCGGCCTCTCAAGCCTGGCGGAGCTGGTCGAGCTCGTGGAACGCGACAAGCGGGAGGTGTGCCCGGCCTCGGACCTCGTCCTGGGTCATAAGTGCGGCGGGTCGGACGGGTTGAGCGGGATCACCGCCAACCCGCTCGTCGGGCGTATCGCCGACCGGCTGACCGGCTGCGGGGGTCGCGTCATTCTCACCGAAGTACCGGAGATGTTCGGGGCCGAGCGGCTGCTCATGAACCGGGCCGTTGGGGAGGCGGTCTTCCGGGATACCGTGGCGTTGGTGAACGATTTCAAGACGTATCTGCTCCGTCACAAGCGGCCGATCTACGAGAACCCGTCGCCCGGCAACACGGCGGGCGGGCTGACGACGCTCGAGGAAAAGTCGCTGGGAGCCGTCCAGAAGGGCGGCACGGCCCCGGTGACGGAGGTGCTGCGCTATGGTGAGGTGGCGTTGTCGGGGGGAGGCGGGACGCGGAACGGAGCGGGCCTGTCCCTGCTCGAGTCCCCGGGGAATGACGGGGTATCATCGACGGCGCTCGTCGCGAGCGGGGCTACCCTGCTGCTCTTCACGACCGGACGCGGCACGCCGCTCGGTTTCCCCGTGCCCACGCTCAAGATCTCGTCCAATAGCGAGATCGCGGTCAAGAAGCCGCACTGGATCGACTTCAACGCGGGTCTGCTGCTCGACGGTACCGCCACCATGGACCGGCTCGAAGAGGATCTGTTCGCGCTGATCCTCGACGTGGCCTCCGGACGGGCCCTCGCGAACAACGAGAAGTACGGCTACCGTGAGATAGCCATCTGGAAGGAAGGGGTCACCCTGTGAGCCGTAACACGATCAGTCGCCGTCGCGCCCTGCAACAGGTGGCGCTGCTCCTGGGCGGCGCAATTTCCGCTCCCACCGTGGCGGGCGTCTTCAGCACGGCGACGCGGCGCGCGTGGGCGGCGTCGCCCGCGTGGGCGCCGCGGACGCTGAGTGCGGCCCAGCTCGAGCTCGTCGCCACCCTCGCCGAGCACATCGTTCCGCAGACGGAGACACCGGGCGCGCGCGCGGCCGGCGTGCACCGCTTCGTCGATACGCTCCTCACCGACCATTACCCGGCCGCGGAGCGCGACCGCTTCCTCACAGGCCTCGCGGGCGTCGACGCCCAGGCGCAGTCCCATTATGGGAAGCGGTTCGCGGAGTCGGCCGCCGCGCAACAGGTGGCACTGCTCCGCGAGCTGGACGCGGCGGCATACGCGGCGACCAGAGGAGAGGATGCGTGGTTCTTCCGCCGCATGAAGGAGCTGACGCTGGTGGGCTATTACACATCGGAGATCGGCGCCATGCAGGAGCTGCGGGTGAGCCCCTTCGGGACGTACCGCGGGGACATCCCCTACACCTCAATCGGGCGGGCCTGGGCATGATCACCTACGACGCGATCGTGATCGGGTCCGGCATCACGGGCGGCTGGGCCGCGAAGGAGCTCACCGAGAAGGGGCTCGCGACGCTGGTGATCGAGCGCGGGCGCAACGTCGAGCACCGCAAGGACTACATCACCGAGCACAAGCCGAGCTGGGAGCTCCCGTTACGCAACGCGCGGCTGGCGGTGGGAACCCGCGGCGCGGAGGAGTATCCGATCCAGGCCCGTACGGGCCAATTCCACGAATCGGTCAAGCACTTCTTCATCAAGGACCACCGCAATCCCTACATCGAGGACAAGCCGTTCACCTGGATTCAGGGAGACCAGGTGGGCGGAAAGTCGCTGATCTGGGGGCGGCAGGTGTACCGGTGGAGCGACCTCGATTTCGAGGCGAATCTGCGGGACGGGCATGGCGTCGACTGGCCGATTCGCTACGCCGACGTGGCGCCCTGGTACAGCTACGTGGAACGCTTCATCGGCGTGAGCGGGGAGAAGCTGGGCCTGCCGCAGCTCCCGGACGGGGAGTTCCAGCCGCCGATGGAGATGAACGCGGGCGAGAAGTTCGTGAAGGCGGGGCTCGAGCGCGCCTTTCCCGACCGGCGGTTCACCATCGGCCGCGTGGCGATCCTCACCCAGCCCTTGAACGACCGCCTGCCGTGCCACTACTGCGGCCCCTGCGAGCGGGGCTGCTCCACCGGGTCGTATTTCTCGAGCCAGGCCTCCACGCTCCCCGCCGCGCGGGCGACGGGGCGGCTCACCATCGTCCCCGACAGCGTGGTGCATTCGCTCATCTACGACGCGGCCAAGAGCCGGGTCACCGGCGTGCGCGTCGTGGACACGACGACGAAACAGACGCGCGAGTACTCCGGCCGTCTGGTCTTCCTCTGCGCCTCGACGCTCGCGACCACCCGCGTCCTGCTCAACTCCAAGTCGCCCAGCTTCCCGAACGGCCTCGCCAACTCGAGTGGGGTGCTCGGGCACTATCTGATGGACCATCACTTCCGCGCTGGTGCGAGCGGGACGATCGAGGGCCTGCTGGACCACTACTACCAGGGGAACCGCCCCAACGGCATCTACGTGCCGCGGTTCCGCAACCTGGGCGATGAGGCGTCGCGCCGCGGCGACTACGTGCGCGGGTTCGGCTATCAGGGCGGCGCGAGCCGCCAGAACTGGGCGCGCGGCGCCGGGGAGCCCGGGTTCGGCGTGGAGCTCAAACGCAAGCTGCACGACCCGGGCCGCTGGACCATGGGCATGACCGGGTTCGGTGAGTGCCTGCCCCGTGCCGACAACCACGTCGAGCTGGCCGAACAGACCGACGAGTTCGGGATCCCCGTGCTCCGCATCCATTGCACCTGGGGCGAGAACGAGCTGGCGATGCGCAAGGACATGGCCGCCTCGGCGGCCGAGATGCTGGAGGCGGCCGGCTGCAAGGACGTACGCACCAACGACGCCTATCGAGAAGGCGGGCTCGGCGCGGAGCCCGGGCTCGGGATCCACGAAATGGGCACGGCCCGCATGGGACGCGACCCGCGAACCTCGGTCCTCAATGGCCATAACCAGGCGCACGACGTCCCCAACCTGTTCGTCACCGATGGCGCGTGCATGGCCAGCTCGTCGTGCGTCAACCCGTCCATCACGTACATGGCGCTCACCGCGCGCGCCTGCGACTACGCCGTGGCAGAATCGAAGCGCGGCAACCTGTGACGCTTTTCGGAGTGAGCATGATCAACCATCGATGGTGGCTCCTCGCGCTCGGGGCCTGCACCTCCGCGCTCGGCGCCCAGACGCGCCCCACGACGTTCGGCGCGACCGAGACACGGCCGAACCAGCTCACCGACGCCGAGCGCGTCGCCGGCTGGCGCCTTTTGTTCGACGGCCGTACGCTCGCCGGATGGCGCGGCCTGGGCTACGACACCGTGCCGACGGCGCACTGGAAGATCGTGGATGGCACGATCAAGAAGATCGCGAGCGGCAAGGTGCCCCGCGTTCCGGACGGGCGGCCGCTGAACGGCGGCGACCTGATGACCGTGGAGACGTTCGGGGATTTCGAGCTGAGCTGGGAGTGGAAGGTCACGCCGGGCGCGAACAGCGGCGTCAAGTACAACGTCTCCGAGGAGCTGTCCCAAGCCCAGGGCGGGGCGATGACCCCCGCGGCGGTCGCCCAGGGCAGCATCGCGCCGAATCACTCCGCGCTGGGGTTCGAGTACCAGATGCTGGATGACGATCACCACCCCGACGGCCAGCTGCCGACGCACCGAGCCGGCGCGCTGTACGATCTGGTGGCGCCGAGCGGCGCGAAACATCTCCGCCCCGTGGGCGAGTGGAACCAGTCGCGGGTGGTGTTCCGCGGCAACCACGGCGAGCACTGGCTCAACGGCGAGAAGATCGTGGAGTTCGAGCTCGGCACCGCGCGCATGGACTCGGCGCTCGCCGCGAGCAAGTACCACTCCATCCCGGGCTTCGCGGAGCGGCGCAAGGGGCACATCGTCTTGCAGGATCACGGGGACGAGGTGTATTTCCGCAGCATCAAGGTGAGGGTGCTATGAAACGGCGCAACTTCCTGAAGACCGCTTCCGCCGCGGGGCTCGGACTGGTCGCTCCGCGGGGGTTATCGTCCCTGGTGTCGCGGCCCAGCGAGCAGGTCGTCGTCGCAGTCATGGGCTTGAACGGCCGCGGCGCGGTGCTGGGCCGGACGTTCGCCCGCACGCCCAACGCCCTCGTGGCCTACGTGTGCGACGTGGATGCACAAGTGCTGGCCAAGGGCGTGACGCAGGTGGGCGAGGCGCAGTCGCGGCCTCCGAAAGGGTTGGGCGACTTCCGCCGGGCCCTCGAGGACAAGAGCGTGGACGCGCTCGTCATCGCGGCGCCCGACCACTGGCACACGCCGGCCGCGCTCCTCGCCATGCAGGCGGGGAAGCACGTCTACGTCGAGAAGCCGTGCGGGCACAACGCGCGCGAAGGCGAGCTGCTGGTCGAGGCGCAGCGCAAGCACCAGCGCGTGGTGCAGATGGGGACGCAGCAGCGCTCCGCGCCGCGCTCCATCGAGGTCGTGCAGGCAATTAAAGAAGGAGCGATCGGACAGCCCTACCTGGCGCGCGCCTGGTACGCCAACACCCGCGCCACGATTGGACGCGGCAAGCCCGCGCCCGTGCCGGCCAACCTCGATTACGAGCTGTGGCAGGGCCCGGCGCCCCACACCCCGTACCGCGACAACGTCATCCACTACAACTGGCATTGGTTCCGGCGGTGGGGCACGGGCGAGATCTGCAACAACGGCACGCACGAGATCGACGTCGCGCGCTGGGCCCTGGGCGTGGACTACCCCATCCGCGTCACTTCGGTCGGCGGCCGCTATCACTTCGACGATGACTGGGAGTTCCCCGACACCCAGGAAGCCTGCTTCGAGTTCGCGGGGGGCAAAACCATCATCTGGCAGGGCCAGAGCTGCAACGGCCTGACTACGTACGGTCGCGAGCGCGGCACCGCCATCCTCGGCACCACGGGCAGCGTGGTCATGGACCGCGACGGCTACACCGTGTACGACGTCAAGGGCAAAGTCGTGAAGCAATCCCTCGCCGCGCAAGCCGGAGACGGCCTCAATACGCATGCCGACGACGACATGACCGTCCTGCACATCGCGAATTTCGTCGACGCGATCCGCACCGGCGCTGCGCTACATCAACCGATCGAGGAAGGGGCGAAGAGCGTGCTGCTGGGCCACCTCGGCAACATCGCGCAATCGACCGGGCGCGCGCTCCGCACCGACCCCAAGTCGGGCCACATCGTCGGGGACGACGAAGCGATGAGATTCTGGCAGCGGGAGTACGCCCGGGGCTGGGCGCCCGTCGTGTAGTGGCGGACGCGCTCGTCCTCCACGAGGACCGCTGCTTCGATCCTGACCCCGCAGTCCGGCGCGTCGCGCGCACGCTGTACGACGAGACGCGGCGGCTGCCCATCATCGCCCCGCACGGACACGTGGACCCGCGGATTCTGGCCACCAATGAGCCGTTCGCGGAGCCCGCGGCACTGATCGTCCAGCCCGACCATTACATCCTGCGCCTCCTGTACGCGCGCGGCGTGCCGCTCGAGACGCTGCTGGACGGCGACGCGCGCAAAGTGTGGCAGCTGTTCGCCGAGCACTATTTCCTGTTTCGTGGCACGCCTACCGGCGCCTGGCTCGACCACGAGCTCCACGACGTGTTCGGCATCGAGCAGCGGCTCACGGGGGAGACTGCCCGATCGATCTACGACGCGATCGCAGAGCGGCTCTGCTCCCTTGAGTTCCGGCCGCGGGCGCTGTTCGAGCGGTTCAACATCGAGGTCCTCGCCACCACCGACATGGCGAGCGACCCGCTCGACCACCATCGGGCGATCCGCGAGTCAGGGTGGCAGGGCAAGGTCATCCCCTGCTTCCGCCCCGATGCCGTGTTCAAGATCGCGGCGCCCGGCTGGCCCGCCGAGCTCGAGGCGCTCGGCCGCGAGCACGGCGCGCCGCTCGTGGACTACGCCGAGTTCGTGCACGCGCTCGAGGATCGCCGCGCGTTTTTCAAGCGCATGGGGGCCACGGCCACCGATCACGCGGTGCTTGAGCCTTACACGGCGTGGCTCCCCCCGGACGAGGCCGAGGTGCTGTTTCAGCAGGCGCGGCAAGGGGAGGCGAGCCGGACCGACGAGCGCCGCTTCGAGGCGCATCTGCTCCTCGAGATGGCGCGCATGTCGCTCGAAGACGGGCTGGTGATGCAGCTCCACCCGGGGGCGTTCCGGAACCACAACCAAACGCTGTTCGAGCGGTTCGGGCCCGATCGCGGCGGGGACATTCCGGTAGCGACCGAGTTCACGCGCAACCTGCGGCCGCTGCTCAATGCGTACGGCAACGATCCGCGATTCACGCTGGTGCTGTTCACGCTGGACGAATCCACGTACAGCCGCGAGCTGGCGCCGCTGGCGGGCCACTATCCGGCGGTGCGGCTCGGGCCGCCGTGGTGGTTCCATGACTCGCTCGAAGGGATGACGCGGTTCCGCGAGCGCACCACCGAGACGGCGAGCATCTACAAGACCGCCGGGTTTAACGACGACACGCGGGCCTTCTGCTCCATCCCGGCGCGGCACGACCTGGCGCGGCGCGTGGACGCAAACTACCTCGCGCGGCTCGTCGCGCGGCACGTCGTCGAGATGGACGATGCGCGCCGCATGGCGCGGGCGCTGGCGTACGATCTCGCGAAAGAGACGTACAGGCTTTGAGGGAGTGACCGATGGATCGTCGCACGTTTCTGGAAACCTCCACGCTGATCGCAGGAAGCGGCGCCCGTGGTCGGGCCCCGCGCGCGGCAAGGGCGGAGCCGCCGATGGTCGGGATTCAGGTGGGAGCCGTGTCGTTCGTGGACGAAGGCACCGACAAGGTGCTGGACGGCTTCCAGGAGATGGCCGGGATTAACACGCTCTTCCTCGCCACATTCACCTACGGTCGCGGCATCGCCGGCCGGCAGCTGCGCGGCCAGCCGCTCCCCGATCACGGCAAGCAGGAATACGACGACAATTTCCGCGGCGGCAACTTCGCGACGCCCCATCCGCAGTACTACCGCCACACGAGCATCGCCCCCGAGAAAGCGCCCGATCATCCCAGCTACGACGTGATCGCCGACGTGCTCCCGGCGGCACACCGCCGCGGCATGAAGGTGATCTGCTGGTTCGAGGACGTGTTCCGGCGCGACGTGCCGGGCTTCGACCA
>QHTK01000052.1:590-61401 GCA_003220795.1 Gemmatimonadota bacterium | reverse complement strand
CGAACACGCTCGCCCCGGGGGCGGCGTGGGTGCGCTGGGTCGGCGACAACGTCGCGGGGCCCGTCGGGCAGGTGTTCCTCCGGATGCTGCTCATGACGGTGATCCCACTCGTCTTCACCTCCATCACGCTCGGCGTCGCGGGGATCGGTGACATCCGCAAGGTGGGCCGCGTCGGCATCCGCACGCTCGTGTACTTCTTGCTCTCGACCGCGCTGTCGGCCGCCATCGGGCTGGTGCTCGTCAACCTGTTCCGGCCGGGCGCGGGTCTCGCGCCTGACGTGCGCGAGCAGCTGATGGCGACATATCGCTCCCAGGCGCAAGGGTTGCAGGCCGCCGGCTCGACGCGGTTCGGCGTCGAGACGTTCGTCAACATGGTGCCGCGCAACCCGATCCAGGCGGCGGCCGGAATGGATCTCCTGGGCGTGATCTTCTTCTCACTCGTGTTCGGCGCCGCGCTCACCCTGATCCCGGAGGAGAAGGCGCGGCCGTTGGTGCGCGTGCTCGACGCAGTCGGCGAAGCGGTCGTAAAGATCATCGACCTCGCGATGAAGCTCGCTCCCTACGGCGTGTTCGGGCTCATCTTTTTCACGACGTCGCGCTTCGGCTGGGGGCTGCTGCGCCAGCTCGGGCTGTACGTCGTCATCGTCGTAGCCGGGCTGCTGATCCACGGAACGGTGAGCCTGTCACTGCTCGTGCGGCTGTTCGGTGGGCTCGACCCGCGGGTGTTCTGGAGCCGGATCCGCGCGAGCATCGTCACCGCGTTCTCGACCAGCTCGAGCAACGCGACGCTTCCCACGAACATCGCCGTGGCCGAGGAGGAGCTGAAGATTCCGCCCAAGATCGCCGGTTTCGTCCTGCCGCTCGGCTCGACGATGTGCATGAACGGCACGGCGCTCTACGAAGGCGTGACCGTGCTCTTCCTCGCGCAGGTCTTCGGCGTGTCGCTCGATCTCGGGGGCCAGATCGTCGTCCTGATCTTGAGCGTCATCACGGCGGTCGGTGCGGCGGGAGTGCCGGGCGGCTCGCTGCCCCTCTTAATGGTCGTGCTCGCCACGGTCGGTGTACCGGCCGAAGGGATCGCGATCATCCTGGGTGTCGACCGCATCCTCGATATGTGCCGCACTACGGTGAACGTCTGCGGCGACCTCACGGCGGCGGTGTACGTGGCGCGCACCGAAAGCGACTGGGACCCGCGCGTCGTCGGCGGTGATGTGCGGTTGGCGCCGGCTGCCTGATCCTATTCCATCTGTGCCGCGAGCTTGAGGGCTCCTACTGGCGTATCCACCCTAGTCGTGACCAAGCGGGCCCGGTTCGACTCCGCGGCCAGTCTGGTGCGGAACGCCTCGGCGAGAGGAGCCTGCGCGACCAGCAGGCCGCCCGCCGTCGCCACCGACACGGGTCCCGTCCCGGGGTAGTGCCGCTCGAGCGTTAGGACGAGGGCGACGAGCTCCCGCGCCGCCTCTTCCACGGCGCGTTGGGCCACCGCTTCCCCATCGCCCGCCGCGTTGATGACGTGCGGGGCCAGCGCCGCGACCTGGGCCGGCGTCGCGGTCGCCGTCCAGCGGACCAGATCGTCGAACGTCTGCAGGCCGAGCGCGCCGAGCAGGCGGGCGAGCAGGGTGGAGCCTTCGCCGCGCCCATCCTGCGCGCGCGCGGCGACGTCCAGCGCTCGTCGCCCCAGCCAGTACCCGCCGCCCTCGTCTCCCAGCTGCCAGCCATAGCCGCCCGCGCGGTGGAGCTGCCCCGCGGGATCGCGCGCGTAGGCGATCGACCCGGTGCCCGCGCTGACGATGATCCCCGTCCCGTCCGCGAACGCCGTGGAGAGCGCGACCTCGCCGTCGGCCATGACGCGCACGCGACGGGCCATTCCTGCCTGCACGAGGGCGGCTTCCAGGTCCGCCCGCTCCTGGGGGCGCCCCGCGCCCGCGGCGGCCACCACCGCGCGCTCGACGGGCAGATCGACGCTCCCTTGAAACGCGGCGCGGCGCCCGGTCTCGCTGAGCACCGCGGCCGAGGCTGGGGCTCCCCCCGGTTTCATCGCGGCGGGCGGTCCGTCGGCGCGGCCGAGGATCGTCAAGTCGGCCGTGCCGATCACGACCGTGGAGTGGGAGCCCCCGGCGTCGGCGCCGAGGAAGATGGACGATGTCATCCAACCACCGTCTTCTGTCCGACTGTCCGACCGTCCGACCGTCCGACGAGTGAGCACAGCATCCCCGCCGCGACCGTCACCCCGGTGCCGAGCGGCACGTACCACGGCCACGCGAGGCCCGGGAGCCAGTGCCAGGGGAAGCCCGGGATGACGCTCCCCAGCACCACCGGCGTCATCACGACGGCGCTCACGACGATGGCGACGATCACGTCGGGCTGGCGGGCACGAGGCCACAAGCCGCCGAGCACGTAGGTGCCCAGCAGGCTGCCGTACGTGACGGACGCGATGCTGAGGGCGAGCTGCACCACGGGGGTGTTCTGGTTCCGAAACGCCATCGCCCCGGTCACGAGCACCGCGGTCCATACCAGCGTGAGCCAGCGGCCCACCCACAGGAGATGCGCCGGGTCCTGGCGACCGGTGAGCGGTGCGTAGAAGTCGTGGGTCGAGGCCGAGGCCAGCGAGTTGACGGCGGACGCGTGGCTGCTCATCGCCGCGGCGAGGATCCCGGCGACCACGAGCCCGGCGAGGCCCGCGGGCAGCTGTGTGATCACGAACGTCGGATAGATCGCGTCGCTCCGCATGCCGCTCTGGTCCGCCCCCGCGAGCCACAGGGCAGTCCCGACGAGCAGGAACAGCGCGAATTGCGCGATGATGAACACGCCCGATCCGATCAGCGCGCGTTGTGCATCCCGCAGGCCGTGCGCGGCGAGGAGCCGCTGGACGATCAGGTGATCGGTCCCGTGCGAGGCGGCTGCCAGCAGCCCTCCGCCGATCACGCCGCCCCAGAACGTGTACAGGACGGTGAACGACGGTCGAAAGTCGAGCGTGGTGAGCTTGCCCGCGTCCCAGGCGCGCGCGAACGCCCCGACGCCCCCCGCCAGATGGGTGGCGACCACGAGCGTCGCGATGCCGCCCAGCAGGTACACGCCGAGCTGGATCACGTCCACCCACACCACCGCCCGCAGGCCGCCGACCCAGGTGTAGACGAGCGTGACCATCCCGATGGCCAGGATTCCCAGGGGGAGATTCCAGTGAGTGATGATCGCCAGTGGGATGGCGGTCGCGAAGATCCGCACGCAGTCGGCCAGCGCCCGTGTCAGCAGGAAGACCCCTGAGGCGGTACGGCGCGCCGCGCGCCCGAAGCGCCGCTCGAGCCGCTGGTACGCCGTGTCCTGCGTTCCCTCGAAGTATCCGGGGAGGAGCAGGGCGGCGACGCCGATGCGGCCGACCAGATACCCGACGGCGATCTGCAGAAAGGTGAGGTTACCGCGTGCCGCGAGCCCCGGGACCGAGATGACCGTGACCGCCGACGTCTCCGTCGCGACGATCGAGAGCATCAGCGCCCACCACGGCAACCCCCGGTGGCCCAGGAAGTAATCGCTCGCGTCGCGCTGGCGGCCGGCGAGCAACAGCCCGGCGGTGATCACCGCCGCGAAATAGAGTAGAATGACCGCTACGTCGAGCGCGCGCACCTAGCAAAAAGGCCCGCGTCGTGCGCGGGCCTGGAGTGCCGAAGCGAGAGAACCAACAGGGTCAGACGGTGAAGGACGACCCGCAGCCGCAGCCACCCGTGGCGTTCGGGTTGTCGAACGCGAAGCCCGATTCCTGGAAATTGCTCTTGTAGTCCAGCGTCACGCCGTTCAGGTACTGGGCGCTGAAGCTGTCTACGAAGCAGCGCACGCCGCCGCTCTCGATCACGATGTCGTCGGCGGCGGGCTTGTCCTCAATGCTCAGGCTGTAGCGGAACCCCGAGCAGCCGCCCGGCAGCACGCCGACCCGCAGGCCGGCGGTCTCGGGCGTCACGTGCTCCTCCGCCATGAACTTCCTGACTTCCGCTGCCGCCTTGTCGGTGACGGTGAGCGTGATGGGGGTCGCGTTCTGCGTCGTCGCCATGATGTATCCTCCGATCAGACAGGAAGTTAGGCAGGTCGAGTCGGGGTGTCAACCACCCGCTTGCATCCCAGGCCGTCGTTCCCCCAATTGGGGGGCCTCCATCACGGAATCGTACGCGCATGCGGCTCGACTTCCTCGATTGGTCGATCATCGCGCTCTACTTCGCGTTCAACGTGGCGGTCGGTCTGTATTACAAGCGCCGCGCGAGTCGTGACACGGCGGAGTTCTTCCTCTCGGGGAGAAACGTGCCGTGGTGGCTCGCGGGCACGTCGATGGTCGCGACCACGTTCGCGGCCGACACGCCGCTCGTGGTCACCGGCCTCGTGGCGAAGAACGGGATCGCCGGCAACTGGCTGTGGTGGAACCTGCTGGCGAGCGGCATGCTCACGGTGTTCTTCTACGCCCGCTTGTGGCGGCGCGCCGGCGTGATGACCGATATCGAGTTCTCCGAGCTGCGCTACGCCGGCCCGCCCGCCGCGTTCCTGCGCGGCTTCCGAGCGCTCTACTTGGGTCTGCTCATCAACTGCATCATCCTCGGGTGGGTGAACCTCGCGATGGCGAAGATCCTCCAGTTGGTGTTCACCATCTCCAAGGGTGAGGCGCTGTGGATCGTGGTCGGGTTGATCGTGCTCACGTCGGCGATTTCGACGCTCTCCGGGCTGTGGGGGGTGCTGGTGACCGACCTGTTTCAGTTCGTCATCAAGATGGGCATGGTGATCGTGCTGGCGGTCGTGGCGGTGAACGCCGTGGGCGGGATCGAGGCGATGAAGGCGAAGCTCGTGGCCAGCGGACGCGGCTCGGCGCTAGGCTTCGTGCCGGAGATCGGCTCGGTCTGGATGCCGATGCTCACGTTCTTCGTCTACATCGCGGTGAACTGGTGGGCCACCTGGTACCCCGGGGCTGAGCCCGGTGGCGGCGGCTACGTGGCGCAGCGCATGCTCAGCGCGAAAGATGAGAAGCACTCGCTGCTCGCGACGCTGTGGTTCAACATCGCGCACTATGCCGTGCGGCCCTGGCCCTGGATCCTCGTGGCGCTGGCCTCGCTGATCCTGTTTCCCGGACTCAAGGATCCGGAGACGGGGTACATCCGCGTGATGATCGACTACCTGCCGTCGTCGCTCCGCGGCCTCATGGTCGCGGCGTTCGCCGCGGCCTTCATGTCGACGATCGCCACCCAGCTCAACTGGGGCGCGAGCTACCTCGTGAACGACTTCTATCGCCGCTTCGTGCGCCGCGACGCCGGCGAGCCGCACTACGTCCTGGCGTCGCGGCTCGCGACGGCGCTGCTCACGGTGATCTCCGCGGCGGTGGCCTTCCGCATCGAGTCGATCGGCGGCGCCTGGAAGCTGTTGATCATCACGGGCGCCGGGACGGGTGCCGTGCTGCTGTTGCGCTGGTATTGGTGGCGTATCAACGCCTGGAGCGAGGTGTCGGCGATGATCACGGCCTTCGTCGTCTCGGTGTTGTTGCAGACCGTCGGCGGGCTCGACAGCGACCGGCCGCTCGATTTCGCGCGCATCGTGCTCGTCACGGTGGCCGTCACGACCGTGGTCTGGCTCGTCGTGACCTTCGCGACGCGCCCCGAGACGGACGCGACGCTGGTCGCCTTTTACCGCCGCACCCGACCGTCGCGCCTCGGTTGGGAGCCCGTCGCGGCGCGGGCTCCGGACGTCCGCCCGTCGACCGATGGCCTCGCCAACCTGGTCGACTGGGTCGCGGGGTGCGTGCTCGTGTACGGGGCGCTGTTCGGCGTGGGCAAGCTGCTGTTGCACGACCCACTGCCCGGCATCCTCATGCTCGGCCTCAGCGCCATCGCCGGTGCGGTGATCTACCGCGACCTGTCGCGGCGCGGGTGGCGCACCGTCGTCGAGTGAGTCCCTAGCTGGGTGCCGAAAAAGTCCGTGGAGTGGTTGCGACCGTTGATCACACGGGCTGAAGCCCGGCCTCGGCCGCCCTGTCGTCCTGAAGGACGCTCGTACACAAGCGTCCTTCCAGGACGCACCCGCGCCGAGGGCGCCCTTCAGGGCGTCCAATCAATCACGACGCGACGCCATCTGGTTGTTCAGCACCCTGCTAAAGCTCCGGGTGCGTGAGGGCGCCCACCACGAGGTCAGCCACGCGAGGGCGCACCCGGAGGATCGCCGTATTGGTGCGTGTGGGATGGACCCGGTTCGTGAGCAGGATGATGAACAGGTCCGTCTGCGGATCCATCCACAGCGACGTGCCCGTGAACCCCGTGTGGCCGAACGCCCGCGGCGACAGGAGGGTCCCGGCGCTCGAGGTCGATTCGGGCGGGTCGGGCGGCGTGTCCCAGCCGAGCGCGCGTGTGGAACCCGGGACGACGCCCTGGCGCCGCGTGAAGTCCGCGATGGTTTCGGAGTGGATCAGCTGTACCGTGTCCCACGAGCCGCCGTTCAACAACACTGCCGCGAAGCGGGACAGGTCGAGGGCGTTGGAAAACAGGCCGGCGTGACCGGAGACCCCGCCCAGCCGGCCGGCGTTTTCGTCGTGCACCTCGCCGCGCAGCAGCCGGTGGCGGTAGCTGGTGTCGTTCTCGGTGGGCGCGATCCGCTCGCGCCAGCGCGTGGGGGGGAGGTAGCGCGTCGCGGGCATGCCGAGGGGCCGAAACACGCGCTCCTGGAGGAACCGGTCCAGCGGTTCGCGGGTGATGCGCTCGACGACCTCGGTGAGCACGATCGCTCCCAGGTCCGAGTACACGTAGGCCTGCCCGGGCGGCGTCGCCAGCGGCGTCGTGTTCACGACCCATAGTGCCGTGGCGCGTGAGTCGGCTTCCTGGTACAGCGGGCGCCACGCCGGAAGCCCCGAGGAGTGAGTGAGCAGGTGACGGATCGTCACCGCCTCCTTGCCGTCGCCCCGGAACTCAGGGAGGTAGCGCTGCACCGGCGCGTCGAGCGCCAGCTTCCCCTCGTCCACCAGCAGCATGCACGCGCTCGTGAGCCCCACCACCTTCGTGAGTGACGCGAGGTCGTAGATCGTCGTGGGCTCGACCGGGCGTGGGTCGTCGGCCTCGCCCTTTCCGTAACGTCCTACGGCGGCAAGGAGCGCGAGTCGGCCGTGGCGCCCCACTGCCAGGACCGCCCCGGGAAACGCACCGCTGTCCGCTTCGGCTCTCAAGTAGGCGGCGGCCGCGGCGAGCCGCGTGCTGTCGAACCCGAGGGTGCCGGGGGAGGCGGGCGGGATGCCGGTGCTCGCCGGCAGCGGCACGGCGGTGCGGCAGCCGGCGACGAGGCCCGCGAGCGCGACGAGGGCGCGCGCGCTCATGGATGCGCGGTCGGGATCCTGACGCCGAACCCGATGGGGTAGTCCGGCGGAATGCGAATCGGCAGGTGTCCGGCGATCGGCACTTTGCCGAGCAGGGCGAGGGCGACGGCGCGCTCCGACGCGCGCGCGCCGCTCCAGGCAATCAGGTAGCACCTGGCCGCGGGCGCCTGGCTCAGCAGATACGGGCTGCCCAGCGACACGAGCACCGTGGGACGGGCCGCGTCGGTCGCCGTGACGAGCTGGGCGAGCGAATCGGGGAGCGCGATGTTGCCGCGCCACGAGATCGGCCGCACGTTCGCGACGAACACGGTCGCGGGCGTGCGGGCGATCACCCCGCGTGCCGAATCGTAGGAGAGCGGCCCGGACATCGGCCACAGGCGGAAGTAGTCGACCGTGTCGCCTCCCTGGCGCAGCAGCTCGGCCATATACTGGCCTGCGGCCCCGTTGTTTTCGTCGGCGTAAGCGATGAGGGCGAAGCGGGAGGGCTTGCCGCGCAGGGCATGCACCTCCCCTCCGACGTCGCGCACCAGTGTCAGCGCGCGGACCGCGAGGTCGTTCGCGGCGTCCTGGAAGCGCTTGCTTCCCACGATGCTCATGATGGAGTCGAGCGCCACGACCCGGTGGGTCAGCAGCCCGAGCCGCTGTTTGATCTCGAGCATGCGACGCACCGACTCGTCCAGGCGTTCGCGGCTGATCCGTCCGCTCGAGACGGCGGCCGTCATGGCGTTGAGGGCCGAGTCGGGGTCCGCCGGCATGAGGAGCAGATCGGAGCCCGCGAGGAAGGCCCGCACCGTCGCTTCCCCGGCACCGTACTTGGCGACGATCGCGCCCATCGTCAGCGCATCGGTCACGACCAATCCGTGAAAGTGCAGCGAGTCGCGCAGCAGGCCGCCCAGCACGGCGGCCGACAGGGTCGCCGGATCGTTCGAGCCCGTGAAGGAGGGGAAGGCGATGTGGGCGCTCATCACCACGTCCGCGCCAGCCGCGATCCCGCCTCGGAACGGCACCAGCTCGAGCGAGTCGAGCCGCGGGTAGCCCGCCGTGATCACGGGGAGTCCGATGTGGGAATCGCTCTGGGTGTCGCCGTGACCGGGGAAGTGCTTCAGGGTCGCGAGCATCCCGTGGTCGTGCAGCCCCCGGACGTATTCCTGCACCAGCCGCGCGACCGCCCGTGGGTCTTCGCCGAAAGAGCGGACGTTGATGATGGGATTCAGGGGGTTGTTGTTGACGTCCGCGTCCGGGGCGAAATTGACGTGGATCCCGACGGCGCGGCCCTCGGTGGCGGCCGCCTCGCCGATCGTGTAGGCGTCCCGGGGGTTGCCGGTCGCGCCCACTGCCATGATCTGGGGGAACGTCGTGCCGCCGATGACCCGCATCCCCGCCCCCCATTCCAGGTCCGCCGAGACGAGCAGCGGGAGCCGGGAGCGGCGCTGCAGCGCGTTGAGCTTGGCGGCGATGTCGAAGGGGGACCCGACGGAGATGATCAGTCCCCCGACTTCGAGCGAGTCGACCCAGCGCGCCGCCACCTGGAACAGCGAATCGTCGACCGCAGTGTAGCTTCCGGCGAGCCAGGGGACGACGAGTTGCGCGACGCGCTGTCGCGTGCTCAGCGCCGCCAGCAGCGAGTCCACCGGCTGGCTCGTCTCGGGGTGCGGCTCCGGACGGAGGTCGGCGGGTCGAGGCAGCGCGCGCGGGGGAGGGGACGCGCAGCCGGTCACCAACACCAGGGCCAGGACTCTATGCGCCTGCATCGTGTCTCACTGTTGGGGTTGCTCGCCTGCGCCGGCTCCGCGGGCGCACAGGTCCGTCCCGGGATCGACGTCGTGCTCGCCGACTCGGCCCACCTCATCGCCCACAAACGCGTCGGTTTGCTGACGAACCAGACCGGGGTCGATGCCGCCGGCCGCCGCGACGTCGACGTGCTGATCGCCGGGGGCTATCGCGTGACGACGTTGTTCAGCCCCGAGCACGGCTTTCGCGGCCTGGAAGATCGTCCCGGCCTCGCGGACGCCGTCGACTCCGCGAGCGGCCTTCCAATCTACAGCTTGTACGGCGGCACGCCGCTATCCCGGCTGGCGGCGCTCGACAGCCTGGACGTCCTCCTGGTCGACCTGCAGGACATCGGCGCGCGCTACTACACCTACCCTGCCAGCGCGACGCAGCTGCTGCGGGAGGCCGCGCGGCGCGGCAAGCCCGTCATCGTGCTCGATCGACCCGATCCCATCGGCGGAGACGTCGTGCAGGGGAACGTGCGCGCGCGGGCGGCCGACCCGGATTCGGCGTTCGTCGGGTTTCTCCCCATCCCCATGCGCCACGGTATGACGCTGGGCGAGCTGCTGCGCCTCGCCAATGACCGGCTGCGCCTGCACGCGGCGCTCACCGTGGTCCCGGCGGCGGGGTGGCGTCGCGCGCTGTACTTCGATGCCACCGGGCTACCGTGGGTCAAGCCCTCGCCCAACATGCCCGATCTCGAGAGCGCGATCCATTATCCCGGAACGTGTTTGTTCGAGGGGACGAACCTCTCAGTCGGCCGCGGGACGGCGCTCGCGTTTCAGATCGTGGGGGCGCCGTGGCTCGATACGGCGGCGGTGCTGGGTCGGCTGCGGGGATGGGGAAGCGGGAAAGGGGAAAGGTTGCCCGGCGTTGAAGTCTCGGGAACGACCTTCACCCCGCGCGCGCCGACCGACGGGAAATACGACGGGGTCGAGCTGCGCGGCATCCGGCTGCACGTGACGGACCGGGCGCGCTATGATCCCACGAAGACGGCGGTAGCGCTGCTCGCCGCGCTCTGGGCCGCGCATCGGGACTCGCTGCGCTTCAACGAGCGCAGCTTCGATCGGCTGGCGGCGGGTTCCGAATTGCGCCGGGCGTTGATCGCGGGGCGGCCGCCGGCCGCGATCGCGCGCGCGTGGGAGCCCGCCCTCACGCGGTTCCGGCGCGCGCGGGCCGCATACCTGCTCTATTGAGACTCTTGCCGCGGCTCGCTACCTTCCCCGGGCTATGAATTTGATTCCCCAAGCGGTGCGGGACGGCTTCGGACGGATGCTTGGTCCGCTGGCCGCGTGGTTCATCCGAATGCGCGTGCGGCCGAACGTTCTCACCACACTCGGCACTGTGATCGTGGTCGGGTCCGCGATGTCATTCGCGCTGGGGAAGACCCGCTGGGGCGGCTTCCTGCTGCTCCTCTCCGGCGTGTTCGACATGGTGGATGGTCGCGTGGCACGCGAAGGCGGGATGACGACGACGTTCGGGGCGTTCTACGACTCGACGCTCGATCGGGTGGGCGAGGCGGCACTGTTTACCGGTATCGCCGTGTACTTTCTGCAGGGTGGCGTGCCGCCAGAGCGGCTGACCGCCGCGGTGCTGGGCTGCATCGTGGGCCTGGCGGCCTCGCTGCTCGTGTCGTACACGCGCGCCCGCGCCGAGGGACTGGGTCTCACCGCGCGCGTGGGGATCGCCCAACGCGCCGAGCGCGTGCTGCTCCTCGGCGCTCCGACGCTGTTCTTCGGGGCCGGGAACCGGGGGGCGTTGCTGTTTTGGTTGATCGCGATTCTCGCGCTCGCCACGACCGTCACGGTCGTGCAGCGCGTGCTCTACGTCGCCCGCGCCGCCGGGGTGCCGGCCGTGGGACGTCCCTCGCGCCAGCGGGATACGCTCCCCGGTCACGCGCCGGCGCTGCAATCTCGGAAAGGACATTGATCGTGCCACCGCCGGCCGGCCGGGACATCGCGCCCGCCAAGGGGAAGCTCGGCGTGATGCTCGTGGGGTTGGGGGCCGTCTCCACGACCTTCATCGCTGGCGTCGAAAACGTGCGCTGTGGCGGCGCGCTGCCGATCGGCTCGCTCACGCAGATGGGGACGATCCGTCTCGGGAAGCGGACCGAAAAGCGTGCGCCGAAGATTCGCGAGTTCCTGCCCCTGGCGCGGCTCACCGACTTGGTGTTCGCGGCGTGGGATCCGATTCCTGATGACGCGTACACCGCGGCGAAAAAGGCGGGCGTGCTCGAGCCCCAGCACCTCGAGCCCGTGGCGGCCTTCTTGAACGGCATCCGACCGATCCCAGCGGCGTTCGACCGCAACTACGTGAAGCGCCTGACCGGCACCAACGTCAAGACCGGCAAGACCAAGCGAGACCTGGCCGAACAGTTGCGCGCGGACATCCGCACGTTCAAGAAGACGTCCGGCGCCGACCGCCTGGTGATGATCTGGGCCGCGTCCACGGAGGTGTTCCTCACCCCGGGTCCCGCCCACCAGAGCATGGAGGCGTTCGAGCGGGCCATGGAGCAGAACGACCCCGCCATCGCTCCCTCGATGCTGTACGCCTACGCCGCGCTGATGGAGAACGTCCCGTTCGCCAACGGTGCGCCGAACCTCACCGTGGACATCCCGGTGCTCGAGCGGCTCGCCGAAGAGCGCAAGCTTCCGATCGGCGGCAAGGACTTCAAGACCGGCCAGACCATGATGAAGACCGTGCTCGCGCCCGCGTTCAAGGCGCGGATGCTCGGCCTCGCGGGCTGGTATTCGACCAACATCCTCGGCAACCGCGACGGCGAGGTCCTGGACGACCCCGAGTCGTTCAAGACCAAGGAGGAGTCGAAGCTCGGCGTGCTCGAGTACATCCTCCAGCCGGACCAATACCCCGAATTGTACGGGAACGTCTTCCACAAGGTGCGGATCAACTATTACCCACCGCGCGGGGACAACAAGGAGGGCTGGGACAACATCGACATTTTCGGGTGGCTCGGCTACCCGATGCAGATCAAAGTCGACTTCCTGTGCCGCGATTCGATCCTGGCGGCGCCGATCGTGCTCGATCTCGCCCTGTTCTTCGACCTCGCCCACCGCGCGCGGCTCTCCGGCATCCAGGAGTGGCTCTCCTTCTACTTCAAGAGCCCGCAGACCGCGCCGGGCCTCTACCCCGAGCACGACCTCTTCATCCAGCAGATCAAGCTGAAGAACACGCTGCGGTGGCTGATGGGCGAGGATCAGATCACCCATCTCGGCATCGAGTATTACGAGAAGGCGTGAGCACCGCGCAGTACGCCGTCACGGCCGTCGGAGTGGCCGCGATCGTCTGGGTGTTATGGTATTTCCTCTACTCGAGCGGGCCGCCCGTCCCGGCGGGCGTGGCGGACGGAGTCCAGGAAGTGCGCGTCACGGTGAAGGGGGGCTACACGCCCGACACGATCGTCGTGCGCGCGGGGACGCCGGTCCGAGTGCAGTTCTACCGCGACGAGACGGCGGACTGCTCCGAGCGGGTCGTGTTCGAGGACTTCGGGATCGACGTGGCGCTGCCCGCCTTCCAGACCACGGCCGTCGAGTTCACCCCACAGGAAGCGGGGGAGTTCCACTTCCGTTGCGGCATGAACATGCTGAAGGGACTGCTCGTCGTGGAACCCGCCGGCCCGGACCGGCGGCCCTCCGCTTCGCCCCACAAGCTCCATGAGTAAGGCGCGGATCGTGCTCCCGATCGAGGGGATGAGCTGCGCGTCCTGCGCCGCCACGGTGCAGGAGGCGTTGACGGGCGCCACCGGGGTCGGCGCGGCCACGGTCAATTACGCGACGGCGAAGGCCGCCGTGGATTACGACGACGCGCAGACCGGCGTCGCCGAGCTGATCAAGACGGTTCGCGCCGCCGGCTACGATTGTGGCAGCGCGAGCGTCACGTTCGGCGTCGAGCAGCTGCACTACGCGCCCAGCGTTGCGCCGCTCGAGCAGGTGCTCGGTCGGGTGAAGGGCGTGGTGCGCGCGGCGGCGAACCAGGCGACCGAGACCGTCACCGTGGACTACGTCCCCGGGGCCACGACGGCCGCGGCACTCGAGCAGGCGGTCGCGCAGGCGGGCTTCCAGGTGGCGGAGCCGATCCCCGCCGAGGACCCGGCCGAGCGCGAGCGGATCATGCGGCAGCGCGAGATCAAGAGCCTCACTTGGAAATTCGCGCTCGCCGCCGCGGTGGCGGTCGTCGCGATGCTGGGCTCGATGCTGCTGATGGCGGAGCAGGCGGATTCCACCTTTCGGCCGGTCGACCTGCTGGGGCGCCTGCTCATGCCACTCGCGCTGCGGCTCGACGCGGCCCTGGGCGGACGGCTCGCGCTCGACCCCCGATGGCTGAAGCTCGGTCTCGCCCTGCTCACCCTACCCGTGATGGCGTGGTCGGGCCAGCAGTTCTACCGCGGCGCCTGGGCCGGCTTCCGGCACCGCACGGCGGACATGAACACGCTCATCGCGGTCGGCACCGGCGCGGCGTTCCTGTACTCGCTCGTCGCGACGCTCGCGCCCGGCGTGTTCACACGGGCGGGGTTGCCAGCCGACGTGTACTACGAGGCCGTGTCCGCGATCATCGCGCTCATCCTGCTCGGCCGGCTGCTCGAGGCGCGAGCCAAGGGGCGCACGTCGCAGGCGATCCGGCGCCTGGCGGGCCTCAGGGCGCGAACGGCGCACGTGGTGCGGGACGGCAAGGAAACCGAGCTCGCGGTGGAGGCGGTCGTCCCGGGCGATCTCGTGATCGTGAAGCCGGGAGAGAAGATTCCGGTCGACGGCGTCGTGACGGAGGGCGCGTCGGCGGTCGACGAATCGATGCTTACCGGCGAGCCGTTGCCCGTTCCCAAGAAGATCGGCGACGAGGTGATCGGCGCGACCGTGAACACGACCGGCAGCGTCACGTTCCGCGCCCTCCGGGTCGGCAAGGACTCGGCCCTGGGCCAGATCGTCCAGCTCGTCGAAGACGCGCAGTCCAGCAAGGCGCCCATCCAGCGGCTCGCGGACCAGGTCGCGGGAGTGTTCGTCCCGATCGTGATCGCCCTCGCCATCACGGCGTTCGTGGCGTGGTTCGACTTCGGGCCGGAGCCGGCCATACTGTTCTCCACGATCGCCCTCGTCACCGTGCTCATCATCGCCTGCCCGTGCGCGCTTGGCCTGGCGACGCCGACGGCGATCCTCGTGGGCACCGGGAAGGCGGCCGAGCACGGGATCCTGGTCCGGAGCGGGGAAGGGCTCGAGCGCTTGTCGCGCGTGCGGTCCGTGCTGCTCGACAAGACGGGCACGATCACGGAGGGGAAGCCGACCGTGACGCATATCGTCACTGCGAAGCGGCCTGACGGGACGCCCATCGCGCCGGCGGAGGTCCTCAAGTGGGCGGCAGCCGTGGAGCAGCGTTCGGAGCACCCGCTCGCCGCCGCGATCCTGCGGGCCGCGAAAGACAAGCAAGTCGACATCCTGCCGGTCGAGAAGTTCGCGGTCATGGAGGGCCGCGGCGCCCGCGGCACGGTGGATCGTCGCATCATCGAGGTGATCTCGCTGCGCCACGCGCGGGAGCGCAGCCTCGAGCTCGGCTCCCTCGGCCAGGATGCCGACCGGCTGGCCGCCCAGGGCCGCACGCCGGTCATCGTGGTGGTGAACAACACGGTCTACGCCGTCATCGCGATCTCCGATCCGATCAAGCCCACGGCGAAGGACGCGATCCTGCATCTGAAGAAACTGGGGCTCGCGGTGACCATGGTGTCCGGCGACTCCCGCAAAGGCGCCGAGGCGGTCGCGAAAGAGGTGGCCATCGATGACGTAATTCCCGAAGTGCTGCCGTCCCAAAAGGCCGAGCTCGTGAAGAAGCTGCAGCAGCGCGGCGGCCACGTCGTGATGGTGGGCGACGGAATCAACGACGCGCCGGCGCTGGCTCAAGCGGATGTCGGGATCGCGATCGGGACGGGGACCGACATCGCCATGGAGGCGTCCGACGTGACCCTCATCCGCGGTGACCTGCGCGGGGTGGTGACCGCGATCCAGCTCTCCAAGCGCACGCTGCGCACCATCCGCTGGAATCTGATGTGGGCGTTTGCGTACAACGTCGTGCTCATCCCGGTCGCCGCCGGCGTGCTGTACCCCTTCACCGGCTGGCTGCTCTCACCCGTGCTCGCGAGCGCCGCGATGGCGTGGTCGAGCTTGTCCGTGGTCTTGAACAGCCTCACCTTGCGGCGCTTCCGGCCGGCGTGGGCGACGTGAGCTGGCGATGAAATACTTCCATCGCACCGCGCTCTCGCCCGACGCGGCGCTCGACGCGGCCAAAGCGTTCTTCGGGAGCCGGATGGCGCCGGCCGAGGAGTCGCCCCGGCGGCGGGCGTTCGCGGGCCCCCTCGGCAAGATCACGATCGCCGCGCGGGCGGAGGGTGGGCACTACACGTTCATCGAGGTGGGCACCGATCAGGTGGGCGAGTCGGAGATCGACCGGTTGGCGCGGCGCTTTCTGGCCGAGCTACACCGCCAGGTCGAGCCCAGTCACGAACTGCGCGGCGCGTACTAGCCGGCGAGCTTCGCTCCGTACCCCGCCCGCTCGACCGCCGCGACCAGTTGCTGGGTCGTCACAGTGTCGTCGTTGAAGTCGATCTCGGCCTCACCGGCCCGCAGGTCGACGATCGCCGTATAGACCCCTGCGGTCGTCTGCAGCGCCGCTGCAACCTTCGCCTGGCAGTGCCCGCAGCTCATGCCGCTCACGCGCAGCTTCAACGTCGCCATAACTTGATTCTCCCGGCTCGATCAGCCAAGTTTCACGCCCACTACAATTTACAATGGTGTCCCGCACTGGTCCCACCACCCAATCCCCGCCGCTTCCGGCACGGCTCACCCGCGAGCAGCTGCTCGAAATCTACCGCTATCTGCGGGTGACGCGCACGCTGGAGGAGCGGCTCACGGCGCTGTACCGGCAAAGCAAGGTCATCGGGGGACTGTTCCGCTCGCTTGGCCAGGAGGGGGAATCGGTGGCGTCGGCCTACGCGCTGGAGCGGGGCAAGAACCGCGACATCCTCTCGCCCCTGATTCGCAACCTGGGCTCGATGCTCGTCATGGGAGCTCGGCCCGTCGAGATATTGCGTCAGTACATGGCCAAGGCCGATGGGCCCACGCGGGGCCGCGAGCTGAACGTCCACTTCAACAACCTGGAGCTGGGCTACCTCGGCCAGATTTCGCACCTGGGCGACATGATTCCGGTCATGGCCGGGATTACCCTGACCTTCAAGCTGCGCGGGGAGCCGCGGGTGGGGCTCGTCTACATCGGGGACGGCGCCACCTCCACCGGAACGTTCCACGAGGGGCTGAACTTCGCGGCGGTGCAGCGGTGTCCCCTGGTGGTGATCGCCGAGTACAATCGCTGGGCGTACTCCACGCCGCCCGAGCAGCAGTTCGCGGTCAAGGACTTGGCCGACAAGGCGAAAGGATACGGCATCGCGGCGGCCACCGTGGACGGCAACGACGTGCTCGCCGTGTACCAGGCGACGAAGCTCGCCGTGGAGCGCGCTCGGGGCGGCGCGGGCGTGCAGTTCCTCGAAGTGAAGACGTACCGCCGCAAGGGCCACGCCGAGCACGACGACCAGCACTACGTGCCGCCCGACGAGCTCGACTGGTGGGCGAAGCAAAACGACCCGATCGACCGCTACGTGAAACAGCTGCTCCAGCACGACTGGGCGGAAGAGCGGGACCTGTCCGGCGTCGACGAGCGCGTGCGGGCGGAGATCGACGAGGCCACCGACGCCTGCGTCGACGAGCCACTGCCTCAGGGCGAGACGGCGCTTCCCGGCGTGTACGCGAATCCGCGGGCCGCGGAACGACTCTGGTTTCGGAGTCTCTGATGCCCGAAGTCACCTATCTCGAGGCGCTGCGCCAGGGGCTGTGGGAGGAGATGGAGCGCGACGACCGCGTCTTCATTCTGGGGGAGGACGTGGGCCTGTACGGCGGCGCGTTCAAGGTCACGGAAGGCTTCTCGCAGCGGTTCGGCGCCCAGCGCGTGATCGACACGCCGATCTCCGAAGCCGCGATCGTCGGAGCGGCGGCCGGCGCGGCGCACATGGGCATGCGGCCGGTGGCAGAGATGCAGTTCATCGACTTTGTGTCGTGCGCCTACGACATGCTCACGAATTATGTCGCGACGGCGCGCTACCGCGCGGGCCTCGCCACCCCCATCGTCGTGCGGGGCCCGTGCGGCGGCTATGTGCGCGGCGGGCCGTTTCACTCGCAGAACCCGGAGGCCGCGTTCTTTCACACGCCGGGCCTGAAGATCGTTTACCCCGCCACCGCCCGCGACGCAAAGGGGCTCATCAAGGCCTCGATCCGCGACGACGACCCGGTTCTCTACCTCGAGCACAAGTGGCTGTATCGCCGCATCAAGGAGCAGCTCCCCGAGGGTGAGGAGATCGTGACTCCGATCGGCGAGGCGCGACTCGCACGCGAGGGGAAAGACCTCTCGATCGTGACCTACGGTGCGACGGTGTGGAAGTCGCTCGAGGCCGCCGACCGGCTCGAGAAGGAAGACGGCGTGGCGGCGGAGGTACTGGATCTGCGGACGCTCCTGCCGATGGACGACGCCGCGATCATGCGGACCGTGAAGAAGACCAACAAAGTGCTCCTCGTGCACGAAGACACCCGCACCGGGGGCGTCGCCGGGGAGATCGCGGCGCGCATCAACGAGCAAGCGTTCGAGTGGCTCGACGCGCCGATCAGGCGGGTGACGGCGCACGACGTGCCGTTGCCGTACGCGCCGACCTTGGAAGACTTTGTGCTGCCGCAGACCGAAGACATCGTTAAGGCCGCACGATGGCTTGCGGCGTACTGAGGAGCGCTCATGGCTCGCGTTGACGTGCTCATGCCCCAGATGGGCGAATCCATCGCCGAAGGGACCGTGAGCAAGTGGCTCAAGAAGCTTGGGGATCCGGTGAAGCGGGACGAGCCGTTGTTCGAGATCTCGACCGACAAAGTGGACGCGGAGATTCCGTCCCCCACGGCCGGGGTGCTGGCGGAGATCAAGGTGCAGGAAGGCCAGACGGTGCCGGTGCAGACCCTCGTGGCGGTGATCGAGACGGACAAGAGCGCGACCCTACAGCCGGTCGCAGCTGCTCCGGCGCCGGCGAAGGCCGCTCCCCCACCGCCGGCGTCCTCCCCCGTCATTCCCCGTCCTGCGCCGTCGCCCCCCGTCGCTGCTCCCAAGGGTGACGGAACCGAGACCGCCGAAGATCGGTTGCGTCGCCGCTCCACGCCGCTGGTCCGCAAGATCGCGGCGGAACACGCGGTGGACATCTCGACGATTCCCGGGACCGGGTTCGCCGGTCGAGTGACGAAGCAGGACATCCTTCGGGTCATTGAGCGAGCCCCGGAGCCCACGGTGTCCGGGTCCCGGGTCCCGGGTCCCGCCGTAATCCAGCACCCGAGCGTCGAGCCCTGGCCCGGCGATCGCGTCGAGCCGTTCTCGAAGATCCGCAAGATCACGGCCGATCACATGATCATGTCGCGCCGTACCTCGGCGCACGTGACGAGCTTCTTCGAGGTGGACTACAGCCGCGTCGCCGAGCTCCGCCGAAAGCACAAGGCGGCGTACGCCGAGCGCGGCGTGAACCTCACGTATCTCGCCTTCATCGCCAAGGCGTGTGCCGAGAACCTGCGCCGCCACCCCGTCGTGAACGCCGCGGTGTCGGGGGACAACATCATCTATCGCGGCGACGTGAACATCGGGATCGCCGTGGCGCTCGAGTGGGGCCTGATCGTGCCCGTCGTGAAGCACGTCGACGAGCTGTCTCTCGTCGGTATCGCGCGCGCGATCAACGATCTGGGTGAGCGCGCCCGCACCAAGAAGCTCCTGCCCGACGAGATCCAGCGCGGCACGTTCACCATCACGAACCCCGGCGTGTTCGGATCGTATGCGGGCGCGCCGATCATCAACCAGCCCCAGGTGGCGATCCTCGGCGTGGGTACGATCGAGAAGCGCCCCAAGGTCGTGACCCTGCCCGACGGCACCGACACGCTCGCCATCCGCACGCTGGGGATGGTATCGATGTCCTATGATCACCGTGTCGTGGACGGCGCCGACGCCGACCGCTTCCTCGCCGATGTGAAGCGGGTGCTCGAAGACTTCCCCGAGGGAGCGATCTAGCCATGGCCAAGGTGCTTACCGCCGCCCGGGTGCGGGTCCCCCCGGCCAACGAGCCCGACTATCTGGCGACGCTGCGGGACCTGTGCCAGTTCGCGGAAGCGCGCGGGCAGCGCATCTGGGTGTTCCGCAATGCCAAGGACCCGCAGCTGTTCACGGAGTTCTCCGAAAGCCCGACCGAGATGTCCCACCGGGCGCAGGCGTCGCGCCTTCCCGAGGAGATCACGCTCGAAAGGCGCCTGCAGAGCCTCGGCACCTACGCGCCGGACGCTTGGGAGCTCTGGACCGAGGTCTCGCTCGCCGCGGGGGCCGAGGCGTAAGTGGCGCGGCGCAGGATCACCGTCGACGGCGAGGTGTGGGAGGTGTCGCCCTCCGGGCGGGTGACCGTCTACGGCAAAGACGAGTTCGGGCTGGTGTTTCAGCAGGGGACGGGCCCCGAGCGTCGGCGCCGCTTCACCCGCTACGCCCCCGTGGGGAGCCGCAGCACCGACGCCTCGCTCGCCGAGCTGTCGGACCGTCAGCTGATCGACCTGTTGCGTCAGTCACAACCGTCCTGGACGGCTCCGGAGAGCGCCTACGGCGCGCGTTGATCTCCACTGTCATTCCACGGCATCCGACGGGGAGTTCGCCCCCGCCGAAGTGATGCGACGGGCCAAGGCGGCGGGCCTCGCCGCGATCGCGCTGACCGACCACGATACCACCGACGGCGTAGCGGAGGCCATGCGCGCGGGGGAGACGCTGGCGATCCGGGTCGTTCCGGGGTGCGAGTTCAGTGTCAAGGCGCCGTGGGGCGAGCTGCACGTCCTTGGTTATTTCCTGCCTGCTGGCGAGCCGCGGTTGGAGGACTTTCTGGTCGGGACGCGGGCCGCCCGGCACCGCCGCGCCGAGCAGATGGTCGCCCGGCTGCAGCGGCTCGGCGTGGAGATCGCGCTCGCTGACGTGTTGCGCGAGGCCCGAGACGGCTCGGTCGGACGCCCGCACGTGGCGCGGGCCCTGGTCGCCCGCGGCGTCGCCGCAGACATCAACGACGCGTTCGCGCGCTATCTGGGGCGCGGCCGCCCGGCGTACGTCGAGAAGCCGCTGCCGCTGCTGCGCCAGGTGACCGACCTCGTCCACGGCGTGGGCGCGCTCGCGCTCGCCGCCCATCTCGGCGAGCACGGCAGCGAGGGGCAGATCCGGTCGTTCCAGGAGCAAGGGCTGGATGGGCTCGAAGTGCGGCACCCGAGCCACTCGCCGGCCGTCGAGCAGCGGCTCACGCGCATCGCGCAGCGTCTCGGGCTCGCCATCAGCGGAGGGTCGGACTGGCACGGCGATACCGAGCTCGGGGACGCGCACACGACGCTCGGCGGCCTCGACGTGCCGCTCGAGTGGTTGGAACAGCTCGAACAGCGTCGCGCCAAGGCGTCGCGAGAAGTCGTCTCGGAGAACCGTAAGGACATCTCATGACCGAACTCCTGCCCATCGGCGGCAAGGCGCCGGTATTCAAGGCCGAAGCGTCCGACGGCAAGACCTACACGCTTGCCGACGTCCTGAAGTCGAAGCACGTCGCGCTCGTGTTCTACCCGGGCAACAACACTCCGGGGTGAAACCGCCAACTCTCCGCCGTGCGCGACGAGATGGCCAAGCTCCAGCGAGCCGGGATCCAGCCCTTCGGCGTGAACCCCGCCGGGGTGGACGCTCACTTCAACTACGCCACCAAGCTGGGGTTCAATTTTCCCCTGCTTTCCGATCCCGACCGGGCGATCGCTCGGGCGTATCACGCGCTCAAAGACGACGGGCAGGGCATCCAGCGCACCGTCTACGTGGTGGCCCGCGACGGGACCATCGCCTTCGCGCAGCGCGGCGCACCGCCCGTGGACGAGATCGTCGCCGTGGCGAGCAACGGGAAGAGCTGAGGCAGTGCCCGTCGATTTCGGCGGCAAGGTCGCCCTCATCACCGGGGTAGGCCGAGTCGGGCAGATCGGGCAGGCGGTCGCGCGCGGCTTCGGCGCGGCGGGCGCCCAGCTCGTCATCGCGGGCCACGACCCCACCGTGATCGCGGACCGGGCGCGGGAGCTCACGGCCGCTCGGGTGGCCGTCCGCGCTGTCGCGGGCGACCTCACGACGCCGGACGCCGCGCGCCGGGCCGTGGCGGAGGCGAAACAGGCGTTCGGCGGCCTCGACGTAGTCGTGAATGTCGCCGGTGGGCTCCTCAACTATGGACCCGCGCTCGAGCTGCGGCCGGAGCAGCTGGAGCGCGAGCTGGCGGTCAACTTGAAGACCGCGTTCCTCGTCTCGCAGGAGGCCATCCCCTTGCTGCTCGAGCGCGGCGGCGGCGCGATCGTGAACTTCGCATCGATCGCGGTACTCAAGCCGCAGCGCCTGATGGCGTCGTACATCGCCGCCAAGGCGGCGGTGGCGGGATTGACGCGCGCCCTGGCCCGCGAGTTCGCGGACCGGGGGGTGCGCGTGAACGCCGTCGCGCCGGGCATGATGAAGACCGCCGACAACCTCGCCCAGATGAAAGACGCCAAAGTGCGGTGGGTCGAGCTCGACCAGCTCGTGAACGCCGTGCTGTTTCTCGCGAGCGACGCGGCGGGCGCGATCACGGGCGAGATCCTGCCGGTGACGGGAGAGGTCTGACCGGCGTGGTGGTCATGCGCGACGTCAGCGTGATCGGCGGTGGCTGCTACGGCACATTCTACGCCGGCCAGCTGGCGAAGGCGAAGCAGCGCGGCCGAGCCGACTATCGGCGCGTCGTGGTGGTCGACCGGGATCCGGCGTGTCGGGCCCGGGCCGAGCTGGGCGAAGCGCCCGATCGTCGTTTCGTGACGCGTGACTGGAGCGCCTACTTCGCCGATATGTTGGGCGGCGCGGCGCGGCCGCGCCCCGACGAGCCCGCGGACTACATCGTCCCGTCGCCGCTCATGCCGCACCTCATGTTCGACTGGGTGCTGGCCCGCGCCCGGGAGCGCTGGCCCGACCGGACGATCGAGGTGGCCCCCGTCCCGGAATCCCTCGGGACTCCCTACGACCGGACGGCGCCGGACGGGACGCGCTACGTCTCGTTCGCCGACTGGATCTGCCCGACGCACTGCGTCGAGCCGGTGACGTGCCCAGCCATCGGGGGACCGCGCAGCTGGGAGATGGGCGACGCCGTGCGGGAGCTCGCGGCGCGGCTGCGCGCGTCGGGCGAGCCGGTGTTCGGCCCAGCGCTGTTCGTGTGTCGGCACCACGTCTTCGGCGTCGGGACCTTCTCGGTCGAGGCCGTGCTGGAGGGGGACGCCATCGTCCAGACGGCGGGGCGGAGCGGCGAGCTGGCCGCGGTGCTCGTGGGCACGGTGAGTTCGTGTCACGGCGCGCTGAACTTGCTGAGGCTAGGTGCCATCAGCCGTCGGCTGTCAGTGTCTGCTGATGGCTGACGGCCGATGGCGCCGTTGACTCCGGAAGAGCGTCGCGCGATCCTGACGCGCGCTCAGGCGCTGTTCAACAGCGGCGAGTACTGGCTCGCCCACGAGGCCCTGGAAACCGTGTGGCGTTCTATTATTAAAGACGGCGACGCGGAGGCAGCGCGCGTCTGGCAGGGGCTGATCCAGGCGGCGGCCGCGCTGCTGCACCAGGAGCGCGGCAACCGGCATGGTGTGGACACGATCGGCGCGGCGGCGCTCGAGAAGCTGGCCGGGCCGGAGCGGCCGGACGTCGAGTTCGAGATTGACCGGTTTCGCGCGCAGTTGGCGCGCGCCCTGGTGGGGGAGGGCGATCCCCCTCGATTGGAATTCCGGACCGATGCACGAGAACGCCACTAACGGCTACGACCTGATCATCGTCGGCGGCGGCCCCGCTGGGCTGTGCGCGGCCATGTATGCGGGTCGCGGAATGCTGAAGGCGGTTACGATCGAGCGTGGCGCTCCGGGGGGCGAGCTGCTCAACACCGATTTGATTGAGGACTATATCGGGTTCGAGAGCATCAAGGGATGGGACCTCGCCCAGAAGATGAGCGAGCATGCCAAGAAATTCGGCGCCGAAATCGTCACCGACACCGTGGAGCGAGTGCGCAAGGCGGAAGACGGCTGGTTTGACGTTGCGACCTCGCGGGGCGTGCTGTACCGCGCCCCGGCGGTCATCCTCACGGCCGGCGGGACGCCGGTGAAGCTCGCGGTGCCGGGTGAGCAGGAATACGCGGCGAAGGGCGTCTCGTACTGCGCGGTGTGCGACGGCGCGTTCTTCAAAGGCGAGGTGCTGGCGGTCGTGGGCGGCGGTGACGCCGCCGTCGAGGAGGCGGACTATCTCACCCGCTACGCGAGCAAGGTCTACATCGTGCACCGCCGCGACCAGCTCCGGGCGTCGAAGATCCTCCAGCAGCGTGCCTTCGCGAACCCCAAGATCGAGGTGATCTGGAACAAGCACGTGGTGGAGATCAAAGGAACCGGGCAGGGCGTCGACCACCTGCTGCTCGCAGATACGATCACCGGAGAGCACGCCCGGCTGCGGGTCGGCGGCGTGTTCATCTTCATCGGTTTCAAGCCCAACACCGGCGTGATCGAGGGGCACGTGAAGCACGATGCCGCGGGGTACCTGATCACCGACGAGAAGATGATGACGTCGCTTCCGGGGCTCTTCGCCGCGGGCGACGTGCGCAGCCAGGTGACGCGTCAGATTACGACGGCGGTGGGCGATGCCACGACCGCGGCGATCGCCGTTGAGAAGTATCTCGCCGCGCTGCGCGAAAAGGAAAAGGCCGCGGTCGGCTCATGAGAGTCGTGCAGATCCCCAACGGCGCGTTCGTCGAGAACAGTTACCTCGTCATCGACGAGGCGGCGGCCGAATGCGCCGTCATCGATCCGGGCGAGGAAGCGGGCCTGATCCTGCGCGAGATCGCCGCCGCGGGCACGCGCGCCACGGCGATCTGGATCACGCACGCGCATCTGGATCACGTGATGGGGGTCTTGCGCGTGCGACAGGAAACGGCGGCGCCCGTCTACCTGCATCCGGCGGACCGCGAGCTGTACGATCACGCCGTGCAACAAGGGCTCGCGTTCGGAGTGGCGGTCGACCCGCCGCCGCCCCCCGACCGGCCGCTGGCCGCCGGGGACACGGTCCAGGTCGGGGAGCTCAGGTTCACGGTCCGTCACGCCCCGGGGCACTCGCCCGGGAGCGTGTGCCTGGTGGGCGAGGGCGTGGTGTTCACGGGAGACGTGTTGTTCGCCGGCTCGATCGGGCGTACCGATCTCCCGGGCGGCGATTTCGACACGCTGGTGCGGAGCATCGAGCGCGAGTTGCTTACGCTCCCCGATTCCACCATCGTGTACAGCGGCCATGGACCCGAAACCACTCTCGGACACGAGCGGCGTACCAATCCTTTCCTCACGGGCGCCTACCGGCTCGGCTGAGCGGCCGGAGTGCCTGCGCTGCGGCGCGGCGGTCCGCCCCAAGCCGTGGGGCTGCAAGAACCCCTGTCCCAACTGCGGCTACGTTTATCCGCTGGGTGACTGCTCCGACTGAGCGGGATGGGTCACCTCCTCGCGCTCGCGTTGCTCGCGCTCGACTGTCTGGTCCGCGCCTGGCGTATCCAGCTCGCCACCTGGACGGCGGGGGCACGCCTCTCGTTCAGTGACGCGCTCCGCCTCAACCTGTACGGCGAAGCCGCGTCGCAGCTGACGCCGAATCGGCTCGGCGGAGAGCCGGCCCGGTTCCTCGGGATCACGGAGGCCGGGTTGCGCCCGGTGACCGGGCTCGTCGCGATCGGCGTCGAGGTCGCGTGCGAGTGGCCGGTGTTCCTGGCCGCCTTCGCGGCGCTGTTCGTGTACTACGTGCCCGACTGGCGCGAGGCGGCCGGCGTCTGGCTGCGCCGCCACCGCGCGGGTGAGCTCGTGACGATCGAGATCATCGCGTTGGTGGTGCTGCTGGCCGTGTACTTGTTGCAGCGCCTGGTCCGGTCCGGGATGATCCGGCATCGGGTTCGGCGGCAATGGCGCGTGGCGTTGGCGCACGTGCGGCGCGCTCCGCGGTGGGTGCTCGGCGCCGGGGCCCTGCTCACGGTCGTGAGCGTGGCGGCGCGCGCCCTCATCCTCCCCGCGCTCGCCTGGGGGATGGCGGGTCGGCCGCCGTTCAGCCAGATGTTCTTCGGCGCGCTGGCGCTGATCCATGCCCCGCTCGTCGTCCCCCTGCCGTCGGGGGGCGGGGGGCTCGAGGTGGCGTTCATGCAGGGGTTTGCCGGCGATTTCGGGGCGGCTCAGGTGCGGATGCTGCTGTGGTGGCGGTTCTATAGTGCGCTGCTCCTGACCGCGCTGGGCGTGGCCGTGCTGGTCCGCCAGCTCGGCTACCGCGCGGCCGTCGAGCTGTTCAAGATCGGGTGGGGAAAGAGTCGAGGCACCGACTCGATGCCGCCGAGACACCCTCGGCGCGTGCGGAAACGCTTGGGGGAATGACGCGCATGGCCGATCCACGCATCCAGCCGCTCACGCCGGACGACGCCCCTGCGGAGGTGCGGCCGATCTTCGAGACCTACCTACAGGAGCGCGGCAACATTCCCAACATGTTCCGCACAGTGGCGCTCCGGCCCAACCACCTGCGCACGCTGATCGCGCACTTCCGCACCGTCATGAACGAGGGCACGGTACCGCCGCTCCTGAAAGAGCTGCTGTGGGTGCGCATCTCTCACCTGAACCGCTGCCGCTACTGACTCAACTCGCACACTGCCTTGGCAAGGCAGAAGGGAGCGAGTGAGGCGCTGGTCGACGCGATCCAAGACCGCGGGGGGCGTGCGCCGATCGAGCGGCTCGAGCCGGGGTGGCGCACGGCGCTCGAGTATGCCGACGTGCTGCACCGCTCCGGCCATGAGGTCACGGACGAGCTGTACGGGCGGCTCAGGTCGGCGTGGGACGAGGGACAGATCGTCGAGATCACCCTCGTCATCGGGATGACCGAATACTTCAATCGGTTCAACGACAGTCTGAGGGTGGAGCCCACCCGGTGACCTAGCGGCCTGGCGCCGGAGCGATCGCCACGAGCACGATGGTGCGCTCGAGCGCCCGCTCGACTCCGTGCGGCACGCCTGCCGGTGCGAGAAGCAGGTCTCCGGCTCGTGCCTCGACCGACCGGTCGGCGATCACGAACCTCGCCTTTCCCGCGACAACGAAATAGAATTTGTCGGCCCCGTCGTGCGCGTGGACCGGCTGCTCCTGCCCCGGCTCGAAGCAATTGAGGCCCACGAGCAGCCGGTCCGAGCGGAAGCAGTCGAGCTTCGTCATCTTGTCCGACGTGAAGGCCGCGCGCGCCGGGACGTGCTGGATGAGATCCTGGGTGGCCATGGGCGATTCCTGGTTGGCGACGAACGGCGTGGTGTCCGAACGGACGGAGGCAATGAGCGCGACCCGCATCGAGCGCGATCCGCTGGGCGAGCTGCCGGTTCCCGAAGACGCGCTGTACGGGATCCAAACCGAGCGCGCGCGCCGCAACTTTCCCATCTCGCACCTCGCCCCGCTCGCGCCATTCGTCGACGCCGTCATCTGGATCAAGAAAGCAGCCGCCCTCACCCACCGGGAGACGAAGCGTCTCGACGCGCCGCTTGCCGACGCCATCGTCCGGGCGGCGGACGAGGTGCTGGGTGGTGCCCACCGGGATCAGTTCGTCGTGGATCCCTACCAGGCGGGAGCGGGGACGTCGCACAACATGAACTGTAACGAGGTTCTCGCCAACCGGGCCAACGAGCTGCTCGGCGGCAAGCGCGGCGTCTACCAACCGGTGCATCCCAACGATCACGTCAACATGGCGCAATCGACGAATGACGTGATCCCCACCGCCATCCGGCTGGCCGCGTTGGCGCAGCTGCCCGCCCTGCTCGACGCGCTGAGCCGGCTGGGGCGCGCCTTCCTCGCCAAAGGGAAGGCGTTCGATCGGATCCTCAAGTCCGGGCGCACCCATCTCCAGGACGCAACCCCGATCCGCCTCGGCCAGGAGTTCACGGCCTACGGGCACACCATCGAGCGCCACCGCGACCGCGTCGCCCAGGCGGCGGACGCGTTGCGCGACCTCGGGATCGGCGGCACTGCGGTCGGCACCGGTCTGAATGCCGAGCCCGAGTACCCGCGGCTGATGGTGCAGCACCTCGCGGCGCTGTCCGGCCTCGAGCTGCGCGAAGGCCGTGACCGTGTGCAGCTGATGCAGTCGCTGGGCGACGCCGCGGCGTTGTCGGGAGCCCTGCGGACCTACGCGATGGATCTGGGCAAGATTGCCGGCGACCTGCGACTGCTGGCGTCGGGACCGCGGACCGGGCTCGCGGAGATCGTCCTGCCGGCGGTGCAGCCCGGCTCGAGCATCATGCCGGGGAAGGTGAACCCGTCGATCGCCGAGATGGTCAACATGGTGTGCTATCAGGCGCTCGGGAACGACGTCACCATCGCCGCCGCGGCGGAGGCGGGGCAGCTCGAGCTGAACGTCATGATGCCCGTGATCGCGCACAATCTCCTGTTCACGATGGCGATCCTCGCGAACGCCACGCGCGTCTTCGCGGAACGGTGCGTGGAGGGCATCGAGGCCGACGCGGCGCAGTGCGAGCACTGGCTGGAGCGCAGCCCGGCGCTGGTCACGGCGCTGGCCCCGAAGATCGGCTACGCGGAGGCGGCCAAGCTCGCCAAGGAAGCGGTGGCGAAGAATATGACCGTGCGCCAGCTGGTGATGGAAAAGGGCATTCTCAAGGGCAAGGACTTGGAGGAGGTGCTGGATCTCGCCGCCATGACCGAGATCGGCGTACCGGGGCGGCGCAAGAAGTAGCTCTTTCGGGAGGGGCACGCTATGAACTGGATCGTCGCGGGGCTGATCGCAGGCGTCGGCGCGTTCTTTGCGGACTTCGTGATGTGGGGGAAGGTCTTCACCGGTCCGGAAATGCGCACGTTTAGCACGATGCCTCCTACGCCCGAGGAACGAAAGAAGATGATGCTGCCGGCCATGATGAAGTCGGCCGTGCTGGCGCTCGTCTTCGGTCTCCTGCTGGCGTGCGGATATCAACGCCTCAAGGGCGGGCTGTGGGTACAGGGCGGCGGCCCGCTGGCGGGGATGGAGTTCGCGACGCTCCTCTGGCTCTCTACCATCGCGTTGTCGACCATCGGGAGCGGAGTGTGGTATGACAAAGTTCGACCGCTGCTCAAGGCGACCTTCTGGTCGTGGCTCGTCCGCCTGAACGTCGCGGGGCTCATCGTGGGAGTGCTCGTGAAGTAAGCGCCGTCACGCGGGGGGTCGTGACTTCAGTCACCGCGTCCGACCCCCCAGGGTAGATACACGTTCCTGCATGAACAAAGCCATCCTGGGCGTCGCGGCGCTGTCGCTCGTCGCCGCGGCGCCCGTCTACGGCCAACGGCGGTTTCGCGTCGGCCCGACATATTCGTCCATCACGCTCGAGGATCTCTCGGGCAACGCCCACAGTTTCTCATCGTTCGGCGGCTCCGCGGCGCTTATCACCGGGGACGAGGGAGAGACCGGTTTAACCGTGTCTCGGTACAACAACCTCTCCACGGACGGCAGCCTGCGACGCCTGACGTTGTTCGGGCTGGACTCGTACTACTATCCCATCGGAGCCCGCGGCGTGGCGCCCTTCGCCACGACCGAGCTCGGGCTCGCGCGCGTCACCGAGTCCGCGCCGGCGACGCAGTGCCCACTGTTGTTGTGCCAGGACACCGTTTCCACGTCGAGTCAGATTGCCTTGGCGTTCGGGCTCGGCGTGCGTCTCGACCTCGGCGGCAGCGCCGTGGCGACGCTCGAAGGGCGTTTCTTGCAGGTGCCGGGCAGCCAGATCCAGTCGCTCGAAGCCCGGCTCAACGCCTCGGTCGCGCTCGGCAGCCGGCACAAGGGTGAGTTCCTGGAAGGGACGCTGGGACCCGCGGCGAGCGTGTTCATCCCGGTCTCCGGGTCCTGGCGGGGCCGGGCGCCGTTCGCCGGCGTGCGGTTCCGCCGCGATACCAAGCAGGCCGGTACGGTGGGCTTGCAGATCGACTTCGCGCCGCTCAAGGTAACGGGCAACTGCTCGCCTCCCGGCTGCCAGCCGAACGCAATTCTCTTCGCCCCGGGGTACGAGGCGTCGGTCCGTCCCCGGTGGGGTCGTCTGTACGGCGAAGTCGGTGTCCTGCTCGCCGGTGTGTACTCGGCGGGCGACGACCGTGGCATCGCTCAGGGCCTGCACGGGGGGATCGGCTGTGACGTCTACAGCGGCCGGGTGATGTGGAACGTCAACTCCCGGTTGCTGTGGCTCAAGCGCCACTCCGGGGAGAACGTGTTCGGGGTCCAGGTGGGCTTGAGCTTGAGCCCCAAAGTCGGGCGGTAAGAGGGGTGGGGTTGGGCTGGGGAGGGCTACCGCCCTATATTACCCCCCATGCGCGTCACCACCTGGGCGGAATATGGCCTGCTGGTTTCCCTGAACCTCGCCAAGCGGGCGGGGCAGGGGCCGGTGGCAGCGCGCGAGCTCGCCGAGCAAGAGCGACTTCCCCACGATTACGTCGAGCAGATCCTGCTGCGCCTGCGCCGCGCGGGGTTGGTCGAATCAGTGCGGGGCGCCAAGGGCGGCTATCACCTCGCACGTGATCCCCAGTCCATTACGGTAAAAGACGTGATCGAGGCCTCGGAGCACGTCACCTTCGAAGTCAACTGCGATCTTCACCCGGTCGATCCCCAGCGATGTAGTCCGGACGCATCGTGTAGCATCCGGCCGGTGTGGCGAATGCTGGAGCAGCGCATCAACGACCTGCTCGCCAGCGTTTCGCTCGCCGATCTGATGCACGACGAGCACGAGCTGTACCAGATCGCCGGGGTCCTGGCCGGGAACTAGTCCCGCCAACCCAATTGTTTTTTTTGACATGAAACCCGACTCCCCCTGTCGGGTTTAACCGATTGGAGGTCGTTGTGGGATACGCTCACCCCGAAGCCCTGGTCTCCACCGAGTGGGTGGCGCAGCACCTGAACGATGCCGGGCTGCGGTTGATCGAAGTCGACGTGGACACGACCGCCTACGACTCGGGACACATCCGGGGCGCGGTCGGCTGGAACTGGCAGTCGCAGCTGAACGACTCGATCCGGCGTGATATCCCGGACAAGAAGGCGTTCGCCGCGCTGCTCTCGCAGGCGGGTGTGACACCGAAGACGACCGTGATTCTGTACGGCGACAATAACAACTGGTTCGCCGCGTTCGCGTTTTGGCTGCTGCAACTGTACGGTCACACGAACGCCAAGCTGATGAACGGCGGGCGGGCGAAATGGGTATCCGAGGGTCGGTCGCTGGTGACCGACCGCCCGAGCATCCGCCCGACGAGCTATCCGGTTCCGACGAAGGTGAACGCCACGATCCGCGCCCGGCGTCCCGACGTGGAGAAGGCACTCAAAGTCAAGAAGGTCGCGTTGGTGGACGTGCGGTCGAAGCCGGAATTCGTCGGCGAGATCATCGCACCGCCCGGCATGACGGAGACGGCGCAGCGGGCAGGTCACATTCCCGGCGCGAAGAACGTCCCGTGGAGTCAGGCCGTGGCTCCGGACGGGACCTTCAAGCCGCATGATGAGCTGCTGCAGTTGTACAAGGGCGCCAAGGTGGTCGACGGGCCGAGCGAAATCATCGCCTACTGCCGCATCGGCGAGCGGTCGAGTCACACCTGGTTCGCGCTCAAGTACCTGCTCGGCGTCAAGAAGGTGAAGAACTACGACGGCTCGTGGACCGAATGGGGCAACCTCGTCGGGGCGCCGATCGCGAAGGGGAGCGAAGCATGAAGGCTGTGGAGGTTGGTGGAGGACGGTGGGGGACGGGGGAGGTCGCTCAGCGCGAGCCCGCGCTGTGGGGCCTGGTGGGGAACACGCCTCTGATTCCCTTCCCAACCTCCACCAACCTCCACCGTCCCTCACCGTCGTTGTTCTTGAAGGCTGAGTGGCTCAACCCCGGCGGCTCGGTGAAAGATCGGGCGGCGCTGTTTATCCTGCGGGACGGAATCGCCCGGGGCGAGTTGCCGGGCAAGCGGTTGCTCGACGCGTCGAGCGGCAATACGGCGATCGCCTACGCCATGTTGGGCGCGGCGGCCGGGATTGGCGTCACCGTCTGCGTCCCGCGGAATGCGAGCGCGGAGCGTCAAGCGCTGCTCGATGCCTATGGCGCGGAGGTGGTTCTGACCGATCCGCTCGAGGGCTCGGACGGCGCAATCCGAGAGGCGCGTCGGCTCGCGGCTGGGCGACCCGGCCGGTTCTGGTATGCCGATCAGTACAACCACCCGGCCAACCCGCGGGCCCACTATCTCACGACCGCGGAAGAGCTGTGGCGCCAGACGCGGGGGCGGATCACGCACTTGGTCGCGGGGCTCGGGACCACGGGAACGCTGGTGGGAACCGGCCGCCGCCTCAAGGAGTTGAACCCCGAGATCGAGGTGGTGGCGGTACAGCCGGACGGACCGTTCCACGGACTCGAGGGCCTGAAGCACCTGGCCACAACGATCGTGCCCGGGATCTACGATCCTGAGCTGCCCGATCGAACCGAGTTCGTCTCCACCGAGGACGCGGAAGACGCGGTGCGGCAATTGGCCAAGCAGGCGGGTCTGCTGGCGGGATGGTCCACCGGCGCCGCGCTCGTGGCTGCGGAACGGACGCTGTCCAACCGTCCGCCCGTTCGACCGTCCGATGCGTTTGTCGTCGTCATCGCTCCCGACTCGGGGGCCCGTTATCTGAGCGAACACCGACGACTGACCGGGGAGGCGCCATGACGCTCGTGCTCGAGCGCCGTCAGGTGAACGCCATCCGGCAGCACGGCGAAGCGGACTATCCCGCCGAAGCCTGCGGGCTCATCGGCGGCACGGTCGAGGACGGACGCAAGGTGGCCGTCCTGCTCGTGCCGCTCGTGAATCAGCGCACCGACGCGGCGCGCAACCGCTATCTCATCGATCCCGAGTCGTTCCGCCGCGCCCAGGAGAAGCTCGACCGCGACGGGCTCGAGGTCATCGGCGTGTATCACTCGCACCCCGACCACGCCGCTGCGCCGTCGACCTTCGACCGGGAGCACGCGTGGCCGTGGCTCTCGTACGTGATCGTGGGCGTAGCGCGCGGCCGCGCTGGAGAAATGACGAGCTGGACGCTGTCGGACGACCGCGCGGCGTTCGACGAAGAGTCCATTACCATCGAGGAGCAGAAGGCCGTATGGCAGTCACCGTCTTGATTCCCACGCCGCTCCGCCCGTACGTCGGTGGACGCGACGCCGTCCAGGTCGAGGCCGCGAGCATCGCGGAGCTCCTGGACCGGCTCTCCGGCGAGCACACCGCCCTGCGAAAGCACCTGTTCGCGGACGACGGTCGGCTGCGTAGCTTCGTCAACGTGTACGTGAACGATCGGGACATACGACAGCTCGCCGCCCAGCAGACGCCGGTCCGGCCCGGCGACACGGTGTCCATCATCCCGAGCATCGCCGGAGGTACCGCCGTGCAAGGAGGGGCGCCGCATCTGGTGTCCCTGCCCAAGCTGTCGCACGAGGAGATTCTGCGGTACTCGCGGCACTTGATCCTGCCGGACGTTGGGGTCGAGGGGCAGCGCAAGCTCAAGGCCGCGCGCGTGCTGCTCGTGGGCGCCGGGGGACTCGGCTCTCCGGCCGCCCTGTATCTCGCCGCCGCCGGCGTCGGGACGCTCGGTTTGGTCGACTTCGACGTGGTGGACAAGACGAACCTGCAGCGCCAGATCATCCACGGCACCAGCACGGTGGGAAAGCCGAAGCTCGAGTCGGCGACCGAGCGCATCCGGGATCTCAACCCAAATGTCCGCGTCGAGACGTTCGAGACGCGTCTGACCTCGGAGAACGCCCTCGACATCATACGCGACTTCGACATCGTAGCGGACGGCACCGACAACTTCCCGACGCGTTATCTGGTGAACGACGCCTGCGTGCTGCTCGACAAGCCGAACGTCTACGGCTCGATCTTCCGATTCGAGGGGCAGGCGTCGGTGTTCTACGCCAAGCAAGGCCCGTGCTACCGGTGTCTCTATGCCGAGCCGCCGCCTCCCGGACTCGTGCCATCGTGCGCCGAGGGAGGCGTCTTGGGCGTGCTCCCCGGGATCATCGGCTCGATCCAGGCGATGGAGACGATCAAGCTGATTGTGGGCGCGGGCGAGCCGCTCATCGGCCGCCTCCTGCTCTTCGACGCTCTGAAGCTGCAGTTCCGGGAGCTCAAGCTGGCTAAGGATCCCGACTGTCCGGTGTGCGGCCCGCGGCCCAGCGTGACCGCGCTGATCGATTACGAAGCGTTCTGCGGCATCGGCGCAGAGCCGTCGTACGACGGCGCGGAAATCACGGCGTCGGAGCTCAAGGCCGAATGGGACCGGAACCCCGACCTCCTCGTGATCGACGTGCGCGAGCCGCACGAGTACGAGATCGCCCACATCGACGGGTCCGTGCTGATTCCGCTAGGCGAGCTGCCGGACCGCCTGGGCGAGCTGGACGGTCACCGCGAGGTGGTGACCCACTGCCACCACGGCGCGCGTTCGCTCAAGGCGCTCGAGATCCTGAAGGCGGCGGGCTTCGCGAAGGTGCGCAGCCTGCGCGGCGGGATCGATGCGTGGGCCGTCAACGTGGACCCGACACTGCCGAGATACTAGACGGATAGACGGATAAACGGATAAACGGATAGACGGATAGACGGATAGACGGATAGACGGGCAGATTACCCGTCTATCCGTCTAGTTCGTAGTGCCGAAGGGGGGACTCGAACCCCCACGGGCTTGCGCCCACTGGCTCCTGAAGCCAGCGCGTCTACCAGTTCCACCACTTCGGCGAAGGGCGGGGACGGCGAATCTAAGCCGCGGTATAACCTCAAGTCAACTCTTGGCTTGACCCCTCTCGCGCCGGTTTCTATCTTGCCCATGCCCGGTGGACAAGCTCGCCATCGCCCGGAATCCGCGGGCGCGCCATGACTACCATCTCCTTGAGACGTGGGAGGCCGGCCTCGTGCTGACGGGAACGGAGGTCAAGTCGCTGCGCGCCGGGAAGGCGAGCCTGGGAGAAGCCTACGCGCACGTGAGGAACGGCGAGGTGTGGCTCGAAGGCTTGACGATCTCCGCGTACTTGCCGGGCAGCTACAACAACCCGCCTCCCGCCCGCTCCCGCAAACTGCTGCTCCACGGACACGAGATCCGCAAGCTGATCGGCGGCACGAGCCGCAAGGGACTCACCATCGTGCCGCTCGAGTTGTATTTCAAGGACGGCATCGCCAAGGTGGCGATCGCGCTCGCCAAGGCGAAGAAGCTGCACGACAAGCGCGAGGACCTGAAGCGTCGAGCCGAGGAGCGGGAGCTGGCCCGTCACATGCGGACGCGGCGCGGATGATTCCGCTCGCCTGCCTCCTCCTGATCGTCGCGCCGCCGCAGGTCGTCATTGTCACGCCGCGCGGCGAGACGATCGTCCCGATCGCCACGGAGCGCGGCAGCTCGGCCGTAGCGGCGCCGCTGCTGGCGCGCCCGCTCGGCCTCAGCGCGGCCCTCGAAGGATCGCGCGCCACTGTGGCGCTCGGCGGCGCGATCTTCGTGTTCCAGCTCGGCGCGCCGTTCGTGCGCGCCGGCGGCGTAGTCTACGGGCTCGTGGGAGAGCCCTACGTCGCGCGGGACACGCTGTTCCTGCCGCTCCATTGGCTCGCCGACTGCGTGCCGCGGGCCCTGGGAGCGCGCTATCACTGGAATGCCGTGGCCACGCGACTCGAGGAGCTGCCCGTCGCGGGCGCCGTTGCCGCCGCGCCTCCCCCCGCGGCCACGGCACCCGCCGCCGCCCCCGTCCCCCCGCCGGTCGGTCGTCCGGCCAACGCGCCGAATCCGCTCACCGGTTTGCGCCACCACCACGCGGTGGTCATTGATCCCGGCCACGGCGGCGCGGACCCGGGGAATCCGGGCCGGTTCTTCTCCGGCGGGCTGGTCGAGAAGGACATCACGCTCGCGGTCGCGCGGCTGCTGCGGGCCGAGCTCACCCGCCGCGGCATCGCGGCGCTGCTCACGCGCACCAGCGACACGTTGATCGACCTCGCCGACCGCGGTGCGTCTTGTCGGGCGGAGTGCGACCTGTTCGTCAGTATCCACGTCAACGCCATGCCGGCCGGAAGAAGCGTCGAGCGGACCAGCGGCGTCGAGACGTACTTCTTATCGGACGCCAAGACGGAAGACCAGGAGCGCGTCGCCAAGATGGAGAACGACGCGCTCCGCTTCGAGAGCACGCCCACGGGGGGATCGCGGGGACCGGTCGACTTCATCCTGAAAGACCTCCAGCTGAATGAGTACCTGCGGGAATCGGCGCGTCTCGCCGAGCTCGTTCAGGATAAGGCCGTCGCCGTCCACCCGGGGGGTGATCGCGGGGTGCAGCAGGCGGGCTTCATGGTGCTCACCACGGCGCGGCGGCCGGCCATTCTCGTCGAGACCGGTTTCGCGACCAATCGCACCGACGCGGCGTTCCTGGGGTCGAGCCTCGGACAGCACAAAATCGCGTCGGCGATCGCCGACGGCATCGTGGCCTATCTGCTCGAGTTCGAGCGCAAGCTCGTCGCTGCGCCGGCAGGTGGGCCATGAGCCGCGTGCCGATCCTGCTCCTGGTGGTGGCAGGGGCCGGAGCGGCGGGTTGCGTTTACTACAACGCGATGTGGAGCGCCGAGCAGCTCGCGAAGGAAGCGCGCCGGGCGGAGCAGCGGGGCAGCTCCTTCGACGCGCGATCCTATTGGGCGCGCGCCGCGATGAAGGCCGAGTCCGTCGTCGTACAGCATCCGCGGAGTCGCTGGGCCGAAGCTGCACTCGTGCTGCAGGGAGAGGGGCTCGCCAAGAGCGGCGCCTGCGACCGCGCCGCGATCCCGCTCGGCGCCGCGGCGCGCGTGGTGCGGTCGGAGGCGCTGCGCGAGCGCGCGGCGCTCGCGCTGGCCGAGTGCACGCTTGCGGGAAACGCTCCGGCCACGGCCGCGCGTCAGGTGGCCGACGTGACGACCTCAAGCGATGCCGGGCGCCGCTCCCAGGCGGCGTTGCTCACGGGTCGCGCCGCGGAGCTCTCGGGTGACTATAGCGCTGCCGCGGAGTGGTATGCCCGGTCGGCGGCGCCCGCGGCCGCGCCGGCGCGCGCGCGCGTGCTCCTCGCGGCGGGACGTGCGCCGGAGGCCGTGGCGCTGCTCGACACCTTGGCGCGCCGCCGCGTCCGCGAGGGCGACTGGGGGCCGCTGCTCGACGAGGTCGCGCATTGGGCCGGGCCGGACACCGCGAGTCGGACGCTGGATGAGCTGCTCGCCCAGGAGGGGAGACGCCTGCCGACCGGGGCGCGAGGTCGCCTGCTGTTGGCCGATGGCGACCGGCTGTTCACTGCCGGCCGCGCTCCGGCGGCGGGCGCCCGCTACGCGCAGGTCGTCGCCCTCATGCCGGACTCGCTCGAGGGGCTTGAGGCTCGCGTGCGGGCGCTCCGGATGCTCGCCACCCAGGCCGACAGCGTGGCGGACCTCGTCGCCGTGCGCGCTCGGCTCGGCACACTGGTCCAATCCGGCGCGACCGCCGACGCCCGTGCGCTCGACGCCCTGTTCCGTCACGTGCTCGATGTCGAGGACGTGCAGGAGGGAGGGCAGTTCCGCACCGCCGAGCTGGTACGGGATTCCCTGGGCGCACCGCACCTCGCCGGGCGGTTGTTCGTCGATTTTGCGCGGGCGCATCCGGCGTCGCCGTTCGCGGCGAAGGCGCTCGTGGCGGCGCTCGCATTGCTCCCGGACGCGCGCGATTCGCTCGTCGCGGCGCTCGACTCGCGCTACCCGGCGTCCCCTTACACGCTCGCGCTGCGCGGCGGCGACAGCCCCGCGTTCGCGGCGGCGGAGGATTTTCTGGCCCAGTCGCTCGGTGTGGAAGGCGAGGCACTCCGGGAGCTCCCGCCCGTCGCCCGCGTAGCGCCGCCCGTGCCCGGGCCGCGCGGCCCCACCCTCGACCCGGCGCCGTCGCGGATGTCCCAGGCCGGCTCGCCCGCGCCGCCCCGGGCCGGGGCGCGGCCCCGCCCGGGACAGGGCGACGACGAGCCGCCGCGCCGGCCGCGCCCCGCGGGCCAGCCCGGTTCGCCCCCGCGGGACTCGCTGTGACGACGGTTCGACTCTTCGGCGTGGAGTTCCCCAATCCCGTCCTGCTCGCCGCCGGCACCGCCGGTTTCGGCCGTGAGGTGGATGGCGTCGTCGACCTGGACGCCCTGGGGGGCATCGTCACCAAGGCGGTGACGCCGGAGCCGCGGCGCGGCCATCCCGCCCCCCGGGTGGCGGAGTTCGCCGGCGGTATGTTGAACGCGGTCGGGCTCGCGAATCCGGGGCTCGTCGCCGCGCGCGAGCACGAGCTGCCATGGCTCGCGGCACGGCTCAAGCGCGCGCGGGTGCTCGTGAACGTGGCGGGCGCCACGGTCGCGGATTATGTCGAGGTGATCGCAGGGCTCGCCGATCAGCCGGTGATCGCGGCGTTCGAGATCAATGCGTCCTGCCCCAACACGAGCGCGGGGGGCCTCGAGTTCGGGGCTACCCCCGACGGGCTGCGGGAGCTGGTGCGCCGCTGCCGGGCGGCCGGAACCAAGCCTATGTCGGTCAAGCTGTCGCCCGTGCTGCCCGATATCGTCGCGATGGCGCGCGTCGCGCGGGATGAAGGGGCCGATGCCGTGACGCTCGTGAACACCATTCCCGGGCGGCTCGATCACCGGCTGGCCAACGGATCGGGTGGCGTGAGCGGGCCCGCGTTGCTGCCGATCGGGGTGCTGGCGACGCTCAAGGTCGCCGAGCAACTCGGGATGCCGGTGATCGGCGTGGGCGGCATCCGCAGCGCCGCTGACGCGCGCGAGTATCTCGCCGCAGGCGCATCGCTCATCGCGATCGGCACGGCGGCGCTCGCTGACCCGCGTATCCCGGCGCGCGTCGCGCGGGAGCTCGCACGTGGCTGAGCTCGTCGTTGCGTTCGACGTGCCGACGGGCCGCGAGGCGCTGGCCGTAGCGGCGCGTCTCCCGGCCCTCAAGTGGGCGAAGCTCGGTTCGATGCTGTACGTCCGCGAGGGCCCGGCGCTGGTTCGGGAATTCCAGGCGCGCGGCGTGCGGGTCTTCCTCGATCTGAAGTGGCACGATATCCCGAGCGTGGTCGCCGGCGCGGTGGCGGCCGCTCGCGAGCTGGGCGCCGCGATGGCCACGGTCCATTGCCTCGGTGGGCGGGCGATGCTCGCGGCCGCGACGGCCGCGGCCGGCGACCTCGCGCTCGTCGGTGTCACCGTCCTCACGTCCCACGATGCGGACGCCTTCGAGCAGATCGTCGGCCGGGGCGTGCCGGACGTGGGCTTCGAGGCGGAGCGTCTCGCCCGGGTCGCGATGCAGGCGGGGCTGCGCGGCGTGGTCGCGTCGGGCCGCGAGCTGGCGCTGCTGCGCGCGGCGCTGGGGCCCGATCCCTGGATGGTCGTGCCCGGCGTTCGCGCGCCGGAGGACGCGCCCGGCGACCAGGCCCGGACCGTCACGCCGCGCGACGCCGTGCGCTGCGGGGCGACCCACCTGGTCGTGGGCAGGCCCATCACCCTGGCGAAGGACCCCGCAGGGGTGTACCAGCGCCTGATGGAGACTCTCTGATGTGGTGGCTCGGGTGCGTGGCGTTGCGGGTCGCTCAGGGGTCGCTCGCGGACGCGGTGCGGTAATCACGCCCCTTGCGCGAACTTACGACCCCGTCTATAGTTCGAGACTTAATTGGAATTTTTTCCCGGAGACGACCGCGTTGAAGGTTCGCACCAGCGTCAGACCGATCTGTGAGCACTGCAAGGTGATCAAGCGGCGGGGCGTCATCCGCGTCATCTGCAAGCGCAGCCCCAAGCACAAGCAGCGGCAGGGGTAGGGAATGGCACGCATAGCGGGCGTCGATCTGCCGCGCGACAAGAAAATCCAGTACGCTCTTCCGTACATCTTTGGGATCGGTCCCTCCAACGCGAAGAAGATTCTCGCGGAGACCGGCGTCAGTCCTGACGCGCGCGTGCGTGATCTGCGCGACGCGGAAGTGGCGCGGTTGCGGCAGGTGATCGAGCGGGATTACAAGGTCGAGGGCGCGCTTCGTACCGAAGTCGCGATGAACATCAAGCGGCTGATGGACATCGGGACGTACCGCGGGACGCGGCACCGCAAGGGCCTGCCGGTGCGCGGGCAGCGCACGCACACCAATGCGCGCACCAAGAAGGGGCCGCGGCGCGCGATCGCGGGCAAGAAGAAGCCCGTGCTGAAAAAGTAAATGGCACAAGCGAAGCCAGCAGCGGCGAGCGCGAAGCGCGCCAAGAAAGTCGTCGAGGCCGAGGGCATTGCCCATATCACGGCGACCTTCAACAATACGCTCATCACCATCACCGACATGCAGGGCAACGCCATCACGTGGGGCTCCTCGGGCAAGGCCGGGTTCCAGGGCTCCAAGAAGTCCACGCCGTTCGCGGCCACTGTGGCCGCGGAGCAGGCGGCGCGCGAAGCGATGAACCTCGGCGTGCGGCGCGTGCACGTCCGCGTCCAGGGGCCGGGCTCGGGGCGCGAGTCGGCGATCCAGGCGCTCGCCACCGCGGGCTTGCAGATCCGGTCGATCCGCGACGTGACGCCGATCCCGCACAACGGCTGCCGGCCGCCCAAGAAGCGACGGGTCTGACCGATGGCGCGCTACACGGGACCGGCCTGCAAGCTGTGCCGCCGCGAGGGGACGAAGCTGTTTCTCAAGGGCACGCGCTGCCTCACGGAGAAATGCGCCGTGGAGCGGCGTGCCTACGCTCCCGGCCAGCACGGCCAGTCCTCCGGCCGCCGGCGCAAGGCCTCGGAGTACGCGCGGCAGCTGCGCGAAAAGCAGAAGGTCAAGCGGATCTACGGGCTGTCCGAGCGCCAGTTTCGCAACATCTTCGATCGCGTGTTGAAGGAGCCGGGCGTGACGGGCGAAGCGTTGCTGGTGGCGCTCGAGAGCCGGCTCGACAACCTGGTGTACCGGATGGGCTTCGCCGTCTCGCGCCGGCAGGCGCGCCAGCTGGTGCGGCACCGTCACATCAAGGTGAACGGCCGCACCGTGGACATTCCCTCGTACCGGGTGCGCCCGGGAGATGAGGTGCAGGTTGCCGATGCGAGCCGCGAGCTGGTACAGGTGAAGCTCGCACTCGAGCAATTCGGCCGCTCGCAGCCCGTGTCGTGGATTCACGTCGATACCGACAAGGCGGTCGGCAAGATGACGGAGCGGCCCAGCCGCGACGCCATCCCGATCGCCGCGCAAGAACAGTTAATCGTCGAGCTCTATTCCAAGTGATGACGACCCTCGATTTGACCGGCCTGGTCCGGCCGCATTTGGTCGAGATGACCAAGCGGGAAGACAACCAGAACACAGCCGAGTTCCGCTTGCAGCCGCTCGAGCGGGGCTACGGCTACACCCTCGGCAACTCGTTGCGGCGGATGCTGCTCTCGTCGCTGCGCGGCGCTGCGGTGTGGGCGTTCCGCCTGGATGGCGTGGTGCACGAGCACCAGACCATCCCGGGCGTCGTCGAAGACGTGCACCAGATCATCCAGCGGCTGAAGCAGCTGACCTTGGTGGTCGCTCCCGACGTCGACGAAGCGGTGCTCCACATCAAGCACGCGAAGTCGGGGCCGGTGTACGCCCGCGACATCGAGGCGCACAGCGCGGTCACCATCGTGAACCCCGACCAGCTGCTGTTCACGCTGCAGGACGATCGGGACATTGGTGGCGAGCTGTACGTCAACAAGGGCCGCGGCTACGTGGAGGCCGAGCAGCATCCGCTCGACCGCACCATGCCCGTCGACGTCGTCCGCATCGACTCGATCTACAACCCGGTGCGGCGCGCCAACTTCACGGTCGCGGAGACGCGCGTGGGGCAACGTACCGACTACGATCGGCTCACGCTCACCGTCGAGACGAACGGAACGATCACGCCGGAAGATGCGGTGGCGTACGCCGCCGCCCTGGCGCAGGAGCACTTCCGTTTCTTCGTCGACTTCGGGAAGGTGCCGATGGTGGCGGCGCAGCCCGCCGGCAACGGCGGCGCCGCAACGGGCCGGCTGCGCGAAGTGCTGGGCCGCAGCATCGACGACGTCGGCCTCTCGGTGCGGTCGGTCAACTCCCTCAAGAACTCGAACATCCGCACGCTCGGGGACCTCGTGCAGTACCGCGAGGAGGACCTGCTCAAGGTGAAGAACGTCGGCGAAAAGGCGCTCGGGGAGATCGCCGAACTGTTGCGGCGCGAAGCCCTGAACTTCGGGATGCGGGTCGAGGACGTGGAAGGGGAGCTGCGCGTTCTCGACCCTGGTGCGCCGCCGCAGGCGCAGGTCACCGAGGGCGAGGGCGAGTAATGCGGCACCGCGCCAAGGGGCGGCAGCTGTCGCGCACGGCGAGCCATAAGAAGGCGCTGCTCGCCAATCTCGCGACCAGCCTGTTCCGTCACGAGCGGATCGTCACGACGGAGGCGAAGGCGAAGGAGCTGCGGCCGTACGCCGAGCGCCTCATCACGCTGGCGCGGCGCGGCGATCTGCACGCCCGGCGGCAGGTCGAGCGGCGCATCAAGGATCGGGAAGTGACCCACCGTCTCTTCAAAGAGCTGGGCCCCCGCTTCGCCGCCCGTCCCGGCGGCTATACGCGGATCATCAAGCTGGGCCATCGCGTGGGCGACGGCGCCGAGGTGGCTCGGATCGAATTGCTGGGTGCGTGAGGGCCGCCGCGGGAAACGGCTCGCGCGCGAGGGGGACCCTGGGTCCCCCTTTTCGTTAGGCCGCTTTCGTGACGCGATTCGACTTCAGGCAGCGGGTGCAGACCCGCAGCCGGCGCGTCGTCCCGTTCACGACCGCGCGGACGCGCTGCAGGTTGGGGTACCAGCGCCGGTTCGTCTTGTTGTTCGCGTGGCTCACGTTGTGCCCCGTGATAGGGCCCTTGCCACAGATCTCACACACTCGCGCCATGGACCGGTCTCACGGAAGAGATGAGCACCAAACATCGTAGCCCCACCCGTCAGGCCGGGGCACCCAAAGCTAGAGCGGCCGGCGCGGCCGGGCAACCCCGCAGAACGGCGCTGATCACCGGCATCACCGGCCAGGACGGCTCGTATCTCGCCGAATTGCTGCTCGCCAAGGGTTACGAGGTCGTCGGAGTCGTGCGTCGCACGTCGCACGACTCCTACGAGCGCATCGGCCACCTGCTCGACCGGGTGCACATCGTCCCCGCCGACCTGCTGGACCAGCATTCCCTCACCGCGGTGGTGAAGGATGCCGCGCCCCACGAGGTCTACAACCTCGCGGCGCAGAGCTTCGTGCCCACGTCGTGGGGCCAACCCGTGCTCACCGGCGAGTTCACGGCGCTCGGTGTAACCCGGCTACTCGAGGCGGTGCGGCTCGTGCGCCCCGAGGCACGCGTGTACCAGGCAAGCTCGTCCGAGATGTTCGGCAAGGCACAGGAGACGCCGCAGCGCGAGACGACGCCGTTCTACCCGCGCTCCCCCTACGGCGTCGCCAAGGTGTACGGCCACTGGATCACCGTGAATTACCGCGAGTCGTATGGGCTGTACGCCGTGAGCGGCATCCTGTTCAACCATGAGTCGCCGCGGCGCGGCCTCGAGTTCGTCACCCGCAAGGTGAGCCACGGCGTCGCTCGGATCGTGAAGGGCAAGGAGCGGGAGCTGTCGCTCGGCAACCTCGACGCGCGCCGTGACTGGGGTTTCGCCGGCGACTACGTGGACGCGATGTGGCGCATGCTGCAGCGGCCCCAGCCGACGGACTACGTCGTCGGGACGGGCGAAACGCACACGGTGCGCGAGCTGTGTGAAGTGGCGTTCGCGCACGTCGGGCTCGACTGGAAGAAGTTCGTGAAGGTGGATCCGCGCTTCGTGCGCCCCGCGGAGGTCGACACGCTCCAGGCGGACCCGGCGAAGGCGAAGCGCGAGCTCGGCTGGGCGCCCCGCGTCGATTTTCGGGCCCTCGTCACACTGATGGTGGACGCCGACCTGGACCGTGTAGCGTGAAGGTGCTCGTCACCGGCGCCAACGGGTTCGTCGGGGCTCGGCTGGTGGCCCGGTTGTGCGCCGACGGCCACGACGTGGTCGGAGCCCGGGGGCCGGACAACGCGACCGCCGCGCGGGCCGCCGCACGGCCGCCGGGCGTCACGTGGGTCTCGCTGGACGTCACAGACGACGCGTCGGTCCGCGCGTGCGTCGCCCCGCCGTGCGACGCGGTGGTGCACCTCGCGGGCGTGGCGCTCGCATCCGAGGCCAACGAGGACCCGGGACGCGCGTGGCGCGTGAATGCCGAAGGGACGGCTCGGGTCGCCTGGCAGTTGGCCGATGTCGCGAAGGCCCGCCGGCCAGCGCCGCTGCTCCTTGTGGTGTCCAGCGGCGAGGTGTATGTCCCGCGCACCGACCGGCCGCATGTGGAGAGCGATCCGGTCGCGCCTGTGACGGGGTACGCGGCGAGCAAGCTCGGCGTCGAGCTCGCAGGGTGGCAGATGTGGCGCGCCGCGGGGCTGCGCGTGATCGTGACGCGCGCGTTCCCGCATACGGGCGCGGGGCAGGATCCGCGCTTCTGGATTCCGGCGCGGGCCCGGATCCTGTGCCATGCCAAGCGGAGCAATGCGCCGGCTGTCAACGTGGGGGACTTGAGCGCGGTGCGGGACTTCCTGCACGTGGATGACGTGGTCGACGCGTACGTGAGGCTGCTGACGCGCGGCGTGGCGGGCGAGACCTACAACATCGCCTCGGGCCAGCCGGTGACGCTCGAGGGGATTCACGCGCGTCTCGAGCACCTGCTCGGGATCCGGCCGGTGCGGGAGGTGGACGCCTCGCAAATCCGCCGCGATGCTCGGCCGTACCTCGTCGGAGACGCGTCCAAACTCCGCGCGGCGACCGGCTGGGCGCCGCGCTATTCGCTCGACGACATGCTGCGGGACGTCCTCGATGCCCAAGCGAACTGATCTCCGCCGCATCCTGCTGCTCGGGTCGGGCCCGATCGTGATCGGGCAGGCCGCCGAGTTCGATTATTCGGGCACCCAGGCGGTGAAGGCCCTGAAAGAGGAGGGCTACGCGGTCGTGCTGGTGAACTCGAACCCGGCCACGATCATGACCGATCCCGAGCTCGCCGACCGCACCTACATCGAGCCGGTGACGCCCGAGTGGGTGCGCCGCGTGATCGAGCGCGAGCGGCCCGACGCCCTGCTGCCCACGATGGGCGGCCAGACGGCGCTGAACGTGGCGATGGCGCTGGCACGCGACGGGACACTCGCGCGCCACGGCGTCGAGCTCATCGGGGCGAATGCGCGCGCCATTCAGATGGCCGAGGATCGCGCCGAGTTCGCGGCCGCGATGGGCCGCATCGGCCTCGCCACGCCCCTGGGACACGTGGCCGCCTCCGTGGCGGACGCCCTCGCCATCGTGGCCGAGACGGGATACCCGGCGATCCTGCGCCCGTCCTTCACGCTCGGCGGCACCGGGGGGGGCGTCGCCTACAATCGCGCGGAGTTCGAGGAGCTGGTCGAGCGCGCCCTGGAGCTGTCGCCGGTGCACACCACGCTCATCGAGCGCAGCGTGCTCGGCTGGAAGGAATTCGAGCTCGAAGTGATGCGTGATCACCGCGACAACGTCGTGATCGTCTGCTCGATCGAGAACGTGGACCCGATGGGCGTCCACACCGGGGACTCGATCACCGTGGCGCCGGCGATGACCCTCACCGACCGCGAATACCAGCGGATGCGGGACGCGGCGATCGCGATTATCCGCGAGATCGGGGTCGAGGCAGGGGGGTGCAACATCCAGTTCGCGGTGAACCCCGCCGACGGCGCGATGCTCGTGATCGAGATGAACCCGCGCGTGTCGCGCAGCTCGGCGCTCGCGTCCAAGGCGACGGGATTCCCGATCGCCCGGATCGGCGCGAAGCTCGCCGTGGGCTATACGCTCGACGAGCTCCCCAACGACATCACGCGGACGACGCCGGCGTCGTTCGAGCCGGTGCTCGACTACGTGGTCGTGAAGGTGCCGCGCTTCGCCTTTGAGAAGTTCCCGACCGCCGACTTCCGTCTCACCACGCAGATGAAATCGGTGGGCGAGGCCATGGCGATCGGCCGGACGTTCAAGGAAGCCTTCCAGAAGGGCCTGCGCGCGCTCGAGGCCGGCCGCTCCGGGTGGACGCTGGGGTCCACGCTCGCCGACGATCGCCTCACGAGCGACAGCCCCGAGGACCTGCGCGTCGCGCTCCGCACGCCGACGCCCGAGCGGGTGTTTCAGATCAAACGGGCGCTGCTCGCCGGGCTACCCGTGGAAGCGATCGCCGAAGCGACGGGCATCGACCCCTGGTTCCTGTATCAGCTGGAGGAGCTGGTCGCGGCGGAGCGCTGGTTCGCGGGCGTGGCGGCGGTGGGTGCCGCGCAGCTGCGTCGCATGAAGCGTCTGGGGTTCTCGGACCACCAGCTCGCGGAGCTGCGCGGCAGCTCCGAGCAGGCGATGCGCCAGCGGCGCTGGGACTTGGACATCCACCCGGTCTACAAGACGGTGGACACGTGCGCCGGCGAGTTCCCGTCCTCTACCCCCTATCTCTACAGCACGTACGATGCCGAGACCGAGTCCGAGCCGTTCGGCGAGCGCGGCATCGTCATTCTCGGGAGCGGCCCGAACCGCATCGGTCAGGGCGTGGAGTTCGACTACTGCTGCGTCCGGGCCGGGCTCGCGTTCCGCGAGCTGGGGTACCGGACGATCATGATCAACTCCAATCCCGAGACCGTGTCCACCGACTTCGACATCTCGGACAAGCTGTACTTCGAGCCGCTCACCTTCGAGGACGTGATCGAGATCGTGCGCTGGGAGCGGCCGAAGGGGGTCGTGGTCCAGCTCGGCGGCCAGACGCCGCTGCGACTCACCAAGCCGCTGGAGGCGGCCGGGGTGCCCATCCTCGGCACGCCGCCCGACTCCATCGACGTGGCCGAGGACCGCGAACGGTTCGAGGCGCTGGCCCGGCGCCTGGGCGTCACCCAGCCGGCGAACGGCACGGCCCGCTCCGTGGAGAACGCGGTGCAGGTCGCCCGGCGCATCGGGTACCCGGTGCTGGTCCGGCCCTCGTACGTGCTCGGGGGGCGGGCCATGGAAATCGTGTACGACGACGCGTCGCTGCGCGGCTACTTCGAGAAGGCAGCCCGCGTTGCACCCGAGCACCCCGTACTCATCGACCGCTTCCTCGAGGATGCGTTCGAGGGGGACGTGGACGCGATCGCCGACGGCCGCCGCGTCGTGATCGCCGGCGTGATGCAGCATATCGAGGATGCCGGCGTCCACTCGGGCGATTCGGCGTGCGTCCTACCACCGTATCTGATCGGCGACCGCCAGGTGGAGGAGATGCGCCGCTACACCAAGGCGTTCGCGGAAGCGCTCGGCGTGGTCGGGTTGATCAACGTCCAGTACGCCATCAAGGACGGGGTCGTCCACGTGCTGGAAGTGAACCCCCGGGCCTCGCGCACCGTTCCGTTCGTGAGCAAGGCGACCGGGGTATCCCTGGCCAAGCTCGCCGCGGCCGTCATGGTCGGCCGCACCCTGGACGAATTGGGGCTGCCCGATGACCTTCCGCTCCCCGGCGTGGCGGTGAAGGAGGCGGTCTTCCCCTTCACGAAACTGCCCGGGGTCGATACCATCCTGGGCCCGGAAATGCGGTCGACCGGGGAAGTCATGGGGCTGGCGGACAGCTTTGGGATGGCGTTCGCCAAAGCGCAGATCGCGGCGGACGGCAGCCTGCCGCTCGAGGGAGCGATCTTCGTGACGGTGAACGACTCGGACAAGCCGACGGTGGTCCCGATCGTCCGTCGCTTTCACGAGATGGGGTTCCGGATCGTGGCCACGGAGGGGACCGAGAAGTACCTGCGGGCGCGCGGTGTGCCGGCCGAGCGGGTGGCGAAGGTGCACGAGGGGCGGCCCAACGCGATCGACCTGATCGTGTCGGGAGAGGTCCAGCTGCTGATCAACACGCCGCTCGGCAAGTTCACGCAGGCGGACGATTACGCGATGCGGCGCGCGGCGCTCATGCACCGTGTGCCCTACACCACCACGATGTCGGCGGCGAGCGCCGCTTGTGACGCGATCATCGCTCTGCGCAGCCGTACGGGCAGCGTGAGGAGTCTTCAAGAATGGCACGAAAGAACCAGCACTCAAAAGCAGCCGCGCGAGGCCGCAAAGCCGCCGACGGCAAGCCGCGCGCCGGTCGCGAAGGCGTAGCCAAGGCGAAGACGGCGGCGAAGGCGCCGCCCAAGCGGGCGCCCGCGGCGGCGCCGCCGCCCGCGCCCAAAGTCAAATTCCGCGGGCGCGTCCTCGAGAACGAGCCCCTGGCGCGCTACACCACGTACCGCATCGGCGGGCCGGCGCGGTACCTGGTGCTGCCCGCCGACGCCGACGATGTGGTCAAGGCGCTCGACCTCGCCCAGAGCCGCGGGCTGCCGTGGTTCGTCCTCGGGCTGGGCTCGAACCTGCTCGTCAAGGACACCGGCTACCCCGGCGTCGTGATCCGCTGCGGCAAGGGGCTCGACCGGTTCGAGATGAAGGGCGCCACCGCGATCGTGGGCGCGGGCCTGCCGACGCCGCTGTTGGCGCGACGCACGGCCGAAGCGGGGTTCGCCGGCGTGGAGCGCTTCATCGGCATTCCGGGCACGGTGGGGGGCGGCGTCTACATGAACGCCGGCTGCCACGGCGCGGAGTTCGCCGAAGTCGTGACGGAAGCCACCGTGATGGACGCCAAAGGCAAGGTCAAGCAGCTGCCGCGCAAGCAGATCTCGTACAAGTATCGGTCGTCCAACCTGGGAACCGTAATCGTGCTGGAGGCCAAGCTGGCGCTGATCGAGGAGCCGCCCGCCAAGCTGAAGGAGCTGCAGGGGAAGCTGCTCCGCTGGCGCAAGGCGGGGACGCCGTTCGATCAGCCGTGCTGCGGCTCGGTGTTCAAGAACCCCGGGGGCCCGCGGACGGCCGGCGCGCTCATCGACGAGGCCGGGCTCAAGGGGTTCACGATCGGCGGCGCGCAGGTGTCGTCCCTGCACGCGAACTACATCGTCAACACCGGCCCCGCCACGGCCAGCGACGTGCTCAAGCTCATCGAGCACGTCCGCAAGACCGTGGCCAAGAAGATGGGCGTGGAGCTGGAGCTCGAGGTGAAGGTGGTCGGCTAGTGCCCGACTACTTCGTCCACGAATCGAGCTACGTCGACGCAGGCGCCCAGATCGGCAGGGACACCAAGATCTGGCACTTCTGCCACGTGATGCCCGGCGCCGTGATCGGCGAGCGCTGCAGCCTGGGCCAGAACGTCGTGGTGATGCCCGGGACGCGGATCGGCAACAACGTGAAGATTCAGAACAATGTCTCGATCTACGAAGGCGTGGTGCTCGAAGACGACGTGTTCTGCGGACCGTCCTGCGTGTTCACCAACGTCCTGAACCCTCGCGCCCACGTCTCCCGCAAACACGAGTACCGCAAGACCCTCGTAAAGCGGGGCAGCTCGATCGGCGCCAACGCGACGATCGTGTGCGGCGTGACCCTGGGCGAGTACGCCTTCATCGGCGCGGGCGCCGTCGTCACCGCCGACGTTCCCGCGTTTGGCTTGATGCTGGGCGTGCCGGCGCGGCGCGTCGGGTGGATGTGCCAGTGCGGGGAGCGGCTCGTGGTGGCGGGCGGGCGGAGCGCGTGCGCGGTTTGCGGTGCGACCTACGCCGAGTCGAACGGGGCGCTGCGCCCGATTGCCCCGCCGCGCCGCCCCTGATAAATTGTTGCCCCCTCGAAGGATACCAACCCCGTGAACGTGCCCCTCTTGGATCTCGTGGCGCAATACCGCGCCATCAAGGACAGCGTGCTTCCCGCCGTGCAGGCGGTCGTCGAGTCGCAGCAGTTCGTCATGGGCCCTGCCGTGGCGCAGCTCGAACGGGAGATCGCGCGGCTGGCGCGGGCACAGCACGCCATCGCCTGCGCCAGCGGGACCGATGCGCTCCTACTCCCGCTCAAGGCGGTGCAGCTCCGCCCCGGCGACGAGGTGATCACGACACCGTTCACTTTCTTCGCGACCGCCGGCACGATCCACAACGCGGGTGGCACGCCCGTGTTCGTCGACATCGAGCCTGAGACCTTCAACCTCGACCCCACCCGCGTCGCGGCCGCGATCACACCCCGAACCCGTGCCGTCGTTCCGGTGCATCTGTATGGTCAGATGGTCGCGATGGAGCGGCTGCTCCCGATCGCCGCCGCCAGCGGGTTGCCGATCATTGAGGACGCCGCGCAAGCGATCGGTGCCCGGCGCCGCGTGGACGGCCAGTGGCGCATGGCTGGTGAGTTGGGCTGGGTGACGGGGTTTTCGTTCTTCCCGAGCAAGAATCTGGGCGCGTGGGGCGACGGCGGCATGATGGTCACGTCGGACGAGAGGCTGGCCGAACGGCTGCGCAAGCTGCGGCTGCATGGCGGCGCGAAGCAGTACCACCACGACGAGGTGGGAACCAACTCGCGACTCGACACACTCCAGGCGGCGGTGTTGCTCGCTAAGCTGCCGTACCTCGCCGCCTGGTCCGCGCGGCGGCGCGAGCACGCGGCGTACTACACGCAGGGCCTGGCGGGACTGACCCCGGTGATGACGCCGGCCGTGGACAGCTGCAACGAGCACATCTTCCATCAATACACGGTGCGGGTCGAGCGACGCGACGCGCTCCAGGCGCACTTGAAGAGCAAGGGGATCGGCACCGCGATCTACTACCCGGTGCCGCTGCACCTGCAGAACTGCTTCAGCGAGTTGGGCTACAAGCGCGGCGCGCTCCCGGAGGCGGAGCGGGCGGCCGCCGAGGTGCTCTCACTGCCGGTCTATCCGGAGCTCTCTGGCGAGCAGCTCGATTATGTGATCGACGCGATCCGCGGGTTCTATCGGTGAGCCGCCTGAAGCTCGGCGTCGTCGGCGCGGGCGCGTGGGGCCGGAACCACGTCCGCACGGTCGCCACGCTCCCGGACGCCGAGCTGACGGCGGTATGCGACCGCGACCCCAAGGTGCGGGAGCGCGTGGCGCGGCAGTACCCGGTGACGCATGTCACGGGCGAGCTGGTCGATCTGCTGGCTCGCGTGGATGCGGTCATCGTCGCGGCGCCGGCCACGACGCACGCCCAGCTGGCGCTGCAGTGCATCGCGGCCGGCAAGCCCTGCCTGGTGGAGAAGCCCTTCGCGCTGAGCGTGCGTGATGCGGAAGCAGTCGCCCGTTCGTCGGCGGAGCGAAAGGTGCCCGTCGCGGCGGGTCACCTGCTCGTCTTCCATCCGGCGGTGGAGCGACTGCGGGCCTTGGTGCGCCAGGGGGAGCTTGGTAAGATCTTCTATCTCTATGGATTGCGCGTCAACCTCGGGCAGGTGCGCGCCGACGAGAACGCGCTTTGGAGCTTCGGGCCGCACGACGTATCAATGGCACTGTACTTGCTTGACGACCAGCCAATCCGGGTCGCGGCACAGGGGCGGAGCTACCTCCAGCCGGGCGTGGAAGACGTAGTCTTCCTCACCATGGAATTTGCGAGCGGCGTCCTGGCCCACGTGCAGCTCTCCTGGCTCGACCCCCATAAGGAACGAAAGCTGACCGTGGTAGGGGCGAAAAAGATGGTAGTGTTCGACGACATGGAGCCGCGCGAGAAGTTGCGGATTTACGACAAAGGCGTGGATCGCCCACCCGAGTACGGCTCGTACGGAGAGAGCCTGGCGATCCGCGAGGGCGATATCTTCATCCCCAAGATCCCGAACATCGAGCCGCTCGCGGCCGAGCTGGGCCACTTTGTCCGCGTTGCGCGCGACGGCGAGGCCCCGCGGGCGGACGTCACGGATGGCGTGCGCGTGGTGCGCGTGCTCGAAGCCGCCACGCGCTCACTCGCCGCCGGCGGGACTCCGGTGAGCCTATGACGACGGCCACGGCCAAGTCCACGGCGGACATCCTGATCGCGAAGGCGCAGGACCGCTCCGCGCTCATCGGCATCGTCGGGCTCGGCTACGTGGGGCTGCCGCTCGCGATGGAATTCGCGCGCGTCGGCTTCCGCGTACTGGGCTTCGACGTCAGTAAGCCCGTGGTGGACGCACTCGGGGCGGGGCGCTCGCACGTCCAGGATGTCTCGAGCGCGGAGGTGGCGGGGTTCGCCAAGACGGGGAAGTTCGCGGCGACCACCGACCTCTCGCGGTTGCGCGAGCCCGACGTCGTCTCGATCTGCGTGCCCACGCCGCTCTCGAAGACCAAGGATCCCGACGTGAGCTACGTGCTCGCCGCGACGAATTCCGTGAAACAGTCGCTGCGGCGCGGGCAGCTCATCGTGCTCGAGTCCACGACCTACCCCGGCACCACGCGGGAGCTGATGCTGCCGGCGCTCGAGGGCACGGGCCTCAAAGTCGGTGAGGACTTCTTCCTCGCGTTCTCCCCGGAGCGGGTGGACCCGGGGAACCCGAAGTGGAACACGCGCAACACGCCCAAGGTCGTCGGCGGGATCACCGACACGTGCCGCCGGGTCGCGCTCGAGATCTACGGGCCGGCGATCGAGCGACTGGTTCCGGTGTCCTCCACCGAAGCGGCGGAGCTGGTCAAGATCCTCGAGAACACGTTTCGCAGCGTGAACATCGGGCTCGTGAACGAAATGGCGATCGTGTGCGACAAACTCGGCGTCAACGTGTGGGAGGTGATCGACGCCGCGGCCACGAAGCCGTTCGGCTTCATGAAATTCACGCCCGGCCCCGGCGTGGGCGGGCACTGCATCCCGCTCGACCCGCACTACCTCGCCTGGAAGATGCGCACCTTGAACTACCGCACGCGCTTCATCGAGCTGGCGGGGGAGATCAACGCGGCGATGCCCGAGTACTGGGTGGCCCGCGCGGTCGACCGCCTCAACGAGCAGAGCAAGGCCGTGCGCGGCAGCCACACGCTCGTGCTGGGCGTGGCCTACAAGAAGAATATCGACGACATCCGCGAGAGTCCTGCCCTGGACGTGATCCGCCTGCTGCGGCGGCACGGCGCGATCGTCGAGTACCACGATCCTCACGTGCCGGGGCTCAAGGACGACGACCTGGAATTGAAGTCGGTGCCGCTCACCCCCGAGGTGCTCAAGGGTGCCGATTGCGTCCTCATCGTGACCGATCACTCCGATGTGGACTACGGCCTCGTGGCGCGGCACGCCCGCGTCGTCGTGGACACGCGGAACGCCCTCGCCGGCGGCCGCGGGAAGGGCGTATGAACGTCGCCGTCATCGGCACGGGGTACGTGGGGCTCGTGGTCGGGGCGTGTCTCGCCGAGACGGGCAACGATGTGATCTGCGCCGACGTCGACGAGCGCAAGATCGCGCAGCTGCGCCAGAACCAGCTGCCGATTTACGAGCCCGGGCTCGAGCCGTTGGTGACGCGCAACCAGCGCGGTGGCCGCCTCCAGTTCACGACCGACGTGCCCGGAGCGATCGAGCGTTCGGATATCGTCTTCATCGCGGTCGGGACCCCGCCCGACGAGGACGGCTCTGCCGACCTGCAGCACGTGCTGGACGTGGCCCGGGCCATCGGGCGGCACATGAATCGCTCGAAGATCGTCGTCACCAAGAGTACCGTTCCCGTCGGCACGTCGGAGCTGGTACGGGCGGAGGTGGCGAAACACACGAGCGTGCCGTTCCGGGTGTGCTCCAACCCAGAGTTCCTCAAGGAGGGCGCCGCCGTCGAGGATTTCATGAAGCCGGACCGCGTGATCGTGGGCGTGGATTCCCCGGAGGCGGCCCAGGTGATCGGCGAGCTCTACGCCCCGTTCGTGCGCACCGGCAACCCGATCATTTTCATGGACATCCCGTCGGCGGAGATGACGAAGTACGCGGCCAACGCGATGCTCGCGACCCGCATCTCGTTCATGAACCAGATCGCCCGCCTGTGCGAGACCGTCGGGGCGGACGTGACGCACGTTCGCAAGGGCATCGGAACCGACCGGCGGATCGGCTCCGCCTTCCTGTTCCCCGGGCCCGGCTACGGCGGCTCCTGCTTCCCGAAGGACGTCAAAGCACTGCTGCGGACGGCTGCGACGAAAGCAGTGTCGCTCGACGTTCTCGCGGCGGTCGAGCTCGCGAACGATCGGCAGAAGCGGGTGCTGTTCGAAAAGCTGCAGCGCCACTTCGACGGCGACCTGGAGGGCGAGACGTTCGCGATCTGGGGACTCGCCTTCAAAGCGGAAACCGACGACGTGCGCGAGAGCCCGGCGCTCGTCCTGGTGGAGGAGCTGTTATGTGCCGGCGCGAAGGTGCGCGTGCACGATCCCGCGGCCCTCGACACGGCGCGCCGCTACCTCGGCGATCGGGTGACCTATGCCGCGCAGGCGTACGACGCCCTGCAGGGCGCCGCGGCGCTGGCGATCGTCACCGAGTGGCTCGAGTATCGCAATCCCGACTTCGCGAAGATGAAGCAGTTGCTCACCCGGCCCCTCATCGTCGATGGCCGGAATCTCTACGATCCGGCCCGCCTCGCCCGGCTGGGGTTCACCTACGACAGCATCGGCCGCCCGCTGGCATGCGCGTCCTCGTAACGGGGGCCGCGGGTTTTCTCGGCTCGCACCTGTGCGACCGGTTGCTCGGGCAGGGTCATCGCGTCGTGGGGATGGACAACTTCGTCACCGGCGCCCCGGCCAACGTCGCTCACCTGCGGGACCAGCGCGATTTTCAGTTCGTGCTGCACGACGTCACCAACTTCATCGAGGTCCAGGGACCGCTCGACGGCGTGCTCCATTTCGCCAGTCCCGCCAGCCCGGTCGACTACCTTGAGCTGCCGATCCAGACCCTGAAGGTCGGCTCGCTCGGCACGCATAAGGCGCTGGGTCTCGCCAAGGCGAAGCGGGCCCGCTTTCTCCTCGCCTCGACCTCCGAAGTATACGGCGACCCGCTCGTGCATCCCCAACCCGAGAGCTACTGGGGTCACGTGAACCCCGTGGGCCCGCGCGGGGTCTACGACGAGGCCAAGCGCTTCGCCGAGGCCATCACCATGGCCTACCACCGCTTTCACGGTCTCGATACGCGGATCGTACGGATCTTCAATACGTACGGCCCGCGCATGCGACCCAACGACGGCCGCGTTGTGTCGAACTTCATCGTGCAGGCATTGCGGGGCGAGCCGCTCACGGTGTACGGCGACGGCTCGCAGACGCGCTCGTTCTGCTACGTGGACGACCTGATCGACGGGATCGTGCGGCTGTTCGAGCGGGGCGACGCCGACCCGACCAATATCGGCAATCCCAAGGAGTTCACCGTGCGGCAGCTCGCCGAGCTCGTGCTGCGGCGCACCGGCAGCCGCAGCCCGATCGTGGAGCGGCCGCTCCCCATCGATGACCCCAAGGTCCGCCAGCCGGACATCGCGCGCGCGCGGGCAACCCTCGGCTGGGAGCCCCGGATCTCGCTCGACGAGGGGCTGCAGCGCACCATCGAGTACTTCCGCACGCTCGTCTGCAAGTGAGCCTGCGGATCCTGGTCACCGGGGCCGCGGGGTTCATCGGCTCCCACGTGTGCGAGGCGCTGGTCCGGCGGGGGGACGAAGTCGTCGGGGTCGACAACTTCGATCCCTTCTACCCGCGTGCCATGAAGGAGCGCAACCTCGCCGCGCTGCGGCGCGAGCGGCGGTTCCGCTTCGTCGAAGCGGATGTGGCGCGCGACCCGCTGCCCCTCGAGGAGATGGCCGTCGTGCTGCATCTGGCCGCCAGGCCGGGGGTGCGGCCCTCACTCGAAAATCCGGCATCCTACAGTGAAGCGAACGTGACCGGCACGGTCCGCGTGTTCGAGGCCGCGCGGCGCGCCGGCATCGGCAGGGTCGTATTCGGGTCGTCGTCGTCGGTGTACGGCGACGCGACCCCCGCGCCGTTCGCCGAAGACGCCCCGGCGGTCTGGCCGATCTCGCCGTACGCCGCGAGCAAGCGCGCCGGAGAGCTCATGGCGCACGCGTTCGCCCACCTGTACGGAATGCAGATCGCCTGCCTGCGCTTCTTCACCGTCTACGGCCCACGCCAGCGTCCCGACCTGGCGATCCATCGCTTCACGAGCCTGATCGCGCAGGGCCAGCCCGTGCGGATGCACGGCGACGGGTCCAGCGAGCGCGACTATACCTATATTACGGATTGCGTGAACGGGGTCCTGTCCGCGGTGGAGTGGACCGCCCGTCCCCGCACGGGCGGACGGTCCGAACCGCTCAACATCGGCGGCGGCGCGCGCGTGCGCCTGGACCGGCTGATCGAGCTGATCGGACGGACCCTGGGGCGCAGCGTGCGGATCGAGCGGCACGCCGACCAGCCGGGGGACGTGCGGCTCACGGCGGCCGACCTGCGGCGCGCGGAGCGCGAGCTCGGCTACCGGCCTAAGATCGGCATCGAGGAGGGGATCCCACACTTCGTGCGGTGGTACGAGGAGGTCCATGGACGTCAGTCCTGAGCACCTCGTGGCCCAGGCCCGCGAGCGCTTCGAGCTCCAGGACTACTACGGCGCCATCCACCTGTTGGAGGAAGTCGTCGCCAGCGGGCGGGCGTTCGCCGACGCGCATCACCTGCTGGGATTGTCGTACTCGCTCGTCGGCCAGCAGGAGCAGGCCCTCGCCCAGCTCGACCGGGCGCTGGCGTTGAATGCCCGCTACATCGAGGCGCTCATCCATCGGGCCATCGTGCTGAACGAGCTGGGGCGCGAGGCCGAGGCGGACGTGGCGTTCCGGCGGGCGGCTCAGGTGGGAGGCGAGTCGCGTCAGGGGCTGCCGGCCCATGTGGCCGCCAAGCTCGCGAACCAGCACGCCGCGCTGGGCGACGCCTACGACGAGGCCGGGGCGCTGCCGCAGGCGATCGACCAGTATCACGCGGCGCTCGCCCTCGGACCTGCCTTTCACGACCTGCGGTATAAGCTGGGGCGGATGCTGCTGCACGCGGGCCGCGCGCTCGACGCGCGGGAGCATTTCGAGATCATCGTGCGGGCGCGCCCGACGTACCTGGATGCCGCCGCGATGCTGGGCCTGGCGTGTTACCTCGCGGGCGACGGGCTCGGGGCGAAGCAGGTGTGGGAAGCGTGCCGTGAGCGGCGGCCGGAGGATCCGCGCGTGGAGGCGTATCTCGCTATGTTGGCCCGGAACGACACGGGAGTGGCGGCGGTGGGCGCCGACGATCCCTCGCGCTCAGACTCGCTGCCGCCTGCCGCAAAGGGCAGGGGTGGCAAGAGGAAGAAGCCGTGAGACCGTTGGGGGTCGCGAGCCTCGTGCTGATATGGGCCTGCTCGCGCAGTGCGGCCGATCACGAAGAGCTGGGCGACCGCGCGTACGCGGCGGGAGAATACCGCAACGCGTTGGCGGAATACCAGCTGGGACTGAAGGCGCACCCGGGGAGCGCGGACCTGTCCGCCAAGGCGGGCGCCGCCGCGCTGCACACCGGCGAGTATGCCCTCGCCGTCGCGCAATACGTCGCCTTGGGGCAGGAGGACCGTTCGCGCGCGGCCGAAGCCGCCGACGGGCTCGAGCGGCTGGTGCGCGCCGCGCTCACGGGGAACGACCGCAACGCAGCGGCGAACGCGCTCCAGGGGCTGCGCACGGTGTCGCCGAGCCGGCCGCTGGGCAGGTACACCCGGCTCGCCGCCCTGGATGCGGCGGAGCGCGGTGACACGGGCGCGGCGCTCGCGCTGCTGCCGAGTGCCGTGGCCGCGGCGGCGAACGCCCGCAGCGCGGATTCTCTGCTCTTCGTGTACGGTATGGCCGCCGTGCGGGCGCGGGCGTGCAGCACCGCTGTGCCCGCGTTCGAGAGCGTGATCCGCCGTCAGCACGAGCCGGCGGTCACCGAGGGAGCGCGGGAAGGGCTGGGGCTGTGCGCCCTGGTCGAGGGCCAGCGCCTGCTCGCCGACGGCAAGCCCACCGAGGCCGAGGACTGGTTTCGGCGCGCCTCGGCGCCGGGCTCACCCCCGGAAGTCGTGCGCGGCGCGTTCCTGGGCCTGGGTGACGTGAAGCTCGCGCAAGGTGACATCCCGGACGCGCTCGACAACTACCAGCAGGTGCTGTCGGGCGGCCGCCCCGGGGACACCCTGTCCCAGCGGGCGCATGAGAAGATCAATGCGCTGGGCAAGGCCGACGCGCCGTCGACCACCCCCCCGAAACCGTAAGGGAAACCGTGAGGACGATGGCGCAACTCCGCCTGATCGCCTTAGCCGCTCTGGCGGCGTGTGGTCACGGGCCGAAGCTGACGCCGGCGTCGCAGCCCGACGTCGAGCTGGCGCGCGCGCGTCGGGATTTCCATCGCGGCGATTGCACGCACGCGACGGTGTCACTGCGGCGCCTGTCGTTCGAGCTCGGCCCGACCCAACCCGAGCTGGCGGAGGTGCACTACTATCTTGCGGAGTGCTTCTTCCAGACCGGGGACAAAGTCCAGGCCGCCCACGAGTTCCGCCAGGTGGCGGACCAGTATCCCACGAGCGACTACGCGCCCCTCGCTCTGCTGCGGGCGGGTGACGCCAATTTACGGCTGTGGCGGCGTCCCGAGCTCGATCCCACCTACGGCCAATCGGCGCTCGCGATCTACCAGGAGCTGGCCGGGCGGTACCCCGGCACATCGGCGGCGGCGCGCGCCCAGCAGCACGTGCAACAGTTGCGGGAGTGGTTCGCGGAGAAGGACTACAAGAACGGGATGTTCTATCTGAAGCACTTCGGGGTGCACGCCTACGATTCCGCGATCATCTATTTCAAGGACGTGATCGCGAGCTACCCGGGGACGTCACGCGTACCCGACGCGCTGATGCGCCTGGTCGAGATCTATCGCGCGATCCATTACGCGGACGAATTGAAGGAGACGTGCACCCACCTGCGCCGCTTCTATCCGCAGGCGGCCGGTTTGGAGAAGACCTGCCCGGCCGACGCGAGCGGCGGGACGGCGTCGGCGCCCGCGCCGTCCTGAGCCTGCGTGAAGGCCCTGTTCGGCGGCTCGTTCGACCCGGTGCATCTCGGGCATCTCATCGTGGCGGAGGCGGCGGCCGAGCAGCTCGGCGCGACCGTGCGGTTCGTGCCAGCGCGCGAGCAGCCGTTCAAGCGGGCGGCGCATGGGGCGACGCCCGAACAGCGCGCGGAGATGCTCGACCTGGCCGTCGCGGGCAATTCGCGCCTCGGCGTCGAGCGCATCGAGCTCACGTTACCCCCGCCGTCCTACACGGTCCGGACGCTCCAGGCGCTGGCGCGGCGCGAGCCGGGGAACCGTTTCACGTTACTTCTGGGGGCGGACGCGGCGGAGGAGCTCTCGAGCTGGCACGAGGTCGAGGCGCTCCCGGGGCTCGCCGAGCTCGTGGTGTTCGCGCGCCCCGGCGCCACCGTGCCGCGCCACCCGCTGATCGGGCGCGTGATCGAGGTGCCGAGCGTCGCGATCTCGGCGACGATGCTGCGGGAGCGGGTGCGGCGCGGCGGATCGATCCGGTATCTCGTCCCCGACGCGGTGCGCGACTATATCGCCGCGCGCGGGTTGTATCGTTAGAGGACTGATGTTCAAACAGCTCGTCACCAAGCTCGTCGGCACGCGCTTCCAGCGTGAGCTCAAGCGGATCCAACCGCTGGTCGACGCGATCCACGGCCACGAAACGCGGCTCAAGGATCTGTCCGACGCCGACCTCCGGGCCCAGACGCCCGCGTTCCGCGCCCGTATCGCGGAGCGCACGGGTGCGCTCGCGGCGGAGGTCGAGCGGCTGCGGCGCGCCAAGCACGACTGCCCCGACGCCGAGGAGCGGCTGCGCCTGTCCGATCAGCTCGGCAAGGCGGAGCAGGCGCTCGCCAGCGCGGTGCAACATGCGCTGGATGAGCTCCTCCCGGAGGCCTTCGCCACAGTGCGCGAGGCATGCCGGCGGCTGCTGGGCAGTAAGGTGGTCGTGACGGCGCACGAGCTCACCTGGGACATGGTTCCCTACGACGTGCAGCTGATCGGTGGCATCGTGCTGCATCAGGGCCGGATCGCCGAGATGGCGACGGGCGAGGGCAAGACCCTCGTGGCCACGCTACCGCTGTACCTGAACGCGCTCGCCGGACGGGGGGCCCACCTCGTCACGGTCAACAACTACCTCGCGCGGCGCGATTCGCAGTGGATGGGCCACCTGTTTACGTGGCTCGGCCTCACCGTCGGCTGCATCGACGATACCGAGCCCGGCTCGCCCGAGCGGCGGCAGGCCTACCTGTGCGACATCACCTACGGCACGAACAACGAGTTCGGCTTCGATTACCTGCGCGACAACATGGTGATCTCGCCGGACCACCGCGTCCAGCGCGGGCATGCGTACGCGATCATCGACGAGGTCGACTCGATCCTGATCGATGAGGCACGCACCCCGCTGATCATCTCGGGTCCCGTCGGCACGGAGTCCAACGAGAAGTACGCGCTGTACAACGCGCAGGTCGTCCAGCTCGTGCGCAAACAGACGGCGGTCGTCAACGACCTCATCGCGAAGGCCGAGCCGCTGCTCGCCGACGAGAAGACCGTGTACGACGCCGCCGTGCTGCTCTACAAGGCGCAGCTCGGGATGCCGAAGAACAAGAAGCTCATGAAGCTGCTCCAGGAGACGGGTGTGAAGTCCGCGGTGCAGCGCGTGGAGCTCGACCGCCTGGCGGACCGCAAGCTCCCGGCCCGCGACCAGAAGATGCGGGACGTCGAGGACGATCTCTACTTCGTGATGGACGAGCGAGGCCGCTCGGTCCATCTCACCGACAAGGGCGTCGAGACGATGTCACCGCAGGACCCGACGCTGTTCGTCGTGCCCGACATCTCGCATGCGGTGCACGAAATCGATCACGATGAGGCGCTCTCAGCCAAGGAGAAGGTCGAGCGGCGGCGGGTCGTGGAGTCCGAATACGCGCAGAAGAGCGAGACGCTGCACATCATCCACAAGCTGCTGCAGGCCCATGCGCTGTACGAGAAGGACGTGGAGTACGTGGTGCAGGACGGGCAGGTGCTCATCGTCGACGAATTCACCGGCCGCCTGATGCATGGGCGCCGCTGGTCCGACGGGCTGCATCAAGCGGTGGAAGCGAAGGAGGGCGTGGCCGTCCGCGAGGAGAACCAGACCCTCGCCACCATCACGATCCAGAACTATTTCCGGATGTACCACAAGCTCGCCGGCATGACCGGCACCGCGGAGACCGAAGAGCGGGAGTTCTGGGAGATCTACAAGCTCGACGTGATGGTGATCCCGACCAACCGCCCGGTGCGGCGCATCGACAAGCACGACCTCATCTACAAGACGCGGCGCGAGAAGTACAACGCGATCCTCGACGAGGTGGAGCGGCAACACAAGCGCGGACTGCCGGTCCTGGTGGGCACCGTCAACGTCGACGTGTCGGAGACCCTCTCGCGCATGCTGAAGCGGCGCGGCTTCCGTCACGAGGTGCTGAACGCCAAGTATCACGAGCGGGAGGCCGAGATCGTGGCGCAGGCGGGACAGCCCGGCGCCATCACCATCGCGACCAACATGGCGGGGCGGGGCACCGACATCAAACTCGGCCCCGGAGTGAAGAAATGTCAGGTCTGCGGGATCACGGCGCACCAGGCGCCGTTCGGCCAGCAGATCGAGCGGCCCGACCTGCCTGCTGAGGAGATCAAGCGACTCGGCTGCAACGACGATCCACCGTGCGGCCTCGTGATCGTGGGCACCGAGCGGCAC
>QHTK01000052.1:0-461 GCA_003220795.1 Gemmatimonadota bacterium | reverse complement strand
AAGCGCGTCGAATTGCAGAACTTCCAGGCACGCAAGAAGCTCCTCGAGTACGACGACGTGATGAACCAGCAGCGGGAGGTCATCTACTCGCTACGGCTGTTCGCGCTCGAGGGCGGGGAAGAGCTCAAGGCCGAGGCCCTGCGGATGGTCGAGCAGGCCGTCGCGGAGCTGGCGGACGAGCTGATCGGCACCGCCAAGGATGCGTACCAGTGGGACCGCGAGCTGATCGAGACCGAGTTCCTGCTGAAGTTCCTGATCTCGGTCCCGGGCGTCACCGATCCCGCGAAGGTCCGCAACCGCGACGAGCTCGTGCAGGCGGCGCAGCAGGCGGGACGCGAGGCGTTTCAGGCCAAGCTCGACCACTTCAAGGAGATCGAGACGAAGGTCGGGGCCGTCAACATCGGTGCCCAGGCTCTGTCCCACGTCATGCTGACCGTGATCGACGAGAAGTGGAAGGACCA
>QHTK01000014.1 GCA_003220795.1 Gemmatimonadota bacterium | reverse complement strand
ACACCCTGCGGGTCCTGGGACTCGACCCCGCGGCGCCGGCGCTGACCCTGGCGGGGCAAACGGTGCGCGCCGAGCAGCTCCTGGCCGCTGTGTTTGTCGGCGTGGTGGCCGTGGTGAACTACGTGGGCATCCATCGCGCCGCGATCCTGCAAAACGTGAGCACGGCGCTCAAGGTGGGCGCGCTGACCGCACTCGTCCTGCTGGGATTCGCTCTCGGAGGTGGCCACGGCCTCGGGCCCGGTACCATGCTGGCCCAACGAGCCTCCGTGGGGCTGTCGCCCTTCCTGCTCGCGATGGTGGCGATCCTCTGGGCCTACGACGGCTGGGGCGATCTCGCGTTCGTCGGTGGGGAAGTGAAAAACCCGGAGCGCAATCTCCCCCGCGCCATGTTCATCGGCACGGGCTCGGTCGTGGCGCTGTACCTCGCGGCCAACCTCGTCTACCTGCACTTGATCCCGGTCCAACAAATGAAGGGGGCGGAGCTGGTGGCGGCCGACGTGGCCCGCATGCTCATGGGCCCGGCCGGCCTGGTCGCCGTCTCGGCGGCGGTGGCGGTGAGCACGTTCGGCACGCTCAACGGCTCGATGATGACCGCCCCGCGCATCTTCTTCGCGATGGCGGAGGACGGCGTGTTTCCCAAGGCGATCGCGCGGGTCGATCCGCGCACGGGGGCGCCGACCGGCGCGATCGTGCTCGCCGGGTGTCTCGGAGCGCTGTTCGTGCTGGTGCGAAAGTTCACCGAGCTCGCCGATCAGTTCATCATCGGGATCTGGCCGTTCTACGCGCTCGCGGTGGCGGCGGTGTTCGTGCTGCGGCGCCGGGTGCCCGCCGTGGCGGGGCGCTATCGCACCTGGGGCTATCCGGTCGTCCCTGCGTTGTTCTTGCTGGGCGCCCTGTTCATCCTGGGCAACTATCTCGTTTCGGAGCCCGTGCTCTTCTGGCTCGACGTGGGCGTGATCCTGCTCGGGATTCCCGCCTACGTCCTGTGGCGGCGGTTCGCCCGGCGGTGACAGCAACGTTGCTCGACATTGCTTGACGATGTTTGGGGGGCGGGACACATTTACCGCGCCCTGACCACCCCGTTGCAATCGAATCCCTCTGGAGACGCGTGATGAAGACATTCGTCCGGTTGTTGAGAACTTGTGTGCTCTTCGCAACGGTGACGGTCGCGGGCCCGGCGGCACTCGACGCCCAGGGTGTCACGACCGCGGCTATCGCCGGCGTCGTGACTGACTCCTCTGGCGCCCCGCTGGAAGGGGCGCGCGTCGTCGCGCTACACGGGCCGTCGGGAACGGCATACGCCGCGGTTACGCGGGCGGACGGCAGGTTTACCATCCCCGGCATGCGCGTGGGCGGGCCGTATCGCGTGCGTGTCGCGCTGGTCGGCTATCGACAGGAGGTGCAGGACCAGATTCAGCTGACGCTGGGGGGGACCGCCGATCTGCGGTTCGCGTTGACGCGCGCGACGCTGGAGTTGGAGCCCGTCACCGTGACGGCCACGAGCAACCCCGTGTTCAGCGCCGAGCGCACGGGGGCCGCGACGACCATCTCCACCGCGCAGATCGCCCACCTGCCGACCATCAGCCGTCGGATCGAGGACCTCCTCCGGCTCACGCCGCAGTACAGTCCGATGTCCTTCGGGTTCTCGTTCGCCGGCCAGGACAACCGGCTGAACAACATGACGATCGACGGCTCGTACTTCAACAACTCGTTCGGGCTGGCGGGGCAGCCCGGCGACCGCACCGGCGTGGCGCCCGTTTCGCTGGACGCGCTACAGCAGCTCCAGGTGAACGTCGCGCCGTACGATGTGCGTCAGGGCAATTTCGTAGGCGCCGGCATCAACATGGTCACGAAGAGCGGCACCAACGACGTCACGGGCACGCTGTATTACAACACGCGCAACAACGACTTCGTCGGCACCGACGCCGGCCCGAACACGTTCAATCCGGGCACGTTCAAGTACCACGACATCGGCGTGGCCCTCGGCGGACCGATCATTCGGAACCGACTGTTCTTCTTCGGCAGCTTCGAGGACGACGGTCAGACGTTGCCGGGCACCACGTTTCTGGCCAGGAGCGACCCCACCCAACCCGTCGGTGGCAGCCTCACGCGCGTCCTCGCGTCGGACCTGGATGCGCTGAGCAGCTACCTGAAGACCAACTTCAACTATATCACCGGTCCCTATCAGGGCTACGATTTCAAGGTTCCATCGACGCGCTTCCTCGCGCGGTTGGACTACAACCTGAACGACCGCAACAAGCTGAGCCTGCGTTACAACCTGCTGAACTCGAGCTCCGATATCCTACTATCCAACTCCGCCTCACTGGGCTTCGGGAACCGACGCAGCAGCCTCGATGCCCTGAACTTCGCGAACTCGAACTACGCAATCCTGGAGAACATCCGCTCCATCGTGGGCGAGTGGAACTCGTCCCTGGGCCGCAACATGTCCAACAACCTGATCGTCGGTTACAATGAGAGCGATGAAAGTCGGAAGAACATCAGCCCGCCGTGGTTTCCCGAGGTGGAGATTCTCAACGGAGGCACGAACTACACGACGTTCGGGTTCGAGCCGTTCACGCCGGCTAACCAGCTGCGCTACCACAGTTACCAGCTCCAGGACAACTACACCGTCTACCTGCCGAAGCATTCGCTGACGTTCGGTGTGAGCGTGGAGAAGTATCACTCCACGAACGTGTTCTTCCAGGGAGCGCAGAGCATTTACGTGTACAGCTCGCTCGCCGACTTCTACACCGACGCCAACGACTACCTTGTCAATCCCAGCCGCACCGTGTCGCCGGTGAGGCTGCGCCGGTTCCAGGTCGGGTACTCGAATATCCCCGGGCAGGCCGAGCCGGTCCAGCCGCTGGATGTGCTGTACTCGGGCGTCTACGCGCAGGACGAGTGGCGGCCGATCCCCAACCTGACGCTGACCGGCGGGCTGCGGATCGACGCCCCCAAGTTCAAGAATACCGCGTACGACAATGCGGTGGCCGACACCATGACGTTCCGCGATGCGAGCGGCGCGCCGGTGCACTACAACAGCGGCAGCCTCCCCGGCGTGAATCTGCTGATCTCGCCGCGCCTGGGCTTCAACTACGATCTGCACGGTGAGCAGAAGACCCAGATTCGGGGCGGCACGGGCATCTTCACCGGGCGCCCCGCGTACGTGTGGATCTCGAACCAGATCGGGAACACCGGCGTGCTCACCGGCTTCATCCAGGCGGACACCACGACCGCCTTCCCGTTCAGCCCGAACCCCGATGCGCACAAGCCCGCCAATGTCACCGGCGCGCCGGCGACGACGTTCGCGCTCGCGCTCACCGACCCGAACTTCAAGTTCCCGCAGCTGTGGCGCAGCAACATCGGGGTCGACCAGCGGCTGCCGTGGGGGCTGACGGGCACCGCCGAGTTCCTGTATTCCAAGGACGTGAACGGGATCGCGTACATCAACGCCAACCTTCCAGCCGTGCAGGCCGCGTTCAGCGGCCCCGACTCCCGCCCGCGCTGGACCTCGAACAAGATCTACTCGGCCGTCAACAATGCGATCGTGCTCACGAACGAGGGGAACGGGTACTCCTGGAACCTCGCGTTTTCGCTGGAGCGGGCGTTCCGCAACGGCTGGTTTGCGAAGGTCGGCTACACCTACGGCGTGAGCAGGAACACCGTGGATGCGGGTTCCATTGCGTCGGGCTCGTGGACCGGCAACCCGATCTTGGTCAATCCCAACACCCCGGCGGTGGGGTACTCGCAGTTTTCGCCGGGCCCCCGGCTCTTCGGGGCGGCCACCTACAGCCACGACTTTACGGGGGTCGGCCCGACGAGCGTGGGCCTGTACATCGAGGGGCGCAGCGCCGGCAACGGCAGCTATGTCATCAACGGCGACATGAATGGCGATGGCGCGACGACCAACGACCTGATCTACATCCCGCGCAACACGAGCGAGATGAACTTCGTTTCCAACAGGGTGATCGTCGGCAAAGACACCACCATCTACACTCCCGCGCAACAGGTGGCGGCGTGGGATGCCTTCATTTCACAGGACCCGTATCTGAGGAACCGCCGCGGGGGGTACGCGCAGCGCAACGCGGTGTTTCTGCCGATGGTGTACCGGGCCGACCTGAGCATCTCCCAGGACGTCGGCCGGAGCATCGCGGGCCAGCCGAACCGGCTCCAGGTCCGGCTCGACATCCTGAACGTCACCAACCTGCTCGACCACAACTGGGGCGTCGGCCAGGGCTTCGTCACCAACCGGCCGCTGAACTTCGCCGGGGTCGACGCCACTGGCGCGCCGACGTACCGGTTGGCAAACGTCGGCCGTCAGTTGATTTCCCAGTCATTTCAGAAGGTCGTAACCACAGCCGACGTCTGGCGGATGCAGCTGGGCGTGCGCTATATGCTCAACTGGTAGCCTGCTGGACCGTCTACGTCCGCGCGTTCTTCAGCAGCCACACCGCGGCCGCACCGACGGCGAGGTTCGGCACCCACGCCGCGAAGCTGGGCGGCAGCACGCCGCCGGCGCCCACCGCCTTGGAGAGCTGGAACATCAGGAGATCGACGAACGTGGTGGCGAGGCACACGGCCACGCCCCACGCCGCGCCGCTCTTCGGGGTGGAGATCGCGAGGGGCGCGCCGAACAAGGCGATGATGATGCAGG
>QHTK01000033.1 GCA_003220795.1 Gemmatimonadota bacterium | reverse complement strand
CGCAGCTCGGGCCGGTTGGCGAGGGCGGCCGTGACGGCCGAGTCCCGCCGGACCGGCACGTCGGCGGCGCCGAGCGACGGGGCGAGCGAATCCGTGAACGCGAGGGGGGTGGCGGCATCGAGGCCCAGCGCGCGCGCCACGTCGATGCGGCCGCGGTCGAGCTGGTTCCTCGCCACCAGCAGCAGGCCCTCCGCCGTGGCGAGCTGCGCCCGGGCGCGCGTCACATCGATCGCCGGGCTCACCCCCGCGGCCCGCTGTGCCTCGGCCAGCCCGACCAGCTCGGTGGCAATGACCGAATCCGCCTGCCGGGCCGCGACCACCGACTGCGTGCGCACGGCGCGCACATACGCGAGCGCCGTCGTGAGCACGGAGCCCTCGACCGTCACGCCGCGCTCGGCGCGGCTCCCGTCGGCCTGCGCGCCGGCCGCTCGCACCCGCGCCACACTCGACCAGTCGAACAGCGTCTGGACCGCATTGAGGCGGGCGTCGTAGTTGTTGAACGGTCCGATCAGCTCCGGCACGCCGGGGAACGAGATCCCGATGGAGCGCGAGTTGAACGAGCGATTGAGCCAGGCGCCGCTCCCCGACAACGACGGCAGCAGCGCCGCCCGCGCCTGCCGCACCCGCGCGTCCGCCTCCGTGGTGCGCAGCGTGGCGAGCTCGACGACCGGCGTCTTCCCCGCGGCCATGCTCACTGCGTCCGCGAACGACAGACGCAATGGCGCGGGCGCCGCCGGCGCTTGCGCCGCGGCCGAAGCGGCCACGAGCCCTGCGAACACGGCGAGCAGCCCGGTGCTACTGCTTCGCGATACCATGGAGATAGAGGTCGATGTGAGTGTCGAGGTATGCCTGAACGTTGAAGCCCTCCGGCATGCACGAGGCGAAGGCCCGGCGCACCACCGTCGCGTGCATCAGCGGCGACATCGCCAGTTTCGCGGCCAGCATGACGTTGACAGGCCGGAACTCGCCATTCTTGACGCCGCGCTCGATCACGCCCGCCATCAGGCGCTGCCCGCGCACCACCACTTCGTCGTAGTAGAAGCGCGTCAGCTCCGGAAAGGTTGCCGCTTCGGCCATCATGAGCTTGGGGATGCCGGCGAGTGCGGTCTCCCCGACCAAGCGCCAGTATTCCCGCACCAGCTGCTCGAGCAGGTCGCGGGCGCTGCCGGTGAAGGAGCGCGCCAACGCTTCGCCCTGAGCGATCACGGGCACGATAGTCTCCCGCACCACGGCCTTGAACAGCGCTTCCTTGTTCTCGAAGTAGAGGTAGATCGTGCCCTTGGTGACGCCGGCGCGACGGGCCACGTCGGCCAGCGTCGTGCCCTCATAGCCTCGCTCGACGAATACTTCGAGCGCGGCCGCGACCAGCTCCTCGGGCCGCGCGTCTTTGCGACGCTGCCAGCGCGGCTTGGCGATGCGCTTCGAGGGAACGACGGCGTGCGACACGGGTGCCTCCAGGTAATTAGTTACTGAACGGTAAGTAAGTAAGTCTGGTTCCCGTGAACCGTCAACATGTCCCAACCAGCTGATAAATCAGAAGTTAGGAATTTGACGGCCGGTGGCCCGCTCGCGGTAGAACAGGATCAGACCGGTGCTGGGCGGCTTCAGGCCCAGCTGTCGCAGCAGCGTGATGATTTGACCCCGGTGGTAGGACGAGTGATCCACGGCATGTTGCAACGTCTGCAAGTAGGTATGGATGTACGCGCCGCCCGTGGAGGGCTGCACGGTGAGGGTCGCGGTCAACTTCGCTTCGGTCAAGGCGTCGAGGAACTGGCACCGTTTCGTTTCGACATCCTCCCACCGGGCCCGCACCTCTGCGAGTGAGCCGAGGTCCCGTCCCTGGGGCACTGCGGGTGGTGGGGCGCCGAGCCAGCGGGTGAGCCACAGCTGCTCGGCCCAGACAATGTGACACAGGGTGCCGTGGATGCCGCCGTGGCTGCTCTTCAAGTCCCGCTGGTACGGCTCCGCGGGAAGGCCGGCCAGCGCATCGAAGATGCGGCGCTGCGCCCAGGCGTTAAACTGGTACAGCTCCCGCACCAGGGCCACGGTCATGCCGGGGCCAGCGCGCCTCCGTCGAGCACGCTGCGCTCGATCGTCTTCCCCTCGATCACCTGGTCGTCTCCCACCAGCGAATCGCGCACCGCGCTTCGCACCACGCGGACGTTGCGCCCGACGATCGCGTTCGCGATCGCGCTCTCGGTGACGAAGCTCCCCGCCTCGAGCGAGACGTTGGGACCGACCGTGGCGTCGTGGATCGTCACGCCGTCCTCGATGTAGACCGGCGGCACGATGGTGCAACGGGGGCAGGGCCCCTGCGGGATGCGGGCCCGCCCCTGCTCGAGCAGGTGGCGATTGGTCTCGAGCAGCGTCTCGACCTTGCCGCAGTCGTACCACCCACCCACCGGTGCGGTGTACAGCCGTCGCCCGCGGTCCACCATGTACTGGAAGGCGTCGGTGAGATAGTACTCGCCCCCCTTTCCGGGCGGCTGCTCCAGCACGTGCGCGATACCGTCGAACAACGTCTTCCAGTCCTTGACGTAGTACAGCCCGATGTTGGCGAGCTTCGACACGGGCGTACTGGGTTTCTCGACGATCGTCTTCATGTAGCCGTGCCGGTCGGTGACGATCACGCCGAACCGCTGATAATCCTCGACTTCCTTCGCCCAGAGAATGCCGTCGGCGTCGCTCGTCCGCGTGAGCGACAAGTCGGCGTCGAACAGCGTATCGACGAAGATGATGAGCACCGGTCCCTTTACGAACGGTCGCGCGAGATTGATGGCCCCGGCGGTGCCATCCAACGTCTTCTGTTCGACGAATCTCGCTTTTATGGGGTAGTGCTCGACGATGTAGCGCTCGACGGTTTCTTTCAAATGCCCGGTAATGACAATCAACTCGTCGACGCTCAGGCCTTTCACCGTGTCCATCACGTAGTCCATGACTGGTCGCCCCGCCACGCGGACCAGGGGTTTGGGCACGCGCTTGGTGAGCGGCAGCAGCCGGGTCCCTTTTCCCGCCAGCGGCACGATGATCTGCACTTACACCCTCCCGTAGCGGTCCTTGAGCCGCACTACGTCGTCGATCTCGGGCGTCGAGGCCTCGAGCAGGTCGGTCGTCAGGACGGCCTCGAACTGGTGTATGGTCTTGGGCGTGATGTGAAACGTCTCCCCTTCCCGCAGCGGCCGCTCGATCAGGGTCTCCCCCTGCTGGATGCGCAGCACGATCTCCCCGGACAGCACGTAGATCGACTCGTCCTTCCTGTTGTGATACTGCAGCGACAGGACGTGCCCGGGCTCGATGTGCAGGATCTTCCCGACATAGCGGCTGGTCTTTGCCCAGATGAGCTCGTGGCCCCAGGGCTTGTCGACGCGGTAGGGGAGGTCGGTCAGGGACCCTCCCAATGCGGAATGCGGAGTGCGGAGTGCGGAATGTAACGGTGAGTGTCGCTCGGCGAACGACCTCCCACTTCAACTCCGCATTCCGCATTCCGCATTCCGCACTCGTTCATACGGACGCCACCAGGCTCAGCCGCAGGGAAGACGGTGAAGTGACGCACGCCGTGACACACACCCCGCACCCCACGCACCCCTCGGGCTTGAGGATCGGATGGCCGCCGGCGTCGAGGGCGAGCGCCCGCTCTCCCACGGGACAGGCGCGTGCGCACACGCCGCACGGGACGCCGTGGAACGTGATGCAGCGCTCCGGCTCGAGCTCGAGGATCCCCAGGTGCACGCCCGCCCAGCCGTCGGCGGGCGGGACGAGCGCGCCCGTCTGGCAGGCGTGCGCGCAGGGCATGTCGGCGCACGCGACGCACGCCTGGATGCCGGGGTCGATCATCGGCGTGCCGGCGGCGAGCCCGGCGCCGGGCGGCGCCTTGACGATCGCGTGCACCGGACACACGTCGATGCAGTCGCCGCACCGCGTGCAGGAAGCGAGGAAGGCGAGCTCATCCGACGCGCCCGGCGGGCGGAAGTGGCGGCGGGGGGCGACGCGCTGCTCGGTGCGCACCCGCACCTCCTGGAGCAGGCGGCCGAACGTCTCGCGGAAGAAACCGCGCCGGTCGCTCGCCCGCGTGTCCATCAGAAGGTGGGCCCGAGGCTGACCTGCCAGCGGAACGCGAAGGTCTTGTCTCCCGGGGCGAAATCCCGGGCATTGTCCCAGCGGTTCACCGCCAGCGGCACCTCGAAGCGCATCGTCCAGGCCAGCTCTTTCACCTGATGGCGCGTCACCAACCCCACCCCCAAGTCCCATACCGTCGTGTACCACTGCCCCGGCGGCGACGACGGGATCACCGTCGTGTCCACGACCCCGCCGTCCGCGAACACCTCGAACCCCAACCTCCGCAAGATACCCTGATCGCGCCGCAGGACCCACGGCGTGGCTTCGAGGTTGAGCCCCACCGCCCAGCGCCCACCCAGGTCGGGCCGGAACCCCCGGACGTTCGCGCCGCCGGGCGCTTGATAATGAAAGTCGGGGCGCACCAGCAACGCGCCCTGGCTCCGCAGGAAGGGGTTCGTGAACGTCTCGTACGGATCGGCGCCCGCGATGGAGATGCGCCGCTGCCGCACGGGATAGGACGAGCCGAGGTAGGCCCCCGCGAACAGCCGCGCACCCCACGACGGACTACGCACGCTCGCTTCACCGGTGACACGGCCGAACGCCTCGACGTCGTAGCGGTTGCTGGCGACGATGCCGGGCCCGGGGTTCCAGTACAGGACGCCCACATGGGCGCCGAGCCGCGCCCGCCGCACCGTAGTGCCCCGGGTCCGGGTCGTGCTCACCCACGGCCCAGCCTCCACCGTACCCGCGTCGTCCCACAACCGGCGATCGAGGTATCCCAGGCCGGTCGTCGCCATCCATACGGCGTCGAATCCCACGTGCGGGTCGACGGCGTCCACGAGACGCTGCCGCAAGGCATGGTCTACCTGGATCTTGGCCCCCGCACGACCCTCGACGGCCCATGCCGCCAGGCTCGTTGCGGTGCGCGGCCGGATCTGGCCGATCGGATTGCTCCAGCGGCCGTACAACCCGAGCGCCGGGCTCGCGCCGCGCCGCGTCGCTACCGTGCCGAGCAGCAGGGCGCGGTTGTAAGCGCCGAGATAGTTGGCCCGCTCCCGCAGGCCGACCGTGACGCCACCGAAGTCGTTGGACCAGAGCACCGGGAGCAACCCCCGCACGCCGCGATCGCGGCGTGCGGCCTCCTGGAACGGATCGTCGATCCGCAGCGTCCACGCGCCCGTGCCTCCCAGGAGCCCGTGCCGTTCCCGGTTGTTCAGCATGTTGTAGTCGTGGGCCCGCACCCGCGGGTCGAGCATCAGGGGACCTGGTCGCTTTGGGGTCGTGAACTCGATGCGCTCGAGCGCCGGCCGGCCGGTCGCGCGGGCATAGACCGTGTCGGCCGCCCCTCCTCGGCCCTGCGTGCCGATCTCGACCGGCATGAAGCCGTCGCCCTTCCGCTCGATCGTGACACCCGTCAGCCAGCGGCCGTCAGCCTGCCGCGTTCGTTGCACGTGCTTCAGGGAGTAATCGATCAAGGGCGTCCCGTGCAGCCATTGGCCGAACAGCCACTTCAAGTCCTGCCGCGAGACCTGCTCCGCCACCTCGCGGAACGCCTCCTCGTCCACGTGCTTGAGCTTCCAGCGGGCGTAGTAGGCCCGCAGGATCCGCCGCATCATTTCGTCGCCCACCACGTAACGCAGCTGCTCGTAGAACAGGTGTGCCTTGTCGTACACCATCTGGTTGTAGGTGACGAAGTCGCGGAACCGCTCGCTCGGCATGGAGACGGGCTCGCTCCAGCGATCGAGGTCGAGCATCAGCACGTCGGCCTCGAGAGCCGGGTATGCCGAGGGACTCCCGTGCCGCTCGAAGAACCAGCTCGTCTGGAAGCTCGTGAACCCCTCGTCGAGAAAGGCCTCGCGCCATTCGTTGTTCGCGAGGATTCCCATGGTGTAGTTGTGGCCGACTTCGTGGACGATGAGGCCGAGCCCGGCCGAGCCGTCCATCACCATCATCGGGAACTCGGTGCCGCCGCCTTCGATGCGGTGCACGTTGGTGAGCGTCGGCCAGGCAAACTTTCCGTACAGCGAGTCGAGCCACGCGAGCGCCACCTCCGTGTTGCGTGCGGCGATCCCCCGTCCCCACGTCGCGCTATCCTCCGGCAGGTACAGTACCCGCACCACGACATCGCCGTAGCGCCCTTCGTCGTACACGTAGCGCGGGTTGAGCGAGAAGGCGAAATGATGGACCTGCTCGGCGTGGAAATGGACGCACTTGCGTCCGGTCGCTACCGCGCCACACCCCGGCCCGGGAGCGGGGGCGCGTGACCCGTACCAGCCGCGCTGGTAATCGATCCGGAGCCGCGGATCGGCCTTGGCGCGCTCCCATCCCGGGTCGCCCTCGACCACCACGCCGGTGGCACCGATGATCTGGTCCTGCGGAAGGTCGAGCATCACGTCGTACGTGGCAAACTCGCCGTAGAACTCACCCGCCGGATAGAGCGGGTGGTCCTGCCATCCCCACCGGTCGTACACCACGACCTTCGGATACCACTGCGCGAAGTCGAGGCGTCGTCCCTGGCGCCCCTGTCGCCGCGGCAGGGTCGAGGGCCGCGCCCGCCAGTCGATCTCCATCACCGCCGAGTCTCCCGGCACGAGCGGCCGCGGCAGCGCCCAGTGCGCGATCGTCGAATCGGGCGCGTACGGATAGTCGGGTCTGGCTCGCTCTCCCATCACCGTCGCATCGGTGATGCGCTCGAACGCGTAGTCCGGGTCCCGCAACCGCTGGAATCGCACCCGTCCTTCGGCGGCGTCCGCCGCGGACCAGCGCGAGCCCGGCCGGAAGGCGTTCAGGTACTGGTGCACGAAGAAGTCACGCAGCGTGTCCGGGGAGCGGTTCACGTACGTGATGCGTGCGTGACCGACCAGCACGCCCGCCGGCTCGTCCAGCGCCGCCGTGATGTGGTAGGCAGCCCGCTGCTGCCAGTAGCCCGCGGTGTCAGGGGCCAACAAAAAGAGAAGGATTGGGATCATCGGGCTCATGGGGATGGGGAAGCTACTCGCCCCTCGCTCGGACGGGGAGGCGTGACGCGTGATTTCGGCCTGCGGCGCACGAATCGGGCGCCGGTTTTCGACGACTGACTCCTCATGTTGGGCGCGTAAACCTCGACAACAGGAGCCAGTTATGACGCATAAATCGCGCTATCTCCCGATCTGTGGGATCCTGCCGGCCGTGGCCGCCCTCGCCGCGCTGGCGGGGTGCAGCGACCGTCCGCCCGCGACGGGCCCAGCCCCCGGCACACCCGAACCGGCGGCGACCGCTCGCAACACAGGACCGCAGACGACATCCGAGGCATTGGCGCAACACCTGGCGCGCGCACTCGCGCACCCGGGTTTTCGGGCGTACGTCAAAGCGCAGCTCGATTCGTCGCCGTTCCGCGAGCACAAGCTTCACTTTCAGCGCTTCCTTGGCGCGCACGCGGGTCACGCTCGCGACGCAGTTGCTCAGCACGCCGGGGTAACGGCCGCCGAGCTCGACCGCGAGGCTCAGGCGGCGATCCCGCTCGAGTTCTACTTCCCGGTGCCGGCTCACCGGCTCGCCTGGAGCGGCGACGCTAACGTGCTCGTCGCGACCGCCCTGCGCGACCACGACGTCCCGGTGGCGTTCGACCCGCAGGGGCACCGCATCCTGTTGGACCCGGACCGCCCGCCCGCGACCCCGGTGATCGCCCTCGTCCCGGTCGAGACGGACTTCACCCCGTCGCCCTCGATGATGTTGTGCCAGGAGGACTGCGGCGGCGGCGGCGGCGGCGCCTCGCCGCCTGCGCCTGCCCCGCCTCCGCCCCCGCCCCCGCCCCCATCCGGGCTCTACATGACGCAAGCCCATTTCGGGAACGATTTTGAGGGTTGGTTGAAAGGCGCCCCCGAATTTGAGGTGCACGTGCTCGGCCAGAAGGGGCAGACCGACTCGCTCACCGATTACCAGTGCGCCGGTGAGAAACAGCCGGCGCCCTACTACTTCGACCAGAACGGGCTCGACTGGAGCGGCAGCGTCATGGTGTTCAGCAAGAGCCAGATCGATGCCTACAACGCCGCCCACCCCGGCCACAACGTGCGGGTCTACGTCGTGGAGGACGACGACACGGCGTGCCAGATCAAGACGAGTGCCGATGCCTGGAAGAAGGCGCTCGACGCCGTGGACGGGGCGAACCAGCTCCTGACGGCCGGTAAGGACACGACCTCGAGCACGGGCCAGACGCTGTGGAAGTTCGCCAAGGCGCTTCAGAAGCTCCTGAGCGCGCTCCCGTCGCTGATCAACACCAACGACGAGCTCGTGGGTGACGCGGTACAGGACAACGTCGTCGCGGAGTATCACCCAGGATTTAACTGGATCGTCAAGGGTGAGAACAACGTCACCAACGGCTGGGTGCAGCTGGAGATGAAGTGAACGACTCACACAGGGGAGCAGGAATGCGCACGCTCATCGGATTGCTCGCCGCGGTGGCCCTGGCCGCTCCAGGTCGGGCCGGCGCCCTGCAGTGGGGCCTCTCGGCGGAGGTCGGGGTGGCGCGCTTCGCCGGCACGGCCCAAGACAGCTCAGGCGCCACGCTCGGGCCCTACCGCCCGACGACGTTCGCAGTGCGGGTCGACCGGGATCTCGGCCCCGTGCGAGTCGGCCTCGGCCTGCTGTACGCCCGCACCGGCCTCGCGGGGGAGCAGGACCAGACCGCGGTTGTCTTCTACGACCGCGCGTCGCTGGTCGAAGCTGCTCCGGAGCTCTCGATCACGGTGGTGCGCTTCGGCGCCGGCGTCGTGACCCGCGTCGCCGGCGGTCCCAGCCTCGCCATCTGGGACGTGGACGGCGTGTCGCGCACGCGAGTCGGGGCGCGGGGAGCGGTCGCATTCGACTGGCCGCTTTCTGAACGGTGCACCGGCTCGCTGCGCGCGACCGCCGTCGTGAGCGGATCGGTGATGAATCGTGGCGAGACTCCGCCGGGGGTGGACCGACGCACGACGCGGCGTGGGGGCGTGTCGGTCGGGCTGCGCTATCGGCTGTAGCTCGGTAACGAAACGTCGGCCCGGGGGTCACGGCCGTGGCTCGGCCACGAGGTTGGCCAGCCGTCGCTTGGCCTCGCGCACCCGGGGCTGGAGCGCCGGGTCGGCGTCGCGCCAGAGGTCGGCGAACCTTCCGTAGAAGTCGACGGCTTTGGCGCGCTCGCCCTTCGCCTCGTACAGCTCTCCCATCCGGAAGAAGGCGAGCGGCTGCCAGATGTTGTAGACTCCCGGCCCGTACCAGTCAGCCTCACCGGCTCCGGCCCACTTCTCGTAGTACGTGAGTGCAGAATCTGGTAACCCCATGCGGTCGAAGGCCCCGGCCATCGCCACATGGGCACAATATCCACAGATACCGTGTTCGGCGCGACGAAACGCCGCGATCGCCTGGGGTAGCGTCTCGTCCCGCATGGCGAGTACTGCACCCCGCGTGAAGTTCCGCATGTATGTCCTGGCGCGCCCGGCCGACATTCCCGGATTCAGTGCGAACTCTGCGGTCAGGGCCTCGGCTCGCTGCCGGTCCCCCACCTGTGCGGCCGTCAGGATCAGCCGCGCCAGCGGCTGCTCCCGCGGGGCGAGCCGCTCGACCGGCGAGGCGCGCAGCACCTCGTTCAGGCGGGCCATTGCTGCCCGGCGGTCACCCCGGTAGAGGGCGATCGGCTCGGCCCGCCGGGCCTGCAGGGCCAGGGCCGCGCCCGGGAGTCCGCGCGCGCCGTACAGCTCCGCCGAGGTGATCAACGCCCGGTCCGCTTCGGCGAGCTTGCCACGAACGGTCAGGGTTCCCGCGAGCAGGCGCGTCAGCCGCAGCCGGGCGCCGCCGTTGCTGCGATAGCGCTCGATCTGCTCGCGGATCCGGGTCTCGGCGGCGCTGAAGTCTCGCTTAGCCAGGTCGTTGATTACATCGAGCTCGTCGAGCCCGGGACCGGGAGGGACGCGCGACTTGATGAAACGGAGCGTCGCGGTCGCCGAGTCGGAATGCCCGAGATAGAGTTGTTCCAGGAGGAGGTTGCTCCAGGCGAGGAAGTTCTCCGGCTCGGCGATGACGGCGCGTCGATAGGTCTGTTCCGCCGCGGTCGCGTCTCCGGCAAACTCCTGCATGACGCCGAGGTTGTTGATCGCCCAGGCATCGTCGGGGTACTCCTGCAACAGGGATTCCAGGGCGGTGACCGCGCTATCCAGCTCCCCGGCCACGTCGCTGTAGTAGGAGCTCTCGGTGAGCTTGCGCTCGCGGAAGGTCAGGCGATCGCGCAGCCGGAACGCCCGCGTGAGAGCCGCCTCGGCCTGCGCCGCTGGCCCACCCTCATTGAAGACCATCGTCCCGAGCTTCCGCCACGCCATCGCGAATCCGCTGTCAGTGGCCACGGCCTCCTCGAGGAGCGCAATGCCCCGATCAAAGTCGGCGATGTCCTCGGCTCGGACCGCCTGAGAGTACTTTCGGAGCGCTTCGAGCGATCCGGTAGTCACCTCCGCCAGCGGCGCATTGGCGCGGATGCTCCGCAGCGACTCGCCGATCTTCTCCCGCAGCCGCTTGGAGACCCGGTCTACCGCGTCGAGGATGCGCGTCGAGTCGCGGGCCGTCTCCCGCGCGATCGCCAGCACTTCTCCGGATTCAGCGCTCACGAGCTGCGCCGAGATCAGGATGCTGGGACCGGCCTGCCGCAGCTCTCCCGCCACCACCGCCTTGATCCCCGCGCGCTGGGCGATTTCGCGCGCCACGCCCTCGTCCACCGACGTGGTGTCGGGGCGTTGCATCCGCCGCAGCACCCGCCGCACATAGTCGGCTGCAACGGGCGAGACGAGCGTCGACTGGCTGAAATCCACCCGGAACGCTTCGGTGACGGCGGGGCCCAGCAGGGCGTCGCGGGTCTGGTTCGCGAAGTCGGCGATGACGAGCCGATCACGTTCCCGCAGCTTCCCACTCGCGAGCAGCGTGCCCACCGGTCCAATGCCCAGCACCCGCATGCCCATGTAGGTCGCGGTAACCACGCCCAGCGCGGAAAACGCCATGACACCACCCCACACCGCTCCACGCAGCGTGAGCCGCCGATGGACCACCCCAGGGACCGCTAACGGTGCGCGCCCCGCCCCGGCCAGTCGGCGGTTGTGGAGCATCGTGGCGAGGACCACTACGGGGAGCCCGAGCGCGAGCAGCAGAACCGCGGCCGGGAAGAACCAGTCAGGGAGGCCCGCCAAGGTGCGGAGCGCCCACGCGACGCCCAGCACCGCTGAGCCGCTGAGCGCGAAAAACCCTAGCGTCCGAGCCAGGGGCCATTCGCGGGCCGCGGGGGAAGGGGCCGGTAACGCTCCGGTCAGCGCGTCGAGGGCGGCGAGCAGCTCTTCGGCGTGCTGGAAGCGGTCAGCCGGGCGCTTCTCGAGACAGCGGTGGACGATCGCACCGAGTTGCGGCGGCACGGCTGGACGCGCCTCGGCGAGCGGCGCCGGCGCTTGGGTCACGTGGGCGGCGATCACCGCCTGCGCGGTGCTGCCCCGGAACGGCGGCTCGCCCGCGAGCATCTCGTACGCCACCACGCCCAGCGAGTAGAGATCGGCCCGATGGTCGACATGTGGGTCGGCGGTCCCTTGCTCCGGGGCCATGTAAACGGGCGTGCCCAGCGACATCCCGGTGGCGGTGAGGGGTGTGGCGCCACCGGCGGCGGCGAGCGCCTTGACGATTCCGAAGTCGGTCACCACTGCGTGGTGGTGGCTGAGCAGGACGTTGTCGGGCTTGATGTCGCGATGGACAACCCCCTGCCTGTGCGCGTGGGCGAGGGCGTCGGCGACCTCCCGGAACAGACGCACGGCTTCGGCGACGGGGAGCTCCCCTTCGCTCGCCAGCCGGGAGCGCAGCGATTCCCCCTCCACGAACGGCATGGTGTAGTACAGCACCCCGCCGGCACTGCCGGCGGCCAAGAGCGGCACGATGTTGGGGTGCTGGAGCCCGGCGGCGACCCTCACCTCGCGCTGGAAACGATCGACGCTCAAGGCGGCTGCGAGCTCGGGAGGGAAAACCTTGAGGACTACCCGGCGGCCCAGGGCGATCTCGTGCGCGAGAAAGACACGGCTCATCCCCCCGCCGCCCAGCTCCCGCTCGACGCGGTAGGCGCCTGCCAAGTGGGATTGGAGCTGCCCCAGCAAATCGGCCAGAAGGTCACTCCCCCGTCAACATCTTCCTCCGCAGCACGTTGAGCTTGCGCCGCATCGAGCCGTCGAAGATCCGGTCTCCCACCCGCACGACGATACCGCCGAGGATGGCACGGTCGGCGCGGAAATGCGCGCGCACCTCCTTGCCGATCGCCCTGGCGAGCCGCTCGGTGATCTGCTTCGAAAGCTCGTCGTCCGGCGGGTGGGTCAGAATCACGCCGGCGTGCACCCGATTGAACTTTACGTCCAGCAGCCCATGGTACTGCTGGGCGATCTCGCTCAGCAGTCCCTGCCGCCCGCGCCGCACCACCGCTTGCAGAAACCGGACGAACTCGGCCGGGGCCACGTCGCCGAGCGCGCGCGCGAGCAGCTGGCCCTTGGTCGCTTTGGCGACGCGCGGCGACTCGAGGACCATGGCGATGCGCTCGTCGGCCGCGACGGCGCCGGCCACCGCCTCCATGAGCCGGCCGTAGCGCTCGGCGGTGTCTGCGCCGTGTGCCTCCGCGGCCAGGAACAACGCCTGTGCGTAGTTGCGCGCGATCGTGACCGATTTCACCGTCGCTCCTCGAGCGTCGCCAGGTATTCCGTCACCAGGCGGCGGTTGGCCTCGTTGTCGAGCTGCGCCTCGAGCAGCTTCGACGCCGCGGCGATCGAGAGGTCCACCGCCTCGCGGCGCAGCGCCAGGATCGCCTTCTCCCGTTCCTCCTCGATGTCCTTGCGGGCCCGCGCCAGCAGGTCTTCGTACTCCTCCCGCGCCTTGGCGAGCAGCGTCGCGCGCTCCTTGTCGGCGATGGCCTTCGCGTTGGCGATCAGCTCCTGCGCCTCGGCCTTGGCGCTCGCGGCCAGGCGGCGGTGCTCCTCCAACAAACGCTGCGCCTCCGCGCGGGCCCGCTCCGCCTCGTCGAGCTGCTGCTGGATGCGCCGCTCCCGCTCCTCCACCGATTTGAGGATCGCTGGCCAGCCGAGTCGCCAGAGCAGCCCCAGCAGAATCAGGAAGACCACGATGGTCCAGAAGATCAGCCCCGTGTTGATCGAGAACGGGGTGAACGCTGCTTCGCCACCGGCGGTCGCCTCCTGCAGCCGCAACAGCAGGACCGGCATTAGAACAACTTGAAGAGCAGCGCGAACACGAGGGCGGCGAGCGCCACGCCTTCGATGAGGGCCGCCGTCAGGATCATGGCGCCGCGGATATCGCCCGACGCCTCGGGTTGCCGCGCGATCGCCTCGACCGCCTGGCCGCCGATGCGGCCGATGCCGAGCCCGGCGCCGATCACGGCGAGGCCGAGCCCGATCCCCGCGCCCAGCAATGCGTTGGCGTTCTTCGCGGCGGCGGCGATGTCCGCCCCCGTGGGCTGACCGCCTTGAAGCAGCATCGACATGTCGACCATGTGTCCCCTCGTGTGAGTCGTGGAGTGCCGCTCCACGACGGTCAGTGTGCGTGCCGCATCATCCCGATGAACACCGACGTCAAGAGCGCAAAGATATACGCCTGCAGGAACGCCACCAGCAGCTCGAGCAGCATCATGAACACCACGAACGCCACCGTGGCCGCGGCGACCAGCCAGCTGCTGAAGATGAAGATCAAGCCGAGCAGCGCCAGGATCACGAAGTGCCCCGCCGTCATGTTCGCGAACAACCGCAGCGTCAGCGCGAACGGTTTGACGAGCTTCCCGATGATCTCGATCGGTGTCATGATGAGCGCCATCAGCACCGCACCGATACCCGTGATCCCGGGCGGCACGAACACGATCGTCTTGAGGTAGCCCTTGGGCCCGAGCGTGACGAGGCCCGACACCTCGACGGTCACGAACGCGGTCAGCGCGAGCGTGCCGGTCACCGCCAGGTTGCCGGTCGCGGTGGCGCCCCAGGGAAGCAAACCGAACAGGTTGCAGTAGAGAATGAAGAAGAAGAGCGTGAGGATGTACGGGGCGAACTTCTCGCCGCCGTGACCGATGTTGGCGATCGCGACGTCGTTTCGTACGAACAGCACGATCGCCTCGATCGCCGCGCCGAAGCCGTGCGGCGCCTTCCCCTCGCGGTGGCGCCGCTCGATCTGGCGCCCCGCGATCCGCACGGTCACGAACACGAGGATCGCCGCCACGACCATGAACACCACGTGCTTGGTGGGGGAGACGTCGATCCCGAAGAGGTGCCAGCCAGTCGGCAGGTGCCATTCGCCCAACCCGAACGGCAGTTCCACCACGCGGCTGTCCGACGTGTGCTCGAAGATCGCTTTGCCGATGTCGGGGCCCTGCATCATCGCAAGAACCTCGTCTCGAGAAAGAGCAGCGGCAACAGCACGCCGAGGAACCCGAGCGACGCCCGCAGCGGATCGAGCAACGTCCGGTGCGTGGCCGCGAAGATCAGGACGCCGCCCAGCACCAGTGCCCGTACTCCCATCCCGCCCAGCCACCGCGCCATGAAGGCGCGCTGCGGGGCGCGCATCACCGGACGGAGTAGCGCCACCGCCGTGATCTGGGCCGCGAGCGCCACGAGCCCACCGGTCCCCGCCGCCCCGCCACCCAGACCCGTCGCCACCACGATCAGTACCGCCCCCAACGCCACGAGAAGGAGGTAGGCCCTCACCCTTCCGGTTTGCCCTTTCTCGTTTCCCGTTTCGCGGCTTCCGTATCGCGCTGGACCCGATAGTACAGGCTCACGAACCAGCCCACCGTACCCAGGAGGAATCCCGCGATCGCCAGGAGCGGGCGAGTGTGCAGCCAGCCGTCCACGACCCAGCCGAGCCCGCCGAACACGAGGATGATGGCGGCGAGCTGAAAGCCGACGGCGACGTACGCGTAGCCCTCACCGAAATTGCGACCGAACCGATTTCTGTCGTCGTCGGCCATGTTGCGCGCGGAAACTTACCCGCTTGTGAAAAGTTTCGCAAGCAAGGCACCGGACGCGCAAACTTATGTGGCGCTTGGGAGTATGATGTACTAACCTTGAGGCCGGATGACGCCGAACCCTTCCCCTTTGCCCCGCCCTTCTTCCCCGCCTCAAGGCGACGTCGAGCTGCTCGAGCGACTGGCCCGGGCGCGCGCCGACCTCCTGGCGCAGGTGGGGCGCCGCATCGTCGGCCAGAAAGACGTGCTCGACGGCATCCTCACCGCCGTCTTCTCGGGCGGCCATGCGCTGCTGCTCGGCGTCCCCGGACTCGCCAAGACGCTGATGGTATCGACGGTGGCCCAAGCGCTCGAGCTCAAGTTCTCGCGCATCCAGTTCACCCCCGACCTGATGCCGTCCGACATCACCGGCACCGAGATCATCGAGGAGGACCAGGCGACCGGCAAGCGCGCTTTCCGCTTCGTGCGCGGGCCCGTATTCGCCAACATCGTGCTCGCCGACGAGGTCAACCGCACGCCCCCCAAGACGCAGGCGGCGCTGCTGCAGGCGATGCAAGAGCACCAGGTGACGGCGGCGGGGCAGACGCATCAGCTGCCGTCGCCGTTCTTCGTGCTCGCCACCCAGAACCCGATCGAGCAGGAGGGCACCTATCCGCTCCCCGAAGCGCAACTCGACCGCTTCATGTTCGAGCTGCGGGTGGCGTATCCGTCCAAGGACGAGGAGGAGACGATCGTCGAGGCGACGACGGGGGATCTCGCGGCGACCATTTCGCCCGTGCTCACGGCGGAAGACGTGCTGGCGCTGCAGCACCTGGTGCGCCGCATCCCGGTGACGCAGCCGCTGGTGCGCGCGGCGGTGACGCTGGTGCGGATGACCCGCGCCCCGGACGCCGAGTCACCCGCATTCATTAAGGAGTTCGTGTCGTGGGGGGCCGGCCCGCGGGCGTCGCAGTACTTGATCCTGGGTGCCAAGGCGCGAGCGGCGCTGGACGGGCGCCCCATGCCCGACTTCGACGACTTGACAGCGGTCGCGCCGACCGTGCTCACGCACCGCCTGGTCATCAACTTCGCAGCGGAAGCGGCGGGACGGACGGCGCCGGACCTGATCGAGGAGCTGATTGTGACGGGGAAGTGGCTCCCGAGGTAGGTATCAGGGGAACGCATGAATAGGGTCATCCTGGCCGGTCTGGCCATCGTGCTGCTGCGCGATTGCGAGCTCGCGGGTCCCCGCCCCTCACCCGGCAAGGTCGCCGGTACATGGGGCGGCGACAACGCCGGGCTGATCGCCGACGACACCAGCGCCCATGTCCACATCGGCTGCACCTACGGCAACGTGCATCAGCCGATCGTCGCAGACGCCCACGGCCGCTTCGACCTGCCAGGGGAGCAGGATATCACGGCGCACCCGGTGGACCGAGGGATCCTCCACCCCGCCCGTTTCAGCGGCTCGGTCCTCGGCCACACCATGACGCTCACGGTGACCCTCACCGACACCGCCGTCACCCTCGGCCCGGTCGAGCTGACGCTCGGCCAGACTCCCAAGCTCGGGCCGTGTCCGATCTGCCTTACGCGGCGGGCGGCGGCTCGCCGCGCCGCCGCATTTCCGCCTGCCCGAGTCGCAAAAACGCCCTAGTCGGTCCGCCCCGGCCAGATAGCTTTCGCTGTCTCGGCCGGCGTGCCATGTAAGTCGCGCTATCCCAACGGCTTCCCCTGGATGACTGCCGGGACGGTGCGGGGTGACAGTGGTCACGCCGTCCGCAGTCCAAATGTGCAACTTGGTAGAGGCAGAGGCCTTGTGACGGGAGAGGTAGCTTGACCATACCGCTGCGCGTGCTGATCGCGGAAGACTCCGAAGACGACGTCCTGCTGATCGTGCGCGAGCTGAAGCGCGGCGGCTACGACCCCACGTACGAGCGGGTGGCGAGTGCCGCGGCCATGGCGGCCGCGCTCGATCGCCATCGCTGGGACCTGGTGATCGGCGACCATAGCATGCCGCACTTCAGCGGCACCGCGGCCCTGGCACTGGTGCGCGGCCGCGGCCTCGACGTCCCGTTCATCTGTGTTTCGGGCACCATCTCAGAGGAGATGGCGGTGGCCGCCATGCGGGCCGGCGCCAACGACTGGGTCACGAAGGGACAGCTCAAGCGTCTCATCCCCGCGATCGAGCGCGAGCTGCGCGACGCGAAAGGGCGCGCGGCGCTGCGCGCCTCCGAGACCGGTTACGAGACGCTGGTCGAGCACGCCCCGGTCGGCATCTACCGCTCGAACCCGGAGGGCCGGTTCCTCTCGGTGAACGCCGCCCTGGTGCGGGTCCTCGGCTACAATTCCGCCGCGGAGCTCCTCCAGCTCGACATGGCGCGCGACGTGTACGCCGACGCGGCCGAGCGCCGGCGTCTGCTCGACCGCGACAGCTACACCGATCGCGAATACGACGAAGTCGAGGCGACCTGGAAGCGACAGGACGGCCGGCTGCTGACGGTGCAGCTCAGCGTGCGCGCGGTGCGCAACGCCGACCGGCAGGTCGAGTATTACGAGACGTTCGTCCGCGACGTCACCGAGCAGCGTCGCCTGCAGCAGCAGCTGGTGCAGTCTCAAAAGATGGAGGCGGTGGGCCGGCTGGCGGGCGGGATCGCGCACGACTTCAACAACCTGCTCACCGTGATCACGACCTATTGCGACCTGCTGCTCGAGGACCTGGGGCGGGAGGATCCGAAGCGGGAAGACGTGGAGCAGGTGCGCAAGGCGGCGGAGGGCGCCACGGCGCTCACCCGCCAGCTGCTGGCTTTCAGCCGCCAGCAGGTGCTCGAGCCCAAGGTTGTGAGCATGAGCGCGGTGGTGTCGGGCGTCGAGAAGATGCTGCGCCGCGTCATCGGGGAGGATGTGGACCTCGCCACCAGGCTCGATCCCGACGTGGGCTCGGTCAAGGCCGACGTGGGGCAGCTCGAGCAGGTGCTGATGAACCTGGCCGTGAACGCGCGCGACGCCATGCCCACCGGAGGGAAGCTCACCATCGAGACCGGCAACGCCGAGCACGATCCGGACTACGCGCGCGAGCACGAGGCGACGGCCGTGCGACGCTTCGTGATGCTGGCCGTGAGCGACAACGGCATCGGCATGGACGATGCGACCAAGGCGCGGATCTTCGAGCCGTTCTTCACGACCAAGGAGCCGGGCAAGGGCACCGGGCTCGGGCTCGCCACGGTCTACGGGATCGTGAAGCAGTCGGGCGGCTTCATCTGGGTGTATTCGGAGCCGGGGCGCGGCACCACGTTCAAGATCTACCTGCCGCGGGTCGACGCCCCCGCGGAGGCCGGCGCGGCCGCAACTCCGGGCGACCTGCCCCGCGGCACGGAAACCGTGCTGATCGTGGAGGACGCGGCGCCGGTGCGCGCGGTGATGCGTCACGTGCTGGAGCGGCAGGGCTACGCCGTGCTCGAGGCGTCCAACGGCGCCGCGGCGCTCGAGCTCGTGGCCGGCCATCCCGGCCCGATCCACCTGCTGCTCACCGACGTGATCATGCCGGGCTTAAGCGGGCGGCAGCTGGCCGATCGGCTGACGGCGCTGCGATCGGACACGCGGGTGCTGTATGCATCGGGGTACACCGACGACGCGGTGGTGCGGCACGGCGTGCTCGAGTCCGGGATCGCCTACCTGCAGAAGCCGTTCACGACCGAGAGCTTGGCGCGCAAGGTGCGCGAGGTGCTGGATCGTCCCAACCCCTCCTGACCCCGGGGGGCTGCTGTTGACGCCTGGCAGCGGCGACCCCCAAAATCCCACTTAATCGTTTGCTGTAGAACGTGTTGACACGACGTTGATCTACGCGTCTAATAGTACCAGTCCGAAACATTGTGAGCCGTCCGTTTGCTGCCGCACCTGCACTTGCTCACGCTCGGAGCCCCCCTGTTGCTGTCGGGAACGGGGGAGCAGATCCGGTTCCGCACGCGTAAGCACTTCGCGCTGTTGATTCGTCTCGCCGTCGAAGCGGGGCGTCGGTTGACGCGTGACTACCTGATGGATCTCCTCTGGGGCAACGCGCCCGCTCATCTGGCGCGTCACTCCCTCGCCCAGGCCCTCACCGTCCTCAAGCAGAAGGTCGGGCGTGAGCACCTCCTCATCCAACGGGCCGCCGTCGCGCTGGTCGAAGGCGCGGTGGACGCCGACGTAGCGAATCTGGATGCATGCGACCTACAGATCCGGGGGGCATTCCTCGACGGCTTCGATGTGCCGGCGTCGGCGGCATTCGAGCAATGGAAGGATGAGTGGCGGGCGAAGTTGACGCCGCGCATCCGCGATTGTCTGGTGAAGCAGATGGACGCCGGGCGCCGCATCGGCGATTTCGCCACGGTCGAGCGGCATGCGCAGATACTGCACGACCTGGACCCGCTGTCCGAGGACGCCGTGCGGGGCCTCATCGAAGCCCGCGCTTGGGTAGGCGACCGCACCAATGCCCTCAAGGCGTTCGCGCGGTTCGAGGCCGATCTCGCCACGGAGCTGGGCGCGAAGCCGAGCGCCGAGCTCGTGCGGATCGCGGACCTGTTGCGGGAGGGGCGGCGCGCCGCGCCGCGCCCCCAATCCCCCGACCAGCGACCGGAGCGTCAGGAGCGTCGCTTCGAATCAGAGACGCTGATCGGGCGCGAGCGGGACTTCGCGCGGCTGTACGACGCGTGGCTCGAGGTCCGGCGCCGCACGCCTCGGATCATGGTCGTGACGGGCGATCCCGGAGTCGGCAAGACCACGCTCACCAACGCCTTCGTGTCGACGTGCCAGATGGAGGGCGCAGTCGTGGCGCGTGCCCAGGCGTACGACGCCGAGCGCGAGCTGCCGTTCGCGATCCTCGCCGAGCTCATCAAGCAACTTACGCTACAGCGGGCGATCGGCGGCGCCGACCCCGAAGCGCTGAGCGAGCTGTCGCGGGTCTCGCCGGAGATCTTCAACGTCTTTCCCGGAGTGCCCAAGCCGGTCGAATGGTCGGCCGAAGTGGTCCCGCTGCGGCTGGCGGATTCGTTCCTCAAGGCGGTCGAAGCCGCCACCGACGAGGGCCCGCTGGTGCTGGTCGTGGACGATGTGCACGCGGCCGACAACGCCAGCGCGGCGATTCTCCACATGGTCGCCCGCAAGCTGCCGCGCACGCGGCTGCTCCTGATCCTCACAGGTCGTACCAACGAGCTGCGCACCGCGGCGGCGCCGAGCGCGCTCGTGTCGGACACCACGGTGCAGGCGCTGCAGGGCCTCGAGCTCGAGCCATTGTCCGCGGAGGCCGCGGAGCGGCTGGTGACGGCGCTCGCCGTGCGGGCCGACGCCACGCTCAAACCGGACGATCTCCCCACCACGCGGATCTTGCAGGCGGGCAACGGCAACCCGCTGGCGCTCGAGCTCCTCACGAAGGAGTGGGTAGCGCACGGCTCGAGCTCGCTGTTGAGCGACATCGAGGCGTTGAACACCCAGCCCGTCGCCAACATCGGGATCCCGCGCGCCATCGGAGCCGTGTTCGATCGCCAGATTCGCCGGCTCGATGCCACATCGCGGGCGGCGCTCGATTTCGCCGCCGTGCTGGGTCGGCGGCTCGCCGACCTGCCCCTCTATGAGGTCGTGGGTCTTGCACCGGCGGCCGCGGGCGAGGCGCTGACCCGGCTGCTCGAGGAGGGGTTCCTGCGAGAGGTGCACGGCGGGCTCGAGTTCAGGAACGAGCTGATCCGGGCGCAGGCGTACTACGCGATCGCGGGGCCGGCGCGGCAGCATTT
>QHTK01000086.1 GCA_003220795.1 Gemmatimonadota bacterium | reverse complement strand
TCGGCCTCGTGCCAGCCGAACGGCTCGAAGAAGCGCGTCCCCTCAGGGGGAGCGAACTGGAACGGCGCGCTCCCGGCCACCGCGCGGCCCCAGGTTTTCGACATCATCTTGAGCAGTCCGGGGGAGGCGAGGTCGATCAGCCACCACGCGAACGACGGTTGCGCGATGAGATCGCGCGCCAGCGCCCCGACCTGTTCGCCCGTCAGATAGATGAGCAGCCCTTCGCTCACCACCAGCACCCGCCGCGCGGCGGCGCCGATCTGCGCGAACAGCGCGCGCCGGCGCGCCGCGTCCGTCAAGTCCACGCCGATCTGCTCCAGCCCGCACGCCGCTCGCTCCCCCGCCAGCTGCTGCTGCTTGTAGGCGATCACGTCGGGGAAGTCCACCTCGATCCAGCGGAGCGCGGGGGCGAGCGGCAGCCGGTAGGGACGCGTATCCAGCCCTGCGGCGAGGTTCAGCACCGTGTCGACGCGGTCCCGCGCGATCGCCCGCAGGATCAGCTCGTCCATCACCGCCGTCCGCACGATCATGGGCCAGGCCCACGTGCGTCCCTGCTTCATGGAAGCGAGGATGCGCTCGCCGCGCTCCCCGGCCAGCCGTCGCGCGTAGGGGTCGTGGAACAGCGCATCCGGCCGCTCCGACTCCATCGCGCGATACAGGGCGACCCAGCGCGCGGTGTCGGAGACGTGCTGGATGGTGCCGGACGCGTCGCTCACGCTGCCGCCTCGGTCATACCGGCCGAGAAACTAGCGCGCTTGGTGCGTCGCGTCGAGGACGCCGTATCTTTGTGAGCGTGCGTGATCGCGCAGTCCACTTGTCCGTGATCGTGCCCGTACGAGACGGCGCCGAGCGTCTGCCGGCGCATCTCGAGGCATTGCGGGCGTTCACCGCCGCCCAGCCGCGGGGCGCCGAGCTGATTCTCATCGACGACGCGAGCCAGTCCCCCGCCGCCCGCCTGTTGGCAGACTTCGGCCATGCCACGGCGGGCGTGACCGTGCTCCGCAACGACCCCAATCGGGGCAAGGGGTTTTCCGTCGCCCGGGGGATGCAGTCCGCGCACGGGAGCTACCGCGTGTTCCTGGACGCGGACCTCGCGTATCCGGTCGACGAGATCACGAAGATCGTCCACGAGCTCGAGACGGGAAGCGACGTTGCGGTGGCCTGCCGGGTGCTTCCCGAGTCGCGCTACCTGATGAGCCCGTCGTTCATCCATTATCTGTACACGCGACACTTGATGAGCCGGGTCTTCAACCTGGCCGTACGCCTCGCGCTCCTTCCCGGGATCCTCGACACGCAGGCGGGCTTGAAAGGCTTCACGGCGCGGGCCAGCGAGCTGATCTTTCCGCGCCTCACCATTGCGGGCTTTGGCTTCGACGTCGAGCTGCTGTACGTCGCCAGGAAGCACGGGCTGAAGGTCACGCAGCAGGCGGTCCACTATCGCTACGACGACGAGCCGACCACCGTCCGCTTCGTCGCGGACGCCGTCGGCATGCTCGAGGACCTGGCGCGAATCCGCTGGAACGACTGGCGCGGCCGCTATGACTGAGCCGCCGCGGCTCGTGGTGAACGCCGATGACTTCGGTCTGTCGACCGGCGTGAACCGCGGAATTCTCGAGGCCCACGCCGCCGGCGTGGTGTCATCGGTCTCCGTGCTGGTGAACACGCCGGGCTGGACCGACGCGCTGCGGCGGCTGCGCGACCTGGGTCCCGCCCCCGGGCTCGGTGTGGGACTGCACCTCAATCTGACCATGGGCCGCCCGGTCTCGTGGGGCGGGAGCTTGGCCGACGCCCGCACCGGCCGGTTCCACACGCTCCGGGCGTTGGTTGCGCGCGCGTTCGCCGGGCGGCTCGATCCAGGGGATGTCGCGATCGAGTGCGCCGCCCAGCTCGCACGGCTCCGCAACGCCGGACTCGTCGTGACCCATCTCGACAGTCACCGCCACGTGCACGTCCTTCCCGGGGTGTGGGGCGCGGTGGTGGAGACGGCGCGCGCCGCGGGCGTGCCCGTCCTCCGGGTGCCGCTCGAGCCGTGGAGCGTCAATCCGGTGAACTGGCGCGCGTCGCTGAAAAAGGCGGCGCTGCGCGTGGCGTGGGGAGTGGCGTCGCGCGGGGCAGCGGCGCTCGATCGGCCGGACCGGTTCGTCGGCATCTCGCTGCAGGGGAGCCGCAGCTTCCTGGCGCGGCTGCTCGCCGTCCTGGACCGCCTCGAGTCGGGCACCACCGAGCTCATGGTCCATCCCGGCTACGCCGACGGCGATCTCGCCGCCTGGGACGACTATACGGCACCGCGCGCCCGCGAGCTGGCCGCGCTCACGCTCCCGGAAGTTCGGGAGCGGTTCCGGGGAGCGCGGTTTCGCCTGATTCACTTCGGAGCGCTGTAGCGAACAGCTCCGCTTGCATCGCGAACCAGGCCACGACGCAGGGAATGCCCTTGATGCGATAGGGAATCAGGATCTCCGCCTTTACCCACCGCGGCACGATCTCGACGTCGTGGACGACCATTACGAGCAGCGTGAGCGCGAGGATCGTGGTCTTGAGCCGGCTCGGAGCAGAGCCCACACACCAGACGACGATCCCGGTGTAGGCGATCACGAAGGTCGCCCGCTCCGACTGGTGGTTGAAGAGCACCACGTAGACGAGCACCGAGCAGAGGACGAGGCGTCGGAACGCGGCGTCGCGCCAGCGCGCCCGGCCGAGCGCGAGCGGGGCCACGAGCAACGCCGTGCCCGCGAGCTGCACCGGCCAGTTGGGCCACTCGGTGCCGAGCGCCATGGTGAGATACTGCATGAGCGAATAGCCCCGGTTCAGCATGTCCGACGCCTCGATGGCGCGCCACGAGCGGTATTGGGCGACGAGCTCCGGCACGGGCACCGCGAGGAGCGGCAGCACCACGAGCGCCGTCGCGACGCCAAGGAAGAGGAGACCGAACCGCGCGCGCCGCGGGTGGCACACCACGATCGGGAGCAGGGCCAGCGGGAACAACTTGATCGATGCTCCCAGCCCCACCTCGATCGCCGCCTCGAGCTGGCGGCCCCGCTCCAGCGCGACGAAGGCCAGGACCATGAGCGCGGCGACCAATGCGTTGCTCTGTCCGTACTGCATCGCGAACAGCACCTCAAGGTAGAGGAGGCCGATGGCGAGCGTGGCCTGGCGCTGCGGCAGGAGGCGCTCGAGCGCGTACCACAGCAACAGCGCGTTGAGCAGGGTCCAGCAGAGGAACCCCAGGGCGAACGGCAGATAGGCGAGCGGTGCGAACAGCAGCGCGAACGTCGGGCTGTACTTGTAGTAGTCGAAGTGTTGCTCGGGGTGTGCCGCGTAGAGATCGCGTCGGGCCAGGAGATTGATGGTGGCCGAGCGGAACACGCGAAAGTTGTTGGACTGGTGGAGCACGGCCTGCTGCAACGTGACCGCCAGGGCGCTCGCCACGTACAGGCCGAGCAACCAGCGACGAGGACGTGCGATTCTGGGGAGCGCCGGAGGCACGGCGAGCGCTAGCGGGTCGAGACGGGCCCCTTCAGGTATTGATCGAGCCAGTCGAGCCAGCGCCGGTAGACGTCGGTCGTGCGCACCGGATCGCCGGGAAAGTGGCCGTCGACCGGATACGCGACGAACTTGACCGGAACGCCGTTGTCCCGGAGCGCGTGATACAGCTCATAGGACTGTGTCACCGTGACTCGCGCGTCACGCACGTCCGACAGGATCAGCGTGGGTGTTTTCATCTCCGCGACGTAGGAGATGGGAGACTGGTCCCGGTACGCCTGAAGCGACTTCCCCGTCCACGGGGAGCCGAAGCCGGAGAAGCCGTAGCGCTCCAGCACGTTGAAGTCGGCCATGTTGTACTGGTCCACCAGGTTCGTCACCGCCGCCCCGGCCACGGCCGCCTTCCACACGTGATAATGCCCGATGAGCCAGGTGGTCATGTAGCCGCCGTACGACCATCCTGAGACGCCGATGCGCGTCGTGTCCACCACGCCGAGCCGCACGAGCGCCGCGATTCCGGCCATCACGTCCCGCCCCGGCCCGTCGCCTGCGTCGTTGAAGATGGCGCGCTGGTAGGCGTTGCCGAGGTTGTCCGAGCCGCGGTAGTTGGGCGAGAACACGATGTAGTCGTGCGCGGCCACGAGCTGGCTGAACAGGTTGAAGCCGCGCACCGACGCCGCTGTGGGGCCGCCGTGAATGATCAGCACCAACGGGTACCGCTTGCCCTTCACGAAGCCGGGGGGGTAGGTCACCACGCCGTCGTCCCGGAAGCCGTCCGGTCCGGGCCACTCCAGCCGCTCCATCGTGCCGAGCTGGCGCGACGCGACTTCGGCGTTCAGGTCCGTCAGGCGGCGCGGCGGGGCGGTGGCCGACGCGAGATAGTACAGCTCCGTCGGCCGGTCGGGCGTACTGCCGGCGAAAGCGATCGCGCCGTCCCTGCCGACTGAGACATCGATCCAGAACCCCCAGGACGGGCTGACCTCGCCCAAGTCGAGGCGCTTGGCCACGCCGCCCAGTGGCAGCAGCCAGAGCGCGGTGCGTGTCCCGTCGTGGCCGCCGACCAGCAGCGACTTACCGTCGGGCATCCACACGGCGCGCACCAGATTGCGGTCGACGGCGCGGGTCTGGTCCGCCCCGTCGCCCCCGGCTGCGGTGGTTACGTGAATCTCGTTGACGTTGTTGGGATCGCCGTCGCGCGGGTACCAGTAGGAAATGCGCGAGCCGTCGGGGGAGTACGTGGCGTAGCCTTCGAACGCCTTGTGCGCGGTGAGCTTGCGACTCTCACCCGTGGCGACGTCGAGCACCATCACCACCGACTGATCGGCGTCGCCGAAATGCGGCGTGGCCTGTTGCGTGAACAGGATCGACTTGCCGTCGGGCGACCAGGC
>QHTK01000018.1 GCA_003220795.1 Gemmatimonadota bacterium | reverse complement strand
GTCTCCCATCTCGCGGTCGTAGGTCTCCGACCAGAGGTTGTATCCGTTCCGGGCGTCGGTTAGCTGCGCCGTCACGCGCAGGCGGTTGGCAGCCCGGCGCACGCTCCCGCCGAGCACGGTCGCCACCTGCAACGCCTGAGCGATCTGCCGCACGTCCTCGTTCTTCCCCTTGAATGCGAATGACGACGGCCGGGCTACGACCTGGAGCTGGGGCAGCTTCGAGAGCGCGTCGATGAGCTCTTCGCTGATGCCGTCGCTCAGGTATTCCTCTTGTGGGGCGCCGCTCACGTTCACGAACGGCAGCACGGCGATCGATTGGCCGGTAGGGCCCGCCAAGGCCGGTGTGCCGTGCGGCCGGGACAGTACGAAGAGCCCGGCCGCCGCTGCAAGCAGGGTCGCCGCGAGCCCGGCCCCGGCTGCGAGCCGGGACGTTCGGCGTCCCGTGTCGCGCACGCGCTGCGCCGGCGCTGCGAGGGCCTCCACGAAGTCGGCGGCGGTGGCGAAGCGGTCGGCGGGTGTCTTGGCGAGCGCCCGCACGATCGCTTCCTCAATCGCAGGCGGGACTGCCGCGCGCATCGCGCTGACCCGCGGCGGCGCCGCGGCGAGGTGCTGGCGCACGATGCTCTCCGCGCTCGGCCCCGTAAAGGGCGGCTCGCCCGCCAACATCTCGTACAGCACGCACCCGAGACTGTAGATGTCGCTCCGCTCGTCCACGCGGGCACTCGCCGCGCCCTGCTCGGGGCTCATGTAGCCCGGCGTGCCGATCGCAATCCCCGTCTCCGTCAGCTGGCCGCGGGCAGCTGCGGTGATCGCCCGCGCGATCCCGAAGTCCGCCACCACCGCCTCGCCTCCCGACAGCAGGATGTTCTCCGGCTTGATGTCGCGGTGCACCACGTCGTGGCTGTGGGCGTAGCTCAGCGCGCTCGCCACCTCGCGGGTGATCCGTACCGCCTCTTCGAGCGGCAGCTGGCCCTCCCGCTCCAATCGGTCCCGCAGCGTCTCGCCCTCGACGTACGGCATGACGTAGTAGAGCAACCCGGCGGCCTCGCCCGAGTCGTGGAGCGGCAGGATGTGGGGGTGGGTGAGCCGAGCCGCAGTGTCGATCTCGCGGAGAAACCGCTCCGGGCCGAGCGCTGCGGCCAGCTCGGGCTTCAGGACCTTAATGGCGACTGGGCGGTGGTGCTTCCGGTCCTGAGCGAGGTAGACGGTTGCCATCCCACCGCGGCCGAGCTCGCGCTCGATCGTGTAGCGCCCGGCGAGGGCAGCTTGCACGCGGGCGAGCGGATCGATCAGTCGGGGACTCGGGGCGTAGGACAGTTCCATCATAGGGGGCAGGCCCTAGCGCGGCCAGTGGGGTGCCCGCAACATTTCGCCCCCTCCCGCACGGTTTTTCCTACATCGTTCCTTCGTTCCGTCGTACCGTCTTGCATGCTCGCCCGCGTCCGCTCCGCCGCCGTGCTCGGCATCGACGCCTATCTGGTCGAGGTCGAGACCGATATCGCCAACGGCCTCCCCACCTTCGCCACCGTGGGGTTACCGCAGGGCGCGGTGAAAGAGGGGCGCGAGCGCGTCTACGCCGCGATCGCGAACTCGGGATACACCTTCCCGCTGAAGCGAATTACCGTGAACCTCGCCCCGGCCGATATCCGAAAGGAAGGCTCCGCCTTCGACCTGCCGATCGCGCTCGGCGTGCTCGCGGCCACGGAGCAGATCTCGGCCGAGCGGCTGGGCACCGTGGCGGTGCTGGGCGAGCTGGGCCTGGAAGGCGCCATCCGGCCGGTGCGCGGTGCGTTACCGGTGGCGCTCGCGGCCCGCGCGGCTGGGCTCGCCGCGCTGGTGCTGCCGCGGGAAAACATCGCCGAAGCGGGTGTCGTGTCGGGGATCCGTGTGCTCGGAGCCGGGACGCTCGCCGAGATCGCGGACTTCTTGGACGCCCGGGGCGAGCTGCCCGAGCCGCACGTGGACTTGGCGGCGCTGTTCGCGGAGCGCGCCCGCGACGACGTCGACTTCGCGGATGTGAAGGGCCAGGCCCACGCGAAGCGGGCGCTCGAGGTGGCCGCCGCGGGCGGTCACAATCTCCTGATGATTGGGCCGCCCGGGTCGGGGAAAACCATGCTGGCGCGCCGCCTGCCGACCGTCCTCCCCAAGATGAGCCTCGACGAGGCGCTCGAGACCACCAAGATCCATTCGGTGGCTGGCGTGCTGGCGCTGGGCGAGTCGCTCGTCGCCCGGCGCCCGTTTCGCGCCCCGCATCACACCATCTCCGACGCCGGCCTGATCGGCGGCGGGTCGTACCCACGCCCGGGAGAGGTGAGCCTCGCGCACGGCGGCGTGCTGTTCCTGGACGAGCTCCCCGAGTTTCGCAAGAACGTGCTCGAGGTGCTGCGCCAGCCGATGGAGGACGGCGTGGTGACGATCGCCCGGGCGGCGATGAGCCTTACCTATCCCGCGCGCTTCATGCTGGCCGCCGCGATGAACCCCTGTCCCTGCGGCTATTTCGGAGACCCGCAGCACAACTGCGTGTGCGGGCCGCTCGGCGTGGAACGCTACCTCGCGCGCGTGTCCGGCCCGCTGCTCGACCGCATCGACATCCACCTCGAGGTACCCGCGGTGAAGTACCGCGCGCTCGCCGATCAGGGCGGGGGAGAGCCGAGCGAGGCGATGCGCGAGCGGGTGGATCGGGCCCGCACCGTGCAACGCGACCGCTTCGCCAGCCGGCCTGGGATCTACGCCAACGCGCACATGGTAGCTCGAGACATCCGCACGTTCTGCCGCGTATCCGATGGCGCCGATGCACTGCTGCGTACCGCGATCACACGGCTCGCGCTCTCCGCCCGGGCGTACCACCGGATTCTCAAGATCGCCCGCACGATCGCGGACCTGGACAGCGCCGCGGCTCTGGCGCCGAACCACGTGAGCGAGGCGATCCAGTACCGCAGCCTGGACCGCCGAGGGCTGGGGTAGGCACCCGTGCCAGGACGCGCTTCATCGCTCCTCCAGCGCGTGCCCGACCATGCCGAGCGGCTCGCCCGCGGAGATCGCGGGCGTGGCGACCACGTATAGCATGACGCCCGCGAACGGGGCCGTGATGACCGCCGTGGTGTCGCCGAAAAAGTCGGTGACCACCCCGATCACCGTCCCTTTCTGCACGGCATGGCCCCGCTCGACCAGGGGATACCAGATCCCAGTGCCGGGACTGCGCAGAACCTCGGTCCGGTCGAACCATAGCGGGTGCCGGACCAGCTCGACGTCCCCCGGGACCATCTTGAGGTAGCGGAGCAGCCGGAACACGCTCTGCACGTTGCGGGCGACCATCTCCTCGGCGGCGATGCCCAGGTAACCCGCTTCGGTGGTGAGGGCTGGCTTGCCGCGCAGGTGCGCCGTGTTTTGGGTATAGACCGAGGCCCGGGGGTCGCGCGGGCGCGCGGTGTCGATGACGATGTAATCGTTACCCCACGCCAGGGCCATCTCGCGCGCGACCGAGTCGGCGCGCGGAGCGAGGCCGAGCGGGCTCCAGTAGGTATACGGGCGCAGCGACTCGTTGCCGTCCCCTGCGTGGATGTCGACGAGATAATCCGCCCGCTCGATGATCTCGCGCGTGATCGCGTCGGCGATCCGCTCGGAGACGGTGCCGTCGCGCTTTCCCGGATACACGCGGTTCAGGTTTTTGCCGTCGATCGGGCTGTAATAGACGGTGCGGCGCAGGAACGACGGCAGGTTCGCCACGTGCACCAGCAGCACGGTGCCGCGCAGGCGCGCCGGGTCGAGCTCGCGCCGCACGCGTTGCAGCGCGATGATCGGGGCGACTTCGTCACCATGGGTGCCGGCGATCAGCGCGAGGGTCGGCCCCGGCTCTCTGCCGCGGACGATGGTGAGCGGCACGCGCGTGCCGGAATCGACGCCGGCCGGGACCTCGATGAACCCCGAGCCCATCTCACCGGGACGCGCCGCCGCGGATCCGATATGGAGCGTTCCCGGCTGCTGCGCTGAGGCGCGAGCGGTGCAGACGAACACGGCGACGAGCACGGCGGGCGATCGCATAAGCTCCCCCTGGCCGGACGCAATACCGGGGCTCTAATCTACGGCGCCCGCGTCTGGCGCGCCGCCGCCCCGTTCCCTAGCTTGGCCTCCCATGATCGATTGGCTGCAGACCCGGCTCGGCATCAGCCCCGAGCTCCAGTTGCGGCTGCTCGCCACCCTGGCGACGATGGTCGGGCTCTGGCTGGTGCACCGCATCGCCCTGTCGCTGGTGTACCGGCGCGTGCGCGACCCGCGGAGCCGCTACCGCTGGCGCAAAACGCTGACGTACCTGGTGTACGTAGCCGGCATCGTCATCGTGGGCCCGATGTGGTTCGCCTGGGTAGAGTCGTTTACCACGATCGTCGGCTTCCTCTCGGCGGGGCTCGCCATCGCCCTGAA
>QHTK01000051.1 GCA_003220795.1 Gemmatimonadota bacterium | reverse complement strand
GTCCTCCCGCCGGCCCGCCACCTCGAACCGTTGCACCTCCCCGCGGAACGCCGCCGCGAGCCGCTCCCGGACGGTCGCCGCGGCATCGGCCTCGAGCGACGCAAACACGCTGCGTCCCGCGCCCGCGTTGGGCGGCGCGGCCAGTAGCCGTTTGGCGGATTCGTTCAGATCGATCACGCGGCCGTCACGATCCAGCACCGCGATCGCGTCGGGTACTGCGTCCATCACCAGCCGCAGGTGGCGCTCGGCGTCGGCCGTGGCGGCGAGCGAATCCACCAGCGAGCGCGTCTGGGTAGCGACCTCGTGCTCCAGCACCTTGGCGTAGCGGCGATCGGCGCGGCTCGACGCGAGGAACCGTGCGGCGCCGGCCGCCACGCCCGCCGCGACCAGCCCGGCCGCGGCCCAAGTGCGACCGTGGGATTCGAGCAGGTAGGCGCCGCCGATCACCGCCGCGGACGCGACGGCGGCGAGCCAGAGGCGGGCGGTTGCAGTCGCGGGAGCCACGGGCAGCCTCATGGGCTAACCTAAGCGCCTGCCTCACGGGGGGCGAGGGCGGGTTATGTTTTTGCCTCCCGATGAGCCATCTGGGTTGGATCGACGCGCCGCGCGCCTCGCTGGCGCAGTGGCAGGAGCTCACGCGCTTCGCCGCGGCGGTGCGACGCGACGGGCTCACGCACGTGGTGGTGTGCGGCATGGGCGGCTCGAGCCTCGCGCCCCAGGTGCTGGCGGCGAGCTTCGGGGCGACTTCTCTCACCGCCCTCGACAGCACCGATCCGGCGGCGGTGCTCGCGATCGAGCGGGCGGGAATCGGCGACGCCGTCTTCGTCGTGAGCAGCAAGTCGGGGACGACGGTCGAGACCCTCGCGTTCTACCATTACTTCACCGCCCGGGCGCGGCCGGAGCAATTCGTCGCGATCACGGAGCCCGGCACGTCGCTCGAGACTCTGGCGCGTGAGCGGGGCATCCGGGCGGTGTTCCCGCACCCGGTGGATGTGGGCGGGCGCTACGCGGCGCTCACCGTCGTCGGGATGGTTCCTGCGGCCTTGATCGGCGTGGACGGGCGGACGCTGCTCGAGCGGGCGCAGGCCGTCCAGCCGGACCGCGCGAAAGCACTGGGAGCCCGGCTCGCGGCGGCGGTGCAGGCGCGGCGCGATAAACTCGTGCTGCGGCCCCCTCCCCGCATCGCGCGGCTCGCGGACTGGGTCGAGCAGCTCGTGGCGGAGAGCACCGGCAAGAACGGCCGCGGCGTGGTGCCCATCGTCGACGACCCCGCCAGCGAACGCCGGCCCGATGCCCTGGAGTGCTCCGAGTTCTCGCCCGACCCGCTCGACCTGGGCGCCGAATTCGTGCGCTGGCAGTACGCGACGTGGGAGCTGTGTGACCGCCTCGGTATCGACGCCTTCGATCAGCCCGACGTCGAGGAGGCCAAGCGACTGGCGCGCGCCGAACTGGCGGCGGGACCTGGAGGGGCGCAGCCCGCTGCGTCCCTATCGACCATGAGCCCCGACGCGTTGCGCCGCGCCGCGCGACCCGGTGATTACCTCGCCATCCTTGCCTATCTGCCGCCGCGCCCCGATGTGACGGCACGCCTCGAGCAGCTGCGCGCCATCTGGGGGCGGGCGCTGGGCTGCGTCACGACGCTGGGGTTCGGCCCGCGCTACCTGCACTCCACGGGGCAGCTGCACAAGGGCGGGCCCAACACCGGTCTGTTTCTCGTGCTCACGGCCGACGATGCGGCGGACGCGGCCGTGCCCGAGCTGGGCATCACGTTCGGGCGGTTGAAGACCGCCCAGGCGCGGGGTGACATCCGGGCGCTGCTGGCGCGCGGGCGGCGCGTGGCGCACGTGCACCTGACAGGTCCAGAGGATGTGAGCGCGCTCGCGACCCTATAGGCTCAGCCAGTAGTTGAATTTCACGAGCAGGACGTTGGTCGGCCGGTCGTGGAGCAGCTCACGCCCGAGGTCGCGTGCCACGTCGAAGGTCGCGTCATAGGGAAAGTAGCCCGAGCGACTGTGCGTCCACGCGAAAAAGATGGTGGAGCCTGGGCGGTATTCCCAGCGCCACACGGCCTTGACGCTGAGAGAGCGCGTGCGGAAGTCGGGGTTGTAAAGCGCGAATTCGGGGGCGGGTCCCGGTCCGTCCGGATCGACACCCGAGCACTGTGCGGGGCCAGCGCCGCCGCAGACGGCGGGGTCACCGGGGGTCACCGTGGATCCGTTATCGCGGCCGTAGGTGTTGAAGGCAAACGTCTTGCGTGCCTGGAGCTCCTTGAAGCCGCGATACGCACCCGTGAACGTGAACGGCTGCGCGTACAGCTGGAAGCTCAGAGTGGGCGAAAACGTGGCGTTGACATGCAGCGTCGCGCTGACCTGGTGTTCGATCAGCTCGGCGAACACGTAGCGGGCGCCTAGGGTCCCGGTCGCGGTGGGGTCGCTCACCTGCGTGACGTATTGGGCCGCGAAGCGACCTGTGAAGTACCCGGGCGCGAGACTCAGGGAGACGGCTGAGCTCGGCCGCAACGTGAGCTTCGGGAGCAGGTCCAGCGACCAGCCGCCGGCGGTGTCGCGGGTGACGGCCGCGAACGCGTAGGCGCTCACCTTCTTGCGGTCGTCGGTGTAGCCGTCGGCACTCAGGTACCAGGAGGGCGGCGTGCGCGCCAGTGGACCGCCTCGCGTCAGCCGGTCATCGATGGCAGCCCCTGAATAACGCGCGGTCACCTCCCCGATCCAGAAGTTGCGGAATTGGCCGAACGCGTACAGGCCGAGTTTCCGCTGAATCGCATCGCCATCGTAGTTCCAGCTGCGGTCGAGCGACAGCTCGGTGACGGCGTGCAGGAACACCTTGCCCGGCCGGCTCCAGCGCCGCCGTCCCTTGACCTCCGCGGAGATGCGGTCGACGCGCTCCTGGAACCCGAGATCGTTGACTTCGAACCCGGGCGAGACGAACTCGCCGGCGACGCTCCAGTTCCACGGGCCGCCGACCCGGTTGAGAAACACGTCCCCGGTGACCCCGGCGAGCGAGGTGCGGTGTGGGTCGTAACTGAAGCGCCGGGCGTCCGGCCGCTGGTAATAGCGGCTGGAGGAGTGTTGCGCCTGCTGGAGGGCGAGGGTGTCGCCGCGGAGGTACGAGCCGCCTAGGCTCGCGGCCAGCGTGTAGGTGTGGTGGCCCCAGCGGTGGAAGAGGTCCACACCGCCCGTGTAGGCGGCCTTGCCGAGCATGTCGAGCGCGGGCGTATCGAGATCACGATTCACGGCCGTGGCGACGAGGCCGAGCGTGGTATTGCCGTGGCGCAGGTCGCGCTTCAGTCGGCCGACAAAGTAGTTCGTCACCGGCTCGACCTCATCGCGATGGCGCAGGTTGGTCGTCGTGTCCGCCACGGTGGCCCATTCGCGTGCCGTGAGCGCGTCCAGGATTCCGATCGACCAGCCGCTCGCCCGCTTGCCGCTCAGCTTCGCGGCGCCGAGGATGGTACTGTTCGTCGGGACGTCGGAGAACTGTCCGTCAGCCGTAACCGACCCCTGCGGTGGTTGACCGATGCGCCGCGAGTAGAAGTACTGCGGCCGATCGCTCAGCTTGGCGAGCCCGCTGCCGTTTCCCGCGAACCCGAAGATGTTGCCGCCTTCGATGAAGAAGGGACGCTTCTCCTCGAGCTTCACTTCGAAGGCTGTGAGGTTGACGAACGCGGGGTCCAAGTCCACCTGGCCGAAATCGGGGTTTACGGTGGCGTCGAGGGTGAGGTTCGAGGTCACGCCGTACTTGAGATCGGCGCCCACACCTCCCCGGTACGCGCTCCCACGGTCGAAGGGATCGCTCGGGGAGTCCGGCGTGTCGTAGTGGCCGCGCCCGACCACATAGGGCAAGACTTCCACGCGCTTCGGCGCGGGGAGGTCTTCCAGCCCCTGGAGATCGGCGAAGCGCGACGCGACGCCGCTCTCGGTCTTCCGCACGAGCGGGAGCATGTCGAGCTCGTTCTTGCGCTGGATCCAGCGCTCGAAGCGCACTCCCCACACCTGCGCCGACGCGCCCGAGAACCGGAGCTGGGAGAGCGGAATCCGCATCTCGACGGTCCAGCCGAGCGAATCAACCGTAGTCGCGGCCTCCCACACGGCGTCCCACGAGTCGTCCGAATAGCCCCCGTCGTCTCCCAGCAGAACGTCCCGCTTCACGCCCGCGGCGTTGACGATGAACTCGAAGGCGGTGCGACGATCGTGGTAGCTGTCCAAGAGCACCCGAAACTCGTCGCTGTGGGTCGTGGCGTCCCGTCGTCCCAGCCGGCGGATGATGGCCTGCGGCGAGGAGTCGAACAGGCGGGCCCCGATGTACAGCGCTTCGGCGTCGTACAGGATCCGCACGTCCACCCGCTCCGTGGCGGGCGCGCCCTCCTGCGGGTCCCGCTGCATCAGCCCGCCGACCGGAGTCGCGAGGGTCCAGGCGGGGTCGTCCAGCCGCCCGTCGAGCACGGGTCTGGCGGCCGGTGCGACCCGCGCGGCGGTGACGCTTGCCGCTACGTCCGGGACGCGGGCCGGGTCGACGGACTGTGATTGCAGGAGCAAGAACGGAATGATCGGGATCACGATGCGGTCTCCCTCGCCATCAGCGTGGTGTTCAGCACGCCCTCCAGGACGCGCTTCGAGTCGAAATGGGTCTCGGCCAAGTCCCGGGCCGCGCGGCAGTGGCGCTCGTAGTCGCAAGTGATTGTGTCCAGGGCAGCGGCGGCCTCGTCGACGGAGGAAAAGCGGAACATGCCTTCCCCGTTGACGAGGTAGGAGCTCGGACCCGTGTCCTGTACCACGACCGGCTTGCCGCTGGCCAGATAGCACAGCGTCCGATCGCTGACCCAGGCGTTCTGGAACTCCATGCACGACGCCTTGGCGCAGCTGAACTCGCCGCGCGAGCGCTGGATGTAAGAGCGGTAGGCGTCGGGGCTGCCCGCCACCTCGCTGGAGTGCCGCACCCGCCAGCCGTTCCGCGTAAGCCGCGTCAGGTCCGCCGCGTCGCGATCGTCCGTGTACAGCGCGAGCTCGAGGGGCTGGCGCGTACGCCGTGGCAGCTCGGCGAACTCGAGGAACGCCACCCGCTTGGTGTTCTCTCGCAGTATCGTTTTCCCGTTCGCGGTGACCTTGAGCCAATCGGTCGTCGACCAGCTCGAGACGGTAGTGAACGCCTCGGCGTGGGGATCGTAGGTGAAGGGCCAGAGGTCGAGACACACCGGAGGCCGGATGCGGTGCCACGGCAGGCCGCAGTCGGAGAAACGGGCGGCGGGCGTCCCCACGGTTTCGCCAGTGGTGAGGTAGCAGTCGTGGGCCGGCACGTTGAGCTGACCCGTGCTGATCCAGAACTGCAGCAGCCCCGGGTCGATGTCGACGAGCGCCGTGCGCCGGGCGCAGGCGAGCAATCGCGGGTCGATCGCGTAGTGGAAGTTCAGCAACAAGTCCACCTGCCGTAGCACACGCTCCGCGTCGGACCAGTCGCCGCCGACGAAGCGAAAGGCGTCGGGGCCGGCGCCCCGTCCACGATCGCGGGCGTAGAGGAGCGCCTTCCCTTCGAGCCCGAACTGCCGCAGCCGCTCGAAGAAGGTCGAGAGCAGACGGGTCTCTGCGGCGGGGTCGTCCGGGGGGCGGAACTGCTCCAGCCAATACACGTCGCAACCGAGCCGGCGCAGCCCCTGGACGTACTGCATGTAGACCCAGAAGTGGCCCCCGCCGTCCGGGAAGTTCGCGACCTTATAGACCGAGATCACGGCGATCACGCGGCGCCCTCCGAGACCGGGGAAGCAGCCAGGAGCGCCGGCAGGTCGCGAAACCCCACCAGGCGAATGCACCGCTCCGCGAGTGCCTGGCGCACGCGCTGGTCGCACAGCGTGCGGAGCTCGGCTTCACGCTCGACTGTGTAGCTCGAGGTCAGTCCCTCGTCCACATAGCCGGCATGGCAGGTGAGCTCGGTCACCCCGGGGCCGAGCTCCGCATCCAGCAGCCGGAGCAGTCCGTCGACGCTGATTTGCTCGAGATGGGTCTCGCCGCCCCACTGGCCGTAGAACTTCGAGAGATGGCGCACGTGGGAGCACCCGCGCACCGGGACCCCGATGCGCTGCGCCCACGCCCGCACGGCGGGCAGGACGCGCGGGTTCTTGTGCACGTCGTGGTGCGAATCCGCGTGCGTCGGCGGCACGCCGACGAGCTCGGTGAAGCGAGCCAGCTGCCGGTCGAGCTCGGTGGGCACGTCCCGCGCCCCGCCGGCATCGAGCTCGAGATGCAGGCCGATGTTCAGGGCGGGGCATGCGCGGCCCACGTCGGCCGCCTGCACGCTCGCGGGCCGGTTCACCATCAGACTCGTGCTCGTGAGGATGCCCTCGCGATGCGCCTGCGCGATCCCGCGGTTGACCCCGCGGCTGATGCCGAAATCGTCGGCCGTGACGATGAGCAGCTTCGCTGGTGCGGTCATTCGGCGAGGGGCGGCCGGAGCGCCCGGAACCAGTGCTCGAAATCCATGAGCTCGCCGATGCCCCACTCGGCGCCGTCGTGCAGCAGGGCCATCGCCGCCCAGACGACGCAATGGGCGTAGCGCGCACACTCCGCCGTGTGAAACAGGAGGTTCAGTGCGCCGGGGTCGGGAAGCCGCCAGCCCTTCCGCTCGACGGCCTCGCGGTAGCGTCGCAGAATAGCCCACCGCTCCTCTGGCGCGGACTGATAGAGGAAGGTGGAGACGTCGTAGCTCGCCGGGCCCACACCCACGTGGTCCCAGTCGATGAGCCGGGCGCGCGGGCCGGCGGGTGTCATGGACACGAACACGTTCTTCGGCCAGAGGTCGCCGTGCAGCAGCGTGTCCGGCCCACCCGCCTCTTCCAGGAGGCGCACGCGCCGTGGCGCATCGTCGCGAAGCGCGTACAGGCATTGCAACAGGCGCTCGCGCGCGCCGGCGAACTCCTGCGGCACATCACGGGGAGGTGTCGCGAGCGCCTCGAGCGCCACGACGGCATCGCGCACGTTCGACGTGAAGAAGTGCACGCCGTGGTCGCGGGCACGCCACCGGGCCTCGGGAAGCAGCGGATGGCCGGCGGCTCGCAGGTGCAGCTCCGCCATGAAGTCCACTGCCGCATCAAGGCGCCACGGCAGGCGCTCGGCGGCGAGATTGCCGTCACCCAAATCCTCGTAGACGTGCCACACCCAGCTCCCCTCGCGTTCCGCCGCCGCCGCAAGCAGTTGGGGACATCCGTCGCCCAAGTCGAGGGCGGGCAGCCAGCGCTCGACCACCAGGCGGTCCGTTTGCGCGACGGCCGGCGGGTGCCGCTTGGCGATGAGCGCTCGGCCGGGGGTGCTCCCGACCTTCAGGCGGTACACCGCCGGCTTGAGTCGTTCGAGCTGCAGCCCTTCTCCCGGTCGCGACGCGCCGCCCAGCAATTCTCCCACGGCCTCGCATAGCTCCGCCGCGCCCGGCTCCTGCCATCGCTCGAGCGAGCGCTCGAGGCGCTCGCGCACACCCGCCACGCCGCGCGTCGTCATGTGAGCGCGCGCTCCAGGACTCGCGTCACCACCCGGCAACCGTCGAAGTGCTCCTCGGCGAGGCTGCGCGCGAGGCGACAGTGTCGCTCATAATCGGCCTCGATCGCCGCCAGCGCGCGCACCGCATCGTCCATCGATCGGAACCGGAACAAGCCCGCGGCGTCGGGCAGCCGGCTGGGCCCGGTGTGCTGCACCACCGCCGGTTTCCCGCTGGCCAGGTAGCAGATCGTGCGGTCACTGGTCCAGCTGTTCACGAACTGGACACAGTAGGGCTTCACGCAGCTGAATTCGCCCCGCGACGCCTGGATGTAGGCGCGATACTGCTCCGGCGTGGCGCTGACCTCCCATGCCTCACGCACGCCCCAACCCAGGGCGCCGAGGCGCTCGCGCCATTCGGCATAGTGCTGACCCAGGCACACCGCCAGCTCGAGCCGTGCCGGCGTACGGGACGGGAGGTCGGCGTACTCGAGGTAGGCAATCCGCTTCTCGTTGGAGAAGGTCGTGCCCGCGAACTCGAACGTCCCGCCCCACCAGTGTGTGATGGTCGTGAAAGGCACCGTGGGATCGGCACGCACGACCGGCCATTCGGCGAGGAACACGGGCGGCGGCGTGTAGTGCCAGCGGAGCCCGCAGTCGGGGAAGCGCGCCGCCGGCGTGCCCACCGTCTCGCCGATCGTGAAGTAGACGTCGTGGGGAGCCACGCAGATGTCGCCCGTGGTCATCCAGACCTGGAACAGGCCGGGGTCAGTGTCGACGAAGGCGGAGCGGCGAAACCGTCGCACCACCGACTCGGGCAACGCGTGCGACAGGTTCAGGAGCAGATCGCCATCGGCCGCCGCGTCCAAGTCCAGGCCGGCGGCCGCTAGGTCGTCAGGAAGAGGGTCGCCGGTGACCGAGTAGAGCGCCAGCGCCTCGGCGAAGCCATAGCGTCCGAGGTGCGCCTTCAAGGTGGCGACGCACTCGCGCACGTCGCGGCCGCGCCAGCGACGGCGGCGCGCGAGCGAGTCGTCGCCCTCAGCGTCGTCCACGCCTTCCAGCCAGATCACCCGACATCCGATGGCGCGCAGGGCCAGGGCCCAGTTCAGGTACACCCAGAGGTGCCCGCCTCCCTGGGGGTAGCCGATGGTGTTCGCCGGGGCGAGACACACCGTGAGGCTCACGCGACGCCGTCGGAGAGCGGCGGGCGGAGCGTCTCGAACCAGGCCTCGATGTCCACGAGTCCGCTTCGACCCCACTCGGCGCCATCGTTCAACAGAGCCATGGCGGGCCAGATGACGCAGTTGACGCCGCGGGCGGTCTCGGCCGTGTGGAACAGACGATTGAGTTCGTCGTCGGGTGCCAACCGGTACCCGGCGCGTTCGACGGCCTCGCGATAGCGACGCAGTATCCAAGGTCGCTCCTCGGGCGACGACTGATAGAGGAGCGTCGAGACGTCGTAGCCCGCCGGGCCTACGCCGACGTGATCCCAATCGACGAGCCGGGCGCACGGGCCGTCGCTGGCCAGGGCGACGAAGATGTTCTTCGGCCCGAGATCGCCGTGCAGCAGCGTATCGGGCCCTCCAGCCTCGTCCATGAGGCGGATACGATCGGGCGCCTCTTCGAGCAGCCGGTACAGTCGCTCGAGCAGATGGCTACGGGCCTGGGCAAACTCCGGCGTGCGAACGGTCGCGAGCGCCTCGAGCGCGCCAATGCCGTCGCGGAGGTTCGTGATCAGCGATCGCCCGCCATGATCGCGGGCGAGCCAGCGGACCTCGGGCAAGAGGGGGTGGCCCGCGCCTCGTGTGTGGAGCTGGGCGATGAGATCGACCGCCGCCTCCAGACGAGGGCGCTCGCACCGATCAGCGAGCGTCTCGGAACGGAGGTCCTCGTACACGTGCCACACCCAGCGCCCTTCTCGCTGCGCCGCAGCCGCCAGGAGCCGAGGGCAGCGCTCGCCGAGACCGAGTGCCGGCAGCCAGCGCTCCGCGACGAGGCGGTCGGTGTGCGCGATAGCGGGGGTGTGGCGTTTGAGCACGAGCGTGCGGTCGGATCCACCGCCGACTCGGAGCCTGTAGACACCCTTTTGCAGACGCTCGAGACTGATGGTGTCCGGTGATGCATCGGCGCCGTCCAGCAGGCGCTCCAGAGCGTCGCACAGCTCGGCCGCCCCAGGCTCCCGCCGCTCGTCGAGGGAGCGAGCCAGTCGTTCGCGCAGCGCGCTGGTCTCGCTCACGCGATGCGCGATCATGCTTGGGCTCCGGCCATCGACAGCCGCTGTCCCCGGGCGGCGCGCTCCGCCGCCGTCAGCAGGTACGAGGCGAGCAGCTGCGACGCGTCCGGGACGCCGCCGCACCCCGGGATGCTGCACATATCCACGACGTACGGCTTCCCTTCGCTCTCGATGATGTCGACGCTGTAGAGGTCGATGCCGAAGGCCCGGCCGCAGCGCCGCGCGATCTCGCACAGCTCCGGACGGGGTGTGAACGGCTCCCCGCGTCGGTCCTGCTCGGTCCGGATGGGAAAGACCTTTTTGACGCCGAACAGGCGTCCACCTACCACGTAGATCTTCCGGTCGCGGCCCTGGGGCGCGTGATAGCGCTGCGCGAGGATCGGGTCTCTGCCGGCCCGCACGGCCTCCAGTTCGGCGACGGTGCGGACGACTCGCACACCGATCCCATCCGAGCCGTGATACGGCTTGAGGACGAGTGGTCCCTGAGCGAGCAGGGGCGTCAGCCGCTCGGGGCGCGCCGCGACGTACGTGGCGGGGGTGGGCACTCCGGCCATTTGCAGGATCCTGCTCGTGACGATCTTGTCGCGGAGTGCCACGGTCACCGGATAGGGATTCACGATGGCGGCTCCCTGGGCGTGCAGCGCTCCGGCGATGCTCAAGGCTAGGCGGCTCGTCTTTTTCAGGACGTAGAGATCGTGCTCGACCCGCACGACCGAGAGATCGAGCGCTCCTTGCGTAGGATGGATGACGTCGACCACTGCGCCGGCGTCCGAGAGCGCTTGCATCACCGCCGTCACAAGGCCCGTGGTCTGCGCAAAGCGCGACGACACGAGGAAGCCAATGCGCAGTCGCTTCATGTCGCGGCCACCTCGCGCTGCGGCGGCGACGGGCGGCCCACCCAATCGAGTCGCTGCAGGGCGGCCTCCAGCTCGGCCGCGTACAGCCGCGTGTCGCGGAGAGACGCATGCGCCCAGTCGTTCGCCAGGTCATCCGCTATCCAAGACATGGCGGACAGTGTGCGGAAGACCGTTCCGCAATACGCCAGCCGCCAGCACGCCTCGCTACTCAGGTCCGGCCAGCCTTCCCGCCCAGCGGACCAGTAGCTCGAAACGTCGGGGTTCGCAGACAACTGCCCCGACTGCACGGTCAGCTGCTGCGCCAGGTCGACTGCAGGCACGCCCCAACCAGCTTCCTCCCAGTCGAAGACGGCGAGGGTGGCGTCCCCGTGGATGGTGCGGAGGCGAATGTTCCTGCCGTTGAAATCGCCGTGCACCAGCGTCGGCTGCACGCCGTGACAGATCTCCTCCAGGCGGTTCCAATGCGCGGCGAGATCGTCGAGCCGGGCCGTGAGCCCTTCGATGAAGCCGACATCTTCCGGCAACAGCACGGGATTGTCGACGTGCCGTCGCATCGTTTCGCGAACGGCTCGCAGCCGCTGCAGATGGCGGGCGGGCCCGCCGTCGGGGAGCCGGCCCCGGGCGCCAACACCGGCAGCGGCGGCATGGAGCAATCCCAACCAGCGGCCGGCCCGCGCGCGGTGCTCGGGGAGCAAATTCGAGTAGTCGGCCCCGCCGGCTTCTTCCATGAAGAGCCAGCCGAAGGCCGCGTCCGGTTCGTCAACGAATCCGTAGTAGCGGAGCGACGCGACCGGGAGGCCGGCAAGGATGTCCTCGTAGACCGTGCGCTCGACCTGAGCGACCGCTGTCCGACACCGCTTCGCTATCACGGCCGATCCGGCTTGGCCCACGCCCTCGAGCCGGTACACATTGCTCTTCCGCTTACGGACCCGCAGAGGCGTGATCGACACCGGCTCGGCGTGCGGATACAACTCGCACCAGGCGCGAACGGCCGGGTGGGTCTTGAGATTCGACCGCCGCTCGCCAGCGGCTGACTGCGCGACCGGCGGCTGCGCGCTCGGGACCGATGGAGTGGTATCGCTGACGACGCGGCCACTGTCGAGCACGAGGAGCCCCGCACAACGCTCCAGTGTGCTGGGCCGATGGGAGATCACGAGCACGGTGCGGCCGCGCATCAAGTGCCGCATCGCCCCGAGAATCCTCGCTTCCGTTTCGGCGTCGACGGCGCTCGTGGGCTCGTCGAGGATCACCACCGGACTGTCCTTCAGGAAGGCGCGGGCGAGTGCGATGCGCTGTCGCTGGCCCCCCGAGAGCTGCGCGCCGCGCTCGCCGACCTGCGTGTCATAACCCCGCGGCAGGCGTACGATGAACTCGTGCGCGTTGGCGGCGTGCGCGGCAGCGACGATCTGCTCCCGGCTCGCCCCCGGCGCGGCGTACGCGATGTTCTCGGCGATGCTGGCCGAAAAGAGCACCGTGTCCTGAAGCACCACCGCGAACTGGCGGCGCAGGTCGTCGAGCTTGTAATCGCGCAAGTCGACGCCGTCCAGCAGGATTTGCCCCGCGGTCGGGTCGTAAAAGCGCGTGAGCAGGCTGATCAGCGTGGTCTTGCCGGCCCCGGTCGCCCCGACCACTCCGAGCCGCGTTCCCGGCTCGATCTTGAAAGAGATATCGTGCAGGACCGGGCGGTCCGGCCCGTACGCGAACGAGACGCCGCGGAACTCCACGGCGCCCGTCGCGCGCGTCACCGGTCGGGCATGCGGCCGCTCCGGCACGTCGGGCTGCTCGTCCAGAAGCGCAAACGCCCGCTCGGCGCTCGCCAGGTATCCTTGGAGCGCGGTCGCCTTGCGACTGATCGTTTTCAGGGGCTCGTACAGCTGGCCCAGATAGCCCAGCACCAGCAGCAGCTGCCCCAGCGTGATGACCCCCGCCCGGACGTGGCCGACCCCGATGAGCAGCACGGCCGCCACCCCGAGCGCCGTGACGAGCCCGATGAGCAGACCGTAGCCTCCCTCGAGGAGTGCCATGCGCAGCCGCTCGGTCATCCCCTCCCGCGAGCGGTGCACGAAGCGGGCGGTCTCGTGCGCCTCCTGGCCGAACGCTTTCACCACGCGCAGCGCCCCGAGCGCCTCCTGCACAACGGCGAGAGCGGTGCTCTCGAGCTTCTTCACGCGCCGAGATTGGCGTCGCATCCGCGGGCGGTACACGCGGGACAGGAAGAACAGCGGCGGGCAGATCGTCAAGGCCACCAGCGCGAGCTGCCGATCGAGTTGCGCCGTCACGACGCACATCGTGACGACCGTGATGGCGGCGGATACGAACGGAATAGCTCCCTCGACGAGGATGTTCTGGATCGCCGGAGCGTCGTGCTGGATGCGGTAAATGGAATCCGCTGTGCCGCGCGAGTCGTGATAGGAGAGCGACAGACGCTGGACCTGTTGAACCAGCTGAGAGCGCAGATCGAGCATCAGCCGCTCGCCTACGTAGGTGCGGAGCAGCGCGGTCGTAAGGCTGTGGAGCTGGCCGAGGGCCGTGACGGCGAGCAGCAGCCCGACGGCAACCGCGAGCATGGCCGGGGCGGTCCGCCCGACCGTGGCCGGCAGGATCGCCTGCAGGAACCGGGGCAACGGCCGGTCGCCGAGCACCGAGTCAACCACGAGCTTGAGGGGCACCGGGTTGAGGAGCGCGATGGGGCTCGCGAGCAGCCCGATCCCGAACAGGCCCGCCAGGTGGAGCCAATACGGTCGTGCCTGGCGGTGCAATCGGCGATACAGCGCGAGGTCGCTCATCCGGCGGCGCCGCGCCGCAGCTGCGCGACGGCCTCGCGGATCGTGGTCATCGCAGCGGCGCATTGCTCCAGGGTGCGCCAGGCGAACAGCAGGGCGCCGAGTCCGAGGACTGCGGCGGCGACCCAGGCGCGGTCGCGCGCCGCACCGAGCCCGAGCCCAGCGAAGAAGAGCGTCAGGAGCGGGCCCCGCGCGGGCACGTCCGGCCACCACCGCAGGCGAATGAGCTGCTTCCCGCCGGCATGCGCTTCGACGCCCATCAGCAAGCGGGCGGCGGCGAAGAACCCGCCCCGGACCTCGAGATCCCAGCGTGCGTGTCGCCCGCCGCGCAGCACGCTCGCGCCGTCCGCTCGCAGGCCCGCTTCCATGGCGTGGAGCCGTTGCTCCTGCTCCTGCCACTGCTCGCTCCAGATGGACGCGGTGACCGGCCAGAGCGGCGCCGGCCGTGGCGTGCCGCGGCGTCGCCACGGCGTTAGGCCTTCGTTGAGCCGCCCGCGCAGGCGGGCGAGGGGCTGCATCAAGTGCAGCGCGGCGGTCAGGAGCCGACGCCGCAGCCGGGCCGACCAACGCGCCGGCCCGTCCGCGAAGCGGGCGCGAACCGCGCTCAGCCAGGCCTGCGCGATGGGCGGAGCGACGGCACACAACAGCAGTGGCTGCGCGAGCCGGAACGGCTTCCAGGCCACGCTCAAGGCGGCGATTCCCGCCAGGGTCGCCGTCATCAGGTGCCACTCCGGCATCTGCGGGAGCGAGCCGAGCAGGCTGGGCGCGGGCGCGTACAGCGACTGAAACGGCGCGCCGCCCCACACGCCGTGGTACACGCGCGGACGGCGCCATCCGAGGGCGTGCGTCAGCCCGCTGCCGTAGATACGGCCCGCCCAGCGCACGTGGCCCGGCCCGTTGTACTTCTCGGGCCACTTGCGCTCGAGCATCGCCTCGGCGCGGCCGTAGCCGATCTGCTGCCGCCAGTAGGTGCGCACCGAGTTGCGGCGGTGGTGCCAGACCATCGCGGCCGGATGAAAGCCGAGGGTCCACCCCTGCTCCTGCAGACGCCAGCAGACGTCCACGTCGTCCCCGGCGGTGTGGAACTGCGGATCGAAGCCACCGATCGCCTCGAGACAGGACTTCCGGAACGCCATGTTGCACCCGGGGATGTGCTCGGCCTCGCGGTCGGTGATGAGGACGTGCATGGGTCCGCCGGGCGCGCGGGCGACGCATTCGGCGATCGGTCCGTCACCGGGTGGTGCGATGTTCGGTCCGCCCACGCCGGCGTGCGACGTGCTCAGGAACGTGGCGGCGAGGTAGGTGAGCCAATGCTGGTCGGGATGCGCGTCGTCATCGATATAGGCGACGATCTCACCGCTCGCTGCCTGCAGACCCGTGTTGCGCGCATTCGCCAGGCCGCGATTGGCGGTTTGGATCAGCCGCACGCCGTACTCGCGCGCGATCGCACCCGTAGCGTCCCTGGATCCATCGTCCACCACGATCACTTCGTAATCCGGGTACGCGAGGCGCTGCAGCCCTTCCAGGCAGGCGCGGATCGTGCGCGAGCCGTTGTACGTGCTCACCACGACCGAGATGCGGGGCCAGGGAACGCTGGTCGAATACGGCACCTCGGCGAACGCTTCCCGCACCGTGTCCAGCGCGGGTTTCGGCGACCGATCGACGCGCGTGAGGCCGAACCCCCAGTCCGCGACGTCATGGCCGTGCCGATACCACTCGTCGGTCCAGGAGAATACGAACACGCCGGCGCACCCGCCCGCGAACGCCGTGCGCACCTGCCAGTCGAGCGACCGCGCCTGGGCGGCTTCGCCGTTGCGCACCGCGTCGAGGCCCAGCTCGCTCATGACGAGCGGCCGGTCACCGGCGATGTTCTGGAGGCGCGCCAAGTACGCCTCGAACCGGTCCTGGGATTCGAGGTACACGTTGAAGCAGACGAAGTCGAGGAACGGCAGCTCGAGGTACTCGGTCGTCGGATAGTTGACGTAGGTGACGAGCCCGCCCGGGTCCTCGTGTTTGATCACGCGATACAGTCGCTCGAGGTAGCGTTGCACGCGGCGGCGGCCGAGCCAGCGCGCCATCGGCGCCGGGATCTCGTTGCCCAGCGCGTAGCACAGCAGCGCCGGATGCCCGGCACAGCTGCGTACCTTGTCGCGAATCACCGCCTCGACGTCGGGTGCGCCGCGGCGGTCGATGATGTACCCGATGTACTGTTCGGCGCTGAGTCCGACCATGACGCGCAGGCCGTGACGCGCCGCGACGTCGAGCAGCGGGCGGGGCGGCATCGTGTGGGGAATGCGCACGGCGTTGATGCCGTGCGCGGCCATGTCGGCAAAGTCTCGCTCCACGGTCGCGAGGTCGTGATACTCGTTGCCGCGCGCGTCGGGAGCGAAAGCGCCATAGGTCACGCCGCGCACGTACAGCTTTTCCGTGCCGACGAAGAGGAACTTCCCTCCCACGCGCGGTCGCGGGGCGGGCGCCGGGACGGAGTCTGCCCGTGGCGGGCGCGACGCGGTCACCGCGGTGGCGCCGGCGGAACTCACGCCAGGGCCCGCGTGCAGAGGATGCGGTCGGGAAATACGGCCCAAGGTCCCTGTCTCACTGGTTGGTCGGCCGGCCGGCCGGGTGGATGACCCGCGTCGACCGAGGGCGCAAGTGTGTGGTACCCGAGCGATGTAATCAGGGCGTTAGGTGGCAAGGCATATGCCAGGCGTTGCGGACGTGACGCGCATCACTGCACAGACTGCACAGCGTGCGGCCGCGAGGCGTCAACGGATTGTCGCGCAATGCGAAGGGCGTGCGGCGCTGACGCAGTCGACGGGGTGGAGCACGTGAGCGACGGACCGAGCGGCGTTCGGCGCTGTGGCTAGTGTTGTGGCGCTGCTGCATCGCGCTCCGGATGCGCGCGCGCGCCGCGTTACTTCGCGGGCTGCTGAAGCGTCTTTAAGGGTTTTGCCCGCGTGTCACCGCCAGGACGTCAGCGGTTCGCGACGAGCGACCGCCGGGTCGGCGGCGGTGACGAGCCCGGGCGCACACTCGTCCAGATCTCCCAGTTCAAGAGCGCTTCGTCGGCAGCATCGGCTTCCGCCAGATCGCGCGCCGGAATGCGCGACCGAAACGCGCGTGGGTTGAGCTCGTCGAGCGGCCACGCGTTGGCGAGGTGAGTGAACGGCGTCGTGTCAGGGCGGTCCGCAAACGCGTTCCACAACGGCGTGGCGGCCGCATCGTATTGGCTGAGCGGCGGCAACCCGAGGATCAACCCAATCGAGCGCACCACCGAGCTCGTCGTGTACAGCGTGCTGTCCACGCCGCCGCTCTTGGCGTAGGGCGACGCGAGGAGCAGCACCGAGCGGTGCGCGTCGACATGATCGGGGCCGTTTTGCGCGTCGTCTTCGAGCGCGAAGACGGCGAGCGAGGACCAGGACGGCGACTGCGACAGGCGCTCGACGACTTGTCCCAGCGCCAGGTCGTTCTCGGCGACCATGGAGCGTGGCGTCGGCCGGCTTGCCTGGCGACCGAGGGTGTGGTCCCGTGGCAACCAGAGGAAGACGAGGTCGGGGAACCGGCCCTGGCGATCCCAGCTCGCGACGGAATCGGCGAACAATCGTGCGCGGGTCGTGTCGGCAATGCCGAGCACGAACCCGGGGTACTCGGGAACGGTGATGTCCTTGAGCCCCGGGATGTTGGTTCGCGCCCGGCGGGTCGCGCTCCAATCTTCGTCGTCGGACTCCGTGAGCTCGCCGAAGTTGACGACCCAGAGCCCCTTGCGTTTGGCGGCATCCCACAGATAGGCATCGCGTGGAGTCGCCAGATCTTCACCGTTCGTCAGGTCCCACTTGCGGCGGTTGGAGTAGATGTGCGGCCACGTTTTCTCATTGTAGTCGCCCGCGAATGCGCGGTCGCTCCAATCGTGGCCGTCGGCCGAGACCTCGCCGTCGACGTAAAAGTTGTCGAACAGCACAAAGCGCCGGGCGATGGCGTGCGCGTTCGGCGTGATGGAGTCGTTGAAGATGGCGAGGTGCGGGTCGCCGTTTCCCTGCGGCAGGTCACCCAGCACCTGATCGTAGGTGCGGTTCTCCCGGATGATGTAGACCACATGGCGGACCGGCGGGCGAGCGGTCAGGCGGTCGGGCGCAACGCCGCGCAGGCGGGCGTTCGAGTACGGGCTGAGCGCGTACACTTCACGGGTATAACGGACGAGCGTGGTGCCATCGGGCGCGGGCACGATCGAGACCGACCCGGCGATCACGTTGCCGATGTACTTGCCGTCGGGATTCGCCCCCGACCCGGCGCCCTTGCCGTTCGCGACGTACAGCGCCCGCCCGTCGGGTGACACGGCGACGGCGGTGGGATACCAGCCCACCGGCACGAGTCCGGCGACGCGCATGCGCGTCGTCTCGAGGCGCACCACGGCGACGGCGTTGTTGCCCGCCATCGCTACGTACAGGGTCTTCCCATCGGGCGACAGAGCGAGCGCGTTGGGATCGCTGCCGGTCGGCGCGTGGGGATCGAGTGCGACGGTGAGCTGCTCCACCACAGCTCCCCGCGCTAGATCGACGCGCACGATGCCGTTCGCGCCCGCGAGGGCCACGAACAGCTCCCCGCCGCGCAGCGCTAGCGCGGAAGGATGCGGGCCCACGAACATGGACCGACGGGTCGGCGGAGTAGCGGACAGGTCGACGACGGAGACCGTCGAGTCGCCCCAATCGCTGACGTACAGGTGCGCGACATCGGCGACGACCGTGTAGGGCCGGTGGCCGACGGCGACCGCGCCGCGGCGCGCCAGCGTGGCGGCGTCGATCAGGTACACCGAGTCGCTCAGGTTTCCGACGACCGCCACGAGCCCTCGCGTGGGGACGAGCGTGAGCCCCGCGGCGAACAGCCGCGCGCTCGAGTCGGCGAGCGTGACGGTGTCGGCGCTCCACCGTGCGCCGCCCTGCCAGGCCAGCCGGTACACGCGGTTGGTCCCGCCGCCGCTCGCCCACACGGTGTCCCGCCAGTCACGGCCGGAGCGGGCGAGCCCGAGCCATGCCGCCTTGAGCGGCAGCCGCCACACCACGCTGCCGGCGAGCGGGTCGATGCGCATGAGGCCGTTCTCACCGTAGCCGTTATTCGTCACCAGCACCGAGCCGTCGGAGAGCGTCACGACGTTCAGCGGCAAAGTGCCGACGTCGACCTGCCGACCCGCCGGGTGAATTCGCCAGCCGGAGGGGAGCAGGGTAGTCCCGTCCCGTTGGGGGCCGGGGGTGAGCCGGACGGCGACGAGAGTGAGGCCCGCGATGGCGGGGACGGCGAGCAGGGCGAGCAAGGCGCGTTTCAGCATGGGCAGGAATATCGCCGCTCGCGGGAGCCGCGTCAGCCCCTTAGCCTTCAGCGCCAATGAGCGGGCTCATCTTCCATCTCATCCCGCACACTCACTGGGATCGCGAGTGGTACTTGCCGCGCGCCGCGTTTCAGGCGCGCCTCGTGCCCGCGCTGGACGACGTGCTCGAGCGGCTGACGGCCGACCCCGGATACCGCAGCTTCCTGCTCGACGGCCAGACGGTGCTGGTGGCCGATTACCTGCGCGCCCGCCCGGACCGCGAACCCGAGCTCAAGACCCTGGTGAAGACGGGGCGCCTGCAGGTCGGGCCCTGGTACGTTCTCGCCGACGAGCTGATCCCCTCGGGGGAAGCGCTGGTGCGTAATCTGCTGCTCGGCGCGGCGGACGCCGAGCAGCTCGGCGGGCGACTCGACGTCCTGTATTCGCCTGACGCCTTCGGCCATCCGGCGGCATGGCCGACGCTGGCGCGTGAGTTCGGCATCCGCTTTGGCGTCGTGTGGCGGGGGCTGGGCGGCGAGCCCGGCCAGGAGCGCGACCTGTACCGCTGGCGCGGCCCCGAGGGCCGGGACGTGCTGTTATGGCACCTCCCGCCCCGGGGCTACGAGCTCGGGGCTGCGCTGCCCGCGGATGCCGACGGCCTGGGCGCGGTGTGGACGGGTGTCCGGACGGCGCTCGTGGAGCGCGCCGCCGGGAAGCACGTCGCCGTGCTCATCGGCGCCGACCATCATGCCGCTCACCCCGCCGTGTCCCGCCTGCGCGAGCTGCTGGCTGAGCTCGAGCCGCGCAGCGCGTTTCGAGTGTCGCGGCTCGATGAGTTCCTCCAGCTCGCTGGGGAAGGCGCGAAACCGGCGCCGCTCGACGGGGAGCTGCGCTGGTCCTACCGCTACGCCTGGACGCTGCAAGGCGTGCACGCCACCCGGGCGCCGCTCAAGCGGCGCGCCACGGCGGCTGAGTTGTCCCTCGAGCGGCTCGCCGAGCCACTGGCGGCGCTCGCGCGCCGCGCGGGAGGTCGCGACCGGCGTCCCTTGCTCGAGCTGGCGTGGCGCACGCTCGCCCGCTGCCAGTTCCACGATGCGATCGCGGGGTGCACGATCGACGACGTAGCGCGCGCAGTCGACGGGCGGCTCACCAACGTCGAGGCGCTGGCGCGGGACGTCGTGCGCGGGGCCGTGCTCGACCTGGTGCACCACGACCCGGACGCGGCGCGGGAGCGCGCCGGCGACGCGGCGCCGGCGCTCGTGCTGTGGAACCCCGCGGCGCGGCCGCGAGGTGGTGTGGTCGTGGTCGATGTCACGCTGTTTCGGCGCGACGTGCTGGTGGGGCCGCCGTCCGGAGGGGTGTCGCGCCAGGGGCAGGGGTACCGGCCGTTCGGGCTTGCGGGGCCGGACGCTCGACCGATCGCGCTGCAGCTGCTCGACCGGCGGCCGGGGCAAGAGCGGCTCGACGCGGCCCGACATTACCCGGACCAGGACGAAGTGGAATGGGTGCGCGTGGCGCTGCGTCTGCCGGCCGTGCCTGGCTTGGGGGTCCGGTGCGCCGCGCTGACGCCGGGCGCGATTCGGCCGGACCGGGCGGGAGAGGGCGCCGTGGTGAAGGGCCGCTCGCTGGCGAACCACTGGATCGAGATCGTCTTGGAGCCGACGGGTGCGCTGGCCGTGCACGACCGGCGCACCGGCGAGCGGTTCTTCGACGTGCTGCGGCTCGAGGACGGCGGCGATGCCGGGGACACATACACCTATTGCCCGCCGGTCCGGGATCGCATCGTGCGCGCCGCCGGGCCGATCAGGGTGCGGCGGCTGGCCGCGGGGCCGTTGGTAGCGGCGCTTGAGGCCACATTCGCTCTACGAGCTGGGAAAGGCGTCACGCAGCTACGTCAAGTGAACAGCGTCACGCAGAGTCGTCCCGGGCGTGTGGAGGTACGGCTCGTCGTGATGCTCCACGCAGACAGTCCCGTGGTCCGCTGCATCCTCGACCTCGACAACCAGGCCACGTGGCACCGGCTGCGCGCCCGGGTACCGACCGACCTCACGGGTGTCCCCGCTGTCGCGGGGGCCGCGTTCGGGTCGGTCGCGCGCCCGCCGGTGGTCGTGCGGGCGGCGGAGTATCCGCTCGAGACGCCGGTCCCGACCGCACCCGCGCAGCGGTTCGTCGCGGTGGCGGACGGGCGGCGTGGCCTGGCGCTGCTGGCGCCCGGCTTCTTCGAATACGAGTGGACGCGGCGCGGAGACCTCGTGCTGACGCTGCTCCGTTGCGTCGGCGAGTTGTCGCGCGGGGATCTGCCGACACGCCCGGGGCACGCCGGCTGGCCGACCGCGACGCCGCTCGCCCAGTGCCTCGGGATGAGTCGCGTGGAGCTGGCGATCGCCCCGGTGTCGCAAGCCGAGCTGGAGCGCGGCGACCTGATCCCGTCCCTGTGGGAAGACGCCTTCCTCCCGGTCCGCGGGTTCTGGCTGCGGGACGCAGGAGACCTCGTGGTCCCGCCGATCGACATCGCGCTCGAAGGGACCGGGCTCGTCGTGTCCGCGGTGAAGCCCGCGCAACAAGGTTCGCCGCTGGTGCTGCGGTGCTACAATGCCACCGGGCGCCGGGCGCCGGGCGCCTGGCGGTTCGGCGAGGGCGTGAAGAGCGCTCATCGCGTTCGGGCCGACGAGCGCGAGTCGACGGCGCTGGTGCTCGAGGGCCGGGGGAAAACAGTGCGGTTCGTGGCCGAACCGCACGAGATCGTGACGATTCTGGTGACCTGATGCGGGAACACCGCCTCCTCGCGACCAGGACCGCGCGCTACTACTCGCTGGGCGAGCCCGGGCCCGCTACGCGCCAGCTGTGGGTCGTCTGCCATGGCTACGGCCAGCTGGCGGGACGGTTCCTCCGCCACTTCGAGCCGTTGGACGATGGCGCCCGTGTGATCGTCGCGCCTGAAGGGCTCTCGCGGTTTTACCTGAGTGAGAGCGCCGCCGAGCGCCGGGTGGGTGCGAGCTGGATGACCCGTGAGGACCGACTGGCGGAAATCGACGACTACGTGCGGTATCTCGACGCCGTGCATGACGACGTCTTCGGATTCGTCGATCGTCCACAGGTGATCGTGCACGCGCTCGGCTTTTCCCAGGGCGCCGCCACCGCCAGTCGCTGGACGGCGATGGGCAGAGCCAGAGTCGATCGTCTCACGCTCTGGGGCGGCGAGTTTCCACCGGATCTGGATCTCACGCTCGAGACGGTCGCGGATCGGTTGCGGGCCGCGCGGCTGTCGCTCGTGTACGGGCGGTCCGACCAGTTCATCACGGCGAAGGTGGTCACGGGGATCACCGAGCGGCTCCGCGCCCACGGGATTTCGGTTCGGGAGATCGCGTTCGACGGCGGGCACGAGCTCAGCGAAACGGTGCTGCGGGAGCTCGCAGCGTCGTGATCCGGCGTCCCGACCATTCGATGAGCTAGGGCGTACGCCGGACGGCTCTCCCCGGATACACTTGAGCCACCGATGCGCCGTTGCGAACCACGAACGTGCCGTTCACGAGGACGTGGACGATCCCGTCGGAAAACTGCGCCGGCCGTTCGTACGTGGCCCGGTCGAGGACCTTCACCCGGTCGAATACGGTGAGGTCGGCGTCCGCGCCTGCTTGGACCCGCCCCTTCGCGTGCATCGCCGGCACTGTCTGCTCGAGCCGCTGCGCGGGCATCAGGGTCATCTTGCGCACGGCGTCCATGAGACTCAGTGCGCCCGAGTCGCGGGCGTAGCGCCCCAGGACGCGGGCGTGGGTCCCGGCGAGGCGGGGGTGACCGTGCGCAGAGATGCCGTCGCTCGCCACCATCACGAGCGGGTCGGCCAGGGCAAGACGTACGATGCTGTCAGGGATGATGAAGAAGACGACCACGCCCCCGGTGCGGCGCAGCCGCTGGAAGCTGGTCCGTGTGAGACGCTCGCCCGTGGGCGGATAAAGAATGTCGCGATAGCCGATCCCCATCCTGTCCTGCCAACCCCGGTCGAACACGGCCGACTGGATGCCGGTGGAGGCTGCGGTGTAGGGGTACGCTTCGGTCGTCACGTCGAGGCCGTGCTCGCGCGCCCCCGCGATGAGCTGGAGCAGGAACGGCGTGTCGCTCTGGCCCATGCTCGTCACGTGCACCACGTGCAGGGCCGCACCAGTCGCGGTCGCGTCTGCGAGCACCTCCTGCAAGGCGCCGACGCTGCCGCCCGACTCCGGATCCCGGCCGCCCTCGCGCAGGTGGACGAAGCAGACGACGCCGCGGCGCGCCGCCACTCGGAACAGGTGCAAGATCTCCTGGCGGCTCGCGCCGGGTGTGTACGCGATGCCGAAGCCCACGCCCAGTGCCCCTTCTGCCAGTCCCTGGTCGACCAGCGTATCGAGGCTGGGCAGCTCGGCGTCGCGCAGCGTTCCGTGCGTCCACGTCCGGCTCGTGTCGCCGAGCGCCGCGGCGCCGGCCAGCGACTGGTCATGGCGCAGGAGCGCACGCCGCGCGCCCGGGTGGCCGACTGTGACGCCGTAATTGATGAGCGCGCGGCCGTCGCGCTCCGCGTACCAGCGCGCCACCGGGAAGGTCCCGATCTCGAGCTCGAGCGCCGTGGTCACGCCGTCGTGCGCATAGTATCGGTAGCTCTCGGAATCCTGCCCGTGGGCGTGGAGGTCGATGAAGCCGGGGGCGACCATGAGCCCCGAGACGTCCAGCGTCTCGCGCGCGGCGGGGAGCTCGGTGGTGACGGCCGCGATGCGGCCGCCCTGGATCCCTACGTGGCGGGTGGCGTCGAGCCCCGTCTCGGGGTCGAGCACGTGGCCGCCCGCGAGGACGATATCGTACTCCTGGCCGCGGAGCCTCGCCGCTCCCCTGTTCCCGGCGGACACCACGCCCCCGCCCAGGACCGCGACGAGTACGTAGGTGACGGTGAGCCGTCGTCGAGTCATGGCCTCGTCCAGGTCGGCGATGATAGACCCATTCTAGTCGGGTCGAGCGCGTCACGCACGGCGTCGCCCAGCAGCGTGCACGCCACGACCACAACCACCAGCGCGACCCCGGGTGCCGCCGCGACCCACGGGGCGTTGACCAGCGTGTCGCGCCCGGAGGCGATCATGTTGCCCCACGAGGGCGTGGGTGGCTGGACGCCGAGGCCGAGAAACGAGAGGCTGGCCTCGAGGCTGATGGCGTTACCGATCCCGAGCGCTGCGGCGACGATGACGGGCGTGAGGGCGTTGGGGAGGATGTGTCGTCCGAGGATCTGCGCCCGCGACATCCCTAACGCCAGCGCTCCCTCGACGAACGGGCGGGCGGCGAGCGAGCGGACCTCGCCCTGCACGAGGCGGGCGACCGACATCCAGCCGGTGAACCCGAGCACAAGGATGACGAGCGCCGCGCTGGGGCGCCACAAGGTCGCGAGCAGCAGCAGCAACACGACTCGCGGCAGGGCGAGTGCGAAATCCGTGAGCGCCAGCAGCACGGTCCGTACCGGTCCCCGCCAGTAGCCCGCGACGGCGCCCACGACCAACCCGAGCGCGATCGAGAGCAGCACCGCGAGCGCGCCGACGCTGAGGGAGATCCGGGCCCCATAGATGAGCCGGGTCCACACGTCGCGTCCGAACCGGTCGGTGCCGAGGGGGTGGACCATGCCGTGCCCGTCGGTCGCGAGTGGCGGCAGGAACCGCGTGGCGACGATGTCGTGCTGCGCGCTCGCGCTCCCGAGCGAGACGAGCGGCGCGGCGAGGGCGACCGCGCCGACCACGATCAGCACGCCGGCGCCGAAGATGGCGCGACGGTCTCGGAGCAACCGCTTCACGTCGGGCTGCTCGCGTGGCGGATGCGCGGATCGATCCATGCGACCAGTACATCGGCCAGCAGGTTGCCCACCACCACCAGAACCGCGCTCACCGTTGTCGCCGCCATGACGACGGGGTAATCGCGGGCCAGCACGGCCTCGACCAACCGCCGCCCCACTCCGGGCCAGGCGAACACGTACTCTACCAAGACGGCTCCCGAGAACAGCGCCGGGAAGGACAGCCCGAACAGGATCACGATCGGGATCAGGGCGTTGCGCACGACGTGGCGTCGCGTGACCTGCCGCGGCGAGACCCCTTTGGCGTGCGCGGTCCTGATGAACGGCTGACCCAGCACATCGAACATCGCGCCGCGCACGAATCGCGCGATGCCCCCGACACCGATCAGCGTGAGCGTGGCGAGCGGCAGCGCCAGATGGCGCAGCCGATCGACGAGCCACGGCCCGTCGGCGAGGAGGTCGCCGTCGAGCCCCGCGCGCCCAAAGGCGGGGAGCACTCTGGCCCAGTACGTGAACACCATGACCAGCATCAGGCCCAGCCAGTACCCCGGAACGGCGAACAGCGTGACGGTCGCGACCGAGAGCGCCGTGTCGACGCGCGGGCGCGCGGTCGCCTGGACCGCGCCGACCGCCACGCCAAACAGGTAGCTCAACATGAGCGAGAGGCCGACGAGCTCGAGCGTGGCCGGCACCGCCTCGCCCAGCAGCGCGCGCACCGGCCGTCCCGTGGCGATACTGGCGCCCCATTCCCCGCGCGCGAAGCGCCCCAGCCAGGCGGCGTACTGCACGACGAGCGGCCGGTCGAGGGCGAGGGCGTGCCGCTGGGCGGCGAGCTGCGCCGGCGTGGCCGTCGGACCGAGCAGCAGCTCCACGGGGTCTCCCGGCGCGAGCCGCAGCAGGAAAAACGTGAGGGTGACGACGCCCGCCACGACGGCGAGTGCCGTGGCGGCGCGGCGCGCGAGCGCGGCGAGCATGCGCGGAATCTCGCGCGCCTCGCCGGGGCCCGCTAGAATCCGGGCGTGCTGGGACCGATGAGACGGGGGCTGCTCGCCGGCGCTACGCTGGCGGCGTGCGGGGGACAGGCCGCCCGGCGGGGGCGCACGGTCGTGTACGCCTCGGGCGCCGACCTGCAGAGCGTCAATCCGCTCGTGACCGTGCATCCGCTCGCGAAACAGGTGGAGCGCTACGTGCTGCTCACGACGCTGGTGCGGTACGACTCGACGCTCGCACCGCGGCCTTACCTCGCACGCGAGTGGACTTGGACGCCCGATCGCCAGATGCTCGTGCTGCGGCTGCAATCCGGTGTGCGCTGGCACGACGGCGTCGCGACTTCGGCGCGCGACGTGGCGTGGACGCTCAATGCCGCCCGCGACCCTGCGACCGGATACCCACGGCTCAACGATCTCGCGGACGTCGTGTTCGTGAACGATCGCGACGACTCGACCGTGGTAATCCGCTTCGCGCGGCCTCAGCGGGGCATCCCCGACGTCCTCACCGATCTCGCCATCCTGCCGGGGTACCTGCTCGACTCGGTCCCGCATGCCGCGCTGCGCCAGGCCGCGTGGAACGCGCACCCCGTGGGCAACGGGCCGTTCCGCTTCGTGACCCATGAGTCGAACCGGCGGTGGGTGTTCGCCGCCAACCCGGACTTTCCACAGGCGCTGGGCGGTCCGCCGCTGATCGAGCGCCTCATCGTCGTCGTCGTGGACGAGCCCACCACCAAGCTCGCCGCGCTCACCGCGGGGGAGATCGACTTCGCCGGGATCCAGCCGGCCCATGCCGCGTTCGTGCGCCGCCGGCCCGATCTCGCGGTGCTCGACTACCCGCAGATCTACCCGTACGGGATCGTATTCAACACGCGGCGCCCGCCGTTCGACGACGTGCGGGTCCGCGGCGCCGTGGCGCTCGCGGTCGACCGCCAGGAAATCGTGGACGGATATCTCTACGGATTCGGCAGCGTGGCCGACGGCCCGGTGCCTCCGGACGTGCCCGGGTATTTGCGCGGGAGACCCTCGCCGACCGACCCCGACTCGGCCCGGCGACTGCTCGCCGGGCGTGCGGTCGCGTTCGAGCTGCTGACCGTCGGGAGCGGCGAGGCGCCGCTCGAGCAGATGATTCAGGCGCGCCTCGCGCGTGTGGGGGTGCAGGTCTCGATCCGCCAGCTCGAGCTCACCGCGTTTCTCGATCGCGTGAATGCCCGGCGCCGCGATTTCGACGCCGCCGTGCTCGGCACGTCCGGCGACCCGGGACTGGGGTACTTGGGCCCGCTCGCCGAGCTCGCCGGGATGCGCGCCCCGGCCGATCCTGCGGCGGCCCAACGCTTCTTCCGCGATTCGCTTCCGGTCGCGTTTCTGTATCACGGCCGCGGCGTTCAGGGCATGAACCGCCGGGTGCAGGGAGTGCGCATGGACGTCCGGGGCGAGCTGCCGGCCGTCGCGCGATGGCACGTCGAGCCGTGAAGCGACGTGAGCTGCCGAGCGAATTCCGGGCCACGGCGCCCACGCGGCTCGACTTCGCCGGCGGCTGGACCGACGTGCCGCCGTTCTCCGCGCGCGAAGGCGGCGTCGTCGTGAACGGGTGCATCGGTCTCTCGGCGCGCGTCGACCTGAAGCTGGGCGGCGCCCTGATCCGCCTGGTATCGGAGGATCTGGGCCAGGAGCTCGAGTGCGCCGACTCGCGCGGCCTCGTGCTCGATGGGCGTCTCGACCTCGTCAAAGCGGCGCTGCGGATGTTCCCCGTGCAGAGCGCCTGTACGCTGACCACGCGATCCGACGCTCCGCCCGGGTCGGGGCTCGGCAGCTCGGGCGCGCTCGATGTGGCGCTGGTGGCGGCGCTCGCAGGCGCGCGCGGCGAGCGGCTGTCCGGGCGCGAGATCGCGGAGCAGGCGTGGTACCTGGAGACCGTGGAGGCGAAGATTCCGGGCGGCAAGCAGGATCAGTTCGCAGCCGCGCTGGGCGGGTTTCAGCGCCTCACGTTCCGTGATCCTGACGTCGGGATCGAGCCGATCACCCTGGAGCCGGCGTTCGCCGCGGCGCTCGAGCGGCAGACGGTCCTCTGCTACACCGGCCGGTCGCGCGTCTCGGGCGCCACCATCGCGCGCGTCATGGGGGCGTACGAGCGGGGCGACCGGGAGGTGACGGGGGCGTTGCAGGCGATGCGTGACGTGGCACACGCGATGGCCGAGGCGCTGCGCGCGTCCGACTTGGCGCGTGTGGCGCAGCTGGTGAGCGCCAACTGGCGCCAGCAGCAGTCCCTCGACGCCGAGATGCGCACCTCCGAGATGGCGCGGCTCGAGCAAGCGCTCGCGCAGGCGGGCGCGCTCGGCGGCAAGGCGGCCGGATCGGGGGCGGGCGGAGCGATGTTCTTCATCACGCGCGACGATCCGCGACCCGCTATCGCCGCGGCGCAGGAGGCCGGAGCGACCGTGCTCCCGGTGCACTGGACCAGTGACGGAGTGCGCGCATGGTGACGGCTGAGGCGCTGGCGGCGAGACGGCAGGAGATCGCGGGTTCGTCGGATCTCCAGGCGCTGCTCGCGCATCTCGTCGCACGGGCTGCGCCCCTGCTCGAGCGCCTGCCACCCATCCCGACCGTCAAAGCCCTGCTCTCTGCGGACGGAGGCATCTGCCCGGACGACGGCGCGGCCCTGGAATTCGACCCCTGGAGTCCGCACCAACACCGCTGCCCGCGCTGTGGCAAGACGTGGTCTGGGGAGCGGCACGACCGCTACTGGGCGCGGTTCCAGCATCTCTGGGTGGCGGAGCGGGCCGTGCACCTGGCGACGTTGCAGGCATTGGCGGGCAACGACGCGGCAGGGTCGCGGGCGTCCGAGATTCTTCGAACGTACGCCCGAACCTATTGGACGTATCCCAATCGCGACAACGTACTGGGTCCGAGCCGGTTGTTCTTCTCGACGTATCTCGAATCGATCTGGGTCCTGAATTACCTCGCCGCCGCGGTGCTGTTGCGGGCGTCGGGACGGCTCGACGACGCGACCGCGCGGGGGGTCGGGCAGGTGGCGGATGAGGCCGCGAACCTGATCGGCGAGTTCGACGAGGGGTTTTCGAACCGCCAAACGTGGAACGACGCGGCCCTGGCCGCGATCGCCGTGTGGTTCGAGGACGCCGAGCTGGCCGCGCGGGCGATCGAAAGCCCGACGGGGCTGCTCGCCCACCTGGCGCGCGGCTTCGGGCGGGATGGGCTGTGGTACGAAGGAGAGAACTACCACCTGTTCGCGCTGCGCGGGCTCTTGACCGGGGCCGGTTGGGCGCGCGCCGCGGGCGTCGACTTGGACGAGGAGCCGGCGCTGGTGGAGCGACTCACGGCGGCGCTGCTTGCTCCGGCGCTCACCGCACTTCCGGACTTCACGTTCCCCGCCAGGAAGGACTCGCGGTTCGGGGTCTCGCTCGCCCAGCCGATGTACCTCGAGCTGTGGGAGATCGGGCTCGCCAGAGTCGGGATGCGGGATGCGGCAAGCGGGATGCGGGATGTGGCGAGCTGGCTGAAGGCGCTCTACCAAGTGCCGAGCGTCGTCCCGGAGATCTTCGATTCGTATCTACACGACGCTCCTGTCGAACGCATCCCGCGACCGTCAGGGAGTCCTTTAGGGCATCCCGCATCCCGCATCTCGCTGTCGTCGTGGTCGCTCTTAGAGATGCTCCCCGAGCTGCCGACCGACGTCCCGTCCTGGGCTCCCCGCAGCGTGCTGCTGGAATCGCAGGGCCTCGCAGTGCTGCGCGCCGGCGAGCGCTATGTGAGCCTCGAGTGTGGCCCGCTGGGCGGCGGGCACGGGCACCCGGACCGGCTGCACCTCACGCTCCATGCCGACGGGGTGCACTGGCTTCCGGATTTCGGTACCGGCTCGTACGTGAGTCGGGATCTCTTCTGGTACCGCTCTACGCTGGCGCACAACGCCCCGCGGGTGGACGGCGGGACGCGGGAGTCGGGCGACGCCGTGTGTGAGACGTTCGATGCCCCGGGCGAATGGGCGTGGATGCGCGGCCGCTATGGCGTGGTGACCCGCACGCTGGTGACGGGCCCGGCGTATGTGCTCGACGTCGTCGAGCTGGCGAGCCGCGAGGAGCAGGTGTGCGAGCTACCGTGGCATTTCCAGGGGCGGACTGACGTCGCCGCGCCGGGGCGGTGGGAGGACGCGGAGCTGGCCAATGAGTTCGTGTCTCGAGTGGAGCGTTTTGTGCCGCATCCCAGCGAGCCCGTGATCGTTCAGATCACGGCCGAACGCCGACAGCTCTGGGCGCTCTTGCTGTTCGAAGGCGAGCTGCTCCGCATGGAAGGACCGGGCTCGCCGGGGAGCCACGCGCGCGCACCGTTCTACGTGCTGCGCGCGCGGGGGCGCAGTCTCCGGTTCGTGGCGGTGCTCGAGGCGAGCGCGCACGCGGCGAGCGTGCGGGGTGTGCGGGCGAAGGGCGGTGTCATCGAGGTCGAAACGGCGAGCGGCGTGGATCACCACACGGCGTCCGCCGCGGGGTGGGAGATCGCTTCCGGAGCGGCGCGCGTGCGACTCGCCGGCGCGCGCGATCCCGCGCCGCCGTTTCAGCCGCTGGTGGAGCTCGATCCACCCAAGCCGGCCGTCGCGGCGGCGTTGCGCGTCGAGCAGCCGCCACCGCTCGACGGCACGAGCGACGGGTTCGACACGAGCGAGCCGCTGCGGCTCGAGCTCGAGGACCAGTATCGCCGCAGCGAGGAGCCCTACGCCGGACCTGAAGACTTCTCGGGCGTCGCATACGCCGGCTGGGATGACGCGGCGCTGTACCTCGCCGTCGAGGTGACGAAGCCGGAGCTGTGCTTCCGCCCGCCGCCCGGCGCTGCGCCGCTGCTGCGGCTCGACAACGAGCCGGAGGACATTCACTCGGATGGCCTGCAGCTGTACCTGCGCGACCAGGAGACCGGCGACGTCTGCGGTTTCCTCGTCGTGCCCGAGGGGCGGGACTCGGGGTCGGTGCGCGTGCGGGGCGCGGGCGACCGCCCCGGCGTGGCGGGGTCGGTCCGGGGCGGCTGGCGCCGCACGGATCAGGGCTACAGCGTCACCCTCGCGGTCGCCTGGCCCGAATGGCACCACGCACACGTGGGAGGCCAGGTCGGATTCGACCTTATCATTAACGAGATGCTCCCCGGCCGCGAGCGCCGGGCGGGCCAGCTCGTCTGGAGCGGGGGGAACGGCTGGGTGTGGCTGCGCGGGGATCGGCAGGATCCGGAGCGGTTCGGGATACTGGAGCTGGTGGGGTGAGGCCAATGCGGAATGGGGAATGCGGAATGCGGAATAGCAAGGGACGGTCGCTTGCCTCGCGACGCCCGCCCCTACATTCCGCATTCCGCACTCCGCATTCCGCATTCGGGTCGTCGCTTCTATGAGCGTCGTCGTCGTCCTCCACGAGCCCCAGGATCTCGTCAACATTGCCCACGTCGTCCGGGCGCTCAAGAATTTCGGCTTCCGCGACCTGCGGCTCGTGCGCCCCCGCGAGTTCGACGGCTACCGGATCGAGGGCATCGCGCACCAGACGCGGGACGTCCTGGCGCGGGTCACGCAGTACGAGGGGCTGGACGAGGCGCTCGCCGACTGCGTGCACGTCGTCGGGTTCACGGCGCGGGAGCGCAGCGCCAAACGCAACCGGCAGCGTCCGCGCGAGGCCGCGGCGGAGCTGCTCGCGCAGGCGGAGGTGGGCGCGGTCGCTCTGCTGTTCGGGCGTGAGGACAAGGGGCTGCCGAACGAGGCGCTCGACGCCTGCCATCGCGTCGTCACGATCCCGACCGATCCGGCTTACGCTTCGCTGCAGCTGGGCCATGCGGTCGTGCTGATGCTGTACGAGCTGGCGCTGGCGCGCGGCGCCGACGCCCGCCCGTTCAAGACGCCCCGCCGCGACGCGCCGCCCGCCCGGGTCGACGATCTGGAACGCCTGTTCGCGGACGTGGCAGCGGCGTTGCGGGTGATCGAATTCTTCAAGACGCGCCAGGCCGAGGGAGTGCTGCGCACCGTGCGGGAAGTCATCCACCGCACGCCGCTCGACGAGCGCGAAGCGAAGCTCCTCCGGGCGATGGCGATCGAGGTGGTCAAGTACGGTGAGCGACTGGCGCGTTCCGGGATTCACGTCGACCGGGAGTAAGCGTCCCGACGCCCTGTTCGGAGGGGGGGGCACCGAGCCGGGCGAGGACGCAGGCGTCCCGGAGCGAATGCTGCGTGCGTCCGGGTGCCGCGTGTGGGACGCCCGGGGCCGCGAATACGTGGACTACGTCATGGCACTCGGGGCCGTGGCGCTGGGCTATGGGCATCCCGCGGTGAGCCGCGCGGCCGAGCAGGCGATCGCCGCGGGCGTGGTGGGCCCGCTGCCGCCGGTGCTCGAGGAGCAGCTGGCCGATGCACTCGCCATGCGGATCCCGTGGCTCGAAAGCGTGCGGTTTCTGAAGACCGGCGCCGAAGCGGTGGCCGCGGCGGTGCGGCTGGCGCGCGTCGCCACCGGACGCGAGCGCGTACTCGGCTGCGGCTACCACGGTTGGCTCGATTGGTCGCAGGGCGGGGAAGGAGTTCCCGCGACGACCCGCGCCCTGTACGCCGAGATTCCGTTCAATGACGTGGAAGGGACTCAGGCGTTGATCCGCGAAGCCGGCGATCGCCTCGCCGTGGTCGTCGTCGAACCGGTCGTTGTGGTCGAGCCCACGCGCGAATGGCTCGACGTATTGCGGCAGGAGACGACGCGGGTGGGCGCGGTGCTCGTATTCGACGAGATCAAGACGGCGTTTCGGCTGGCGATCGGTGGCGCGGCCGAGCGGTACGGGGTCCGCCCCGACCTCACGGTGTTGGGGAAGGCGATGGCGAACGGCTTTCCGCTGGCCGTGGTGGGTGGGCGAGCGGACTTGATGTCCGGCGTGGCCCGCACCTGGATCTCCTCCACGCTGGCGACGGAGAGCGTGGCGCTCGCGGCGGCGCAGGCGACCCTCGAGACTTTCGCGCACGAGGACGTTTGCGGCCACCTGCACCGCATGGGCACCCGGCTGCTGCATGGGTTGCATCGCCTGCACCGCAAGCACGCCGACGCGGTGACGGGGGTGGGGGGGGTCGCGGAAATGTGCTTCCTCCATTTCGCAAGCGAAACGGTCTCACGCAATCTCGCGCGCGCATGTGCGGCGCAAGGCCTGTTATTCAAGCGGACGGCATACAACTTCGTCTCTCTAGCGCATGATGAGGAGACCATCGACCGCACGCTCGAGATTCTGGAGGACGTTCTCGGAGCGATCGGCGCGTGACCCTGCAACGCAAGCTGCTGGTGGGTTTCGCCCTCATGGTCGTCCCGACGCTGTTCGTCGGTGTCCAGGCGATCCGGACGAATGCGCTCGAGCGCGCCACGCTGGAGGCGCTGGGCCAGCGCTTGGCGCGCTCGCGCACCTACGCGGACGTCGAAGACGCGATGTTCAACCAGACGCAGGTGATCTGGCGCTACCTGAGCGGCGATCCCGCCGCCAAACGGGAATTCCCGCTCACTGAGCAGGTGGTGGGTTACTGGCTCGATCGCTGGACCGCCGGCCTCCCGCCCGACGAGGTGAAGCACGCGGAGGGCGTGCGGCAGATCGAAGCCGACATCCGGGCGGTCGCGGCTCGCGTTTTCAAGCTGCACGATGCCGGGCAGCGGGACGCGGCCGCGCTCATCGCCCGGCGCGAGCTCGTCGAGCGGCTGCAGCCCACGCTCGCGCGCGTGAACCGGGAGATCTACCGCCAGGCACGCGAGCTCAGTGTGCAGGGAGCCGTCACCCAGATGCAGGCGATCGTCGAGGCGAAGCGGCGGGTCCTCTGGGGGACCGGGTTGCTCGCGCTCGTGGCGGGCCTCCTTGCGTCATGGCTCATTGCGCGCGATCTCGCGCGCCCGCTGAACCAGTTGCGGCAGGCGATGGCGGTCGTCGGGGCGGGCGACCTGGACCACGCCATCGTGCCCAGCTCGGCGGACGAGATCGGCGAGCTGGCGCGGGCCTTCGCCCGGATGACCGAGCAGTTGCGCCAGTCGCGCGCGCAACTGGTGCAGTCCGAAAAGCTGGCGTCGATCGGGCAGATGGCGGCCGCGGTGGCCCATGGGCTGCGAAACCCGCTGGCGAGTTTGCGGGCCGCCGCCCAGCTCGCCCGGCACCGCGTCGACGCGCCGGCCGCGCGTGAGCAGCTCGATGCCATCGTGGAGCAGGTGGACCGCCTCGACGTCCGCATCGCCCATCTGCTGCAATTCTCGCGACCGGCGCCGTTTCATCCCCTGCGGGAGAGCGTGCGGACGCTGGTGGAGGGTGCGCTCTCCGGCTTTGCGGAGCTGCTGCGCCTCCGTGGCATCGAGCTGGTGCTGCGCTTTGCAGAAGCGGTCCCCGACGTTCGGGTCGATCCCATGCGATTGGAGCAGGCCCTGACCGAGATCGTCTCGAACGCACTCGACGCCATGTCTCCCCCCGCTGGCGGGCGACTCGAGATCGGAGCGCACGTCGCGACCGGCGACGCCGGGGGGGGCGGGAGCGGGGCGGGCGTCGTCATCGACATCACCGACTCGGGGTGCGGGATTCCGGCGGAGATCTTGCCCAACCTGTGCGAGCCCTTCTTCACGACGCGGTCGGAGGGGACTGGTCTGGGGCTGGCGATCGCTCAGCGCTACGTGGAGGAAGCGGGCGGACGGTTGGAGATCACGAGTGTGGTGGGCCGCGGTACGACGGTGCGTATCTGGCTGCCCGTCGCCAGCCGCGACCCCGTCCCGGCGCCGCAGGGAACCCTCGCGTGAGCGGCTCCACCGTTCTCATCGTCGACGATGAGCACACGCTGGCGCGGTCGGCCAGGGCCTTCCTGGCCGACCACGGCTACGAGGCCGAGGTGGCGGGCACCGGCGAGCAGGCGCTGGAGCTGCTCAAGACCGTGCAGCCGGATGTTGTCTTTGCCGACGTGCGGCTGCCCGGGATGAGCGGGCTCGATCTGCTGAAGCGGATCCGCGAGTTCGATCCCCTGATCCCCGTCATCATGCTCACCGCCTATGGCTCGATCGAGGGAGCGGTCGCAGCCGTGAAGCTCGGCGCCTTCGATTACATCAAGAAGCCGGTGGACCTGGAAGAGTTGAAGCTGCTGGCCGATCGCGCCCGCGAGAACCGCTTGTTGAAGCAGGAGCTGTCTTACTATCGCCGACGCGCCACCGCGGACGTCGGTTTCGGGGCCAGCCTGGGGGAGTCGCCGGCCATCCGCGCGGTGCTGGAGCGGGCCCGTCAGATCGCCGCGCTGGACGAGACGCCCCCCGTGCTGCTCACCGGCGAGACGGGTACCGGCAAGGGCCTGCTCGCCCGCGCCATCCACGCCTCGGGCCCGCGGGCGGCGAAGCCCTTCATCGAGGTCAACTGCACGGCCTTGCCGGCGTCGCTCATGGAAGCCGAGCTGTTCGGCTATGAGCGCGGCGCCTTCACGGACGCCAAGGAATCGAAGACCGGCCTCGTCGAGGCCGCCGAGGGCGGATTCCTCTTCCTCGACGAGATCGGCGATGTCGACCTCTCGGTGCAGGGGAAGCTGCTGCGGGCGATCGAGGAGCGCGCGGTGCGACGCGTGGGGAGCGTGCGCGAGCGCAAGATCGACGTGCGCATCATCGCCGCGACGAACCGCGATCTGGACCGCGCGGTGCGCCAGGAGCGGTTCCGCAAGGATCTCTACTTTCGCCTGGCGGTGATCGTGCTCGAGCTGCCCCCGCTGCGCGCCCGCGGGGAGGACGTGCTGCTGCTCACCGATCATTACGTACGGCTCTTCAACGCGAAGTACGGGAAGGTGGTGCGCGAGCTGAGCGCTGCGGCGCGCGACCTGCTGCGGTCCTACCCCTGGCCGGGGAACGTGCGCGAGCTGAGCCACGTGATCGAGCGGGCCGTCTTGTGGAGTCGTGGTCCCACACTCGAGGTGGAGCACCTCTCCCTCACGAGCCCGACCGACGCCGGGCCGGGCGAACCGCGTGAATCGGCGGCCGTCGCGGCCCCTGCCGCCGCCGCGCCCCGGTTGCCGCCGCAGGGGGTCGATCTGGGGCAGTGGGAGAAATCGGTCATCGAGCAAGCGATGCGCGAGGCTGGCGGGAACCAAACCAAGGCGGCGCGCCGACTCGGGATCTCGCGCGATACGCTGCGCTATCGGCTGCGCAAGTTCGGGCTGCAACCGTGACCAGGCTGCGTGATTCCACCCACTTTGGGTGAAATGACCCAGGGGCAGAGACTGCACAGCGGTCCCGCCGGTTGTGTCGTCCGGCACGACAATCACAAGTAGGAGAAGGAGTTGAAGCCACATTCCGCGGGCGATCTGTGACTGGCATGACGCGTGCGTGCTGCTTACCGTGAGTGGTGGACCACCAACGTTTCAGGAGGAGTCAAAATGAAGTGGACCAAGCCCGAATTCGAGGTCGTCGAGCTGGGGATGGAAGTCGGCGCGTACGCCGGCAACGCCTGAACCAGGTTGATTCGGCTGATGGAGGGGCCGGGTGACGAACCCGGCCTCTTTAGTTTCCAGTCATGCGCGTGATTATCCTCGGCTCGGCGGCGGGCGGCGGGCTCCCCCAGTGGAATTGCGGCTGCAGCAACTGTCAGGAAGCGCGCCTCAGCGGAACCGGCCGGACACAGTCATCCGTGGCGCTGAGCGCGGACGGTGCGCGCTGGGTGTTGTTGAACGCTTCGCCCGACCTGCGTGCGCAGGTCGCTTCCCGACCCGAGTTGTGGCCGCGCGGTGCGCGCGGCACGGCGATCAGCGCCGTCGTGTGTACCGACGGCGAGATCGATCACACGTTGGGCCTGCTGCTGTTGCGAGAGGCCGCGACCCGGTTCCCCCTGTACGCGTCCGCGGGAGTGGTCGCGCTGCTCGATGGAGAATGGCCGGTGCTGCGTGTCCTGTCCGCCTACGCCGGCGTCGAGCCGCGAGTGTTGCCCGAGGGCGAGGCAATCACACTTGGGGACGGGGTGGGGCGGGAGCTCGGCATTGCATGCACCGCCGTGTCGGTGGCGCGGCGCCCGCCCCGCTACGCCCGTCAGGCGACCGCGGCGACGTACGACGTCGCGTTACGGCTCGCGGATCAAAGGACCGGCGCGACGCTCGCCTATGTTCCGAGTGCCGGGGCGGTGGACGACGGGGTGCAGTCGGTGGCTCGTGGGGCCGATTTGCTGTTGTTTGACGGGACCTTTTGGTCGAACGACGAGCTGCGGGCGGCGGGGGCGGGGGCGGCCACGCCGACGGCGCGCGAGATGGGGCACCTCCCGGTCGGAGGACGAGGCGGCAGCCTGGAGCTGCTACCGCGCCTCGGTGCGAAACGGACCATGCTCGTGCACATCAACAATACGAATCCGATCCTGAGTCGCGCCTCGCGGGAGCGGGCCCAGGTGGAGGGGGCCGGGATCGAGGTGGCAGAGGACGGTATGGAGGTCGAGCTGTGACGGCGGCGACGTCGCGAATCGGTCCGGACGCAGGCGCCTGGTCGCGCGACGAATTCGTGCGCCGGCTCCGCAACGTGCTGGAGCGTCGCTATCACCACCTCCACCCCTTCAACCGCCGGATGCACGCGGGCGAGCTGTCCCGCGACGAGCTGCAGCGCTGGGTCGCCAATCGCTTCTACTATCAAGTCAACATCCCGATCAAGGACGCCCTGATCCTCTCCAACTGTCCCGAGCCGGACGTCCGCCGCACCTGGATCCAGCGGATCATCGACCACGACGGCCGCCCCGGGGACGAGGGCGGGATCGAGGCGTGGCTGCGCCTCGGCCACGCGATGGGCGTGAGCCGGGAAGACCTGCTGGCGCAGCGCCGGCTCCTCCCGGGCGTTCGCTTCGCGGTGGACGGCTACGTGAGCTTCTGTCGCTCGCAGCCGTGGCTCGAAGCGGTCGCCGCGTCGCTCACTGAGCTGTTCGCACCGTCGATCGTGCAGGAGCGTCTCGCGGCCATGCTGAGCCATTATCGGTGGGTCGATCCGGACGGGCTGCAATACTTCAAGAACCGGCTGTCGCAGGCGCCGCGCGACGCCGAGCATGCCCTGGCGCTCGTGACGGAGCGGCTCCGCACCCGGGAGCAGCAGGAGCGCGCGGTGGCGGCGCTCGAATTCAAGTGCGACGTGCTGTGGTGTCTGCTGGACGCGGTGGAGCGGGGACCGCTCCCGGGTGGCGACCGGTGAACCCGACGAGCGCCGCGGCCGTGCCGCGGCTCCATCCCAAGGCGCGGCTCCAGCGCGACGACGTCCGCGGCCGCGACGTGCTGCTCTACCCAGAGGGCCTCGTCACCCTGAACCCCACGGGAGCGGAGATCCTCGGGTTGTGCGACGGGGTGCGGTCGCTCGCCGACATCGTGACCACCCTGGAGCAACGGTACGGTGCGAGTGGCCTCGAGCGAGACGTCACGTCGTTCGTGGAGGCGCTCGCGGCCAAAGGACTGGTGGTCTATGGACGCTAAGCCACTCTGGCTGCTCGCGGAGCTCACCTACAAATGTCCGCTGCAGTGCCCGTATTGCTCGAACCCGCTCGACTTCGCCGGCCCCCGTTTCAAACAGGAGTTGACGACGGAGGAATGGAGCCGCGTCTTCCGCGAAGCCAAGGCGCTGGGTGTGCTGCAGCTGGGCCTCTCGGGCGGCGAACCGCTGCTCCGCACCGATCTGGAGGGTCTCGTCGCGACCGCCCACCAGCTCGGCCTGTACACGTCGCTCATCACTTCCGCCCACCGCCTCAGAAAGGATCGGCTCGCGGCGCTGCAGCGGGCCGGCCTGGACCACGTCCAGATCAGTGTTCAGGCGGCGGACGCGGACCTATCGGACCGGATCGCGGGCACCCAAGCGTTTGGTGACAAGCTCGCTGCGTACCATTTCACCAAGGAGCTCGGCTTCCCGCTCACCGTGAACGTGGTGCTGCACCGGGAGAACCTGCACCAGGTGGAGGCGCTCATCCGGTTCGCGGAGTCGCTCGGCGCCGAGCGGATCGAGCTCGCGAACACCCAGTTCTACGGCTGGGCATTCCACAACCGGGACGCGCTCATGCCGACGAAGGCGCAGCTTAACGCGGCGTGGCAGGTCGTCCTGCGGGAGCGGGCCCGGCTCGGCCCTCGCCTCGAGATCGTCTGGGTGCTGCCCGACTACCACGAGCAGTTCCCCAAGCCCTGCATGGGCGGGTGGGCGCGCGCGTACATGACCGTGGCGCCGGGAGGCGAGGTGTGGCCGTGTCACGCGGCAGGGCGCATCACGACGCTCACGTTCGAGAACGTGCGCGACCGCTCGCTCGAGTGGATCTGGCGCGAGTCGGACGCGTTCAACCGCTTCCGCGGCGAGGCGTGGATGCCCGAGCCGTGCCGCTCCTGCGCCCGCAGGACGGTCGACTTCGGCGGCTGCCGCTGTCAGGCGTTCCTGGTCGCGGGAGACGCGGGCCTTACCGATCCGGTCTGCTCGCTGGCGCCGCACCGCCATCTGATCGACGCGGCGGTCGCCCAGATCGAGCGCGCCGCCGCAGCGGGGGTCGAGCCCCCGTCGCTGACCTATCGCGCGGCGCCCGCCTCCCGCGCGCTCACCGCCAAAGGATGACCGCCACCGCGATCGACGCCCGCGGCCTCGGCAAGGATTTCGGCGCGATCCGCGCGCTCGGCGGGCTCGACCTCGAGGTGCGCCAGGCCGAGTTCTTCGGGCTGCTCGGCCCCAACGGCGCCGGCAAGACCACCACTGTCCATCTCTTGGCCACTTTGCTGCGCCCCACGCGGGGCACCGCTCGCGTCGCCGGATACGATGTCGTGCGTGAGGACCTCGAGACGCGTCGCCGCATCGGCCTCGTATTTCAGGAGACCACGCTGGACCGCGATCTTACGGTGGAGCAGAACCTCAGCTTCGCGGCGCGGCTCTGGAATCTGCCGGGCCGCGTCGCCGGCCCCCGCATCGACGAGCTGCTGGTGCAATTCGGGCTGCGCGAGCGCAGGCGGGACCCCGTGCGCGCCTTGTCCGGGGGCATGCGGCGGGCGCTCGACATCGCGCGCGGCCTGCTGCACGAGCCCCGGGTGCTCTTTCTGGACGAGCCCACCGCCGGGCTCGACCCGCGTTCCCGTCGCTCGTTGTGGGAGCTGATCCAACGGCTGCGCTCGGCTTCCGGACTCACCGTCTTTCTCACTACCCACTACGTCGAGGAGGCAGAGCCGTGCGACCGCGTCGCGGTGCTCGATCGCGGCTCGCTCGCGGCGCTCGGGACGCCGGCCGAGCTCAAGCGCGCGGCGGGGGTGAGCTCCCTCGAGGCGGTGTTCCTGGCGCGCACCGGCCATCCGCTCGCCGCGTCGAGCGCGGCCTGAGCATGCGCGCGATCGCCGGGATCGTGGTGCGCGAGCTGCTCCGGTTCCTGCGGCAACGGGGTCGCCTGGTGTCGAGCCTGGCGCGGCCGTTCGTCTGGCTCGTCTTCGCGGGGGCCGGGTTCGCAACCGTCTTTTCGGGCGCGGGAGCCATCGACTACCGGCGCTACCTGGCGCCCGGCCTGCTCGGCATGGTCGTCATGTTCGGGTCGCTGCTCGCGGCGCTCTCCACCGTCACCGACCGCGAAGCGGGCGTGCTGCGCATGATGCTGGTCGCGCCGATCCGCCGCAGCACTCTCGCGCTCGGCAAGACCCTGGGAGCGACGCTGCTCGGCACGACTCAGGCCGTCGTGGTCGGCGCGCTGCTGTTGTCGCTGCTGCGATTGTGGCCGGGTCCGGCGGGATTGCTGCTCGGCTGCGCCGCGATCGTGCTCTCGGGTCTCGCGCTCGGTGCGCTCGGGCTCGTGTTGGCCGCGACCATGCGCTCGATCGAGAACTTCGCGGGCGTGATGAACTTCGTGGTGTTTCCCATGCTGTTTCTTTCGGGCGCGCTGTATCCGGTGCGCCGTCTCGGGCCCTGGCTGCGCGCCCTCGTCCACGTCAACCCGCTCGCCTACGGCGTCGATCTCCTAAAGCACGCCTTGCTCGGGGAGTGGGCAGGGACGGGCTACGGGGGCGAGATGCCGGTGGCCCTCGACGTCGCCGTGCTGGCGGCGTTCGCGGCGGCTGGGCTCGCCATCGCGGCGGCGCTGCTCGGGCGCGAAGGGGGCGTCACGCGGACCGCGTTCCGCTCCCCGGCCTAGCGACCGACGACCACGCCCGTCAGCGGGCCAATGATCAACGCCAGGATGACCCCGGCAATGCTCGCGAGCAGCGTATACGCGGCGCTCTTGTCGCGTGGCGCCTTCATGAGCGGCGGCAATCCCAGAGCGAGCAGCCGTATGCTGTAGAGCGACAGCACCCCGCCGATCAACGAGAGCTTTGGGAACAGCGCCACGGCGCCGCCCAGCCAGTAGGGAGTGCTGCTGTAGGCCGCGACCTTCAACGCCTGCGCGCGGTTCCGTTGCCCCCCGAAGGACGGCGCCAGCACCTCGATCAGGACCGCGAACCCGTACACCCCGAGCAGGTTGAGTCCGTATTCGAGTACCCCGCTCGTGACCGCGTCGCCCGCGGACATCGCGTACGATCCTGCGATCGAGTTGCGGACCCCGAACACGATCGTGCCCGCCGTGGCCGCGATCGGCCCGATCGCGGCCATGGGCAAGATGTAGCGCGAGTAGATGGAACTGGGCGTCGCGAACTCCGCGGCGATGGCCTGCCACTCCTGACCCGGCGAGAGGAGGAGGCGCTGGGCCCGCGCGAGCCACGCCGGCAGCCTGCGGGGTGGCCGGCGCGGCGCCGCCTTGGGAGCCGCCGGTTTCGCGGCCGCCGGGCCGCGTTGCGAAGACGCGGGTCCGCGAGGGGGCGTCGGTCCACGGGGCGGTTGCGGGGGCGTGCGCATCAAGGCACAAAATAGACTAGGGAGTCGCAAGACGCCAAGGCAACCGCTCGCGGCTTGGCGTCTTGGCTTCTGACAGCCAGATTCCAGCATGCTCATCGACGTCCACGCCCACTTCTACCACGACCGCTCACCCCGCGCCGACTGGCGCGAGCGCAACGCCAGCCGCCTCGCCGCCGGAGAGCAGATCGGTATCACCATCCATGTGGCGTCGATCCTGGGTAGCTGGGGCCGCGCGTCCCCGACCTACTTCCCGTCGCCCGCCGACCTGCCGTACGGCAACGATGCCCTGCTTGCCCTCGCGCGCGAGCACCCCAACCGCGTCCGCGGCTACGTGACCGTCAACCCGAACTACACCACGCACGCCCTGGGCGAGATCGTGCGCTGTCTGGGCGCGGGGATGATCGGGATCAAGCTGGCCGCGAGCCGGCGGGCGACCGACCCGCTGCTCGACCCGATCTGCGAGATCGCGCGCGAGCGTGGTGTCCCGGTGTTGCAGCATGTGTGGCAGCACCGGCGGCGCGACTGGCCGGGTCAGGAAGCGTCTGACGGTGCCGAGCTGTGCGCACTCGCGGGCCGCCACCCCAAGGTCCGGTTCATCCTCGGGCACATCGGCGGGGGCGGGGCCTGGCAGCACTCGCTCGCCGCGCTGCGCGCCGCGCCGAACGTGTTCGTCGATCTCTCGGGGAGCGGGGTGGATGGCGGGTTGCTCGAGAGCTGTCTCGCAGCCGTGGGCGTCGAGCGGCTGCTGTGGGGGAGCGACATCACCATGGACACGGGCTGGGCCAAGCTGCGCTACCTCACCCACCTCCTCTCCCCGGACGAGGTCGAGCTGGTGAAGTGGAAGACCGCCGTGGGCGTCTTCCCGCGCGGCGCCTTCCCGTCCGACTGATGCGGATCGACGTCAACGTGTTCCTGGGCGCGTACCCGTACCGCCGCGTGCCCGGCACCTCGCCCGAGGCGGTGCTCCGGGCGATGGAACGCGTCGGCATCGATGAGGCCTGGGTGACTCACCTGCCGGGACTGTTCTGGCAGGCACCACCGGAGGGAAACGCCTGGCTGTATGAGGCGACGGCGCGCGAGCGACGTTTCCAACCGGTGCCGGCCGTGCACCCCGGCTTGCCGGGGTGGGAGGCCGTGCTCGCCGAGGCGCGCGCCCGCGGCGCGCCCGTGGTGCGGTGCGACCCGACGTACTGTGGCCTCGACCCCGCGGGCGCGGAGATGCGCGGGCTCGCCGCCGCCTGTGGGGCGGCGGGGCTGCCGTTGCTCCTCGCCGTGCGGCTCGAGGACGCTCGCCAGCGGCACCCCAACGATCGAGCGGCCGAAGTCCCGGCGGCGGCAGTGCGGGCCCTGGTGCGAAGCGACGCGGACGTCCGCCTCGTCGTCACGCACGCCGACCGCGCGTTCGTGGAGGAGGTGCACTTCGGATCCACTCCCGAGGAAGCCGCCCGCATCTGGTGGGACATCTGCTGGATCTGGGGGCCGCCGGAGGACCATCTCAAGACGTTGCTCCACACTGTCGGCGTCGAGCGGTTCGTGTTCGGGACCGGGCAGCCGCTTCGGATCCCGGAGAACAGTGTGTCGAAGCTCGACCTGCTCGAGCTCGCGCCGCAGCAACGAGCCGCCATCGAGTCGGAAAACGCCCGCCGGGGACTGCTCCACTGACCGTTCGACCGCCCCCGACCGGCTTCGGCACGCGGCTCGAGTGGGGCCTGGTTCCGGCCGTCCCGGTCCCGTTCCGGGGCGACGCCCTCGCCGCGGACGCACAGCAGGAGTACGCAGCGTGGATGGCCAGTCAGCCGGTGACGGGTGTGGCGGTGTGGGCGCATACGGGACGGGGACCACACCTCACCCCCGAGCAGCGCCGCCAGGTGCTCGCCACCTGGCGGACCGCGCTTCCCGACAGGATCATCGTGGCGGGCGCCGCGAGCGTCGCGACGGCGCGGGAGGCGAAGGTGGGGGGGGCGGACGCGCTGCTCGCGTTTCCGCGGCCGGACGACCCCGTCGGCTACCACGCCGCGTTGAGCGGCGTGCTGCCGGTGATCGCCTTCTATCTGTACGAGGCGGCGGGCGGGGTTCCGTACGACAACCCGACGCTGCACGCCATTCTCGAGTTGCCGGGCGTGATCGGCATCAAGGTCGCGACCCTCGATTCGGTCATGACGTTCCAACGGCTCGCCGGGCTGATCCGCGAATACCCGGAGAAGCTCCTGATCACCGGCGAGGACCGCTTCTTCGGGTATTCGCTCACGATGGGCGCGCGGGCGGCCCTCGTGGGGATGGGGGCCGCCCTGACGAACCTGCAGACTGCGCTGGTCGAGGCATTCCATACCGGCGACTTCGCCCAATTCGTGCGGTTGTCGGGAATCTGCGACCGGTTCGCGGCGGCCACGTTCACGGCCCCGATGGAGGGGTACGTGCGCCGTCTGTTGTGGGCCCTGGCAGCCGACGGCGTGATCCCGGAGGACGCGTGCGACGACCCCTGGGGGCCGGACCTTCCCCCGGTCGAGCGGGACATGGTACGCCGCGCCGTCCGGGAAGCGCGCGGCGCGCGCGTCAGCCGGCCGTGAGCCGTATCCCCAGGCGCTCGTTTCTCGGGACGTGCGCTGCGAGCGCGGCCATCCCTCTCCTCAAAGGCTTCGTTCCCATGAAGCAGAAACCGCACATCGTGGTGGTCGGGGCAGGGGCATTCGGCGGCTGGACCGCGTTGTACCTCCGGCGCGGCGGCGCCCGCGTGACGCTGGTGGACGCCTGGGGACCCGGCAACGCCCGCGCCAGCTCGGGCGGCGAAACGCGGGTGATCCGCGCCACCTACGGCCCGCGCGCCGTGTACACGCACCTGGCGGTGCGCGCGCTCGCGTTGTGGCAGGAACACGAGCGACGCTGGAAGCGGCGGCTCCTCCATCCGATCGGCGTGCTGTGGCTCGTGGAGGATGATGAATCGTACGAAAAGGCCGCCCTGCCGATTCTCAAGGAAGCCGGGTGTCGCTTCGAGGAGCTGACCGGTGCCGAGACGGCGAAGCGCTACCCGCAGATCAACTGCGCGCGCGTGCGTTGGGCGATCTTCGAGCGGGACGGCGGCTATCTCACGGCGCGACGCGCCTGTGCCGCGGTGCTCGAGGGATTGCTCGCGGCCGGCGGCGCCTATCGTCAGGTCGCGGTGCAGCCGCCTGCGCCCGGCGGGGTCGTGCGCTGCAGCGATGGCAGCGAGCTGGCAGGGGACGCGTACGTATTCGCCTGCGGGCCGTGGCTCGGGAAGCTGTTTCCGGATGTGATCGGCGATCGCGTGCGGGCGACGCGTCAGGAAGTCTTCTTCTTCGGCACGCCGCCCGGGGACGCGCGCTTCACCGAGGAGGCGCTCCCGGTATGGGCCGATCACGCCAATCACTTCATGTACGGGATCCCCGGGAACGAATGGCGGGGGTTCAAGGTGGCGGATGACGCGCGCGGGCCGGTGTTCGACCCCACCGCCGGCGAGCGCCTGCCGTCGCCGGAGGCGCTGCGCAGCGCCCGCGACTACCTGGCATTCCGTTTCCCGGCGCTCAAGGATGCCCCCCTGCTCGAGGCGCGGGTGTGTCAGTACGAGAACTCCCCCGACGAGCACTTCATCGTCGACCGCCATCCGAGGGCGGACAACGTGTGGCTCGTGGGGGGTGGATCGGGACACGGGTTCAAGCACGGGCCCGCGGTGGGCGAGCTGGTCGCGGGGCTCGTGCTGGACGGGCACGCGCCGGACCCGCAGTTCCGGTTGGACCGGTTTGGTCGCTGACCCCGGGGCACGGCCCCGGGGTTGGTCTGCGCGCGGATGTCATCGGAGATCGAGCGGGATTTCGAGCGCTTCAAGCGGGAACTCCCCAGCGACTTCTCGGACCACGTGCGCGAGACATACGGGATCGACCTCACGGCACGTTACCTGGGCGAGACAGTTCCGCATCCCATCGGGAAGGGCTCAGGCCAGTTGTCCCTGAACGAGAATCAGCTCGCCGAAGACGCGCGGGCGGGACTCGCGTTCGTGGTCCTGAAGACGCTGATCGCGCAGGACGAGGCGGGGAGCCAGTCGATGGCGGCGTGGGCGATCCACGAAACGAAGATGAAGGTCGAGCGGCGTGGGGGCGCGGGCGGTCGGCCGGGGTGGACCGTCACCTGGAAGGGCCGGGGGTGGGACCGCTCGTTGGAGGAATACCTCGCGCTGGTGCGGGCGGGACGCGATCTCACGCGGGCGGGAAGCCTCCTGGTGGTGCCCTCGGTGAAGTATCACCTCCCCCGGCTGGCGGACCCGTTTCGTGACAGCGAGTACCGCTACACCACGCGGCTCCTCGCCGACGCCTGGGGCGCAGGCGCGCCCCCGCTCCTGGTCGAGAAAGACTTCTCGCCGACGCTCGCGGGCGACGCATTGGCTGGCGACCGCGACCAGATCATGCGGTGGCTGCGTGAGGTCCCCGGTCGGATCCGCGCGGCAGCGCCACGCGCGGTACGACTCGCCGTCAAGCTGATGAATGCGCGCTTCGACGACGTATTCCAGCTCGATATGATGGAGGCGTGCCGGGATGCCGACGCGCTCGTCTGCTTCAACCGCTTGTTTGATGCCGAACAGGGCGTGGCCTACGGCGGCTGGGACTTGAGTGCGCGGAACCTGCGAGTGCTCGACGCAGTGGCCCCGGGCGTACTCCCGGCGCTATGCGGCACGGGGAACATCTGCTCCGGCCGCATGATCGTGGAGTACGCGCGGCGCGGCTGCGAGAGCGTGCAGCTGCATACTTTCTTCCAACTCCCGCTGTCGGAATACCCCGCGACGCGCGGCTCGCGGACCGAGCGGGCGCTCCACGCGCTGCTGTTCGATCCGGGCGACGGTCTCGTCGCCGCGCTGCTCGAGCTCGAAGCGACGGGTAGACTCGAGCGGCGCAACGGGACGTTGCACTTCCTCGACCTCGCGGCCGGTGCGCATCACCCGGGTTGAGCTGTTCGAGCTGACGATTCCGTTCGTCGAGCCGTTCATTATTTCGGGTGGCCGGATCGACGCACGCCGCTCGCTCGTCGTCGCGCTGCACGACGATGCCGGCCACGTCGGGTACGGCGAGTCGCCGCCGTTCGAGTTGCCGTTCTACTCGGAGGAGACGCTCGCCGGGGCCCGCGACCTGATCGCGCGCGTCCTGCTCCCCCGCATTGCCGGGCAGGAGTTCGACGCTCCTGAAGCCGTGGATGCCGTGGTGCGCGCCGGCGTGCGCGGCAACCCGTTTGCGCGCGCGGGAATCGAAACGGCGGCGTGGGACCTGGAGGCCCATCACCGCGGCGTCGGACTCGGGCAGCTCGTCGCCTTGCGGCTCGGCGTACCGGCGGCGGCGAGCGTCCCGTGCGGCGTGGCTCTCGGAATCCCTGAGGATCGGCAACCCGGGACGCTCACGCGGCGCGTCGCCGCCGCGCTCGAGCAGGGCTACCGCCGCGTGAAGATCAAAGTGATGCCTGGCTGGGACGCGGTCGCCGTGGCCGCGGCGCGCGCCGCGATGAGCCGCGTCGATCTCCCGCTCACGGTCGACGCCAACGGCGCCTACGCGTGGCCGGCCGACGAGCGGAGTCTCAGGGCCCTCGATGACGCGGGCCTGCTGTACATCGAGCAGCCCCTCGCCCCGGACGAGCTCGTCGGCCATGCCGTGCTCGGCCGGGCGCTCAGCACGCCGGTCTGCCTCGACGAGACGCTCACCAGCGCCGCGGTGGCGCGGCAGGTGATCGACCTGGAGGGGCCGCGGGTATGGAACATCAAAGTGCACCGCATGGGCGGCCTCGCGGAGGTGTGCCGGGTCTACGCGCAGGCCGCCGCGTACGAAGCCGAGCTCTGGGTCGGGACGATGCCCGAGACGGGGATCGGCTCGCAGGCCGCGCTCGCCGTGGCGGGTCTGCCGTTATGCGTCTACCCTTCGGATTTGGAGCCGAGCTCCCGCTGGTACGGGCGCGACGCCGACGTGATCAAGCTCACGATGAGTAAGGACGGTCGGATGGCGGTCCCGGGCGTATCCGTGGCGCGGCTGCTGGACGTCGGGCGGTTTCGGGCGGCGGCCCACCCGATCGTCGCTTGACTCGGGCGGTGCGGTGGTGTCAAATCACCCGCCGATTCTCGTACCGATCATCTTTCCCTCGGGAGTGTTCGCGCGTGATCACCCTACGTCCGCTGACGTCGTCGCTCTGGCTCATCGCGGTCTTACCGTCAATCGCTCGCGCTCAGCAATACGACCCGTCCCTCTTCGCCGAGCTGCATTGGCGCCCGATCGGCCCGTTTCGCGGCGGCCGCACGGTGGCCGCGACCGGCGTGCCGGGCCAGTCCAACCTGTTCTACATCGGCGTCAACAACGGCGGCGTGTGGAGGACCACGGATTACGGGCGAACCTGGGCACCGCTCTTCGACAGCCAGCCGACCGGCTCGATCGGCGCGCTCGCGGTCGCCGCCGCCGAGCCCAATGTCATCTACGTCGGGAGCGGCGAAGGGCTGCAGCGGCCCGACCTGTCGGTGGGCGACGGGATCTACAAGTCCAGCGACGCGGGGCGGACGTGGCGCCACCTCGGCCTGGCGGACGGCCAACAGATCCCGGCTGTCGTCGTCGACCCGCACGATGCGCGTCGCGTCCTCGTCGCCGTGCTCGGCCATCCCTACGGCGCGAATACCGAGCGCGGCGTGTTCCGCTCGACCGACGGCGGCGAGTCGTGGCAGCGCGTGCTCTACCAGGATGAGAACACCGGCGCGGTAGAAGTCGCATTCGACCCGGCGAATCCGCAGACCGTGTTCGCCGTCTTGTGGGCGGCACGCCAGGCGCCCTGGGAGATCGGCAGCTCGTGGACCCTATCGGCCAACAACGGTCTGTACAAGTCGACCGATGGCGGGACTACCTGGCGGCGGATCACCGTCGGCCTGCCGACGGCAGAGGACAAGCTCGGCCGCATCGGCCTCGGGATGTGCGCGAGCGAGCCCGGGCGCATGTACGCGGTGCTCGGGGCCGCGCAGGGCGGCGGTGTGTACCGCTCCGATGACGGCGGCGAGCATTGGCACCGCGTCAACGCGGACCCGCGGCTCTGGGGGCGCGACGGCGACTTCAACGAGGTGAAGGTGGACCCGAAGAACGCCGACGTCCTCTACGTGGCGAACGTCGTGACCTGGAAGTCCACCGACGGCGGCCGGACCTTCACCGCGTTCCGCGGTGCCCCCGGGGGCGACGACTACCACCGCCTGTGGATCAACCCGGACGACCCGAAGATCATCCTGCTCGCCGGCGACCAGGGCGCCGTCGTCACGGTGAACGGCGGAGCGACGTGGAGCTCGTGGTACAACCAGCCGACGGCGCAGTTTTACCATGTCAGCACCGATCACCAGTTCCCGTACCGCGTGTACGGCGGCCAGCAGGAGAGCGGGTCCGCCGGAATCGTGAGCCGCGGCAACGACGGACAGATCACGTTCCGGGAGTGGCGTCCCGTCGGCGCGGAGGAGTACGGCTATGTCGCTCCCGATCCGCTGCACCCCGACATCGTATACGGCGGAAAGATCTCGCGCTTCGACTGGAGCACCGGGCAGGTGCAGGATGTCTCCCCCGAGCCGGTGCGCATGGGAAAGTATCGCTGGGTGCGCACCATGCCCGTGGTGTTCTCGCCGGTCGACCCGCGCGTGCTCTACCTGGGTGCGAACGTCGTCTTCAAGACGCTGAACGGCGGCGAGCGCTGGCAGACGATCAGCCCCGATCTCACGCGCCCGACCGCGGAGGTTCCGGCCAGCCTGGGGGCGTTTGCCCCGCTCGATCCGGAGCAGGGTAGACATCGCGGCGTGATCTACACGATCGCGCCGTCGTTCACGCGGCCCGGACTGCTATGGGTCGGCACCGACGACGGGCTGATCCACGTCACGCACGACGGCGGGCGCAGGTGGACGGACGTCACGCCGACCGCGCTCACGCCGTGGAGCAAGGTCTCGCTCATGGAGGCCTCGCACTTCGACACGCTGGTCGCCTACGCCGCCGTGAACCGCTTTCGCCTCGACGACCTCCGCCCCCATATCTACCGCACCAAGGACGGCGGAAGGACGTGGACCGAGGTCGTCGAGGGCATGCCGTCGAACGAGGTCGTGAACGCGGTGCGCGAAGACCCGGTGCGGCGGGGATTGCTGTATGCCGGGACGGAGCGGAGCGTGTACGTGTCGTTCGACGACGGTGGTCACTGGCAATCGCTGCGGCTCGATCTGCCGGCGAGCTCGGTGCGCGACCTCGTCGTGCGCGACACCGACCTGGTCGTGGCGACGCATGGACGCTCGTTCTGGATCCTCGACGACATCACCCCGCTGCGCCAGGTCGCGGCGGCCGCCGCTGCCGCCGCGGCGGGAGGCCCTTATCTGTACCGCCCGGCGCCCGCCGTTCGAGTTCGCTGGAACGGCAACACCGACACGCCGCTCCCCCCCGACGAGCCCGCGGGCAGGAACCCACCCGACGGCGCGATGCTCGACTACTACCTGGCCCGACCGGCGGCGGGACCCGTGGTGGTCGAGATTCGCGACCGGTCGGGCGCCCTGGTGCGCCGGTTTGCGAGCGACGGTCGTCCCGAGCCCCCCGACACGGCGGTCAACATTCCTCTCTCATGGATCCGACCGTCGCCGGCGCTTGCGACCGAGCGGGGGATGCATCGCTTCGTGTGGGACCTGCACGGCGCCCCGCCCCCCGCGCTGCAGCACGAGTATCCGATTTCCGCCATCCCCGGTGATACGCCGCGCGAGCCGCGTGGGCCGTGGGTACTGCCGGGATCCTACACGGTGCGGCTCACCGTGGACGGGATGACCCTCACCCAGCCGCTCGCCGTGCGGATGGATCCGCGCCTGCGGCCCGGGCCCGGCGCCCTGGAGCAGCAATTTGCGCTGGCACTGCGCCTGGTTCGCGCCGTGGTCTCGGACTCGACGGCGTTGCAGCGGGTGCACTCGCTCCAGGCGCGCCTCAAGCGCGTACGGGAGCGGGCGGCGCCGGGCCGGAGCGCCACGCTCGACTCGCTCGACGCCCGCGCCGCGGCGCTCGAGTCCGGGGCGGGCCGGCCGGCGCCGCGCCCGGGAGCGGGGGATCGCGGCGAGGGCAATCTGACGCGTCTGAACGCTGATCTCATCGCCGCCTACAACCTGGTGGAGGGTGCCGATGCGGTCCCGACTGCGGCCGAGCGAGCGGTCGTCGGGGACCTGGAGCGCTCGCTCGAGCGCCTGCTGGCGCGCCTGCGGGAGCTCGAGGTTACAATAGGAGAGCTATGATCCCCATCGACCATCAGCCGCCGGGCTACTGGGCCACCAATCTGTACGACAGCCCGCGCAAGCGTCCCAAATCCGACGCGCCGATCAAGGATCTCCCGCCGCGCGCGGCGCGGCGCTTCAAGAAGGCGCGCGAGGGCATCCGCGCGCTCAAGCACGTCACCGAGCAGGTGGTGTTCATGGGCACCGCGTGGAAGTGGGTGTGGATGTACGAGGTCGGCGGGCGCAAGCTCGGCTACCTCCATCCCATGGAAGCGGGCGTCAGCGGCACGTTCGTGCTGTCGGAGCTCGAGGAGCGTGAGTTCGCCGTCGGCGACGGCATGCCCAAGACGTTGCGTCAGGCGATCCGTGGCGGGGCGGTGTCGGCGGGGGTACGGTGGTGCTGGATGGAGTTTCCGGACCTGGAGGCCGTCGAGGCGTTCGTCGAGATCGTCCGGCTGAAGCACCAGTTTCTGGCACGGCCGGAGTAACGGCGCCGCTCCGCGCGGGGCTTGTGCCCCGTTCGCCGCTGGCGCTACATTCCGGCGCCCGCAAGCCGTTCCACCGACGAACCATACATTCGCCATCGAGCGCGATTGATGACGAAGAGGAGTGGTAGGGCCGCGGCCGGCGTCGCTGTCGCTCTCCTCGTAGCCGGCCCAGCCGCGGCGCAAAACCGACAACCTGCACCTGCCTCCCCAGCTCGCGTCATCACCGACACGGGGAAACTCGCCGGTCCCCGTCAGCCGATCTTCTTTCGCCATGACGTCCACGCCGGCCAGGACCAGATCCCCTGCCTCTACTGTCACAGCACCGTCACCATCTCGAGTGAGCCCGGAATCCCAGCGGTCCAGACCTGCTTCGGCTGCCACCAGATGATCGGCGGCTCGACGCCCTCGCATCAGGCGGAGATCAAGAAGGTGCGCGAGGCGTGGGCGAGCAAGCAGCCGCCGCAGTGGATCCGGATCCACGCCCTCCCGGGGTTCGTGCGCTTCCCCCATATGCGCCATATCAAGGTGCTCGGCACCGAGAGTTGCGCCACGTGCCACGGGGACGTGCGCGCGATGCCCCAGGTGCATCAGGTCGCCACGCTCAAGATGGGCTGGTGCATCAACTGCCACGTGCAGCGGCAGGTGGACCGCGATTGCACGTTGTGCCACTACTGAGGCCCGCGTCGATGGATCGCAGACGGTTCCTCAAGGTCCTGGGTGCGACGAGCGGCGGTGCCGCCGCGCTCTCGGCGTGCGGCATCGGGCCCGAGCCGACCGAGCATCTCGTCCCCTACGTCGTGCCGCCGGAGGAGCAGGTCCCGGGGACCGCGACGTACTACGCCACGACGTGCCGCGAATGCGCGGCCGGGTGTGGACTGCACGCCAAGGTGCGTGAAGGTCGGGTGATCAAGCTCGAGGGCAACCCGGAATCACCCATCAACGAGGGCCGGCTCTGCTCGCGCGGCCAGGCGGCGCTGCAGGGGTTGTACAACCCGGACCGCGTCACCGAGCCGATGGCCCGCGGGCCGAACGGCGAGTGGCAGACGCTGTCGTGGGACGATGCCGTCGGCCGGCTCGCGGGGAAGGTGAAGGAGGCGCGCGGTCGCGGGATCGTGTTCCTCACCGGGCTCGAGACCGGATCGTTCGGCGAGCTCGTCGATACGTGGGTAAAGGAGGTCGGCGGCCGGCACGTCACCCAGGAGGCGTTTGCGTTCGAGGCCCTGCGGGAGGGAAACCGCCGCGCCTTCGGCACCGCCGCGATTCCGCTGTACGACTTCGCGCGCGCCCGTTACATCGTCTCCTTCGGCGCCGATTTCATGGAGACGTGGCTCTCGCCGGTCGGCTATCAGAACGGCTTCACGCACGCGCACAGCTTCGACGGCGATCGCGACACGTCGATGGCGAAGTTCGTGTTCGTCGGCCCCCGGTTGTCGCTCACCGGGATGAGTGCGGACGAGTGGATCGCCCCCGAGCCCGGGAGCGAAGCGCTGCTCGCGCTCGCCATGGCGCAGGTCATTCTGGCCGGCCGGCTCGCGCCGGCCCCCGCCGATGCGGCCCGCCTCGAGCGCCTGCTCCCCACGCCGCAGCACGTGGCCCCGTCGGTCGGGATCGCCGCGACGGAGATCGAGCGCCTGGCCCGCGAGTTCGCCGCGTCCCAGGGTGGGCTGGCGGTGGGCGGCGGGGTCGCCACCCAGTACGGGGACGGCGCCGCGCTGCTGGTCGCGGCCGTGAACATCCTCAACTATGTCGCGGGACAGGTCGGCAAGACGGTGCGTTTCGGGCCGAATCAGTCGATCGCGGACGCCGGAACGTTCCGGCAGCTGATCGATCTCGTGGCCGACATGGCCGCGGGCAAGGTAGATCTGCTGCTCGTGCACGGCGTGAACCCCGGTCACACGCTTCCTGCCGCCTTCTCGCAGGCGCTCGGCAAGGTCGGCTACAAGGTCAGCTTCTCGTCGTACTGGGACGAGACCGCGGCAGCTTCGGACCTCGTGCTCCCGGACCTGCATCCGCTCGAACAGTGGGGCGACGCGCGTCCGCGGGTCGGGATCCACGCCCTGCAGCAGCCGGTGATGCAGCCCGTGTTCCCCAACACCATGCACACGGGGGACGTGCTGCTGCGCGTGTCGGGAAAGGCGGGGACGTTCAAGGACTATCTCCTGGATCGCTGGAAGGAGCTCCACCAACGCGTCGCGAAGGGGCGGGAGTTCGCGGATTTCTGGACGGATGCCCTGCAGCACGGCGGGGTGTACGCCGAAGGGCCCACACAAGCGGTGCGGCTCGACCCCGGGATCGCACAGCTGCTCGGTGACGTGGGCGGCCCCGCATGGGGGGGAGCCGGGGAGGCGCTGGTGATCGTCTTCCCGTCGCTCGCGCTGCACGACGGCCGTGGCGCCAACAAGCCGTGGCTGCAGGAGCTCCCGGACCCCGTTTCAAAGATCACCTGGCACGCCTGGGTCGAGGTGCACCCCGAGACTGCGGCGAAATGGCAGCTCGCGAACGGAGACATTCTGCTGCTCAAGTCTCCGCACGGCGCGGTGCGCGCGCCGGCGTGGATCACCCCGGGGATCCGGCCCGACGTACTGGCGGTCCCGACGGGGCAGGGGCACAAAGCGTACGGCCGCTACGCCAGGGATCGGTCGTTCAACGCGTTCGAGCTGCTGAGCGGTGCGGCGGCGGATTTCGGGGGCCGCGCGTTCGCGGTGCGGGTGTCGGTCGTGAAGACCGGCGACCACCGCCGGCTCGCGACGGTCGAGGGTGACGCCCGGGAGCAGGGCCGCGGGATCATCGAGGTGCTGTCGCTCGCGCAGGCCCGCGAGCTCAAACCGGGTGCGCATCCGTTCGAAGAGCGGGAGGCGCCGGCGTACACGGAGGAGGCGCTGAAGGCCTGGGCCGAGGCACAACACCAGAAGGCCTCGCTCGGCGACTACGCAGGAACGGCGCCGCGCTGGGGGATGGCCATCGACCTCTCGAAATGCACCGGTTGCTCGGCGTGCGTGACGGCGTGCTACGCGGAGAACAACCTCGCGACCGTGGGCGAAGAGCTGGTCGTGCGGCGTCGGCAGATGAGCTGGATGCGGATCGAACGCTACTACACCGGCGGCGCAGACGGGCGGCGCGTCGGCGCCGTGGTCAATCCCATGTTGTGCCAGCAGTGCGGGAACGCGCCGTGCGAGCCGGTCTGTCCGGTGTACGCCGCCTACCACACGCCCGATGGGCTCAACGGCCAGGTGTACAACCGCTGCGTCGGCACGCGCTATTGCGCGAACAACTGCCCCTACAAGGTCCGCTACTTCAACTGGCACAACTTCGCGGAGCCCGGCGGCGAGTGGGAGAGCTGGCCCGACCCGCTCAACATGCTCCTCAACCCGGACGTCACGGTACGCGAGAAGGGTGTGATGGAGAAGTGCACCTTCTGCGTGCAGCGCATCCGGGGCGCCCAGAACCGCGCGCGCCTCGAGGACCGGAGTGTGCGTGACGGCGACATCACACCGGCCTGCGCGCAGGCCTGCCCGTCGGAGGCGATCGTGTTCGGCGATCTGCACGACAAGAGCTCCCTCGTGGCCCGCCTCGCCGCCGATCCCCGCGGCTACCACGTGCATACCGAGCTCAACACCAAGCCCGCGATCACCTACCTCGCCCGCGTGGTGCACGGCGCGGCCGGTGGAGCGTAGCCCGGTGGCCGAGACGTCGACCGCGGCGGCGCGCGGGACTCGCGTGACCTACGACTTCGTCACGCGCACCATCGCGCGGACGCTCGGCAATCCGGGCAAAGGGTACTTCGCCTTACTCGGGAGCGCAGTGGCGCTGCTCGCGGTGGGGATCGGCTGCCTGCTCATGCTGCTGCGCTACGGGCTGGGGCTCGCCGGCTACTCGCACCCCGTGTACTGGGCCGTATACATCACGTGCTTCGTGTTCTGGGTGGGCATTGCGCACTCGGGCACGCTGATCTCGGCGATCCTGTTCCTGTTCCGCTCGGGGTGGCGCACGGCGGTGTATCGCACTGCCGAGGCGATGACGGTGTTCGCGGTGATGACGGCGGGGCTGTTCCCGCTGATTCACATCGGGCGGCAGTGGTATTTCTACTGGCTCATCCCCTACCCGAACGAGCGCGGCTTGTGGCCCAACTTCAAGTCGCCGCTCATCTGGGACGAGTTCGCGATCGGGACGTACTTCACCGTCTCGACGGTGTTCCTGATCATGGGGCTGATCCCCGACATCGCGGCGGTGCGCGACGTGGCGACGGGGTGGCGCAAGAAGCTGTACGCCATCACTTCGCTCGGCTGGCGTGGCACCAACGAGCAGTGGCGCCACTACACACGCGGCTATCTCTATCTCGCGGCGCTCGCGACCCCGCTGGTGTTGTCCGTGCACAGCGTGGTGTCGTGGGACTTCGCGATGGCGATCGTACCCGGCTGGCACGCGACGTTGTTTGCGCCGTATTTCGTGGCCGGCGCGATCTATTCGGGCGTGGCCATGGTGATCACGCTGCTCGTGCCGATCCGCAAGTTGTTCCACCTCGAGGACCTGATCACAGTCCACCATTTCGAGAACCTCGCCAAGCTCTGTCTCCTGACGGGCCTGATCGTCAGCTACTCGTACTGCGTCGAGAACTTCACGGCGTGGTTCGGCGGTCACCATGCGGAGCGCGCGGCGTTCTGGTACCGGGCGTTCGGGCCGTTCTGGTGGGCGAGCTGGACCATGAACATCTGCAACGGGATCCTCCCCTGGCTGCTGTGGTTCAAGAAGATCCGTACGAACATTCTGGGGTTGTTCGTTATCTCGATCTTCGTGAACATCGGCATGTGGTTCGAGCGCTACGTGATCATCGTCGTGTCGCTCGCGGGGGAGCCGTTCGAGCGGTTCGCGAACGCCACGTACAACCCGACGTGGGCCGACTGGGGGATCATGGCGGGCAGCTTCGGCTGGTTCTTCATGTGGTTCCTCTTGTTCGTGAAAAACTTCCCGGCGGTGTCGATCTCCGAGGTGAAGGAAGTGCTCCCGGCACCGAGCCGCGGTAAGGCGCTGCACGCGTGAAGCTCACGAACCCGCTCACCGCGATCTTCCATCCGCCCCCGACCCCGGGCGTCCTGGGCGTGTTTGCGCACCTGGACGCGACCGTTGATGCGATCGGCAAGCTGCGCCAGGGCGGCCACACCGACTTCACGGTGTATTCGCCGATTCCACGGCACGAAATCGAGGACGCGCTCGACCAGCCCGTGAGCCCGGTCCGCATGTTCACCTTGATCGGCGGCATCGCCGGTTGTGCCATCGGGGCCTGGATCACCCTGTACATGTCGTACGACTGGCCGATCGTCCTGGGCGGCAAACCCGTGGGCTCGATCCCGCCGTACGTCGTGATCATGTTCGAGATGACGATCCTGTTCGGGGCGCTCGCGACCATCCTCGGCATCCTGTTCAACGCGCTGTTCGCGGCGCGCCGCCTGGGGACGGTCGCCTACGACGCCCGCTTCACGAACGACAAGTTCGGCATCTTCGTACCGTGCGAGCCGGCGCGGGCGGGACAGGTGGAAACCCTGCTGCGCGGCACCGGCGCCGAGGAGGTGCGGCGTGCGTAGGCTCGCGTTCTCGCTGCTGCTCGCGCTCGGCGCGCTGGCGGCCTGTAATCCGGATGACGTCGTGCATCACGTCGGTTGGTTCGCCACGATGCGGCACCAGCGTAGCATCAAGCCCTACGCCAGGCCGATCCCACCCGTCGCGGGCACGGTGCCGGTGACGGGCGTCGAGCCGTCGGTGAATCTCCAGATGGCCGACCGGCTGGCCAATCCGCGCACCCGCACGTCCGAGTCGATCAACCGCGGCCGCTTCCTGTACGAGACCTATTGTCTGGTCTGCCACGGGGTCGCCGGCAGAGGTGACGGCCCGATTTCGGCCACGAACGGGCAGACCCCCCCCGGGCCGTTCTTCGGGGTCCGCTCCCTCGTGAACGACACGATCGCCCGGCGCACCGACGGCTATATCTACGCAGTGATCGTGAGCGGCCAGGTGATGGGGCGCGGCCTGATGCCGGTCTACGGTGACAAGGTGCGCGGCACTGACCGCTGGGACCTGGTCAACTACGTCCGCACGCTTCAGGCGCAGGCCCGAAGCAGCGGCGGACGCGGGGAGCGATGAGCGCCGTCGCCGCGGGTGTCCGGGGGCGGCTGAGCGAGCAAGCGCGGCAGTTCCCCGTGGGCGCGTTTTTCGCCACCGGAATCCTCGCGACGGCGCTCGGTGCCGCCGTGTTCCTGTGGGCGCTCACTACGGGTCAGGCGCCCCGGGCGTGGCAGGCGTACCACGTCAACTTCATGTTCTGGATCGGGCTGGCCCAGGGTCTAGTCGTCTTCGCGGCCACGCAGAAGCTCGCGAAGGGGCACTGGTCCGGCCTCCTGATCCGGTTCGCGGAGTCCGCCGTGGCGTTTCTCGTGGTGGCGCTCGTGCTGTACGGCGGTCTCATTGTGGGGCGGACTTACATCTTCTCGTGGCTGCACGAGCCGCGGCTCGACATCGGCGCGTGGCTCGTGAGCGGGTTGTTCTTTCCGCGCAACGGCCTGATTCTCGCCGCCCTGGCGTGGCTGTCGTGGCGCTTCGTGCGGCACGACGTAGCGCCCGATGTGCGGGAGCTGGCCGACGGACGACCAGTGGATCGGCTGGAGGGCCGGGACCAGATCGCTCGCGAGGCGGCGATTCTCGTCGTCGGCTTTGCGTTCGGACACAGCCTGCTGGCGTTTGACTTGATGATGTCGCTCGCCCACAAGTGGGTGAGCAACCTGTTCGGCGCCTTCTACTTCATGGGGAGCTTCCTCGCCGCGCTAATGGCGCTCGCAGTCCTGGCGATCGCGCTGCGCCGGCGGATGGGCTTGGCGCAGCTGATCTCGGCGAAGCAGCTGCACGACCTCGGCAAGTTGTGTTTCGGCTTCACCGTGTTCTGGGCCTATCTCATGTGGGCCCAGTTCCTGGTGATCTGGTACGGCAACCTGCCCGAGGAGACCTACTTCATCTTTTATCGGCTGATCGGGCCGTGGCGGCCGGTCGGCGTCGCGGTGTTCCTGCTCGTGTTCCTGATCCCCTTCATCGGCCTCATCGGGGTCAGGCCGAAACGGTCCCCGCCGACGTTCCTGGCGTTCGCTCTGGTGAGCCTCGCCGGCATCTGGCTGGAACGCTACCTGGAAATCGTTCCATCCATCAACGGCGGCGCCGCTCCCGCGCTCGGCGTTCCCGAGATCGGCGTAACCCTCCTCTTCGGGGGCCTCTTCCTCCTGTCCATGGCGTGGTTCGCCCGGCGGTACCCGATGATCTCGCCGCGGCTGGCCGCCGACACGCTCGAGCGGGAGGCCCACTAACCGGCCAAGGCTCCGATGCAAGCACCGCACGTTCGAGGGGCCCGCGCAGCGACTGCGTATTCTTGTCGCGGAGCGGGCCCCTCGAACGTGCGGGCGTCGACACCGGCTCTTTCAGCGTTTCTAAGGGTAGCAAGAATGCGCGATACAATCCGTCGGCCCGTTCCCTGGACACCCGGAGGTTTCATGCGGTCGCAACTTCTCTTGTTGGCGGCAGGTGTGGCGTTCGTGGCGGCGTGCAAGAGCTCGACGTCCCCGAGTGGTGGCGGCCACAGCACGACCATCTCTGTCGAGAACAACTTCTTCTCGCCCACTCCGGACACGGTCCCTGTCGGGCAGGTGACGTTCACGTGGGCGACGCCGTCCAATGGACACAACGTGACGTGGCTTACCGGGCCGACGACCCCTGGCAATTCGCAGACAATGCAGTCGGGAACCTTTCCGGCCACGCTCCAGGCTGGGACCTACACCTATCATTGCACCATTCACGCGGGGATGAACGGCACGATCGTCGTGCAGTGAGCGTCCCTTAGGGCCGGAGCGGCGCGAGCCGGCGCTGCAGGGCGGCGAGCGAATCGGCCGGCAGGGGACCGCGCACCTCGACCACGAGCGCCGCAGTGGACCGATCCGCCAATGCGCCGGGCGCCGGCGCCGGCCTTGGCTGGGCTCTCCGCTGTGCGGCGAGTGAGTCCGCTGGCGCTCGGCCCAACAGCGCGCGCTCGGTGGGACTCACGGAATCCCGTCGGACCGCCCCGCTGACGACGACCGCGTCGAGGGCCGTTGGGCTGTAGCGTCCGGTGATCACGTCGATGGCCGTGCTCGAATCGAGCGGCTGCTGCACGACAACCACGGCCGAATAGCCGATCATGCGTGCCCGGTAGATGCCTCGGACCGGAAGCTCGGGCACGGCGTACGGATCCGTGCCCACGAGCGCGCGAGCGCTGTCGAGCGTGAGCGGAGGTCCGGTCAGGGCGTACGGCCCAACGATGCGACCCACCGTGGGAGCGGGGGCGGTGGACCGCTGGAACGCACGTTGGGCGAGCTCGGCCGCCACCTCTTCCGCGGGTTGGTCTTTCACGGCCGATTTGCGTTCCGCTGCGACGGTGGTCGGCGCCGCGGGCGCGGACCGGACGCGCTGCATCTGTCGGGGCGCCGCTGGCGGCACGGCGGCGGGCTCCGGTGCGGCGGGCGCAGGGAGCGCCTTCGCCGTCGCGACGTCACCGCTGTTCTGCACTACCGCCCGCTGCCTCGGCAGAACGCCTGAGCCGAGGTACAGACCGGCGCCGAGTGCGAGCACCACCGTCGCCGCCCACGCGAGTGGCAGCCGCACCCGCCACCACAGCCGGACCGGGGGCTCGCGGTCGCCCGGTCGGAACGGCGGGACGGCACGGTCCGGGGGTGCGGCGAGTCCGAGCAGCTCATCCGCACGCGCGATAAGCGCCCGCTCCTCGTCCAGACGGACGCGGCACTCGCGGCACTGCGCCACGTGCGCTTCCAAGTCGTGCGCCTCGCCCGCCGGGAGCTCGCCGTCGAGATAGGCGTGCAGGGTGCCCTCATCCACGTGCGACATGTTCACCCGTCTTTCTCGCTTCGAATGCTTCCACCAGGCGGCGGCGGGCTCGGGCGAGGGTCGTACCGATGGCGCCGCGCGCCAGCCCCGTCTGCGCCGCGATCTCGTCGTACGACAATCCCGAATCCCACAGCAGCAGCACTTCCCGGTCGCGCGGCGTGAGCTGCTCCAGCGCGGCGCGTACCTGCAAGCGCTCGCTGTCCGTGTGCAGAGCCTCGTCCGACGGCGGGGAGGTGTCCGGTGGCTCGCTCTTCAAGAGCGTCAGGTGACGCCGCTCCCGCGCCGCGCGCCGCGCGTCGTCGCGCGCCATGTTCGCCGCCACCACGAACAGCCAGCCGCGCGCGTTCTCGGGCTTGTGGACGAGCGCGCGGGCAAACGCCTCCTGCGCCAGGTCCTCCGCGCGCTCGGCGTCCCACACCTTGCGGTATAGAAACCGCACCAGCGCGCGGTACGTGCTGCGGTAGACGTCCGCCAGGTCCTCCGGGCTCACGCCGTCACGACCGGAAGTCGCGGACCAGCATCGCCAGCTCGCCATCCTGCCAGGTGGTCTTTCCCACAGCTTCAATCTTGATGCTCACCCGCCGTCCGGCTACCAGCACTGCGGGCTCGAGCGTCGCGGGCTTCATCAGCTCAGGAAGAGCGCGCAAGAGGGCGAAGTAAGCCTCGCTGAATGCCGCGACCTCAATCACCCGCAACGAATCGCCGTGCGCGATGTCCGTCCAAGTGCTGTCTCGCCACACGAAGATTCGACCTCCGACGCGCTGCCTGCTCGTAGCTTCGCCGGAGCGGGCGGCACCTACGGAGTCGCTTCTGGCGGCGCCGGTCACCACCACCGCACTCAACTGAGCCGAGCCGGCGAGCGCTTTCTCGGCGCGCGAGCGCTGGACGGCGTCGGCACCCGCCTGATCCCGCGGCGCCGGGGAGGGGGGCGGGGCCCGATCGAACATCGGTCGCACCACTATCTGATTTGGCTCCTGCACCAGATACGATGTGTACTCGGTGAGGATGCCGTAGCGCAGCGCCAGGCGCTTCAGCTCGCTCACGATTTCGGAGTTCGGTCCGTGGAGCCGGAGCTCGCGCGACAGGGCGCCCGCCTTGCGCGCGGCCCAGAGCTGCGGGATGTAGTCGTTGCCGGACGCTTCACCGCCGAACCGC
>QHTK01000032.1 GCA_003220795.1 Gemmatimonadota bacterium | reverse complement strand
GCCGGTGTGAATCCGGTGGATGTCAAGACGCGCGATGGAAAGTTGAAGACGCTGTTGAAATACCGGTTCCCGCTGGTGCTGGGCAACGACCTCTCAGGCGTGGTTTCCGACGTGGGCGCACAGGTGAGGCGTTTCAAGAAAGGCGATGCGGTCTACGCGCGCCTGGACAAAGACCGCATTGGAACGTTTGCGGGATTTGCCGTGGTCCGCGAAGGCGCCGCCGCCCTCAAACCCACTAACGTGACGTTTGAAGAAGCCGCGTCACTTCCGTTGGTTGCGCTGACGGCGTGGCAGGCCTTAGTGGAGATTGGAAAGCTGGGCGCCAACCAACGGGTGTTGATTCACGCGGGCAGCGGTGGCGTTGGAAGCGTGGCCATCCAGTTGGCCCGTCACCTGGGCGCGACGGTTTTCACCACGGTGGGGCAACGCAATGTGGAACTGGTGAAGCGTCTGGGCGCGGACGTCCCCATTGATTACCGCGGCGCACGTTTTGAAGACGTGGCCAAAGATTGTGACGTGGTGCTGGACAGCGCGGGCGGTGACACGCTGGTGCGGTGTTTTGAGTGCGTGAAACCTGGCGGCGTGGTGGTGAGCATTGGCAGCACCCCGTCAGCAGCGTTTGCGCGGAGCTGGGGACTCAACCCGTTTATCGTCCTGGCGATCAGCGTGATGTCCCGAAAGGCGACGGCCGCAGCGCGGGGGCACAACGCCCGCTATGAGTACTTTTTCGTGCGTGCCGACGGAGAACAGTTGAGAGAAATCACGCGGCTGGTGGAAAGCGGCGTCATCAAACCGCTGGTGGACAAGGTGTTTCCGCTCGAGCGGGTGCGTGATGCACTCGCGTATTCCGAGTCCGGGCGGGCGACGGGAAAAGTGGTCATCAAGATGGCGTGAGTATTCCGCTGTTGCGTCCGGGTGTTGGCCACTTCCCTCACCGCAGCGGCAGTGGCCTCGCCACGGCGACGCTATTTGTGAAGGAAGGCGCCTACGTCTTCATCATTCGGTCGCGCCCCGAGATGAAGCGACAGGCGCTGAGTAGGCGGCCTAAGAGGTACGGCGGGTCCGCTCAGACGAAGCGCGAAGCGTAATCGCGCGCGAAATCGCGGATGGTGCGGGGTCGCCGACCGAGTATCTGCTCGACATGCGGCGAAATCGTCGCGGTGGGTCCTCCCGCTCGCTGGTACGCCGCGATCGCCAGGATCGCATCGATGGCCGCCGCGGCGATACCTCCTGCCGCGAGGCGCGCCCGGGCTTCGTCCAGCGTGATCGGTCGATAGGTGATCGTGCGTCCGGTCGCCTCCGAGAGCGCGCCCGCCAAGTCCGCGTACCCGATGGCTTCCCCGCCGGTGAGGACGTACTTCCTGCCCACGTGCGCCTCGACGTGGAGCAGCACTTCGGCCGACACCGCCGCGATGTCCCGGGTGTCGATGAACGGCACGCGCCCGTCGCCGATGGGCGCGTAGATCGCGCTCTCGGCCCGCACCGACTCCGCGACGTCACCGAGCCAGTTCTGCATGAAGGCGTGCGGACGCAAGATGGTCCACCGGAGCCGCGTGCCGAGGAGCGCCTGCTCGACCGCCCAATGCTCGCGGGCGATGGTCGACCTGGAGTGGTCGGACGCGCCCAGGGCCGAGAGCTTGACGACGTGTGTGACGCCCAGCTCCTCGGCTGCCCGCACCACCCCCATCTGCGTCCGCGCGAAATCCGGTTCGTTGCCGGTGAGGAGGAACAGTCGCTCGGTCCCGTCGAGGGCGATCCTGAGCCCGCGGGTGTCGTCGAGATCGGCACGCACCCAGCTGACGTTCGGTAACGCTCGAGTCTTCCGCACGTCGCGGTGCAGCGCCCGGGTCTCCACCCCCGCGGTGGACAGCAGGCGAACCAGTTCGCTGCCGATGGTACCGGTGCTGCCCGCGACGGTGATCAGCAGCGCAGTCGCACCCGCTTCAGCGTGACCGTCGGGACGATCCCCCGTCGCGAGGCGGCCTGCGGCTGGGGATCAGGCTGAGGAGGGTTTGCACGAGGCCCACGGCACTGGGGTCGAGACCAGTCAGGTAGTCGACCAGGGCCCTGGCCAGGCGGTACCGGGCGCCATACGGGCTCATGCGCGATCCATCGTCATAGACCAGGGGCGCGCAGGTAGGCCGCCGAGACGGGCTCCGCCGCCATCAGCAGCTCCGGCCGGAGCGCGCTCGAGCCGAGGCACCACCACGCTGCCAAGGCGCGAAGGCGTCGCTCGTACGATTGCGTCGGCAGGTAGACGGTGATAGTCATAGGTCGCAAACCTCTCTCTCCGGTAAGAGATTCTATGACATCGAAGTTCCCGTTCAGCAGTCATGACGGGAACCCCGACAGCCCCAAGAACCTTGAGGAGAAACCGTGTTGCATCCGCCACGAACGGTCCCAACCTGGAGCCACTGCTCGATGAAGAACCCCTTGAACCGGCGTGACACCCTCACGGAGAGTGATTCATGTGCATGAACCGCCGATCGTTTCTCGGTTCGTCCGTGGCACTCCTGGGAGGTCCGACCCTTGGGTCGGGAGCCGCCCAAGACGGCAAGAGCCATCTGCACCGCGTGCATGCAGCGCCGCTCGTGACCGAGTGCGCCAGCCGCTTTCTTGCCGCCCTCGATGCAAATCAGCGCGGCAAGGCGAGTTTTCCATTCGATAGCGACGAGCGCATGAACTGGCACTTCGTCCCGAAGGAGCGCAAGGGCCTACCGCTGCGCGAGATGACACCCTACCAGAAGCACCTCGCGAGCGCGCTACTGGCCGCCGGGCTCAGCCAAACGGGCTACATCAAGGCGGTGACGATCATGAGCCTGGAAGACGTGCTCAAGATCATGGAGAACGATAGCGGGGAGCGCCGCAACCCGGAGAAATACTATGTCTCCGTGTTCGGCACTCCCTCCGACGGCGGCACATGGGGTTACCGCGTCGAGGGCCACCATCTCAGCCAGAACTACACGGTCGTGGATAGCACGGTCATCGACGGCCCGAGTTTCTTCGGCGCCAACCCGGCCGAAGTTCGGGAAGGAGCGCGCAAGGGCCTGCGCACCCTCGCTGCGGAAGACGACCTCGGCCTCGAACTCATGCACGCCCTCGACGAACAGCAGCGGAGGGTCGCCATCGTGGACGCCACCGCGTATCAGGACATCCTGACCGCGGCCACTCGGAAGGCCGCGCTACAGGGCCAGCCGTCAGGCCTCTCCGCATCCAGGATGAACGCCCGGCAGTTCGACGCGCTCATGGCGCTCATGGAAGAATACGCTCACAACGTGCCGGACCAACTGGCCGAGCGCCGGATGGCACAGGTCAACCGCGCCAAGCGGGACATCTACTTCGCGTGGTCGGGCGGCATCGACCGCGGTGATCGGCGCTACTACAGGGTTCAGACGCCGTCATTCCTCATCGAATTCGATGACACCCAGGACAACGCCAACCACATCCACTCAGTGTGGCGCGACTTCACCGGCGATTTCGGCCAGGACCTGCTCCAGCAGCACTATCAGGACGGCCACCAGAAGCAATAGCGCGCAGGGACGCCGGGATGCCCCGCGTCACTTCTTGCGCGTCGCTGCGGTCTTCAGCCGGACGACGTCCCCCGACGCGTAGCGGGCCTCGATCGTGCCGGTCATCGTGTCGCCCTTGTAGTGCCCCACGGTGTGTGTCGTCACCATCTGCCCAGGCCGCAGCACGCTCTGAAACGGACCTGCCTCCGTGACCACGCTGTCGCCGCCGACGGCGACAACCCGGACCGGGATCGCATCGCGGTTGGGGAGCCTGAGCGTCCAGCCTTTGCGGTCGGCCGTGGCCGTCACCACGGACGTCACTGCCACGCTGTCCTTCGGCCCGACCATGGTCTTGGTGTCCCAAGTGCCGGCGAGGTCAGAGAGCTTGATGCCACCGCGTTGCGCCGGAGCCTGGGCCTGGGCCGATACGGCAGTGCTGTGACCGATGAGAGTGACGGTGGCAGCGAGCAGGAACGCACGCATGGGGAGGTCCTCGGAGAGAGAGGCGGATGAACGTACCGTGCGGTGCGCAGCACGGCAATCCGAAGCCCTAGCCCGCGCCGGTTCTGGTCGAACCAGTGGAGCAGGACGTGCAACTCCTCGCCGAGCCCGCTCGTTTGTTCGCGCACCATGAGGAACCGGCAGTCGCTCGGGAGTTCGCGCGTTTCTGTTGGGACCTCGCAACGAGTCGTGATCCGACTCGAGAGCGTTCGAGCGCGGCACCTTGCATCTACACCGAAGTCGTTGCGCAACTGCAAACAAATGTGGCTATCGGTCTGCGGCGCGGTCGCGACCACAGATCTCTTGGTCACGTCGCTGTATCAGCTCGCGCTTCTCCTTCGTCCACGTGTGCCGCGTTCCTCGCTGTAAGACCACGACACTGTTGCGGCGGGAGCGCGGCACCCGGTTTGCACGCGCCGGGCGGCGCATACCCAACAATGAGGCGGCAGATGCGCACACGCACCACGAGCCCTGCTCTCCGCGGCCTTCTGGCGACGGTGTTGTTTGCCACGGGCTGTCACGAGTCCGTCAGTCCGCGGCGCGGTCGACAAGGACCTGAATTTTGGGAGGTGCCCGCCCAGGCGCTCGCGTTTACCGTCCAGCCCAATAACTCGACGCCTTGCCCTTCCACGATCGCGCCGCCGGTGGAAGTCACGGCAGTGGATAACCAGGGCCAAGCCGTCCCCGACTTCACAGGCGACGTGACGATCGCAATCGGCCACGACGCCAGTGCAGCAGGGAACGCGACCCTGTCCGGGACCAAGACCGTCGCCGCGGTGAACGGCGTCGCTCGGTTTGGCGACCTGTGCATCGACCAGGTCGGGAGCGGTTACATGCTGCAGGCCACCTCCCCGGGCTTGACGGACGCCACCAGCACCGCGTTTGACATCACGGCCGCCCCGCCGACGACGGGGGACCTCATTGTCACGACTACGACCACGGGCTCGAACCTGCCAACCGGCTACACGGTCGCGGTGGACGATCGGCCGACGCAGGCCATCGGCGCAAACGATCACGTGACCTTCTCCACGCTCGCGGCGGGAGACCACTCAGTGACGCTCGTCGGCGTGCCGTCCAACTGCACGGTGAACGAGGCGAACCCGCAGAAGGTGTCGGTGCCCGCCGGCGGCACGGGGCACGCTGACTTCACGATCAGCTGCGTGGCCCCACCGCCCACGACGGGCGACCTCGTCGTCACCACGACGACCACGGGCTCGAACCTGCCCGCCGGCTACACGGTCATGGTGGACAATGGCCAGCCCCAAGGAATCGGCACAACCGGGAACGTGACGTACCCCGGGCTCGCCGCGGCGGACCACATGGTAGCGCTGAGCGTGGCGTCGAACTGCACGGTGAGCGGGACGAATCCCCGGACGGTGTCGGTGCCCGCCGGCGGCACGGGGCACGCGGACTTCACGATCAACTGCGCGCCGACGACGGGCGAGCTCGTCGTCACCACCGCGACCACAGGCTCGAACCTGCCCGCCGGCTACACGGTCATGGTGGACAATGGCCAGCCCAAAACCATCGGCACAACCGGGAACGTGACGTACCCCGGGCTCGCCGCGGCAGACCACATGGTAGCGCTGAGCGTGGCGTCGAACTGCACGGTGAGCGGCGCGAATCCCCGGACGGTAACGGTGCCCGCCGGTGGCACGGGGCACGCGGACTTCACGATCGACTGCGCGCCGACGACGGGCGAGCTCGTCGTCACCACCGCGACCACAGGCGCGAACCTGCCAGCCGGCTACACGGTCACCGTGGACGATCGCCTCCAGGCCATCGGCATCAACGATCGCATGACCTTCCCTGCGCTCGCGGCGGGAGTCCACTCGGTGGCGCTGAGCGTGGCGTCCAACTGCACGGTGAGCGGCGGGAGCGGCCGGATGGTGTCGGTGCCCGCCGGCGGCACGGCGCAGGTTGACTTCGTGATCGCGTGCGCCGCCCCGCCGCCGACGCTCGTATTCACCCAACAGCCCAATGACGCCGTATCAAATGTCAGCCTCGCCGGGTCTTGCACCTTGCCGTCGACGCGCGGCCTCCCCACCACCGTCTCGGGGCAACTGACGCTGCAGGACAATCTGGGTCAAACGGTCAACTTCACCGGTCACGTGACGATCCAGCTGGGGCAGAATACTGGCGGGGGCACTCTATGCGGCGGCCCGACTCTCACCTTCAACCTGCAGAACGGCGTTGCTGAGTTCAACCTGAGCATCGCGCAGGGAGCCCTGGAGACGGGAACGTACACGCTCGTGGCGAGGGCGACCGTCCAGAGCTCGTCGCTGAGCGTCGAGAGCGTCGTCTTCACCATCAGCCTCGTCACCTGATCGCGGCGGGCGCGCCCGTCGCTTGTTCCGAGGCACGAGCTCTCGAGTGACTTGGTGTTGCTCGGGAGCTCGCGCTTTTTGGAGTGACAGACGGCGGCGCCGAACGGAAGTCATGGCGGAGAGGCGCGCTCGGCGGTGAGCCCCGACAGCTCTTTGAGAAGACAAGAACGGCGCGTGCGCCCGCGCATGTCGCGTGGGGGTCACGCTGCGCCCGGCCGCCAGCTGTGTCGTCGGGGCACGACGCCGAACGCGTGCAACGGTCTGCGATGCCTCGAATCGCGGCCGTTTTTCCTCGTAACGGATGCGTAACGTGTGTGCGACACCCTCGTGACCGTGGGGTTCGTGACGCCGCGCACGTATTTCATTGGTGGTATGGGACTTGCCCGATCGATACCCTGACGTAACGGGCACGGCGGCACAGCCGCGACGCGATAACCGAGCGCGTCGGATGCTGCGGGCCGCGGCGGAAGGGAGATCGAGTGCGGATCGGACTGCTGATGGGACGATACGCGCCCACCGACAAGAGCCACATGCCGGAAGTGGTCCGGCTGCTCGCCGAGTGGGGCGCCACCGCGGAGCCGGTGCATCTCGGGGACGAGCTGATCGACCTGGCGCGGATCCGGGTCGACTACGATCTCTACGTCCTCAAAGACAAGAGTGAGCTCGCGATGCGCGTGGCCGCCGCGCTCCACACGGCGGGTGCCGCGCTGCTCAACCCGTATCCCGCCTCGGCCACGTTGCGCGACCGGATCGTCAAGCTACGTGTGCTCCAGGCGGCGGGCGTGCCCGCGCCGAAGACGTTCGTTGCATCCCATGTCGACCAGCTGCGCGCGGCGCTCGAGCACGGCCCGCTCGTGATCAAGCCGCACCGGAAACTGACGCGCAGCGCGCCGGGAGAGGGCATCCACGTGGTCCGCGACCGGGCCGAGCTGGCGGCGCTCCCGCCGATCAGCGAGCCGGTGTTTGCGCAGCGCTACCACGCGAGCGACGGCCCGGACCGCAAGATCTATTCGATCGGGAGCGAGATCTTCGGGGTGCTGCGCGCCTGGCCGGCCCGCACTCATCGCGAGAAGCTGGGTCAGGCGTTCACGCCGGACCCCGAGCTGGTGGATATCACGCGCCGCTGCGGTGCGGCGCTGGGTATCGATCTCTTCGGCGTCACCGTCGTGCAGAGCGGCGGCAAGTCGTACGTCGTCGACATGACGAGCATTCCCGGCTTCAAGGGCGTCCCCGACGCCCCTCGCCGCCTCGCGGAATACATCTACGCCGCGACCGAGCGGGCGCTCAGGGGCGCGCCGCTCGTGTCGGGCGTCCCGACACCCGTGCGGGACGAACCGGCGGGCCGTCCGCCTGTGGTGCGCGCGGCGCCGCCGCCGGCGCGCCGCACGCTCTCCGCCGAGCAGGCGCTCCGCCCCCGTGTCGCCATGTACTCGCAGGGGATGGTCGGGTTCGGCCACATTCGCCGCAACGCGTCGATCGCGCAAGCACTGCGCGGCTCGCCGCTTCAGCCGAGCATCGTGCTGATCGCCGAGGCGTGGCAGGCCGGCGCGCTGCCGATGCCGCCCGGTGTGGACTGCGTGACCCTGCCGGCGCTGCGCCGCGAGGCGGACGGGGGCTACAACCCGCGCTTCCTGGCCGACGTCTCGGACCTCGATGTCATCTCGCTCCGTGCCCGTGTGATCCGCAGCGCGATCAAGACCTTCGTGCCCGACGTGCTCGTCGTGGATTGCCTGCCGGTGGGCGTGGCGGGCGAGCTCACGCGCACGCTGGCGCGCCTGCGCAAGGGCGGCAATACGCGCTGCGTCCTCGGGCTGCGCGACGTGCTGCAGGATGCGGAGACGGTGCGGCGCGACTGGTCCGAGCGGGCGCACATGGACGCCATCCGGGACTATTACGACGCTATCTGGGTGTACGGCGATCCCGCCGTGTACGACCCGGTGCGCGAGTACGATCTGCCCGATTACGCGGCGGCCAAGGTGCGCTACACGGGGTACTTGGACCAGCGCCCCCGGCTCGAATTCGCCGAAGCGCAGACCGCCGCCGTGTTGGCGAGCCTGCCCCCGGGGAGAGTCGCACTGTGCGTCGTGGGAGGCGGTCACGACGGCGGCGCCCTGGCCGAGGCGTTCGTCGCCGCCGATTTCCCTCCCGACACCACCGCGGTCATGGTCACCGGACCGCTGATGCCGTGGGAGACGCGGCAGCGTCTGCACCGGGCCGCGCAACGCCGCACTCGCTTCGAGCTACTCGAATTCGTGCCCGATCCGGTCCCCCTGATCGAGCGGGCAGACCGCGTCATCGCGATGGGCGGATACAACACGGTGTGCGAGGTGTTGTCGTTCGAGAAGCCCGCGCTCATCGTGCCGCGGGTGACCGAGCCCGAGCAGGGGATCCGGGCGCGACGCATGCAGGAGCTCGGCTTGCTCGACGTGCTGCACCCCGACGAGCTGAGCCCGCAGGCGCTGACCGAATGGCTGGCGCGCGATCCGGCACCGCCCCCTCCCCCCCGCGGTCGCGTCGATCTGGGCGGCCTCACGCGGATCCCGGGCCTGCTGGCGGAACTGCTGGGCGTCCCCGCGGGCCCGCTGCAGCCGGCCGCTCCTGCGACCGCGGAGGTGGGACTGACGTGACGCGATCGGGGGCGCCGCACACACCCACCGTCCTGCTGTACGCGCAGGATCACCAGGGGCTGGGCCATATCACCCGGACGTTGACCATTGCCCGCCGCGTGCTCGCGGCCTATCCGACCTTCGTCGCATATATCGCGACCAAGTCCCCGGTCGCGGGCAACTTCACCCTCCCCGAGCGGTGCGACTACATCAAGTTGCCCACGCTCCTGACGGCGGAGGGCGTGGAGCGCTCCCCGGCCGAGGAGGAAGCGGCCAAGCAACGGTTCCGGACCATCCGCGGTCAGATCCTGCGAGCCGCCGCGCTGGGATTGGCCCCGGATCTGGTCCTGGTCGATCACGAGCCGCTCGGCGCCAAGGGTGAGTTTCGCGAGGGCCTGTACGCCCTCAAGGCGCAGTGCCCCGGTACGAAGTTCGTCTTCGGTCTGCGCGACATCATGGACGACGTCGGTCGGATTCAGGGGCAGTGGCGTGAGTTGGGGGTCTACGACGCGTTGGAGCATCTGTACGACGGCGTCGCCGTGTACGGCTCCCCGGCGCTGTACGACGTCGCGGAAGCCTACGACATCCCGGCCGCGGTGCAGCCCAAGCTGCACTACTGCGGGTACGTCGTCCGCGATCCACCAGCACTCGACCGAGCCGCGCTGCGGCGCGAGCTCGGGTTGCCGCCGAGCGGACCGTTGATCGTGGCGACCGTGGGCAGCGGCAGTGACGGCTATCCCGTCCTGGAGGCCGCGCAGGCCGCGGTGGACCGGCTGCGGGCAGAGGTTCCGGAGCTGCACACCGTCATGGTGACGGGACCGTTCATGCCGGCGGAGCAGCAGGCGCGGCTGCAGGCGCGGGCGACGGCGACGTGTCACGTGGTGTCTCAGGCGGACAACTTCCAGCTCATGGCGGCCGCCGACGCCGTAGTGAGCATGGGCGGCTACAACAGTGTATGCGAGGCGCTGGCGGTGGCGCGGCCGCTGGTGATCGTGCCGCGGGCGACACACAAGGTGGAGCAACAGATCCGCGCCGAAACCCTCGCGGCCCGTGGGTTGGCCCGGTGGGTTCACCCCAAGGACCTGGCGGGTCCGCGGCTGGTGGAGGCCCTGCGGTGGGCGGTAGGCTGCGATCGACGCGCCCACGCGGAGCGGGTGCGCGAGGTCATCCCTTCGTTCGACGGCGCCGCGCGCCTGGTCGCGTATCTCGCCCGCTGGCTGGGGGGCGACTGATGCGCTTCCACTTCGACCCCACTCCCGAGCAGCGCGCCGCGCTCGAGGTACAGCTGGTCCGGCTGCAGCAGCCGGTGGCGACGCTGGAGCTGCTCGACCCGATCCTGCCGGCCGGGTTCGCGCCGGCCGCCGCCGTCTGCACGCTCCAGAGCGTTCACTCGGATCGTTTCGTCGTGCAGGCGCGCGTGCGCTCCAGCGGTGGCGACGAGCGCGTGTACGCCCTCAAGACGTATTCGGACGACTTCGGCGAGCGGGTGTGGACGCACGCGCAGCAGCTGGCGGAGCGCCTCCCGCCGCGGCCCCATCGACCGTGTTTGCCGATCCAGTATATCCCGCAGGAGCGCGTGCTGATCTTCGACTGGGTCGAGGGCCGGAGCCTGAGCAAGATCGTCGATGGGCGCAAGTTGGAGCTGCTGCGACACGCTGCCGTGGTGGCGGCGGATGTGCATCGCGTGCCGATCGTTCCGGAGCGGCCCACGACGCCGCAGATGCTCGTCGACGAAACGCGGGCGCGCTGCGACAATTTGCGCCCGGTCTGGCCGGCGACCGCGGACTTGGTCAAGCCGCTCCTCGCGCAGTTGCAGGCGGCGGTGCCCCATCTCGATTCAGCCGACCTGGCGCCGATCCACGGCGATATGGCGGCCGGGCAGTTTCTTTGGACCGGCGACCGGCTCGTCCTGCTCGACTGGGACATGTTCGGCTATGCGGACCCGGCGTACGATGTCGGCCACTTCGTGGCGCAGCTGGAGCGACGTTGCACGCTCGATCGCACGCTCCCCCCCGAGGCCGGCCGGTGGCCGGGCTGTTTCCAGGACGCCTATCTCGCCGCCAAGCCGGATGTCTCGCCGCGCAACGTGTCGTTCTACCGCGCCATGACGCTCCTACGGAAGACGTACACCGTATGTCGGCGCCAGCCGGCCGAGGGTCCGCTCCAGGCAGTACGGCTCGCCGCCTGCGCGGGAGCCGCACTCAGCGACGTGCGTCGCCAATGAACCCGGCGCTGGCTTCGCGGACGCACGGCGACGAGCAGGACGTCCTGAGCGCCACGCTGCGCCAGATTCGCGGCTCCGCTGCGTCGCTCGAAGACTGGTCGGCCCAGCCCCTCACCAAGCACGGGAAACAGCGGGTGGTTCGCTACGATCTGCGCGCCCGAGGCGCGCCCGGGAGTGACGTGTTCTCGCTCCAGTGGGTTGGCAAGTTCTACGAGGACGACCGCGCCGCGCGGCGAGTGGCCGCGGTGCTGCGACAGCTGGCCGGCGGTGATGGCGGCGCGGGGGAGCGGGGGGTGGAGGTGCCGCGCGTGCTCGCCTACGACGCCTCGCGCCGACTGCTGCTGCTGACGTACGAAACGGGGGAGTCGGTCGTCTCGGCAATCGCGCATCACCGCGGGCCGGTGGTGCCGGCGATCGGACGCGCGCTGGCGGCGCTGCACGGGACCCCCGTCACTCTCGACGCGATCACATCTCCGGCCGATGTGCTCGCCGACCTGCGGCCCCGCGTCGTCGATCTCTGTGCCCGGTTCCCCGGCCACGCGGGTGTGCTGCGATCCGCGCTGACCAGGCTCGAGCACGACGCCCCGGCGGCGCGGGCCGTGCCCTCGTTCGTGCACGGCGACTGCGGCACGGCGAACCTCCTGTGGAGACCCGGCTGCCTCGTCGTGCTGGACTTCGACCGGTGTACGCGGGGCGATCCGGCCGCGGACCTGGGCTACCTGCTGACGCAGCTGCGGCGAGTGACGGTGCGCAAGCCGGGCAAACTGCCGGAGCTCGCGTCGGTGCGGAGCGCCATCCTCGATGAGTACCGGCGCTGGTCTTCGCCCGACCCGGGGTTGGGCCGGCGGGTCGCCTGGTACGAGCAAGCGACGCTGGTGAGCAAGATTCACGTACTGGCTTTCGACCGGACGCGCCACCCGGAGGCCGATGCGCGGCGCCAGCGCCAGGTCGAGGCGATCGAGCTGCTGCGATGCTTGGCAAACGCACGCGATTCCGACAGATCTTCCTGACGCATTTGCGTCAGGTCAAAGGCCGCCTGGCCATCGCGGCCGTGGGCACGCTGGGGGCCACCGCGACGGAGCTGTTGAAGCCGTGGCCGCTCAAGGTCATCCTCGATCACGTCATACTCGACAAGCCGCTGTCGCGCGCCCTGCGCTGGCTTCCGCACGCGGTCGCCGACGACAAGGTCAGATTGCTCGTGGCGGCGTCGGGCGGGATGCTATTGATCGCGTTGTGCGCCGGCCTGTTCTCCTACGCGCAGATCTTCATCACCTCGTCCATCGGCTACCGCATGGTCTATGCGTTGCGTCGAGAGCTGTTCGCCCATCTGCAGACGCTGTCGCTGTCCTTCCACAACCAGTCGCGGTCGGGCGATCTCTTGACGAAAATCGCGGGCGATACAAACACCCTGAAGGACATCTTCGCCGATTCGATCCTCAAGTTTGCGACCTACGTCCTGACCGTCGGCGGGATGTTCGCGGTGATGTTCGTCCTCAACTGGCGGATCGGCCTGATCGCGGTGGCGACCCTGCCGTTCCTCTCGTACAGCCTGTTGCACCTGTATCGCAAGACCAAGGCGTCGGTCAAGAAGCAGCGCCGGCAAGAAGGGAAGGTCGCCTCCCGGATGAGTGAAGTGCTCTCAGCGATCCCCTTGGTGCAGGCGTTTGCCCGGGAAAAGTATGAGGAAGAGCAGTTCGACGCGGTCACGGCGGAGACGGTACGGGAAAGCATCCGCGTCGCTCGGCTGGAGGCCGCCGCCACCCGATCGTCGGAGATCATCACGGCGCTGGGCACGGCGGCGGCGGTGCTCTTCGGGGCGCTGCAGGTCTTGCGGGGTCGGATGATGCCGGGCGAGCTCGTGCTGGTCGTGGGGTACCTGACCAACATGTACAAGCCGATCCGCAGCCTGGCGAAGCTCTCGACCGATTTCTCACGAGCGATGGCGAGCGCGGACCGCATCTCCGAGGTGCTCGAGACGGACCCGGAGATCCAGGACCGTCCGGACGCCATCGAAGCGGTTTCTGTGGGAGGCGAGATCGTGTTCCGCGGCGTGTCGTTCGATTACGGAGACGGCAAGGACGTGCTGCGGCAGGTGTCCTTCAAGGTAGCCGCTGGGCAGCGGCTGGCCCTGGTGGGAGCATCGGGCGCCGGCAAGTCGACTATCGTCAGCCTGATCCTGCGGCTCTACGAGCCCCAGGAGGGGGCGATCCTCGTCGATGGAGTCGACATCCGCCAGTATCGGCGCGAGTCGCTGCGGCGCCAGATCGGCCTGGTGCTTCAGCAATCGTTGCTATTCGGCGCTACCATCCGAGAGAATATCGCCTACGGCCGACCCGAGGCGAGTGCGGACGAAATCGTGGCGGCGGCCAAGGCCGCCAACGCCCACGAGTTCATCCATCAGCTCGAGGACGGGTACGACACCGTCATCGGCGAGCGCGGCGCGACCCTCTCGGGCGGCCAGCAACAGCGCATCGCCATCGCGCGCGCGCTGATTCGCGACGCCCCGATCCTGATTCTGGACGAGCCGATGACCGGCCTCGACGCGGAAAGCGAGGCGACGGTGCGTCAGGCGCTGGATCGCCTGATGACCGGCAAGACCTGTCTCATGATCACGCACGACCTCCCCTCGATCACGGACGCCGACTTGGTGCTCGTGCTGGAGGAAGGTCGCATTATCGACCGCGGCACGCATGCCGAGCTGATGGCGCGGAGCGGCCGGTACCGGCGCCTGTACGAGCTCAATCTCGGGCAGCCGGCGGCCGATCTGCTGCGGTGAGCCAGTCGATGCGGGTGACGAGCCAGGCCCCGCGACCCGCGGTCCACGGGGTCGGCTTCCCCGCCGACCCGGACTTCCCCCAGCTCGCCATCGCCAGCGATCCCGAGCGGATGCTAGAGCTGTTCCGTCGCCATCTCGAGCCGGCGGCGGGGAAACGCTATCGCATCCAGGACTGCATCCCGTTGCGGTTCCGCTGCCGCCAGTCCACCGCGCGTTGCGTGCTGCAGTACACGTTGCATGTGCTCGAGCCCGGCACGGGCCGCAGCTGGGACCAGGGAGTGACCGGCCTGCTCTACGCCCAGAAAGGGGCGGCCGAGCGGCTGTGGCGGGAGATGCAGGCTACCGACCCCTCGCATGGGATCCCGGACGACTGGCTGACGTTTCGGCTGGTGGGCTTCATTCCCGACCTCGAGATGGTGGTGCAGGTCTTCCCGTACGACCGCAAGCTCAGGAATCTCGGCCCCGTGCTGGGCGGCGCGTTGCGCGACCTCGAGCCGCAGCTGCTCGCTCGCCTGGCGCCGGGCGAGTGGTGCGTCACGCAGCGCACCATGGAGCCGACGCGCTACCGGACGGAGCTCGGGGCCGCGCTCAAGTACACCCTGCAGGTCCGCGACGGGGGCGTGGGCCGCGCCGCAACGCTGCGCTGCTTTGTGAAGGTGTATCGCAACGACCACGGCGAGCACACGTTCGAGCTGCTCAAGTCGCTCGGCGAGCGGGTGGAGCGAGGAGAGACCCGCTACTCGGTGGTGCGGCCCGTCGCCTACCGCAAAGAGCTGCGCACCCTCGTGTTGGAAGAGGCTCCCGGCACCGCGTTGCAGCAGCTGCTGCGGCAGGGTCACGACCCGGCCGGTCCGCTGCGCCTCACGGCCCGGGCCGTCGCGGCATTCAATCAGGATGACCTGGGGAACGGGGACGTGTCGCGCAGCCCGCTCGCGGTCCAGCTCGAGGAGTTGCGGCGGGGGGCGTCCATCGTCGAGTGGGCGCGGCCTCAGCTTGCCACCGAGGTTCGGGCGATTACCGCCGCCGTCGCGGCCGGGCTGGAGGAGGTGCCGCCCGCGGCGATTCACGGAGACTTGAAGCCCGACCATGTCTTCCTGGCGGGCGACGAGGTGATTTTCATCGACCTCGATTCGGTGGTGCTGGGTGATCCCGTGCGGGACCCCGCCCATATGTTCGCGTACGTCGCCGGCCGGGTTGGCCTGGATGCGGTGCCGGTCGAGGATGCGCGCGCCGCGGCCAGGCTGTTCGCGGCGGAGTACTTCGATCACGTCCCGGCGGCCTGGCGCCGGCGCTTTGGTCTGCATTGCGCCGGGGCGCTCGTCGAAGTGGCGAGCGCGATCTTCCGGCGGCAGGAAGCGCACTGGCCCGAGAAGGTGGCCGCGGCCGTGGCGGCGGCGCGGGACTGTATGGGGTGATCCGAGTGCACGCCCGACCGTTGCAGTTGCTCCTCGCGCTGGCGCTGCCGCTCGCGGCATCCCGCGCCGCCGCCCAGGTGGGGACGACGACCGACATCATCACCGGCACGGTCAGCGGGCCCGACAGCCTGCCGCTGGCTGGAGCGCTCGTGCAGGCCGTCTCGCTCGAGACCCAGATCTCGCGCCACGCCACGACCGATGCGCGCGGCCGCTTCACTATCGTGTTCCCCGACGGCGGCGGGCAGTACGACCTCACGATCCGCTTCATCGGCATGGCGCCGGCCAACGTCAGCGTCACCCGTGAGGGGGACGAGGACCGGCTCGTCGCGAACGTCCAGATGGGGGCGTCGGCCGTCGCGCTCGAAGCCGTGACCGTCAGCGCCAGGCGCGGCTCCCGCCTGGCGGAGCGAGTGGGTCCGGGCGCGGTCGGACGCACGATCTCGGCGGACCAGCTGGCGCGCCTGCCGGTCGACGCGCTCGACCTGAAGACGATAGCCACCCTCGCGCCCGGCGTCCTGGCCCTCGCCGCCACGGATTCGACGGAGGCCGACTTCTCGGTGGCGGGGCAACGTCCCACGGCCAACGCGATCACGCTCGACGGCCTGTCACTCGGCTCGGGCAGCGTGCCCCAGGATGCGATCCGCTCGACCCGCGTCGTCACGAGCAGCTACGACGCGGCCCGCGGCCAGTTCTCCGGCGGCCTCGTTGCCTCGACGACGCGCAGCGGCAAGAACATCCCGCAGGGGTCGTTCACCTACACGCTGCGCGACCGCTCGCTCGCCTGGGGGCAGGCGACGGCGTCGCCGTTCGGACAGGGATACACCCAGAACCAGCTGAGCGGCGGGATGGGCGGCCCCATCGTCCGGAACCGGCTGTTCGTGTTCGGCGCGCTGCAGGGGCGCTGGCGCGGGCAGGCCCTGCCGTCGCTCGTCTCCGCGGACCCCCTCACGTTGGCCCGGCTCGGAGTCAGTCCCGATTCCGCCTCCCGGTTCCTCGCGCTTGCCGCGGCGAGCGGCGCGCCCGCGCAGGTCCATGGGCTGGCGGACGAGCGCACGACCGAAAATACGGTCGCGTTCCTGCGGTTCGATTGGAAAGTCTCGGAGGCCCAGACGCTCACACTCCGGCTCGACGGCCGGTGGGACTCGCAGCAACCCACCCGCGTCAGCCCGCTCGGCCTCCCGCCGACCGGCGGCACGCGCACGGAGCGTGGTGGCGGCGTGATGGCTTCCCTCACGTCGCACTTCGCGGGGAGCCTGATCAACGAGGTGCGGGGCTACTTCTCGGCGGACCGACGGGACGCGACCGCCCTCGTCGCCGTGCCGGCCGGGCGGGTGCAGGTCGCTTCCGATTTGCCGGACGGTCGTCAAGGCGTGGCCACACTCGCCTTCGGCGGCAATGCCGGCCTGCCCCAACGGGTCAACAACGTGAGCCTGGAGCTCGGCGAAGAGCTCTCCTGGCTGCCGGGTGGCGGCGCGCACCGCCCCAAGCTCGGCGCCCTCCTGAGCGGAACGGGCCTGGACCAGAACCAGACGCCCAACCAGCTCGGCACGTTCGTCTTCCCGTCGCTCACTGCCCTGGCGGCCGACAGCCCTGCGAGCTTCTCGCGCGTCTTCGTGCCTGTCGTTCAGGGCGGCACCGCATGGACCGGTGCGCTGTACCTCGCGGATTCCTGGCGCACCGGCGGCCTGCAGCTCACGTACGGGGCCCGACTCGAATCGGCGCGCTTCAGCGGCGCGCCGCCCTACAATCGCGCGGTGGACTCACTCTTCGCCCTACGGACCGACCGGATTCCGCGGCACAGCCGCCTGTCGCCCCGCATCGGTTTCCTGTGGACCGGTGGGGGTGGCGAGGGGGGCTCGCCGACGATTCTGCGTGGTGGGGTAGGCGACTTCCAGAGCCCCACGCCGACGGCGCTGTACGGCGCGGCACTCGGGGCCCCGGGCCTCGCCAACGCCGAGACGGAGCTGGTCTGCGTCGGATCGGCTGTCCCGACGCCGGATTGGGCGGACTATGCCTCGGATCCATCCATGATCCCGAGGCAGTGCGCGGACACCGGCAGCGCGGTCACCATCGGCCCGCGTCCCAACGTCACCACATTCACGCGCGACTACGCAGCGCCGCACGCCTGGCGTGCTTCCCTCGGCGTGCAGCGCCGCCTGCTCCACGTGTTCACGGTGTCGCTCGACGCGAGCTACGCGCGCGGCACGAGCCAGTACGGCTTCCGCGACCGGAATCTGGTCGGGACGCCGCGCTTCACCCTCCCCGACGAAGCCGGCCGCCCGGTGTACGTCCCGGCGGACTCGATCGTCCCGGCCACGGGGGCGCTCGGCTTCACCGCTTCGCGCCTGCATCCGGAGTTCGGGCAGGTGCTCGTCATCGGATCCGATCTTCAGTCGGACACGCGGCAGGTCACAGTCGGAGTCGGCGCCGGCACGACGCGGGGCGCGGCAGTGCGCCTGTCGTACACCTTCACGCGCGCCCGGGACCAGTCGTCGTTCTCGTGTTGCGCCGCGTCCCATGGATTCGCCGCGCCCACCACCGCCGCGAACCCCAACGCGCGAGAATGGGCGACGAGCGATCTCGAGCGGCGCCATGCCTTGCTCGCCACCGTGACCCTCCCCATCGCCACCGCCCTCGAGCTCGGCGCCATCGCGCGCCTGACATCGGGCGCGCCATTCACACCCATGGTCGGGTCGGACGTGAACGGCGACGGCGCCCGCAACGATCGCGCGTACATCTTCGCGCCCGCGACCGCGTCCGACACTGCGGTGGGGAGCGCGATGCGCACGCTGATCGCGGGCGCCCCCGGCGCCGTGCGGCGCTGTCTCGAGAGCCAGCTCGCGCGCGTCGCGGCGCGGAACTCGTGCACCGGTCCCTGGCAGCCCTCGCTCGACCTGCAGCTCAGCTGGCGGCCCGCCTGGTTCGGGCTCGAGCGCCGGCTGACCCTGTCGCTGCTGACGGTGAACCTGATGGGCGGGTTGGACGAGTGGCTCCACGGGACCGCGAAGCTGCACGGGTGGGGATACGCGACGGCGCCCGACCCCGTCCTGCTGTACGTACGAGGGTTCGATCCGGCGAGCGCGCGGTTCCGCTATGCCGTCAACGGCCGCTTCGGTGCGAGCAGTGCGGGGAACGGTGGCGTCACGGTCCCCTTCCAAATCGGCTTGCAGGCGCGTCTCACGCTGGGCCCCAACCGTACGCGCGACCGGCTGCGCGCGTCCGAGCGCGGTGCCACCGCCGGACCAGACAGCGCCGCCGCGCCGCACTTGGACACCTCGACTCCAGCACGGCCGCCGCTCCCCAATCCGGTCGCGCGCATCATGTCATTCCGAGACTCGCTCGGGCTCTCCGTGGAGCAGGTCGCGGCGTTGCGGGCGATAGCGGACTCGCTCGACGTGCTGAGCCAAAGCGCCCAGCGGGCACTCCAGCGCGCCCGTGCTGTGCTCACGCCCGAGCAGTGGCGCAAGGTCCCCGAGCCGCTCAAGTCTCCGGAGGCCCCGTAGAGACGCGCGTATGAGACCGACTGCC
>QHTK01000031.1 GCA_003220795.1 Gemmatimonadota bacterium | reverse complement strand
ATGTGGTTCGCCGCGCTCGATCCGGAAGGCGGCGGGCCATGGCTGGCCGGCCTGGTGCGCGGCCTGCTCGAGGGGAGGCCGGCGGTGCTGTCCCTGCTCGGCGCTAACCCGTTCCCCGATGGGGCGCCGCGCTACGTGCGCCTCGCCTACTATCGCTACCGGTTTACCACACGCGCCGAGCGGAGCCGCACCGGGGCTTGGTGGTCGCGCGAACTCACGGGCTACCTCACGCGTCCGGTGTCGCTCGCCGACCTCTCGCGCCACCAGAGGTGATATCGCGCCGCGAGCCGCCGCGTCGGGTGCGGCTCCACCTCGTTCCAGTCGCCGGTGTCGAGGGGATGGCGCGCTGCGGTCGACACGACGTCGAGGTGCAGGTGGTTCGGCGTGGCGCCCGGCTCGAGCGTCTCCGCGACCGACAGCCCGGACGGCGCTGCGCCGGCGCGGTCGCGCCGCCAGGCGAGCCTGGTCGCGGCGGCGGGACGGGCGGGCGGCCACACGTCGAGCGCGAGCCGGCCGCCCGGCCAGTCGCCGGTCACCACGACGGACGCGACGGCCTCGACGCCGCCGCTCGCCGCCACGTGGACGCGTGTGTGGGCGCTCACGTACGCTTCGATCGGGTGGAGCTCGGCGTGCCAGTCCTCGTGCCCGCAGTCGATCACCCAGCGCCCCACGAGGTGAATCCGGTCACCCGGCTCCGGGCGATAGCCGACCGGGAAAAGCCACTGCTCCACCTCGTTCTCCAGGTTGGCTTGCAGGTCGTCGCCGAAGTTCCCGAGTCCTTGCTCGGGCTCCTCGCGCTCCGTGTCGTAGGCGAGGAGAAACCCGTACTCGGGGTCGGGGCGCAGGTACACGATCCAGTCGTCGCATAGGGCGTGCTGTGCATTGAACGTCCCGCACCCCTCGGGCGCGACCGGGGGAGCGACGCCGAGCCAGTACCCCGGCGGCGGTTCGTAGTGGTCGCCCGCGTAGTCGGCCCCGGACAGGAAGCTGTTCGTCACGACGCCGTTCGCCGCCGACTCGATCCAGGGGATCGGCCGGTCCTTGATGTCCTCACGGCTGGGATGGCCGCTCCAGCGGAGGATGCGGAACGCCCGGGCGAGGTCGGTCTGCGTGAGGTGGACGAGCTCGTCCCATGACACGGCGTGATTCCCCGGTGCATCGAGCGGCCGGTCCGGATCGGCGCGACGCTGACCGTTCTCCTGGTCCTCCTCGGCCGAGCGACTGTCGACGGGCAGGATGGTTTGCCACTCGGGCGGCCCGCTGTTCCCCAGCACGGGGTCGAGCTTGGAGACGACGTCGCGGAAGCAATAGTCGCCGGCGCCGGGGAGCGGCGGCGTGGCGCGCGCAACGCCGAGCTGTGCCCGCGCCCCGGCTACGGCCGCGAGCGCTGTGCCCCAGTCGGGAGCGCGGCGCCGCCGGCAGGCAGGGCTCGCCAGGCGGCGACGCAGGCGCTCGAGGACGGTGCGCTCGACAGGGCGGCGGACGAGTGCGATCAGGGCACGGGCCCCGTGTGCGCGCTCCGCCTGCCGGGCCTCGAGCGCGACGAGCCGGGCCCGGTCCGCCGCGCACGAATCGAGCAGCGGGAGCGGAAAGACGAGCCACTGGGGCACCGGGCCGCGATCCGCGGGGAAGGCGCGCGCCGGAGAGGCCCATTTGTCCAGGCGCACGTTGTGTTGCTGCGCGTCCGCGAAGCGCCGCCGGCCCCGGCCGACCGGGATGACGCGGTTCCGACTCTCCTCCGTGTCGTCGGCGCGGCCGACGTCATACCACTCGGGCCCCGTGGGGGCCAGATAAGCGAGGTAGACGGTGCCGTCGGCGTGCTCCTCGAACGCGGCGAGCGGCGTGCCCTCGTCCGTGCCGAACAGTTGGAAGTGCGGCACTGACTCCGAGCCGCGATCGTCCGCGACCGGCGCCCCAAGGTCGATGCCCTGCCGTTCGCGCAACAACTCGGCAAGGACGGCGAACTCGGGGACGGCTGGGGGGCGGGCCGGACCGGTGCCCGGGCCGGCCAGTATCAATGCGACGGGAAAAATGCAGAAGAAGACGGAGTAAGGGCGGGGGCGCGACACGCCTCTATCTAGCGGTCGCGGCCTGCGGGGTGGGAACGACGTTCCCGAGCTCCGCCGCGTGCTCGCGGTAGTTGCGTCCCACACACACGATCTTTCTCGGCCGCGCGATGGTCATCCCGGCTCCGATGCTCGGTCCTCGTATATGACGCGCCACGACGCGACACCGCAAGTCATTACGCCCGTTGACCCGCGCCGTTTCCGGTTTATCTTCCCGCCCGTCATGAAGGCAAGCGACATCCGGCGCGGCCACGTCATCCTGATCGATCGGCAGCCGTGCCGCGTCATGGACTTCACGCACCGCACGCCCGGCAATCTGCGCGCGTTCGTCCAGCTGCGGCTCCGCAATCTGGTCACCGGAAATACATTCGACACCCGGCTCTCGGCCACCGAATTCGTGGACGAGGCCCCGCTCGAGACGAAACAGTTCCAGGTGCTGTACGCCGACCACGGCGGCGTGCACGTCATGGACACCACGACCTACGAGCAGCACACGCTCGATGGGGACGCTGTGGGCGACCAGGCCGCCTGGCTCCAGCCTGAGATGCAGATCCAGGTCGAGTGGCTGAACGGCCGGCCGGTGGGGATCGAGCTGCCGTCGGTCATCGAGCTCACCGTAATGGAGACCTCGCCGGTGATGCGGGGTGCCACCAAGACGGCGAGCACCAAGTCCGCGAAGCTGTCGAATGGCGTCACCATCCAGGTGCCGGAGTTCATCACCGAGGGGGAAAGGGTCCGGGTGGACCCGCGGGAAGGGGTCTATCTGGAACGGGCCAAGTAGGCCCGTCGGCCCGCCCGTTCGGGTAGGTCGCCGCCGCAGCGGCGCACGTAAATTGCATGGCATGCCGACCCCGGGGCTCCACCCCGGGGTTCGTTTGTCACTGAGAGGAAGGATGATGCGCTCCGCGACGCGACTGGACTGGCTCGGTACGGAACAGGCTTACCTGGTGCTCGGGGCCGCCCGGCGGCTCGAGGCCGCGGGTCACCAGGTGGTGCACCTCGAGATCGGCGAGCCGGACATGCCGACGCCGCCGCACGTAGTGGAAGCCGGTGTGCGCGCGCTGCGCGACGGACTCACCCGCTACGCGCTGGCCGCCGGAGTGCCGGAGCTGCGCGATGCCATCGCCCAGTCGCTCGCGCTGCGGGGCGTGCGCGCGAGCGCGGAGAATGTGATCGTGGCTCCCGGCGCGAAGCCGATGCTGTTCAGCGCCGCGCTCACGTTGGTGGAGCCGGGCGCCGAGGTGCTCACTCCCGATCCGGGATTCCCGATCTACGAGTCCGTCATACGCTTCGCGGGCGGTCGACCGGTGTACTATCCGCTGGACGAAGCCCGCGCGTTCGCGCCCGACGTGGCGGCCATCGCCGAGCGGATCACACCGCGCACCCGCGTGATCATCCTGAACCTGCCGCACAACCCGACCGGTGGGGTCGCCGCGCCGGACGACCTCACGCGCCTGGCGGCGCTCGCCCAACAGCACGATCTGTGGGTGATCTCGGACGAGGTGTACGGGCAGGTCCGCTACGACGGCAAGTGGGACAGCATCGCCGCGCTTCCGGGGATGGCGGAGCGCACCTTCATCGTGGACGGCTTCTCCAAGGCGTATTCGATGACCGGCTGGCGGCTGGGCTACGGCGTCATGCCGCAGTGGCTCGCCGACCCCGTCACGACGCTGCTCATCAACAACATCTCGTGCACGGCGACATTCGTGCAGTACGCCGGTATCGCGGCGCTCACGGGGCCGCAGGACGCCGTCAAGCGCATGGTCTCCGGGTTGCGGGGCAAACGAGATCAACTGGTGCGCGGCCTCACCGCCATCGAGGGGATCACCTGCGCCACCCCGGCCGGCGCGTTCTACTGCTTCCCGGACGTGAGCGGGCTGCTCGAGCGTACCGGTCAGACCTGCGAATCGCTCGCCGAGCGGCTGCTCGAGGACGCGCACGTCGCCGTGCTCGCCGGCTCGGCGTTCGGACCCGGGGGAAAGGGTCACCTGCGCATGTGCTACGCCACGGATCCCGCCCAGATCGACCTGGCGCTGCAGCGGATTCGGAGGTGGGTGGGGAGTCTCACGGGGGCAGCCGTGCCGCGATAATTCCCGCCTTGACCTGCCCCGATCCCGGGCTATCTTAGGAACGACAACTGTTCCCGTGGTGATTTGCCGCGTATTGCCGCCACGTTAAACAAGGTGCTAAAAAGCGACCGCCCGCGGCGTTCATTGCCCGGGCTTTTTTTGTTGAGGTCTCGATGACATCGACCACTTCGCCGGTCACCGCCCGACCCTCGCTCACCGCTCGTCCCCTGCGCTGCCGCAACTGCGGCGCCGAGCGCGCGGCCGGCCCCGTCTCGATCTGCGAGCAATGCCTCGGGCCGCTCGACCCGGTGTACGAGCCGGGGCGGCGACTGCCCGACCGCCAGACCATCGCCGCGCGCGCGCCCTCTCTCTGGCGGTATCGCGAATGGCTGCCGTTCGACGGTGAGCCGGTGCTGTCGCTGGACAGCGGCTTCACGCCGCTGATCGAGGCGCCCGCGCTGGCGCGCCGCTTCGGCGTGGCGCGCGCCTGGGTGAAGAACGACACGGTCTGTCACCCCTCGCTGTCGTTCAAGGACCGCGTGGTCGCGGCGGCGATCAACGCGGCGGCGGCGTTCGGGCTCGACACGATCGGCTGCGCCTCGACCGGCAATCTGGCGAACGCCGTGGCGGCTCACGCGGCCCGCGCCGGCCTGAAGGCGTGGATCTTCGTGCCGGAGACGCTCGAGGCGCCGAAGGTGATCGGCACCGCCATTTACGGGCCGCGTCTGGTGCGGGTCCGCGGCACCTACGACGACGTGAATCGGCTGTGCGCGCAGGTGGCGGACCGGTTCGGCTGGGGCATGGTGAACGTCAACCTGCGCTGCTACTACGGGGAAGGGTCGAAGACCCTCGCCTACGAGATCGCGGAGCAGCTCGGATGGCGGCTCCCGACGGCGGTGGTGGCGCCGATGGCGGGCGGCTCGCTCGTCACCCGGCTACGCAAAGGATTCGCGGAGTTCCTCGCGGCGGGCCTGGTCCGCGGCGCCGCGCCGCGGCTGTATGGCGCGCAGGCGGACGGGTGCGCACCGATCGTCCGGCTAGTGGAGCGCGGCGGCACGCAGCTCGAGCCCGAAGTCCCCAACACGATCTGCCGCTCGCTCGCGATCGGCAGCCCTGCGGACGGCGTGTTCGCCGCCCGCGCCGTGCGCGAGTCGGGTGGTTGGGCGGCCGCCGTGAGTGACGCCGCCCTCGTGGACGGCATCCGGTTCCTCGCCCAGGACACGGGGGTGTTCGCCGAGACGGCGGGGGGCGTGACCGCCGCGGCGGCCCTGGCGCTCGCGCGCGCCGGGCGGCTCGGGCCCGAAGATGAAGTCGTGCTGTGCATAACGGGGCACGGTCTAAAGACGCTGGACGCGGTGAGCGGGGCGCTGCCGCACGCGCCGCTCATCGAGCCGCGGGTGAAGCAGGTGGCGGCGCTGGTGGAGGGGGACCACTCGTGACGGTCCCGGGCGTGCAAGTGCGGGTACCGGGCTCGACCTCCAACGTTGGTGCGGGATTCGACTGCGTCGGGATCGCGATCGAGCGCAGGCTCAGCGCGACGTTTCGGGTCGACCGGGCGCTCGGGGCGCCCGTGCGGGTCGAGCGGCGGGGTACGTTACAGGCCGTGACCGTCCCGTCCGACCGCGACTGGCTGTTCGCCGGCTTCGTGGCGGCGTGCCGCGGCGCCGGTTGCAAGGTGCCGGGAGGCGTCATGATCGACGCCGCGTCCGAGATCCCGATCGGGCGGGGGCTGGGCTCGTCGGGGGCGGCGACCGTGGCCGGGGCGCTGGCGGCGCGGGCCCTGCTCGGCCTCGAGCTCGACGACGCCGCCCTCGCCCGCCTGTGCGCCGACGTCGAGCACCACCCCGACAACGTGGCGCCGGCGATCTACGGCGGCGCCGTGCTCGCGGTCCCGGGGCCCGAGGGGCGGTTGACCGTCGCTCCGCTCGAGGTGCACGGCTCGCTCGTGTTCGTATTCGCCGTCCCCGACTTCGCCGTCGAGACCGAGCAGGCCCGCGCGGCGCTGCCGTCCACCGTGTCCCACCGCACCGCGGCCACGGCCGCCGCCAAGGCCGCGGCGCTCGTCGCCGGCCTGGCGCGGGCCGACGCGCCGCTCCTTGCGGCGGCGCTCGACGACGTGCTGCACGCGCCGCACCGCCGCTCGCTGGTGCGCGGCTACGACGCGGTCACCGCCGCGGCGCGCGCGGCGGGCGCATTCGGGGCCACCCTCTCCGGCTCCGGCTCGTCGATTCTCGCCGTGACCCCCGCGTTCGCCGCCAAGGCCGTCGCGACGACGATGGCGCGCGTGTGGGGCGCGCTCGACGTGACGGCGGAGACCTTCGTCATCGAACGGCCCGCGAGCCGCTATGACGTGACCAGCTTGACTCAGGAGACACTGCCATGCCCATCACGCTAAACCTTCCCTCGGTGCTCGCGACTCACGCGGGCGGCGTTCGTACCGTGGCCGCCAGCGGCCGCACGCTCGGCGAGGCCGTAGCCGATGTGGCGGCGCGCTACCCCGCCCTCGGACCGCGCCTCCGCGACAAAGACGGCAACCCGTACCCGTTCGTGGTCTTCTATCTGAACGACGAGGACGTCCGGTTCCGCGGCGGCTTCGCCGCGCCCGTTCAGGATGGAGACGAGGTGACGGTCATTCCCGCGATCGCGGGGGGGTGAGCGTTCACAACCCTGCGTCCACCGCCGCAATGCGGGCCAGCGCGGCCCAGTCGCTGTCCTGCCAACCGCGCGCCACGCCCGAGAGGTAGTGGTCGCGGATCACGCTCGCGACCGGCATGGGTGCGGCGACTTCCTCCGCCGCGGCGAGCGTGAGGCGCACGTCCTTGAGCCCATACTTCAGTTTGAACCCGGCGGGCTCGTACCGCTCGTCCGCGATCAGCTTGCCATAGTTCTCGTAGATCGGCGAGCGGAACAGTTTGCCGTTCACGACGTCGAGGAGCTCGGCGGGCGCGATGCCGTGCTTGCGGCCGAAGGCGAATGCCTCGCCCATTGCTTCGATCGCCGCGGCGATCAGAAAGTTTCCCGCCAGCTTGATCACATTGGACCGCGCGGGCTCCTCCCCCGCCACAATCGTTCCCTGGCCCATCGCGTCGAACAGCGGACGGCAACGCTCGATCGCCGGGGCAGGCCCCGCCGCCACGACCCACAGCTTCTTCGCTTCCGCCGCTTCGGGCCGCCCGAACACCGGTGCGGCGACGTACGTTTGACCGGATGCGCGATGCCGCTCGGAGAGGCGGCGCGACAGCGCCGGGCTGATAGTACTCATCGAGATGTGGATCGCGCCGCGCGGCAGGGCGGCGAGCGCACCACCGTCGCCGAGTACCATCGCCTCTACGGCGTCGTCGTCGCCCAGCATGGTGATGAGCACCTCGGCCCCGCGCGCGGCGGCGGCGGGTCCATCGGCCACGGTCGCGCCGAGCTGCTTGAGCATCTGGGCCCGGGCCGGCGTGCGGTTGTACACGACGAGGGCGTGTCCCGCCTGAAGCAGGTTGCGAGCCATCGGCAGACCCATGTTGCCGAGGCCGATGAATGTGGTTTTCATACGACGGATTCTAACGCTGCGAGGAACGGCCGGTGAAGGCGATTCGCGTTCATTCGCCGGGTGGTCCCGAAGCATTGCGCTACGAGGACGTGCCGCAGCCGTCGCCCGCCGCGGGGGACGTGCTGGTGAAGGTCGAAGCCGCGGGCGTGAACTACATCGACGTGTACCAGCGGACCGGCATGTACAAGGTGGCGACGCCGTTCACGCTGGGACAGGAGGCGGCCGGTGTGGTCACGGCCGTCGGCCCCGGCGTGTCGGATCCGAAGCCGGGCGATCGCGTGGCGTACACGAGCATTCTGGGGGCGTACGCGGAGTACGCCGTCGTCCCTGCCGACCGGGTGGTCGTGCTGCCGGACGGCGTGACCACGCGCCAGGCGGCGGCCGCCATGGTGCAGGGCATGACGGCGCATTATCTCGCCTGCACGACCTATCCCCTCAAGGCGGGCGACACGTGCCTGGTGCACGCGGCCGCGGGCGGCGTGGGTCTGCTGCTCTGCCAGATCGCGAGCCGGCGGGGCGCCCGGGTGATCGGGACCGTGTCCACCCGCGAGAAAGCGGCGCTGGCGCGCGATGCGGGCGCCCGCGACGTGATCCTCTACACCGAGCAGGATTTCGAGGCCGAGGCGAAGCGCCTCACCAACGGCCTCGGCCTGCAGGTCGTGTATGACTCGGTGGGGAAAACCACGTTCGAGAAGGGACTGAATTGTCTCGCACGTCGGGGCATGATGGTGTTGTATGGGCAATCGAGCGGGCCGGTCGGATCGTTCGACCCGCAGGTCCTGAACCAGAAGGGCTCGCTCTTTTTGACGCGCCCCACCATCGCCCACTACATCGCCACCCGTGCGGAGCTCGTCGCGCGGGCGGGGGAGGTGCTGGCGTGGGTCAAGAGTGGCACGCTCAAGCTGCGGATCGAACACGAGTTCTCCCTCGCGGAGGCCGCCGAGGCGCATCGCGCACTCGAGGCGCGCAAGACGACCGGCAAACTATTGCTGATTCCCTGAGACGGAGGGGAAGCTTGTGACTCTGCCAACCCGTCCACTCGGCACGAGCGGACTCGATATCACGACCGTCGGCTTCGGCGCCTGGGCGATCGGGGGCGGCGGCTGGGCGTTCGGCTGGGGCCCGCAGGACGACACCGCGTCGCTCGCGGCCATGCGCCATGCCGTCGAGCGTGGGGTCAACTGGATCGACACGGCGGCCGTCTATGGGCTCGGCCACTCGGAAGAGCTGGTGGGCCGTTTGCTGCGCGAGCTGCAGCCCGGCGAGCGACCACTGGTGTTCACCAAATGCGGCCTCGTGTGGGACGACTGCAACCCGATGAAGGAGGCGCGGCGGGTCCTGAAACCCGAGTCGCTTCGCCACGAAGCCGAAGCCTCGCTGCGCCGGCTCGGCGTCGAGCGCATCGATTGGTATCAGTTCCACTGGCCCGACGAGACGGGAACGCCGATCGAGGACTCCTGGCAGGCGATGGTGCGGCTGGTGGAAGCAGGCAAGGTGCGCGCGGCCGGTGTCTCGAACTTCGACGTCGCGTTGCTCGCCCGCTGCGAGGCGATCCGACACGTCGACTCGCTCCAACCGCCCTTCTCACTGATCCGCCGGGAGGCGGCCGCCCGGGAGATCCCGTGGTGCGCCGAGCACGGCACCGGCGTCATCTGCTACAGCCCGATGCAGTCGGGCCTGCTCACGGACGGTTTCGCGGCCGAGCGCGTCGCCGCGCTGCCGCCCGACGACTGGCGCCGGCGGTCGCCGCAGTTCCAGCAGCCCAACCTGGGTCGCAACCTCGCGCTGCGGGACGCACTGCGGCCCATCGCGCAGCGCCACGGCACCACGGTCTCAGCGGTAGCCGTCGCGTGGACGCTCGCCTGGCCCGGCGTGACGGGGGCGATCGTGGGAGCCCGTTCACCCGAGCAGGTGGACGGATGGATCGGGGCGGCGGCGCTCGCGCTCACGCCGGCCGATCGCGAGGAAATCGCCACGGCCGTGTCCCGCACGGGCGCCGGCGCCGGGCCGGTACGACCGCTCGCGCCGCGCCCCGCCCAGACCGAGCACGCCTGATGGGGCCGGCGTTCTTGTTCGACCTGGACGGCACGCTGGTGGACAGTGTGTACCAGCACGTGCTCGCCTGGCGGGAAGCGCTCGAGCAAGCGGGCATCGAGCTCGCGGTGTGGCGCATCCATCGACGGATCGGAATGAGCGGTGGGCTGTTCCTCGACGCGCTCGGCCGGGAGACTGGCCGGCGGCTCACTCCCGAGGACGTCACCAGCATCCAACAGGCCCACGCGACGGCCTTCAGGCGCCAGGTGTCGACGGTGCGTCCCCTCCCCGGTGCCGTGGAGCTGCTCGCTTACCTGTCGCGGTCCCGCGTTCACTGGGCGATCGCGACGAGCGGGCGGCTCGAGAGCGCGCGGCCGCTGCTGGAGATGCTGGGTGTGGCGCCCGACGTTCCGGTCATCACGCGTGATCAGGTCGAGCACGCCAAGCCCGATCCCGACCTGTTCCTCGCGGCCGCCGAGCGGCTCGGTGCGGACGTCGCGGCGTCGATCGTCGTGGGAGACAGCGTGTGGGATCTCCTCGCCGCCCGGCGCGCCCAGGCGCTGGGTGTGGGCCTGTTGTCGGGTGGGTACGGCCAGGACGAGCTCGAGCGTGCCGGCGCCTATCGCGTGTATCAAGACCCCGCCGACCTGCTGCGACACCTGGACGAAGTGGGAGTGCGGCTGTAACATAGCCGCGGCCCGGTCACCGGAGCTCTCGTGCAGCGTCGCCCCGCGTTGGCGTTGGTCGCGGTCGTCGTTCTCGCCGGTCCCCTCGCGGGTCAGGATCTCCGCACCCGCATTTCGAAACAGCTGTTCACCTTCGGCACCTGTGGGAAGCCGCTCTGCCTCACGGGCGCGCTCGCCGGCCACGGCAATCACTTCATCCCAGCCGACACGGCGAGCGGATCCAGCATTCTGAACTTCATCAGCAACGCCATCGGCGCGAGCGTCGGCAACACGCCGCTCACCTCCGCGTCGAGCGGCGTGACGTTCCAGTTCGTGGGTGGCTTGCCGGTGAAGACCTCCACCTCGGCCGGCCCGATCTTCGGCGAGCGGGCCCAAACCCTGGGTCGCGGACGCTTTTTCGTGGGTGCCAACATCACCCAGATGCGCTTCCAGCGGTTGCGCGGCATCCGGGTCGACGACATCGAGTTCAATTTCACCCACGAGGACACGCCGCCCGCCGGACTGGGAAGCCCGATCTTCGAGAACGACATCGTCGCCGTCCACGTCTCCCTCGACGTGAGCCTGATCGTGACGTCGTTCGTGATGAGCTATGGGCTGGTGGACGGGGTGGATCTCTCCGTCGACGTCCCGGTGGTGCACACGAGCGTGCAGGGAAGCAGCGTAGCGAACATCCTGCCGTTGGGGGGCTTCCCCGACCCGCACTTCTTCGCGGGGGACATCAACAACCCGGTGTTCACGGCTTTCGCCGCCACCGCCGGTTCCTCGACCGGCCTTGGTGACGTGGCCGCGCGCCTCAAGGTGAACGTCGCCCAGACTAAACACGTGGGCGTCGCCATGCTGCTCGACGCCCGCTTTCCGAGCGGCAACGCCGACAACCTGCTCGGCGCGGGTGCCTTCGCCGGCCGCGGGATCGGCGTCGTGTCCGCGACCTGGGGCAACACGACCCCGCACCTCAATCTGGGTTACGCCTTCCGGGACGGCGATTTACAGAACAACTCCGTCATCGCGACGCTGGGCTTCGATCAACTGCTCGCCCCGTTTGCAACGATGGCCTTCGACGTGCTCTCCGATTGGCAGATGGGCGACTCGAAGCTCGTCGTCCCGGGCCCCGTGCGGTACGTCTCCCCCTATCCTCATCAAGTGATCCCGACGAATATCCCGTCGCAGCGCGATGACCTGATGAGCGCGTCGCTCGGCTTCAAGTTCACGACACAGCGCGGCATCCTCCTCGTCGCCAACGCCCTGATACCGCTGCGCAACTCGGGGCTCCAGGCGAGCGCGGTGTGGACGGGGGGGATCGAGTACAACTTCTAAAGGCCGGTGAACTGCCGGTGAAAGGCCGGGGAAGGGGGGTCGGGGGTCAGTTGAGGGTGAAGGTGACCTTGAGGGTGTGCGGGCTGTTGGTCGCGTTGACTGCCGTGACCGGAACCGTTGCCGTGTAGGTGCCGGCGGCGAGGCTGCCCGTCTGGGCGGTCAGCACCAGCGTGTCGGGCGCGGTGGTGCGCGTGAGGGTGGCGGTCAGCCAGCTGGTGGCGCCCGCACCGTAGCCGATGGTGCCGACCGCGAGGCCGGCGAGCGAGCCGCCACCCGCGTTGGCGACGTTGACTGTATCGGGCGCGGGGTTCGGCCCGCTTGCGGCCGCGCTGAAGCCCACACTGTCGGCGGAGAAACCGATCGCCGGCCGCGGCACGACGTCGAGCACGGCGGTCGCCGCCAGGGCGCCCGATGCGGCCGTGATGGTGTCACGCCCCAGTGCCAGCCCCTTTGCCAACCCCGTCGCGGAAACGGTCGCCACGACCGGATTGCTGGTCGCCCATGCCGTCGGCACCCCGATGAACGCGTGGCCGCTTTGATCCCGCGCGACCGCCTGGAGGAATATCGAGTCGCCCAGCAGGACGATCGCGCTGTCCGGCGAAATGGCGAGGGAGGCGGCAGGCGGCGGCGTGATCAGACGTTCCTCCGTGCAGGCGGCGCCCGCGACCAGCGCGCCGAGCAGGAGAGGGCGGCGGGAGATCACCCTATTTGAATCCCGTGATGCGCCACCCCTCGGCGCCGTGCTCCAGCGCGGCGCGGAAGCTCACGGGCTGGCTCTGGTAGGCACCGCTCTGGACGTACTCATACGCGCCGGTGACCTCCACCTGCGCGCTCTGGCCGGTCACCTCGGCGTGCTGCACGTGCAGTGTCACCTTGAGACTCCGAACCTCCTTGAAGAAGGCTCGCAGGTTCTGCACGGACTGAGCGCTGAGCCCCGGGGCGACGCGCTTCACGGCGTTGATGTCCTGCGCCTCGAGCGCGCGCGCGTAGGTGGCGATCGCTGCCTCGATCTGGGGGCGTGGGTCGGGGGGCGCGGGCGGCGGGGGAGGGGCAGGAGCCGCTGGGATCGGAGCCGGGCCGGGATTCTGCGCCACGGGCGGCGTCACCGGGGGTGTGACAGCGGGAGTCGTGTCGTGGCGCGGCACGATGGCGACGGCGCTCGAGTTGGACACGGCCGCGCGCGGCGGCGCGGGCCGGGGATTGCGTCGCGGCGCGGCGGTCTGCTTTACAGCCGGGGGCCTGCCCGCCGTGGTCTCCGGTGTCGCCGGGGGCGGGACGGGCGCCGGTACCTGGACCTGGGCGCTCTCTGTGACGAGGCGCACGAGACGTGATGGCGCGAGCGTAACGCTTGGGGCCCAGGGCTTGAGCCACACCAGCGCGCCCGCTACTCCAACGAGCACCACACCGGCGGCGATGGCCCCGGCGCGGCGGCGCCGCGCCTCCGCGGGCGTCACCGTGACGGTCGCGGTCGCGCTCGTGTTTTCAATCGTCGCGGTGACGGTGGCGGTGCCCGCAGCGACCGCCGTGGCAAGGCCGCTCGATGACACGGTCACGATCTCCGGATGCGTGGAGGCCCAGGTGGCGCCGTGTCCGGCCTGGGTGGAGCCACTCCGACGCTTCGCTGTCACCGTGAGCTGGACCGCACCACCCACGGCGATGGTCACGTCGCCGGGCTTGATCGACAGCGCCGCCACGTTCGTGGTCTTCCCCACGCCGCGGCCGATGGGCGTGGGGCTCAGCGGGGTGCTGATCCGTCGTCGGAGCTGCGCGCTCCTGCCGGCGGAGGCGAGCGTCACCAGCTGAACGTGAATGGGGTCGCCCGGCGCGAGCGGCGCTCCACCGACCGCCGCGACCGCGGCCTCCATGTTGGGCCAGCGCTGCTCTGGCTCCTTCTCGAGCATCCGCATCACGGCGGCCGCGAGGTCGGCCGGGACATCCGGCCGGACGTTGGTGATCGGGGGCGGCGGCTGGTGGAAGTGGGCGTACATGATCGCCATGACCGAGACGGCGGTGAACGGGAGCCGGCCGGTCAGCATCTCGTACGCGACGACGCCGAGTGAGTACTGATCCGACGCACCGGTGAGGTCCTTGGCGCCGCATTGCTCCGGGCTCATGTACGACGGCGTGCCCACCGTCGCGCCGGTGACCGTGAGTCCGTGCGCCTCGGCGACCTTGGCGATCCCGAAATCGGTGACGACCGCCCACCCATCCGAATCCACCATTACGTTCGCGGCCTTCACGTCGCGGTGCACGACGCCGCGCTTGTGAGCGTAGCCGAGCGCCGACCCGACCTGATGCACGATCGCCTGCACCATGGGGATCGGCAACGGGCCGATTTCGTGGATGATCGAGTCGAGCGGGCGACCCTCGATGAGCTTCATGACGAAGTAGAGGGTCTGCTCGGTCTCTCGGACCGCGTAGATCGGGATGATGTTGGGATGGCTGAGCGACGCCGCGGTGCGCGCTTCGCGCTTGAACCGCTCCGCCATGCCTTCACCGGCCAGCAGGGCGGGGGCCATCACCTTGATAGCGACCTGGCGGTCCAAGGCGATGTCGTGGGCCAGGTACACGGTTGCCATGCCGCCCCGTCCGAGCTCCCCCAGGATCTCGTACTCGCCCAGCGTGGCCTGTCGCACGGCGTCGAGCTGGGCCGCCTGCAGTGCGGCAGGGGCCGGCGGAGCGTGTTGGTGTACCACGGCCGTCGCAATGCTCGCCTGCACCCCGGAGACGTCCGCGCCACAGCGGGGGCAGAAGCGGTCAGCGGGTCCAATGGACTCGCCGCAACGCGTGCAGGTGGGGGCGGTCGTCATCGTTGGGGGTCAGTGGAAGCCGGGCAAATATACACCGCCGGGTGATTGGACGCCCTGAAGGGCGCCCTCGGCGCGGGAGCGTCCTGGAAGGACGCTGCTAGGTCCCCCGCTGCGCCGCGCGGATCCACACCCGCACTTCGGCGGGCGTGGGGCGCGGGCTAGGGCGCAGCATGCGCCACAGCGAGTCGGGGTCGGCCCGGGCGAGCGCCTCTACGCTTCGCACGCCACCGGCCATGAGCGCCGCGGCGTGGCGGGTCCCGATCCCCCGCAGGGTGCTGAGGCGCGCGGCTTGACGCGCAGCCAGCGCCTCGTCCGGTGTGATGCGCGCGCGGTAGGCGACCTCCGCGGCCGGAGCCCGTGCGAGCCGGAACACGTCGGTCCATCCCGCGTCTTGCAGCCGGGCCCGCACCGCATCGCTGATCCCGGGCAGCTCCGCGAGCCGAGGCGACACGGAGCTCACCGTCCAGTGGTCCACGCCCGCCAGCACGAGCCCTGCGAACAGCACCGACGACAGCACCGTCCGCGCGGTGGTGCGGGGCGCGAGCACGTGATACAGCGACCAGACCTCGAGCGCGAAAAACGGGAAGCCGAGGAAACCGATTGGCGGCATCTCGAACACCTTCACGTGCTCGAGGAACGGGACCGTGTAGATCCATTTCGCCCGTGAGGCGGCGTTGAACGACTCCCACAGCACGCCGGCGAATAGTCCCGCCGCCATGAGCCGGGCGATGCGGCCCCACTCGCCGCGGGCGATGTCGGCGAACAAGGATCGCTCGGGGTCGGCGCGATACAGCAGCGGCTCGGCGATGAGCCAGACCGCACCCCAGGTGAGGGGATGGAGGTAGCGGGGGAACGCGAGGGTCGCGGCGAGCGCCGCCCACCCGAGCCGGGAGGCGCCCCGGAGTTGCTCGGGACCGACCGCGATCGGGCGCCAGTGCAGCTGCCGCCACACGCCGAGGCGATCGAGCACCCGCTCGGGGAGCAACACCGCCGGGACCACGGTCGCGAGCGACAGCGTGATCCCGGCCCAGCGCTCGAGGGGATTCACGGGGAGGAACACATAGTACCAGTCCTGCAATCGGATGTTGATCGCCTCGAACAGGAACCAGATCACCGCCGACCACCAGAGCATAGTGATGAGCGCGCGCGGCCGGGCCAGCACCGATTCGCCCCCGAGCAGCACGACCAGCTGATCGAGGATCAGGAGGGTCGGGTACCAGGCCAACACGTAGAGCCAGGTGGAGACCGGCGGAATCTCGTAGTAACGCAACAGCGCGGCGCCGACCAGGACCAGCGCCGCCGCGACGATCCTGGGGCGGGCTAGTGCGGCAGCGTCGGCCGCAGGTATCCGTATACCCACGTGCCGGCCAAGGCGCTGAAGATCATCACTGCAATCACCCCGACTCCGGCGCCGAGCAGCGCGAACAACGGGCCCGGGCAGACTCCCGTGAGGCCCCAGCCCACGCCGAAGATCGCACCGCCGATCACGTAGCGGCGCCCGCGGCCCAGCGCTTTGGGCGGGATGGCGATCGGCTCGCCGGCGAGGGAGCGGAGCCGGCGCCGCTTGAGCCACCAGAACAGCGGGGTCGCCACGACGAACGCCGACGACAGCACCTCGTAGATGTACAGGCCGTCGAACCGGAGCGCTTCCTGGATGCGGAACCACGAAACCAGCTCGCCCTTCGTCAGGACGATCCCGAACAGCACGCCGGCCAGGAAATACGCGGGCAGCATGCGCTCGCCGGCGCGGGCGACGGGAGTGACGGGAGCGGCGGTCGTCACGGTGTCACCCGGAAAGGAGTAGCGGCAGCAGAAAGTGGCTCGCCAGCGCTCCGGCCGCGAAGAAGGCGATCACCGCGATCAGTGACGGAAGCTGGAGATCGGCCAACCCCGTGATCCCGTGACCCGACGTACAGCCGCCGGCGTACGCCGTGCCGAACCCGATGAGAAAACCGCCGCCCACGATGAGCAGCCATCCCTTGAGCGTGAGCAGCGCACCCCAGTGAAACAGCTGGTGCGGGACGAGTCCTGCAAAGTCGTGAACGCCGAGCCCCGCGAGGTCGGCGTGTGCCCGGGCGGTGACGGCGACGGGTTCAGGGCTTGCGAGCAGCACGCCGCCGATGAACCCGCCCACCACGATGCCGCCCGCGAACACCAGGTTCCACAGGCCGGTTCGCGTCCAGTCGTACTTGAAGAACGCGACGTTCCGCGGGAACACGGCGGCGCAGAGGTGGCGGAAATTGCTGGACACGCCCAGCTGCTTGTTGCCGATCACGAGCAGGCTGGTCGCGACCAGCCCTAGGAGCGGCCCGGTCACGTACCATGGCCAGGGGTGGTGCAGCAGCTCGAGCATGATTGAAATCTGCACTACCTGGTCACGGGCTTGAAGAGGAGATCCTGGTAGTCGAAGCTGAAGTCGGCGAGGGGCGAGACGGCCTCCATCTTGAACTGCTCGATGGAGCCGTCCGGCTCGAGCGCGAACGTCACGTAAGCATCTTCAATATGGGCCGTGCGCCACCGGGCGATGAACGTGTCGTACTGCCAGTGCTCGAGGTCGCCTACGAAAGCCGGGGAGTGACTGAACCGCAGCACGAGGCGGCCGTTCTCGAGGCTGATCGCGGCGTCGCCGTACAGCTCGTCGCGATACGTCCCGGCGTATCGCCCGAGCGCGAGCGACGGTCCGGCGAGCGAGTCGCGCGTGCTTCCCCGGGCGCGCACGATCGAGTCCGCCTGGGCGCGCTCGAGCTGCTCGGCCTGGGCGAATGCGGCGACCCAGTCGGTCGGCGGCGTGCCGAAGAACGTGTCGAGCAGACGGTACGCGAGGGCCGTCATGAGCGACGACTCCCCGTTGGTGAGGACGACCAGCCCGAGCCGCTCGCTCGGCACGAGTATCACTTGCGAGGTCATCCCGGCGAGGCCCCCCGTGTGTCCGATGAGCTTGCGCCCCCGGTAGTCCCGCAGGAACCAGCCGAGCCCGTACTCGGAGAAGGCGGGTCGCAGGGCGGCGAGGGGCGGCGACGCATCGCCGATGGGCAGGATGGTCTGTCCCGCCCACATCACGCGCGCCTGGCGCTCGCTGAACAGCCGCCCGCCCGCGTAGCGTCCGGAGTCGAGCCGGCAGAGCAGCCACTTCGCCATGTCGCTCACGTTCGAGACGATGCCGCCCGCCGGGCCGGTGTTGTCGATCGAATCGCGCGGTACGACCTGCAGCTTCCCCTTCTCCACGGCGTGCGGCGTTGCGACGTCAGGGGTCGAGCTGAGGAAGGCGACGCCCGTGCCGCTCTCGGTCATGCCGAGCGGCGTGAGGATGCGCTCCTTGATGAAGTCGTCCCAGCTCTGCCCGGTGACGGCCGGGACGATCTCTCCGGCCGCGATGTACAGCACGTTGTCGTAGGCGTATCGGCTGCGAAAGCTCGACACCGGTTTCGCGGCGCGGATGTGATGGATGATCTCGGCGCGGCCGTAGCTCGAGTGGAACCACAGCAGGTCCCCCGCGCCGAGCCCGAGCCCGCTGCGATGCGTCACGAGATCCCGCAGGGTGAACTCGCGCGTGACGTACGGGTCGTACAGCTGAAAGGCCGGAAGGTACTTGGTGACGGGGTCGTCCCAGGAGAGCTTCCCCTCGTCCGCCAGCATCGCGAGCGCGGCGGTGGTGAATGCCTTGGTGTTCGACGCGATCTGAAACAGCGTGTGGGGGTCGACGCGACCCGTGTCGCCCAGGGTGCGGACGCCGTAGCCTTGCGCGAAGACCAGCTTGCCGTCCTTCACGACGGCCACGGCAGCGCCGGGCACCCGCAGGACCTGCAGGCCGCGTCTCACGTACGCGTCGAAGTCTTTTTGACGGAACTGCTGTGCCGCTGCGGCCGGCGCGCCCAGCGCCAGCAGCGCGGCGACGAGGCCGATTCTCACGAACGCCCTCCCTGCGCGGAGCTTATTCGAGCGACAACCGCAGCACCAGGTTCCGCCCCGGATCGAGCGCGAATTCCTTGTACCGGCTGAGGAAGCTGCGGTACGCCGTATTCCCTATGTTGCGCACCGCGAAGTCGATCTGGATGCCGCGCCCCCACAGCGGCCGCTCGAGGCCCGCTTCGAGGTTGAGGAGCGTGTATCCGGCGGTCGGCACGTCGAGCGGATTGAGCCGCGTCTGCCGGGTGACGAACTGCGCCTCGACTGCGAGGCGAGCCCGCTCCGCCCAGCGGAGCGTGCTGCTGTGCAGCTCCGCCCCCAAGGCCACGCGCGACGGCGGCATCAGCGGGAGCGGCTCGCCTGTCGCCCGGTTCGTGCCGCGGACGCCGTCGGCGCGGGCGCGCAGCGTGAGGGGGCTGGCGAGGTCGACCTCGAGCGCCGCTTCCCCCCCCAGCAGCCGGGCATCGGCCTGTTGGTAGCGATACACGCGCAACGAGTCCGTGGACGTGACGTGGACGAAAGAATCCGTCGGCGTGATGTAGATGAACCGCCCGATCGAGTTGCGATACGCGGCGAGCTCGACGCGGACCCGAGTGCCCTGCCACCGCAGCGTCCCGTCGAGCTCCGTCCCCGCCTCCGGCTTGAGCCCGGCGTCTCCGATCTCGTAGCGCGCTTCGCCGAGGTGCGGCCCGTTCGAGAACAGTTCGAATAGGGTGGGTGCGCGCCACGCGCGGCCGGCGTTGGCAGCGAGCGCGACCGTCTCGATCGGCCGGTACACCACGCCGACATCCCCCGACCACGCCGTGTAGTCGCGCTGCTGCGGCGCGAGTGCGAGCGTGGCGTTGCCGTCGGCCGTGAGCCGCCGCACATCGACCCGGCCGCCGGCGAGCGCGCTCCAGCGCCCGCGTGTCGCCTGCTCGAATGCGAACCCCGCCGCCGAGCGCACGCGCGCGTCGGGGACGAGCGGAATCGGCCCGCGCGTGTCGTTCGTCTGATACAGCCCCGACACGCCGACCGTGCCGCGCAGCGCCGAGCCCGCGCCGTGGTGCGCCAGCACGTCGAGCGACGTCGTGTTGAGCAGCAAGTCGAACACGGTTCCTTCGAACGGCGTGCCCGTCGGTCCGGTGCCGGTGTCGGAGACCTCGACGAGCGAGTGACGCTGCCACTGTGCCTTGGTCTCGAGACGCAACGAGCCCATGACATAGTCACCGGTAGCTTGAACGCGATCGTCGGAGAGCCTGCGCTCGGGCCCACCTGCCGTCGCGCCGCTCGGCGGCTCGTCGGCCTCGAGCAACTTGAACTCGCCGGCGTACCGCGTGTACCGCAGCGTCGTGCTGCCCCGGGCGCCCCGGCGGCTGATCACGGCTTCGCCGTTCACGGCGCCGAAGCCCGTGTTGTCGAGCTCCCCCACGGGCGTGTGCAGGCTGCCGGCGGCGCGCCCGATTCCGAACACCCGCCACGCCCAGGGACCGCTCGCGCCTTCGACCCGAGCCGCCGCCTCCAATTCCGCGTTGTTCGTTGCGCCGGAAAGCTCGAACCCCGTGCGGATCACCCTTGGCCCGCCGTTCGCGTCCGGCAGCTCCGCCGGGATCACGTTCACGACGCCTCCCAGGGCGTCGGACCCGTAGAGCACGCTGGCGGGTCCCCGGATCAGCTCGACGCGCTGGGCCAGGCGGGCGTCGACCGACGGCCCGTCTTCGTCACTCCACGAGTAATCTTCCAGACGGTTCCCGTTGGCGAGCACCAGCACCCGGGCGCCCGCGAGGCCCCGGATCATCGGCTTGCCGATCTGGGCGCCGGTGGTGAGCGCGTTCACGCCGGGGAGCCGGGCGAGCGAATGCGCCAGCGACACGCTCTGGTCACGACGCAACCCGTCTTCCGACAATGCCGCTGCTGAGAGCGGCGACCCGAGCGCCGCGCTGGGTGCACGCGTGGCGGTGATGGTGACCGGCTCGACCCACACCGGTGCGCGGCGCAACATGACGGTAAGGTTCGTGGGCCCGTGGACGGCCACCGCGCGCGCGAACGGCGCGAACCCAACGTGACGAACGATGACCGTGTACTCGCCGGGCGGGACGTCCGCGAGCCGGAAGGCGCCATCGGTGCCGCTCGTGGCCACGCGGTGCAGCTCGGAGATGAGCACGGCCGCGGACGGAACGGGGGCGCCGTCCGAGTCCGTGACGCGGCCGGCGAGGGTGTCGCCGGGCGGTGGCCCGACAAACAAAAGCGCCGCCGCGAGGAGGTGCATGGATGTCACCATATCCGCGCCCGGCAGCGATGGCAAGACGCGTACCTAGGAGCGGTCCGTCATCTCCTTGAACATCCAGTACTCCGGGCCGGCCGCGTGCTCCGGCCAGTCCGCGAGATGCTCGCCGCCGCGCCAGGCCTCATCGTTCCCGCGCCACACCTCGCGCTCGAGATGGACGGTGCCGCGCCACGCCTCTCGGGCCTGGGCGAGCAGGTCGTCCAACTCGTCGTCGTCCGGCTGATGCTCGGGTAACCATGGGTCTCGCATACGCCTACCCTGAGCGCAAGGCGCGTGCCCATCCCAAACCACTGCCGCAAGTGGCTCTGCGGTATGAGGATAGACAGACGGGGTGGACCTCGCTCGAGCGGCGGGCACGGTTGCAGTTTAGGGGATGGCGCGGCGCAATGACATTGTAATGTTGTGTGACGGACATCACCCGAGTCAGGCCGGTCGCTTCTCGTCGGAGGGAGCCGCTGCGTCATGACCGTCGTTTCCATCAACCCCACCACGGGCGAAACGCTCGAGACGTTCGCCGAGACCACGCCCGCGGCCCTCGAACGCGTGCTCGACGAGGCGGTCGCCGCCTACCAGACGTGGCGGCGCTGCTCGTACGCGCACCGCGCGAAACTGGTGCGCGAGGCCGCACGACTGCTGCGGGAGCGCAAGAGTCAGCACGCGCGCACGATGGCACTCGAGATGGGTAAGCCGCTGCCCCAAGGTGAAGCGGAGGCGGAGAAGTGCGCCTGGGTGTGCGACTACTACGCCGAGCACGCCGAGCGGTTTCTCGCCGACGAGCCACGCGAGACGGACGCCTCGAAGGCCTTCGTCCGCTTCGATCCGATCGGTCCCGTGCTCGCGATCATGCCGTGGAATTTCCCGTTCTGGCAGGTGTTCCGTTTCGCCGCGCCGGCACTGATGGCGGGGAATGCGGGGCTCTTGAAGCACGCGCCCAACGTCACCCGCTGCGCGCTCGAGATCGAGGCGATCTTCCGCGAGGCGGGCTTCCCGGACGGGCTGTTCCGGGCGCTGATCCTCTCGAACGAAGCCGTCGCCCAAGTCATCGCGGATCCGCGGGTGCGGGCGGTGACCCTCACCGGCTCGGATCGCGCCGGCAGCCAGGTGGCCGAGCGGGCCGGACGATACCTCAAGAAGACCGTGCTCGAGCTCGGTGG
>QHTK01000093.1 GCA_003220795.1 Gemmatimonadota bacterium | reverse complement strand
CCGGGAGCAGCACGCCGCGGCCGATCGTGAAGTCCGTGAGCGGCACTGCTCGCTCGCTCCAGCTCGAGTCCACGGGCACCGCGGCACTCCAGCTCGTGCCATCATCCTCCATCAGCGTGACGTGCAGGATCTGGCGCGCACCCAGGCCGCGCAGCCGCACGTGCAGCTCGTCGGCGGCGCTCATGGTCTCCTGGCGGGCGCCGATCCGCTCTTTGACTACCAGCGACGCCGTGTAGTCGGGCGGGCTCGACGAGCGCGCGTCCACCGGCAGCTCGAAGTGGAAGACCGGCTCGCCGGTGACTTGGGACAAGGTCAGGCGGAACAGCCCCCGTCGTCCAGCGTCGCCGATGCGGGTGAAGGCCAGTCGGGCCGCGTCCCGGCCGGGCTCGAACAGCCGCAGCGGGGTCCGCGGGCCCACGACGTCCAGCTGCCAGGATGCCGTGCCGTGGTAGTCCCAATCCGTTGGCTTGAGATGGAGGCCCTCCGGAAACGTGACACTCGAGTCCCCGCGGAACAGCGTAACCACGAACTGATATGGCCCTTCCCGCAAAGCAGTCCCGGGAACGGAGGCGGCATACAGGTAACCGCCCGCGGATTGCATCGTGAAGCCGCGGTAGAAGCCGCCGGCCGTGGGCCGGATGAAGAGCTTGACGGAGTCGGGCGGCGTCCGATCGACGACGCGAGCCCGCAGTTCGGCGGGTCGGCCCACGAGGTATTCCGTGGCGGCGAGCGGCTGGACGGACGGCGGGAGAGAGTCGACGGGAGGTGCATGGTACTCCGTGAACCCGATCTGGCCCACGCGTGCGGGGAGCGTGGCGGGATCCACCGGCCCGCTCGCGCTCAGAACATACACACCCGGAATGACGGCAAATCGACCGGCCTCTGACCGTGCGACTGGCTGACCGCCGCCGTTCATCGCTTGCACCGTGAACTCGCCCCCCAGGTCCGGGAGCCTGACCGTCATGTGCCAGCTGCGACTGATCGCGCGCGTCACGAGCTTGTCGCGGCTGGGCGGCTCGAACGGATCGCGCACGGGCACGGCGTCGGGGTACACCTCGAGCCGCCAGACGCCCGGGCGCACCTTGTCCAGGAAATAGATCCCCTCCCCTTCGTACGACACCACCGGCGACGAGCCGCAGCCGGCGATGCGGCGCAGCGCGCCGCGGTCCGGCGGCGCCGCCTGCGTCGAGCCCGCGTACAGCAAAGCGTCGCGCGCGACCAGCTCGCCCAGGTCCCCGACGTAGGAAACGTGGAAGTCGCCGAATCGGGCGTTCTCGGGATAGGGACCGTACGAGCGCAGCCGCGGCAGGCGCCGCATCGCCTCGGCCGCGATAATGGCGCTCATGGCCTTACGGGGGGTGTAGACCAAGTTCAGATAATGGGTCTGCCAGCCCAGGTTACGCGAGGCGGTCTGCAGCATGTCGTAGGCGAACATCGCGGCGAACTGTGCACCCACGGCGCGGAACGTCCGGGCCATCGCCGGATACATGTACCCGGTGCGCAGGTCCGGCGAGTCGAACTCGTAGACGATGCGGGGCATGCGGGCCAGCTCCGGGCGCAGCATGTCGGGAAAGGTGTCGACCCCGCGGAGGTAGTTGCCTTCCAGCTCATGGCCCGAGTTCAAGCCCGTGGGATACCAGCCGAACGTCACGCCCTGCGCCCGGCTCCGCCTGATCGCCTCCGCGATTCTGAAGTCCTGGCTCACATTGTAGAACACGAGCTTGTTGCACCCGGTGCTGCGCACCGCGTCGATGAGGGCGTTGATATAGCGGATCGAGCCTGGGAGGTCCTCAGGGTGATGCCAGGGCTCGTTCACCAGCTCGATGAAAAGGATGGCAGGCTCGTCCTTGAGCGCCACGCCGGTGTAGCGGTTCACGTGATTCAGGATTTGGCGCAGGTAGTTGACCTGCGCCGCGAGGGCCGCCGGGTCGGTGCCCATGCGGGCCTTGCCGAAGTGCCGGCCGAAGCCCGGCGCCGAGGTATCGGACAATGCGTCGGGCCAGTTCGAGCCATACAGCTGGATCGGACTGAACAGCATGTAGATGCCCCGTTCCCGCGCGCGGGCGATGAGATAGTCCTGCAAGTCCAGATGGTCGTTGGCGATCAGGTTGCCGGCCGAGTCGGAGGCCTCCCAGTCCCCCCAAAAGGTCAGCCGCAGGCCGTCCCAGCCCATGCGGGCGAACTGCGCCATGTCTTCGTCGATCATCTTCTTGCGATCGGCATGGAGGTAACCGGCCGCGCGATAGTCGGAGGCGGTGGGAAGCACGTAGTTCGCGCCGAACAGGGTGACCTCCTGCTTGTCGTCGCGCCAGCGCACGACGCCTGCGTTGTCGAGGTAGACGGCGCGATCGGCGCGTTGCGCCTGAACCGATGACGCGATCGTGGCGACGACTGCCAGAACAAGCCGCGACTTCACTCGCGAAGCTCGAGGACGAGGCTCTCCCGCGGTCCGATCGCCGCAACCGGGACATACTCCCGCAGTCGACCGTCAGCGCCGACGTGCAGCTTCGCACCATCGGGACCGCCGAGCAGGTTGCGCGGGGTGTAGGCTCGGGGAGGAAGCGCGCGCTCAGCCGAGGCAATCGCAACGCCGGAAACTGCCGAGCCGCCCAGGTTCGCCACCACGAGCACCGCGCGCCGGTTCGTGCGGCGCAGATAGGCGGCGACTTGGGGACTCGTGGTCGAGAGCGGCACCAGCTCGCCCGTCGCCAGCGCCTCGTTCTGCTTGCGCAGGTGGATCAGCTGCCGATACAGGTGGAGCAGCGAGTTGGGATCCCGATCCTCGACGGCGACGTTGGTCGTCAGCGAGTCCGCTTGCGGCGCCTCCCATGGCTTGCCGGTGGTAAAGCCGCCGGAGCGCGGACTCCACTGCATCGGCGTGCGTAGTCGCTCATCCGGCTTGTCGCCCGTCATCCCGATCTCTTCGCCGTAATAGATGAAGGGCAGACCCGGCAACGTCAGCAACAGGGTCGCCGCAATCCTTGCGCGGGCGACGTCCCCGCCCAGCGCGGTCAACGTGCGGGTCTGGTCGTGGTTGGTCAGGAACGGCGACCAGCGGTACGCCGGCAGGGTGTCCTCAAGTCTCAGGAAGCCGGTGAGCAGCCCTGCCGCGGAGCCGGTGCGGACCGCCGACAAGAGCGAATCGGACAGCTCGAAGGCGAAGTACGCTGTGAGCTGGTCGGGGTAATACGGCAGCATGGCGTCGATGTTGGCCCACACCTCGCCAACCGTGTACGCGTCGGGCTTGACGCTGCGGAGGTGCGCGGCGTACTCGCGCAGGAAGGCGTGCGTGCCGGGGCACCCGGCGAGACACGCTCCTTCCTCCACGACGTAAGGGACCGCGTCGAGACGGAAGCCGTCCACGCCCATCTCGCGCAGCCAGAACGTGGCGATCTTGTTCGCCTCTTTTCGCACGGCGGGCGTCTGGTAGTTCAAGTCCGGCATCCCGCTCCAGAACACGCCGTAGTAGTACTCGTCCCGCACCGGCGAACGGTGCCACGCCTCCCCGCCCCACGGACCTTTACCCAACGGCGTCCGGGAAAAGCGGTACCACGTGCGATAGGCCGACGTCGTGTCCCGCAGCGCCGCCTGGAAGTAGGGGTGCTCGCTCGAGCTGTGGTTCAGCACCATGTCCACGAGCACTTTGATACCGCGACGGTGCGCCTGCGCTACCAGCCGCTTGAAATCGTCGTTGGTGCCGTAGGCTGGCTCGACCCGGTAGTAATCGCTGACATCGTAGCCGTGATAGCTGGGCGATTGCGCCACCGGCATGAGCCAGATGCATGAGGCGCCGAGGCCATTGATGTAGTCGAGCTTCCGGATCAGGCCGCTCAGGTCGCCGATGCCGTCGCCGTCGCTGTCGTAGAACGAGCGGACGAACACTTCGTAGCAGACGGCGCCGTGGGTCCAGGCAGGAGCGGCAGTCTGTGCGGCCGCCACAGGAGCGGCCGCGAGCGCCGCGCACAGGCCGAGCGACGCCCCTCGCCTCATGGCAGCCGCGTCGCGGCGTCGATCGCGACTGCTGAGTTCGGCTCGAGGTGGAACCGGACGGCGCCGGCGGCGTCCACCACGACCAACGTGCCCGTGCAGGCCACGCCCGCAAGGCCGCCCGTGAGGATATCGCAATAGCTGCCGGGCGGCATCCCCGTAGCAACCGTCGTGTCCAGGGCGGCGCTCTCCCGGCTGATGGCTACGAAGCCCTTGTCCCCCCGCGAAAACGCCAGAGCGTTGCCCCCGTCGTCCCACCAATGATTGGTGTCAGTGCCCGCCACGACGCGACGGAACCGCACCATGTTCCGGATGTAGGGGTCGCGGTGCTCGCACACCCACTGGCCGACCGTCGCCGTTTCGAAGCTCGCTGCACACGTCACGTTATTGGTGTTCCCGGCGGCGTCGGACGGGGGACCCATGGCGTTTCCCGCCGGACAATCGAAGGCATAGCTCGAGAGAATCGAGGGGTAACCATAGGGCTGCGCCAGCATCCACACGTTCGCGACGCGGAACACGTTGCCATCGCGATAGCTGATGCCACAGTCGTGCTGCGTGTCGTGGTTCTGGAGGAACACGACCGCTTTGTCGGACGGCATGAGTCCCCACGCCGACTGCGAGAACCGGCTGCCGGACGGGCCGGTGGGGTTGAGCTGGGAGATGTGCTGTCCGCTCAGGCCCCGGAACTTGTCCCCCACGCCGACAAAGGTGAATTCGGTGATGTCGGCGGCGCCGCCCGAGCCGTAGCCCTCGCCGAAGTAATCGTGCGGCGACAGTGCCTCCCCCGCCCCGCCGATCACCTCGAGGAAATAGTACGGAATCGGGCGCGCCTCCGCGGTCAACGTGGAATCGACGATCGCGAGAATCCTGTCCAGCTCCACCTGCTGGATGTGCTTGGCGGCATCGATACGGAATCCCGCGACACCCAGCCGGGCGAGCATGATCAGGTAGCCGGCGATCTTCTGCCGCACGGACTCGAGCCCCGTGTTCAAGTCCGGCAGCGAGAACAGCTCGCAGTCTTGCACGTTGGCGGCGCTCTGGTAGTTGTTGACCGTACAGGGCGAATGGAAGTCGCTCGGACCGTACAGCCCCGGGTAGTCGTACTTGCTGTACGCAGTGCCGTTACTGCCCACGCCGGGACTGGGATAGTTGGTCATGTGGTTGATGACGGCATCCACGTAGATGTCGACACCCACGGCTTTGCAGCGCTGCACCATGTCCACGAACTCGAGCTGAGTGCCCGAGCGGCTGCGCGCGATGCTGTAG
>QHTK01000092.1 GCA_003220795.1 Gemmatimonadota bacterium | reverse complement strand
CCGTTCCCAACACGTGCCCCTGCATCGCGGCCTCCACGTCCCGCTTCGTGGCGCCGGCCTGCAATTTCAGCGGCGCGTCGAGCGCGTACAGCTTGAAGAAGTACCGATGTGCCGGCCCGGGGGGCGGGCACGGCCCGCCGTATCCCGGACGACGGAAATCGGTGCGGCCCTGGAGCGCGCCGCCCAGATCGGGGAGCGTCTCGGTCTTGGGGACGTTCTCGGGCAAGTGAGACACGGTCCCCGGCAGGTTGTACAACACCCAGTGCACCCATGTGCCGGCGGGAGCGTCGGGGTCGTCGGCAGTGAGCGCGAGCGCGGCAGTGCCCGGCGGGGCGCCGCTCCAGCCGAGCGGCGGCGACACGTCGGCGCCGTCGCACGTGTATTTGCCGGGGACGGCCGCGCCTTCCTTGAAGGCCGGGCTTGAGAGCGAGAACGACATCACTGGAACATAAAGCCAAACCCGGGGCCGTGAACTGCACCCCGGGTTGACTGGTCGGGACGAAGTGGCCGTCACACTTCGGCCGCGACCCGCTGCATTCTATCCAGCGTCACCGCCCTGCAGGTGGAGACGCGGTGCGGAGATTGTCAGCAAACCGTCAGACCGTCTTGAAACTACGTCGAATCACGTGCATTTCTCGGAGTACTCGATGGACCCGACCAACTAGATGCCGCACGTCCCACGCCGCCCGCGCGGCGTCCTCATCGCCGTGATGCTGCTCGCCAGCCTGCTGCTGGCGGGCCTGCTCGCGTTCCAGGCTCAACGGACGTTCCTCCATCATCGAGCCAGCGCCGAGCGGGTGTTGCGCGACTACGCGCGGCTCGCGGCTTCGCGCTTCGCACTCCGCACCGGAGCCAATCTCTACTACATGGCGGCGTGGCCGCCGATGGAGGCGCTGCTCCACACGCAGGCCGGCGCACGAGCGCCGCTCCCGCGCCCGAAGCGGCTCGCGCCCGGGCTGAAGCCCTACGCGGCCGCGGTGCTCGAGCAGGCGCGTTACACCTTTCGCTTGGATCTTGCGACCGGTCGTCTCGAGACCTCGGGCGGCGCGCCGTCGGCGGCGGAGCGCGCCTGGCTCCGCGACACGCTGCCCGTGCACGCCCGCACCGTGTACCAGCCGGAGGAGCACCTCGCCGTGATCGTCGCGCAGGTGGCCGGCGAGCCCCACGCCGTCATGTACACCGGCATGGAGAAAGCCGGGGTGCAGCGTACGCTGGTCGGTGTCGACGTCGATCCCAAGGCGTTCGAGCCGTTCTACACGATGGGGGCCGAAAAACAGCCGCTGTTGCCGCGCCCCCTCACGGGCGGCGTCGTGTTCGACTCGCTCATGTCCGTCGTCGTGACCTCCGCAGACGGCGCCAAGCTGTACCATTCCCCGGTGCAGTATGCGGCCACGTTCTCTGCTCGGGACACGGTCGAGGCGATGATGGGGGGGATGCAGGTCGCGGTGGCGCTCCGCCCGGAGCTGGCGTCGCAGCTCGTGATCGGCGGCCTGCCGCGCTCCCGCCTCCCGCTCTTGCTCGGGGCGCTTGGGCTCACGGCCGGGCTCATCGTCACCGCCTTGGTCCAGCTGCGGCGCGAATACGAGCTCGCCCGGCTGCGCACCGACTTCGTGTCGGGCGTGTCCCACGAGCTGCGCACGCCGCTCGCGCAGATCCGGATGTTCTCCGAGACGCTGCTGCTGGGGCGCGTGCGCTCCGAGGAGGAAGGCCGCCGCTCGCTCGAGATCATCGATCAGGAGGCGCGCCGGCTCACGCACCTGGTCGAGAACCTGCTGCACTTTTCCCGCTCGGAGCGCCAGGTCACGCGCCTGTCGCCGGCGCGCGCGCCGCTCGCGCCGCTGGTGCAGGAAGCCCTCGAAGGGTTCGCGCCGCTCGCGGGAGCGCGCGGCGTCCGCCTCCGCTCCGAGCTGGCGGAGGGCGTCGTCGCCCCGGTCGACGCCGAGGCGTTCCGCCAGATGTTGCTCAACCTGCTCGATAACGCCATCAAGTACGGACCGCCGGGACAAGTCGTCACCGTCGGCCTCGCGGCCGCCGACCAGCGCGCCCGGATCTGGGTCGACGACCAGGGGCCCGGCATCCCCGCCGCCGACCGCGAGCGCGTGTGGGACCGCTTCTGGCGCCTCGAGCGGGACCGGGGCTCGGCCGTCGCCGGCACCGGCATCGGACTCGCCGTGGTGCGAGAGCTGGTGGCGCTGCACGGCGGGCGCGCCTGGGCGGAGGACGGGCAGAGCGGCACGCCCCCCGCGGGCGGACGCGGCGTCCGGTTCGTCATCGAGCTCCCGCTCGAGCCCTCCCCCCAAGTCGCCGGACAGCCCGGCGGCCTTTCGAGCGTGCCGGCATGATGCGAATCCTGGTGGTGGAAGACAACCCAGATCTCGCCTACGGGTTGCGCAACAACCTGGAGATCGAAGGCTATCAGGTCGAGGTGGCCGACGACGGCACCAAGGGACTGGCGCGCGCGCGCGACGGCCGGCCCGACCTGATCATCCTCGACCTCATGCTGCCCGGCATGGACGGGTTCCGCGTGCTGCGCGCGTTGCGCGAGGCCGGCCGCACCATGCCCGTCCTCATCCTCACGGCGCGGGGCGAGGAAGCGGACAAAGTGCGCGGCCTCCGGCTGGGCGCGGACGACTACGTCACCAAGCCGTTCGGTGTGCTCGAGCTGCTCGCCCGCGTGGAGGCGCTGCTGCGCCGCGCGGCGCCCCCCGTCCCCGGGGGCAACGGCGGCCCGCCGCCCGAGCGGTTCGGGGACGTCGAGGTGATTCCCGCGTCACGCACGGTGCTCCGGGGCGGCCAGCCGGTGCCGCTCACGCCCAAGGAGTTCGACCTGCTCGTCGCGCTGCTGCGGCGTCGCGGCGCCGTGGTGACGCGGCTCGACCTGCTGCGGGAGGTGTGGGGATACAGCGCCGAGGTGCTGAGCCGCACCGTGGATACGCATGTCGCCGAGCTGCGCCGCAAGCTCGAGACCGACCCGGCGGCGCCGCGGCATATTCTCACGGTTCGCAAGTCCGGCTATCGACTGGAACGCTAGGGGGATCCGTGCTGCAACAGCTACTGCTCGTGTCCGTGCTGGTATCGTCGCCGCCTAGTGGGCGTGACGTGATCAAAGCGATGCACGACCGCTACGCGGGCAAGTGGTACCGCACCCTCAGTTTCGTCCAGCAGAACACCGCGACCCGGCCCGACGGCTCGCAGCAGCACTCCGTGTGGCGCGAGTACGCCGCGCTCCCCGGCAAGCTGCGCATCGAGTTCGTCCCGCCCGATTCCGGGAACGGCATCCTGTTCGTGAACGACTCCCAGTTCGTCTTCGCCGCCGACACGATCGGGAACGTGTCGGCGTTCATCCATCCGCTCATGGTGCTGGGCTTCGACGTCTACCTCGACCCGGTGGAGCGGACCATCGCGCGGATCGAGCGGCTCAAGATCGACCTCGCGGCCGTGCACGAGGACACGTGGGAAGGGCGTCCCGTCTACGTCGTCGGCGCCAAGCCGGGCGATCTGCGGACGCGGCAGTTCTGGGTGGATCGCGAGCGCCTGGTGTTCGTGCGGCTGCTCGAGCCGGGTCAGCGGGACACCACCCGCACCAACGACATCCGCTTCAACAAGTATCAGCCAGCCGGGAGTGCCTGGCTCTCGGCGGAGGTGGCGTTTCTGGTGGATGGGCACGAGCGCTGGCTCGAGCAGTACACCGAGATCAAGACCGACACCCCGCTCGCCGACGCCCTGTTCGATCCGCGCCAGTGGAAGAAGGCGAGGAGCTGACCGCGTCAGCGGTCGAACAGCGCCCGGATCCCCTCTCCCGGCTCGAGCGGCGCGTTCGACAGATTCGACGTGATCGCGACGACAACCCGCGAGTCCCGATCCACTCCGAACGCCGTGGTCCCCCCCACCGAGCTGCCGCCGTGGAACACCCAGCGGTGGCCCAGGCTGTCCGTGCTCACGAACCAGCCGACGCCGTAGCCGGTCGGCTCGCCCGCCCTGGTCTTCTGTGAGGTGAAGAGCAGCTCGAGCGTCCCAGCCTTGAGGAACCCAGGCCGGAGCATCGCCGAGCCGAACTTCACGAGGTCCTCGGCGGTGGAAACGAAGCCGCCCCCCGCCCACTTGTAGCTGTTATCCACCGGCGGCGCGAGGACGAACGCGCCGTCGGCCGCGCGCTCGTAGAACCGGGTGCGGTTCGGGATCAGGCTGTCGACACGATCGGCCGCCGTGTGCGTCATGCCCAGCGGCCGGAACACGTTCCGGCCCATATAACTCAAGAAGTCCTGCCCCGCCGCGGCTTCGACCACCGCCGAGATCAAGTTCCAGCCATAGGTCGAGTAGGAGAACTTCGTGCCCGGCGGGAACAGCAGCGAGTCGCCCTGAAAGATGGTGAGTCCTTCGAGCACGCTGGTGAAGCGGCGGTTGAGCAGGAATTCGTCACCCCGATAATGGCGAATCCCTGCTAGGTGCCCGGCGAGCTGCCGCGTGGTGATCGGGACGCCCTTATCGGGAAACGACGGGACGTAGCGCTGCACCGGGGCGTCGAGGTCGAGCTTCCCCTGCTCGTACAACAGTGCCACGGCCGCTGCGGTCATCGGCTTGGACACGCTCCCGATGCGGAATTGCGTCTCCGCCGTGACGGGGATCTTGCGGGCGACATCGGCGTAGCCGAAGCCCTCCGACCACACCAGCTTGCCGTCCACCCCCACAGCCACCTGGAGGCCGCTGATGCGGCCCGCCAGCTTGTCGCACACCAGGGCGCGGGCCCGCGCCACGGTCGAGGCATAGACCGGCGGCACGGGCACGGCCGCGCGCGAGATGCACTGCGCCTGCCTCGCTGCACCGCTGTGAGCCATTGGCGACGCGAGCAGCGCCGCCCCGATCAGCACAGCCACGAGGGCACGCTTCATGACCCTGCCTCCGTCAGTCGCTTGATGTGCAAGAGGACGCGCCGGTGGATCGCCGACACGATCGCGTCCGCCGG
>QHTK01000030.1 GCA_003220795.1 Gemmatimonadota bacterium | reverse complement strand
TCGTCTTGATTACGATTACGCCGTTCGCCCCGCGCACCCCGTACATCGCCGTGCTGGCGCCATACTTGAGCACTTCGATCGACGCGACGTCGTGCGGGTTCAGCCAGCTCAGCGTGCCGTTCGGACCCGGCTCGACCGCGACGCCGTCGACCACGTAGAGGGGCTCGTTGCTCAGAGAGAAGGACGTGGGGCCGCTGATGCGCACCGAGATGCCGCCGCCGCGCGCCGGCGTCACCGTCACTCCGGCGATGCGCCCCGCGAGCAGCTGATCGAGCGACACGACAGGCTGCCGGGCGATCTCGTCCGACGTCACGGTCGAGGGGGAAGGCGGCGGAGGAGCCGGCCTCTGGACCGCCGCACTCTCGCCCGCGCCGCGCCCGTGGGCGCATGCGAGGATGAGTCCGGCGACGATGCCGACGGGCGGCAGGACGCGCGCTGGGTACCAGATCATGGGACCCCCTTTTGCCACAATATAGTCTTTTCACACGGCGACTGGAGATACGGCCGGATCCCCCAAGGATTCCGGGTCAGGGACGGACCCTGCTCCCTCCATCATGTGACATCCTATTCTCGAACAACAGGATCGGCTCCACCGCGGCTTCCAACGTCGGTCCGCGGAAGCTCCGTTGAATCCTGGCAATGTCTGCCAGGTGCATGGCGCCAATGATGACATCCGGCCATCCGTCTCTGTTCAGATCGGCCGTTGCCATCACATTCCATTGGTTGCCGCGGGCGATGGAAAATGCATAAGGCTTGAACTGGTAGCGACCGACATTTTCGAAATACATGATGCCCCGCTCGGGGTGTCTTGCAGAGTCGGCAAAGTTGCTCGTGGTCAGAATATCGAGGTCACCATCCTTGTCGAAATCGGCAACGACCGCCTGGGCTGCTCCATACACGGGGAAAAAGTAGCGCTCGGTAAAGTTGTTGTGGCCGTCATTTTCCAGGATCCGGATGCCATGGTAGGGCTTGAGAACACGCGAATAGTCGAAGTTGTCGCCGTTCACGTACAGGATATCCGGTTTGCCGTCGCCGTTGAAATCACGCATGGTGAAGTACATCGAGCCGTATATCGGCGGAAAGCGGGCCAACACCGTACGCCGGCCGGCAAAATCGCCTGTACCATCATTGGCGAACAAGACAATGCGCTCATCGCCCTGCGCGAACAGCGCCACGATGTCCGGAAGTCCATCCCCTGTGAGGTCGAGGATTTCGAACCGTATCGCGCCTGGCGTAGCATCGAGCACGTGGCGCTGATACGTCGCGCCATCCTCCCGATAGAGCGCCAGGCGCCCGCGGTTGTTGCCGAATTCGCAGATCACAAAGTCCTTCCGGCCATGCCCAGCAAAGTCGAACTGCTTCACGAAGACCGGCCGGAATAGCGAGTCGATCAGGACCTTGCTGAAATGCAGCGACCCGTCACGGGCAAAATCATATTGCACGAGCGTACCCTTTGGCTGGTCATTGGGCTCGAGCATGCCCGATTCGAGCACGAGGAGACGGTCTCTCTCAGAAATCACGTCGGTCGGAGGGCTACCCAGGGTCAGCGACGCTTTCAGATGGCGGTCGAAGTCAAACACCCGAAACGTGTTCGTTCCGGCCTCCCCAACAAAAATCCGTTCATTGACGGTGTCCGTTTTCAGCAGCGTGATGATCGCGCTGCTGTGCAGCCGCGGCACGAACGGACCGGCGGAAAACAGGGGGGGATCAACCTGCGGTTGAGCCGGCAGGGACTGTTGTGGCAACGTATCGGGGGCATGTTCGAGATAGTACGCGACGATCGTTTCCCAATCTGGTTCTGACACCGCCTTGGTCAGAACGACCATCTCTGGATCCCGATGCATTTCGGCGAACAACGACTTCGGAGGCACACCCAGTCGCAGAGCCATTTGTGGCAAGACTCCGGTTCGCCAGGTTTTCTTGTCCAGCAGTGCCGGCTCGGGAAACATGTGGCAGGCAGCACAATAGGTGTGCGCGAGCCGTTCGCCTTCGGACCGATACGGCCTACTGCACTTTGTCAGCATGAGACACGCGACAGCGAAGACACCAAGTCCCAGCGACGCGCGACGAGAAGGTTCAGACATGGACCGAATGATACCCACCCCCGACAGAGCGCGTTAGATTCTCGCACCCATGCTCCGACGCCGGCTTCGCTCGATCCGCGCGTTCGTGCTCATCATGGCCGTGATGAGCTGTGGCCGCCCATCGGCGGGGGACCGGCCCCTCTTCAGGCTCCTGAGCCCGGCCCAAACCGGGGTCACGTTCGCCAATACCATCGCGACCACCGACTCCGTCAATGTCCAGACCGACGTCTATCTCTACAACGGCGGGGGCGTCGCGGTGGGCGACATCGATAACGACGGCCTGCCGGACATCTTCTTCGCCGGTAACATGGTTTCGAGCCGCCTGTACCTGAACAAAGGCAACATGCGGTTCGAAGACATCACGGAGTCAGCGGGCGTCAAGACGGACCGATGGGCCACCGGCGCGACCATGGTGGACATCAATAACGACGGATATCTGGATATTTACGTCTCCGTCTCAGGACCCCCATGGTCCAGAGGGGAGAGTCGGGCCAACCTGCTATTCATCAATAACAGGGATGGCACGTTCACGGAAGCTGCTGCAAAGTATGGCATCGCCGACACCGGCTTCACCACGCACGCCGTCTTCTTTGATTACAACGGCGATGGATTCCTCGACCTCTTCTTGCTCAACAATTCACCTCAGGACTTTGCACGTGGTGCAACAGACGCGCACCCGCTGGGCGTACGCAGTAACAGCCCTGCCAGCTACAACAAGCTCTATCGCAACAACGGCGACGGGACATTCACCGATGTATCGCAGGAAGCGGGGATACTGCGGCAGCTCGGGTATGGACTCGGCGTGGCGGTGGCCGACCTGAACGGGGACGGGTGGCCCGACCTCTACATCTCCAACGACGTCGCACCCAATGACGTCCTCTACATCAACAACGGCGATGGAACGTTTACCGATCGGGCCGGCGCGTGGCTCAAGCACACGAGTTTTGCGGGTATGGGCGTTGATATCGCCGATTTCAACAACGACGGCTGGCCCGACATTCTGCAGGTGGACATGATGCCGGCCGCCCTGGACCGACGCAAGCGGATGAGCGGCTACCTCACCGAGGGCGGTCGGATGGAACTGCGTCACAGGGGATTTCGCGACGACTACGACGTCAACTCGTTGCAGATGAGCAACGGCGTCACCAACAACGGTGCTGTCATGTTCAGTGAAATCGCCCACCTGGCGGGCCTCGCGTACACGGACTGGAGCTGGAGCGCCCTGTTCGGCGATTTCGATAATGATGGATACAAAGACATCGTCATCACCAACGGCTATCCCAAAGGGACCATCGATCTCGATTACCAGATGGAGGTATTCAGGGCACGCCGAGCTGGCGACCAGCGAGGGGCGCTGAATCTCCTGAAGGAGCTGCCCGGTTACCGGGTGTCCAACTACGTCTTCCGGAACAACGGGGACCTGACGTTCACCGACAAGACCACAGCATGGGGAATGGACCAACCCGGCTATTCTTACGGCGCGGCCTATGCCGATCTCAACAACGACGGCAGGCTCGATCTCGTGGTGAATAACATCGACGCGCCCGCATTCATCTATGAGAATGTCGCACCCAAGGACGATGCGCATCACTATCTCGAGATCAAGCTCGCGGGGGAGTCGCCCAACCGGTCGGGGATCGGATCGACGTTGATCCTCACGGCGGGGGGGCAGAAGCAGTACATCTACCAATCCCCCTACCGCGGCTACACGTCTACGGTGGATGACCGGCCCCATTTCGGTCTCGGCGCGGCGACGCGTGTGGATAGCCTGCGCGTCGTCTGGCCCGACCGGCGGGTGCAGATACTGACTCATGTCGCCGCCGACCAGCTATTGATCCTCAAGCAATCCGACGCCACGCATGCAGCCTCCGGCCGTCGTCACCCGATACCCGATAGCCGACACCGCTTGTTCGAGCCGATGGACCCGGCTATCGCGTTGCGATTCGCGCAGCCTGCAAGCGAGTCGGTCGATTTCACAGTGCAGCCTTTGCTACCTTATCCACTCTCGAGGCAAGGGCCGCCACTCGCCGTGGGGGACGTCGACGGTGACGGCCTCGAGGACGTCTACGTGGGGGGCGCGGATGGGATTCCCGGAAAGCTGTTCCTGCAACGTCCCGGCGGCGGCTTTGTGGAATCAGTCGCGGGGCAGCCGTGGGCAGCCGACAGCGCCTACACGGACTGGGGAGCGACATTCTTCGATGCCAATGGCGACGGCCTGCCCGATCTGTACGTCGCGAGTGGCAGCTATCGACTGGCGCCGCGGTCGCCACGGTTGCAGGACCGTCTGTACATCAATCGTGGCGGCGGGCGCTTTGTGCGAGACAGCGCGGCGCTACCCGCGATGCTCACCAGCAAGGGAGCGATCGCGGTGGGCGACTTCAACGGCGATGGCAAACCCGATCTCTTTGTGGGCGGTCGACTGGCGCCGCGGAATTATCCCTACCCGGCGCGCAGCTACATCCTCCGCAACGACGGGGGCCACTTCACGGACGTCACCGCCCTGGTCTGTCCCGAACTGATGAACCCCGGCGGGATGATCACGGCGGCCGTGTGGATCGATTTCGACGGCGACGGCAAGCTGGATCTCGTCACGGCGGGAGAGTGGATGCCGCTGCAGTTTTTCAAGAACGATGGCGCTCACCTGCGCAATGTCACCGCACCAATGGGCCTGCCGCCGATGCGGGGGTGGTGGTACAGCCTGGCGGTCGGCGACTTCAACCACGATGGCCGTCCCGATCTGGTTGCGGGTAATGTGGGGCTGAACTTCGCGTACACGACGTCGCCGCAGAGCCGATTCGGGGTCTATGCGGATAATTTCACCGGGAGTCGGACCACCGACATCGTCCTGACGCAGCAAATCGGCGGCACGGAGTATCCGGTCTTCGGCCGGGCGAGACTGGGACCGTCCATCTATACCGCGGCGCTGCGATTCCCGACCTACGCGTCGTTTGCGACGGCGTCCGTCGAGCAGTTGTTCGGCGCGTCCCAATTGCGACACGCCCTGCATTATCAGACGGATACGTTTGCCAGCGTCTACCTGCAGAACAACGGCGACGGCACGTTCACGTCGGTGCCGCTGCCCAATCTGGCGCAGATCGCACCGATCCGCGGGATCATCGCCGACGACGTGGACGGCGATGGGAACCTCGACCTGATCGTTGCCGGCAACCTGTCCGAGACGGAGCCCAACACCCCCCCGGCTGACGCCGGCAACGGCCTGTGGCTGAAGGGGGACGGCCGGGGCCACTTCACGCCGATCCCCGCGGGAGAGAGCGGCTTCCTGGCGCCCCGAGACGTCACAGGGCTGGCCTTAGTCAAAACGCCTGCAGGGAAGGCCGTGTTCGTCGCGAACAACGGCGATTCCCTGCAGGCATTCATCATCCGGCGCCGTTAGGCGCCGCTCGGACTACCAGCCAGGGTTCTGCGCGAGTCGCTTTACTCCCGCGACCGTGCTCAGATCAATCTCCACCTGTGGAATCGGGTAGTAATCGTTGAGCGGCGTTGCATAGGGCACCTGCGCGCCCTTGTATGCCCTCCGCGCGGGCGTCATTTCCGCCGTCAAGTAAGCGGTCATCACTTGTTGAGCGTAGGGGCCCCCGTACCGCCGCAGGTCGAATAGCCGTTGGCCCTCCATGGCCAGTTCGAGGCGGCGCTCGATGCGGACCGCGTTTCGAGCAGTGGCCTGATCTGGCCAGGGCGTCGTGTACGGGGAGACTTTGTAGGTTGCCCAACGAATTGACGGATCGGTGAGGGGCACGGCGATGCGATCATCGTTCGTGCACACGGGATACTTCGCTACTAATGCAGCGTTGGAGGATCCGGCACCGCACCCCTGCGCGGCAACGGCTGCTCGCGCTCTGATCTGATTGACGATCGCCTGAGCGCCGGCAAGGTCATTGGTCTCCACCTTCGCCTCGGCGTCGAGCAGCAGCATATCGGCGTAACGGAAAATATGGATGTGGACGCCATTCTCCTGCTCTGGCTGCCAACCGACCTTGCTCACCGCGCCGCTGGCCTTCTCTTGCGCGTTCTTCTTGGGGCTATACCGGCCGCCGTACCCCGGGGCCCGAATCCACGCGATGCTGTGCATGCCCCAATCCTTGTACGGCACCGAGTCCCGGCCGATCGTCCAGTCCAACCGCGGATCGACCGTATCCGTGGGCGACGCGACCCAAACCGAGTCTCGGTTGTTCCAGGTGGCGGGGCTCGTGAACGCCTTCGGAAGGCCGGTGGCGCCATCCACCGCGAAAAAGTTCGCGAGATTCTGCGACGGCTGATGAAAGCCGCAGCACTTGAACGGGCTGCCGGAATGGGGGAAGTTGAGCCGCTCGCCGTAGTTCGCATTATTGCCGTTCGGCTCTCCGTCATTGACCGATGATTCGTACGCGAGGATCGTTTCCTTGCCGTTGGCGAAGCCGTGGAAACCGGTCCAGACGTGATCGAAGCTGGTCTCGAGCCCAAACGCGTTAGACGTCACGACGCTGTCCAGGGTCGCGACGGCCGCCGCATACTGATGCATGTACACCAACACCCGCCCCTTATACGCTCTCGCACCCCACGATGTGACTCGTCCGGCCTGGCCGTTCCGCGGTTTGTCCGGAAGGAGCGCGATGGCGGCATTGAGGTCGGCGATGATGAGCTTGGGGACGGAATCGGCGCCGAGGTTGTTCGCCTTGCGGAAACCGCCCTGCACGACCGGAGTCGTATCGGTGTCGAAGTAGTAGGGAATGTTGCCCCACATCCGCCACGCCTCGAAGTGATAATGCGCGCGCAGGAAGAGTGCTTCTCCTCTGATGCCCATCGAGTCGGCGCGCGAGATTTCGATCGGTTTCAGCCGGCTCACCTTTTCCAGGAATTGTATGGTGGCGTTGGCGCGCCGCACGCCTTCGTACATGCTCGCCCACTTCCTGTCCAAATAGTCCTGCGCCTGGTCGCTGCTCCACACGTACAGTTCGAGCTTCGTGGCCTGGGGCTGGTCGGAGGCCTCTGAGCCCTTATACGCATCGTCACTGGTGATGCTCCCGAACGGCCAGTTGCTGGCCGCGCACCCCCAGTTGCCATTGGTGGCATTGTTGCAGTCGAGCGACCGGTAGGCGGCGATCAGCGAGCCCTCCACGCCCGCCTTGGTCGCCAGGGCATTCTCATTCAGCGTACCCTGCGCCGGCGTGTCGAGAAAGTCTTTGCACGCGTACGTGATGGACAGGCCGAGCCCGAGGCATGCCGTGCCGACCGCCACTTTAAAGATCCATGAGTTTTTCATCGCCTTCCGTCCCTTGGATAAAGACGATCGCACTAGAAAGTGGTGCTGATCCCGATCGTGAACGTTCTGCTCGTCGGATACACTCCCACGTCAACATTGCGGAACTGGTCACGGATGTCGCCCGATGCCCCGGTGAATGCCCGAGCGGGCAATGACGGATCCAGTCCGGCGTACCCCGTGATCGTGAACAGGTTCTCCGCTTGTAGATAGATACGCCCCGATGGGAGCCAGGGGAACAGATTGGCGGGAGCGGTGAAGCCGACTTGCAGTGAGCGCAGCCTGACATACGATCCACTCTCAACGAAGAAGCTACTGATGTCGTCGCTCCCGTTGTCGTTCTGATTGAGGCGGGGGTATTTCGCGCTCTGGTCACCCGGATTGGTGCATCCTTCATCGCCCGTGATGCAGAAGGAGTTCGTGAGCCGGTCGCTGACGACGTTGGTCGAGAAGTCGCGAAACACGTAGAAGTCCTTCTGCGCATCGTAGATCTTGGCTCCGAAGGACCCGAACAGCGTCGCGCTCAAGTCCCACGCGCCCATCCGGAATCCCAAATCCAGGCCCGCCGTGAAATCGGGATGCGGGCTGCCGAGAATCGTGCGGTCGTTCGCGTCGATCTTCCCGTCGCCATTGATGTCGACGTACCGGAGTCCCCCGACGACGGCCCCAGGCTGACAGGGCGGTGTCCCACAGGTCCCGGCGGCGTTCGTTAGATGCGCGGCGGCGTCCACGGCCGAGGGGTAATACCCGTTCGCCACCTTGCCATAGAAGGCGCCGATCGGCTGGCCGATCATGTTGATGACCGGATTCCCAATACGAGTGATCTGGGGACCGCCGGGACCCTGAAAGCTGGTGAGCTGGCCATCGATCGACAGGATCTCGTTCCGATAATGGCTGCCATTGAAGGCCGCGCTCCAGACCTTACCGCCACCCACGGTGCCGCTGTAGGCGACGGCGAAATCGAATCCCTTGTTGCGCATCTTGCCGACGTTTTGAATTGCCGGGCTGACCGCGCCCGCGGCAGAGGGGGCCCGGGGGTCGAAGAGCAGATTGTCGGTGGTCCGCGAATACAGGTCAACCGTGAAATTGCCGCGGCCGTTCAAGAACTCGAGGTCGAGACCAATGTTACCGGACTTGTTCTCTTCCCACTTCAGGTTCGGGTTCCCCGTCGCGATCTGCCGGAATCCGGGTACGATGCTCGTTCCCGATCCACTGATGTCGTAGAACGTGTCCCCCGTGCCGCCGCCGAGCGCGGAGACGATCCGGCCACCCGGAATCCGCTGGTTGCCGGTGATCCCCCACCCAAACCGCAGCATGGCGTTCGAGAAGAAGCCGTCCTGCGGGAAGAAGGATTCCCGCGACGCCCTCCACCCGACGTTGAACGCCGGGAACGTCCCCCACCGGTTATCGGTGCCGAATTTGGATGAGCCGTCCCGCCGCAGCGTCACGCTGGCATAATACTTCTCGCCGTAGTTGTAGTCGGCCTTCCCGAAGAACGAGAGCAGGCGGTCGAAGAACCCCGTGGTGTTGACGGTCTTGCTGGACGCCGAGCCAAGGCCATCCTGGATGTAGCGGTTCGCGGGATCGTCGTTGTAGAGACCCGAGATACCTCCCGTGATGAACCGGCCTGAGCTGGAGTTCGCTTCCTGGCCGAGCAACACGGAGAGGGTGTGCCGCTCCATGGTCCGCGCGTACGTCAGTGTGTTCGTGAACGTCCACGTCGTCGACCGGTTGTCGTTCTCGACGATCGAGTTGACGGCGTTGGCTTCGGAGTTCTCGAACGTCGTGGGAGTGAAGCCCGTGAATTGACCTTGGGTCAGGTTAAATGAGAACTGGCTGCGGAGGGCGAGCGCCGGCACCACCTCGAACCTTCCAAACACGTTGCCGATGGCCCGGTCGTTGGTGTTTCTGTCGAAGCGCCGCGCCCACGCATACTTGAGCGGATTCGTGTTATTCCCTAACCCGGTCGCTTTCCCGGAAGCGAAATTCCCCCCGATGTCGTAAATGGGGACAACCGGCTGCATCAGGATGTTCTTGCCGACGATGTTACCTTCGCCGAGTGCATTGTCGTCGAGCCCACCGTAGCCCTGATCACGCGACACGGCGATGTTTTCACCGAGCGTCATCTTATTCACAGTGAACGCCGTGTTGATGCGCACCGTGCCGCGCTGCAGCTGGTTGTACGCCGCCGTGCCATCCTGCTTCAAGTAACTGAACGACACGTTGTAGGCATTGTCCGTCCCGCCGCCCGATAGCGCCAGGTTGGCATCGGTGTACTGCGCCGGGCCGAACACCGCCTTCCACCAGTCCGTCCCGGCGCTCCCGGGCATGATCAACGTGTTGGGATAGGCGTACATCGACCGGTTGATGGAGTCCGGACGACCAAATGCGTCGCGCGTCACGACCGTCACCCCGGGAGTGATGTAGGTGTATCGGGGGACCGACGGATTGAGGGTGTCCCCGTAGATCGCCGTGACCTCGGGTGGGATGGCCTGACCGGCGTTGTGGTAGGCCCGCTTAATCACTTGGAAATACTGCAACGGATCGGACATCACAAAGTCATCGTAGCCGCGGACCGGCGAGGCGACGCCGGTGCGCACGTCGAGCGACACGAGCCGCCCGCCCGACCGTCCTTTCCTCGTTTCGATGATGACGACGCCGTTGCTCGCGCGCGAGCCGTAGATCGAGGCGGACGAGGCATCCTTGAGAACCTGGATTTCCCCGATGTCCTTCGGATTCAAAAAGTTGAGGTACGAATCGTCGACCGGCGTCCCATCGATGATGTAGAGGGGATCGTTGTCGTGAAACGAGCTGACGCCGCGGATGCGGACGGTGCTGCGGGATCCGGGAGAGCCGCTGTTATTCACCGTTACACCGGGAATGCGTCCGTCAAGGCGCTGCAGCACACTGGTTGAGGTCTGACGGTTCGCGCTCTGGAGGTTGACGCTGGACACCGCTCCCGTGATGTCGGAGCGGCGCTGAGTCTGATATCCGGTGACCACCACTTCCTGCAGCATGGTAGGAGCCTGCTCCATCGCGATATCGATGGTGCCCTGCCCACCCACGGGTCTCTCCGCCCCGCGGTAGCCGATGATCGAGTAGGCCAGGACAGCATTGGGGGGAGCGACGAGCGCATACCGCCCCTGCTGGTCCGTGATGGTCTGGGTGCCAGTGCCTTTGACGCGCACCGTCACTCCCCAGAGCTTCTCACGTGTCGTGCCGGATGTGACGGTGCCGGAGACCTGCACCCCCTGGCCCCACGCCACGCCGGTCACGGACAATGCGAGGAGCGCACTCGCTCCAATCGCACGCAGGACGTTATTCCGCAATAGCACGTTTGGCATGGAACCCTGCCTCCTCATCCGACGGGTCTGCGCATGGCCTTCAGGCCTTGCTTGGTGATCGGCTCGCGATATGTGGTGAGCAGCACGTTTCGGTCCTGCACGGTCATCCCGGCGTCGGCGGTGCGGATGATCAAGTAGACGGGGCTGGTCATGCCCGCACGTTGCGTCGCGCCGGCGAGACCGACGACGGACGTCGGCGAGCCGGCGAGCAGCACACAACTGTACGCAGCGAGCATTGGCACCGCACGCATATGGCAGTCCTCAGTGCGTCCCACAACCTCTGACGGGCGCGAGGCACGCTGCCGATGACGACCGGCAGACTGGGCGACGCGAAGCGCTGCGCCCGACTGCGAGCGGGGGCGCGGGCAATAAAAGACGCGTCAGCGGTTGACCTGTCAAGGAGACCGACGAGGATTGTGAAAAAAAGCACAAAGGTCGACGAGCTTGGCGACGGGGCCGACGATCGCCAGCGCGAGGATCGGGGGCGCGGGATAGAGCGCGCCAAGCCCCGCCACCTGGTGATCGGCCGCCAGGCGGATCGCGGCCTCCGCCACCGCGACGAGCGCAGCCACCACGATCCGTCCGCGCCTCGAGCCGACCGTCGTCCGCGGATCGGTGATCATAAAGAAGATGAAGAGCTGGTACATCGGGCCCGTGATCGGCGCGACTTCGGCGAGCAGCGGGGTACCGACCAGCGCGCTGCGCGCCGCGGCGAGCAGCAGGTAGCACCCGACGTACGTGAGGGTCACGTGCAGCACCCGCACCCGGGAGGCGATCAGCAGCCCGAAGGCCCAGATCACCGCGTTGGTGGCGAAGTGGTTCCCCCACTGGTGACTGAGGATCGCCACGCTGCCCGGTGCGATCAGGAGCAGCAGGCTGATCGCGAAATTGCTCGGGTTCCACAGATGCTGGCCGCGATAGGCGAGCACGTACTTCGAGGCGATGGCCAGGAACGCGCCCAGGGCAAACGGCCAGAGCAGACCGGCCCGCGGCTTGAGCAGGAGCGCGAGACTGATGCCGGTGACGTACGCGCTCTGGAGCGCGGCGCTGCGGCCCCCCACGAGGCGCGCCAAGGCAAGCTCGGTCGCCACGCATACGCCCAGGCTGAGGGCGAGGCGGTCGTAGCCGCCCAAAATGCCGTAGCGCGCTTCCCCCACCACCAGAATGAGCGTGATGAGGAACGACACGAGGTAGCGGGGATCGACCTCGCCCAGCCGGGCCCAGAGCGTGCGGCTCCGCCCGCGGAGCCCCCCCCCGAGCGCCGCGGCGGTCACGGTACTGCGCCTGCGGAGGGCGGCTCGGTGATGGTGTTGAGGCGGTCCACCTCGGCGTGTTCGACCATCTGGCGCGCGCCCGAGGGCCAGCGGATCACCACGCGATCCACGCGCGACGCGCTGCCCAGGCCGAAGTGCAGCCGCCGGTCGTTCTGGCTCGCAAAACCCATCCCGCCGTCCACGATCTTGAGCTGGCGGGTCCCCCCGGCGTCGACCGTCACCTCCGCGCCGATCGCGCTGCGGTTGCTCCGCGTCCCCACCAGCTTGAACCCGATCCAATGGTTCCCCGGTCGAACGGTGTTCTTATAGAGCAGCGCAGGCTGGTTCTGGTTCGCGACCACCACGTCGAGCACCCCGCGGTTGAACAGGTCGACCAGCGCGACCGCGCGCCCGTCGTACTCGTCGGTCACGCCGACGGCCGCGGCCACATCCGTCCAGCCCGCCAGGCCGCGGTTCACGAGCACCCGGGACCGCTCGTATCCGGACAGGCTGGCGCTGCCGATGGCGGGCCAGTTGCGGGCGTCTTCGAACACGTTCCCGTTCGCCCCGGCGACCTTCGACATGGCGTACCAGTAGCTCCGGTCCCGGTCCGCCGATACGTAGCCGTTGACGATGAACAGCTCGTTGCGCCCGTCGTTGTCCAGGTCGCCCAGCTGCGCTCCCCAGGCCCACCCGGCGTCGGCGATGACGCCTTCGGCGCCCTGCTGGAACCGTCCCAGCTCCGGCAAGAAGTTGAGGCGCAGGTTGTTGCCTTGGAACAGGTAGGCCCGCTCCGAGATGTTGGTCACGAACGCATCGAGCCGCCCGCGGTTCAGCACGTCGCCGAGCGAGGCCGACATGCCGCTCTTCGAGTCACTCTCCAGGCCGGCCTTCGTGAGCACGAACCGCTTGCCGGAATCGTTGACGAACAGCTCTTCCGGCCCGTAGTCGTTCGCGAGGAACAGGTCGGGCCAGCCGTCGCCGTTGAAGTCCGCGGCGGCGGCGGCGAGGGTCCAGCGGGTGCTGCCCACCCCCATCTGGTCGGTGACGTCTTCGAACCGACCGTTCCCGAGGTTATGGAACAGGCGATTCTTCCCGCCGTTGGTCGCGAACTCGAAGCTGTTGTGCATGATGCGGGTCGTCCGCAAGTTCCAGAAATCGATGTCGGAGCGGAAGTAGCCGGTGACGTAGAGATCGAGCAGCCCGTCCCGGTCGTAGTCGAGCCACACCGCCCCATTGCTGTTCATCCACTGGCGCAGTCCCGCGGCGGCGGTCACGTCCTTGAAATGCAGGTTGCCGAGGTTCTTGAACAGCTGGAGGTATCCCCACTTGTAGACGAGCAGGTCCTCGAGCCCGTCGTTGTCGTAGTCGCCCCACACGGCACCCATCGACACGCCCTCGCCTGGGCGGTTCAGGTCGGCGACGCCCGCGCTCCGCGCGACGTCGACGAACGTGCCGTCGCCCCGGTTGAGATAGAGCGCGTTGGGGAATCCGAACCGGCTGTTCGTGAAGTAGAGGTCGGGCCAGCCGTCGTTGTTGACGTCGCTGACGGACACGGACGCCCCAAGCGCCGCCACGAGCGGGGCGACGTTGTCGATCCGGTGATCGAGCGTCGGCGCGTGATGGACGAAATCGATGCCCGCCTGGTGCGCCACGTCGCGCAGCGAAAAGCCGGGCGGGGCGGCTCCCGCGCCGCCCCGCTCGTCCGGTCGCCCGCGATTCAGCGCGACGACCAGGAGGACGGCTCCGAGAAACACCGTGGTGAGGACGAGCCGCCGCACGCGTAGAAACGTCACGCCGTGAACCATATCGCGTGGCCTTGTCCCCCGGCAAGGACGGAACGATGTTGCCAGCCACCATGAGTCCCCCTGCCCTGAAGGGTCTCGCCATCGCCACCACGCTGCTTCTTGCCGGCTGCCGCGGCCGGGGGAGCGAGCCGGCCGGCGGGAGCCTCGAGCGCGATGCCGCGATCCTCACCGCGCGGACGCTCGGCCTCGCGTACCTGCGGAGCGAGCAGCTCGCCCAGGCGGAAACGGCGTTCTCGAAGATCGTCGCGCTGGCGCCCGATCAGGCGCTGGGCTACGCGAATCTCGGACTGGTGCACCTGCGATTGGGTCGTTACGACGTGGCCGAGCGGGAGATCCGCCGGGCGGCGGCCCGGGACACGGCGAGCGACGACATCGCCCTGACGCTCGCCAAGGTCTACGAGCTCACGGGCCGCACCGTCGAGGCGCGACACGAGGTGGATCGCGTGCTGCGGCGCAGCCCTGACGACCTGCGCGCGCTGTACGAACTGGCCGCGCTCGACCCGGCCTCCAAGGAGACCTACCTCCGGCGGATCGTGGGACGCGCGCCCAACAACGTGGCGGCCCGGCTCGAGCTGGTGGACGCGCTGGTCTCCCGCGGCGCGGCAGACTCGGCGGCGGCCGAATTGGAGGCGCTCGAGCGGCAGCTCCCCGAGCTGCCGCGAGAGGCGAACCGGTTCTTCCAACAGGCCCTCGGCTTGGCGCGCGCCGGTCGCGCCGCCGCCGCGGCCGTGCCCGCTGCGACGTTTCATCGCTTCATGGAAACGACCGCGCCCTACCAGGCGAGCCTCGAGAAGCTGCGCGGCGCGGGCGGCGCGCCGCCCGGCTACCCCATCCTGACATTCAATCCGGTCATCACGCCGCCGGCGCAGGACGCGCGCACCATCGCCGCGGCGATCCGCTTCAGCGACGTGACAACCACCGTTGGGCTCGGCGGCGTGCCGCCCCTCCCCGACACCGCCGGCGACGTCGCGCTCGCGATCGGCGATTACGACCGCGACGGCGCAGAGGATGTGTTCGTTGGGGCCCACCTGTTCCACAACGAGCTGGCACATGCTACCGAGACGACAGACCGCGCCGGCATCCGGCTGCGCGATCGGGCGGGGGGGGCGGTCGCCGCGACGTTCGGCGACTACGACAACGACGGGCGGCCCGACCTGTATGTGGCGACCGCGAGCGGCGGCGCCCTGTTCCGCAACGCCGGCGACTCGACGTTCACCGATGTCACCGCCGCGGCCGGCCTGGGCGGCGCGCCGCCCGCCACGGCGGCGCTGTTCGTGGATCTCGATCACGACGGCGACGTAGACCTGTTCCTCGCCACGCCCTCCGGGAACCGGGTCTATCGCAACGTCCTCGGTGGGCGGTTCGAGGAAATGGCCGGCCCGATGGGCCTGGGGGGCGGAGCCGGCGGGACCCGCGACGCCGCGTTCGGCGACTTGGACGGCGACGGACTTGTGGATCTGGTCGTCGTGGGAAACGACGGGCGACTCACGCTGTTTCGAAACGCGGGACAGGGCCGCTTCGAGGATGCGACCGCAGCAAGCGGCTTGACGCAAGGCGGAGCGCAGGGCCACGCCGCGGCGGTCGCGGTCGGCGACTACGACAACGACGGGTTCCTCGACCTGTTCGTCGCTTCCGCGGGCGGAACGGCCCCCGTCCTCTACCACAACCGCGGCGACGGGACCTTCGAATCCGATCGCCGCAGCGCGGCGTTCGCGACGCTGGGCACCCTCGCGGCGCGAGCCGCCCTCTTCTTCGATTACGACAACGACGGCTTCCTCGACCTCGTGGTGGTCGGCGCCCCGACCAAAGCGGGAGCGCGCGGCGTCTACCTGTTCCGCAACGATCAGACCGGTCGGTTCGTGGATCACTCGGCGATTCTGCCGGACGACCTGCGCGCCGCCCGCCGGGTCGCGGCGGTGGATTACGATCGCGACGGCGACCTGGACTTGATCGTCGTGGGAGAGGACGGGCGGCCGCGGTTGCTCCTTAACGACGGCGGCAACGCCAACCAGTATGTGAAGGTCGAGCTCACCGCCCTGCGGACGGGGAGCGGCAAGAACAACCGTTTCGGCATCGGCGCGACGCTCGAGCTGCGGGCAGGCAAGCTGTACCAGTCGCGCGTCGTGACGGGTCCCGTGACGCACTTCGGGCTGGGCCAGCGCCTCAAGGCCGACGTCCTGCGCGTGCGGTGGCCCAATGGCGTCGCGCAGACGGTCTACTACCCTGGGACCGACGCGGACATCCTCGAGCAGCAGATCCTCAAGGGGTCATGTCCCTTTCTGTACGCCTGGGACGGAACGGCCTTCCGGTTCGTGACGGACGTCATGTGGCGCAGCGCGCTCGGCATGCCGCTCGGCATCATGGCCGGCGGAACTGACATCGCGTCCGCGCCGCCGCACGCCTCGCGGGAGTACATGCGAATACCGGGTCGCGCCCTCGCGCCCCGAAACGGCCGCTACGTCCTGCAGCTCACCGAGGAGCTATGGGAGACCGCCTATCTCGACCAGGCGAAGCTCCTCGCGGTGGACCACCCCGATTCGGTGGACGTGTACGTAGACGAGGGGTTCGTGCCGCCCGCGCCGGGTCCCGCGGCGCTGCGGCTGTACCCGGTCTCGCATCCCCGGCCGCCGGTCTCCGCGACGGACGAGCACGGCACCGACTGGCTCCCCGCCCTGCGCGCGCGCGATGATCGCTATGTGGCACCGCTCACGCTCACGCGCTACCAGGGCCTGGCCACCCTCCACGACCTGATTCTCGACTTGGGCGACCTAAAGGGCCTGGAGAGCGACAGTGTCTACCTGTTTCTCGCGGGGTGGATCTACCCGACCGACGCCAGTATCAACATCGCCTTGGCCCAGTCGGGGAAGCCGGGCGTCGTCTTTCCTTACCTCGAGGTGAAAGACGCCCAGGGGCGCTGGCGCCGCTTAGCCGATGTGCCCTTCCCGTCGGGCAAGAACAAGACGGTGATCGTGGATCTCACGGGGAAGTTCCTGAGCGCCGACCACCACGTGCGTATCCGCACGAACATGGAGATCTACTGGGACCAAGCCTTCGTCGCGGCCGCTCGCTCTCGCACTTCCTCATCGATCACCGCGCTCGATCCCGCGACAGCCGACCTCCACTACCGGGGATTCTCGCGACTGTACCGCAAGGGCGGGCGTTACGGACCCGAGTGGGCCGTCTACGAGGACGTGTCCCGGGAGTCGCCGTGGGAGCCGATCGTGGGCCGGTACACGCGCTACGGCGACGTGCTGCCCTTAGTGCGCGCGCCCGACGACATGTACGTGATCATCGCACCGGGAGACGAGACCACGCTGACGTTCGACGCGAGCGCCGCACCACCGCTGCCACCCGGCTGGACGCGTGACTTCCTGCTGTACACCGACGCGTGGCTCAAGGACTCCGATCGGAACACCGCGATGGGCGCGACGGTCGCCCCGCTGCCGTTCCACGGCATGTCGCGCTACCCCTACGGCGCGGACGAAGCATACCCCACGGACGCGGCGCACACGCGGTACTTGGAGACGTACAACACGCGCGGCGTGGAGATCCTTCGCTCGCGCGCGTTCCGCGCGCTCGCTCAGGATGACAGCGCCGGGCGACTGCGGCAAAAAGAACAGTGAAAAGGAGCGAGCGAGTCTGTCATCCTGAGCGCCGCAGGCGCCAAGGATCTAGAGCACGTACCCGCGCCGCATGAGGTTGCGCCCCGACGCCGCGTAGCCGTCGGGGCCTGGCAGATGAAAGGTGAGCGAGTCGGCGAGCCGGTCGTAGACATTGAACAGCACACAGACGTGAATCGCGTCCTCGATCGCGGCATCGCTCACGCCGGCGGCGCGGAGTGGCTCTACGTCCGCCGGCCGCACTTCCGCCGGGGTGAGCGTGAGCTTCTCGAGCAAGCCGAGCGCGGCTCGGACTTTGGGATCGACCCGGGCGGTGCGCCAATCGGCCAGCACCGCCTCGACCAGCTGCTCGTCCCTAAGGGCCAGCGACGCGACCGCGCCGTGGGCACCCGTTCAGAACAGGCATTGGTTCAGGCGCGACGTGAACGCGGCGAACAGCTCGCGCTCGCCGACGCTCCATTCCGACGGCCCGCGCATCACCGCCTGCGTCCAGTCGCACATCGGGCGACCGAAGAACTCCGGCCGGTAGAGCAGCGTTTTGACGACGTCGGGCACGCGACGCCCACTCACTAGGCGGATGAGGAGGAGCTTGAGCCGCTGCGGCAGGCGATGACCGTGCTCGACTATACGGAGCCGCATCAGTCCGGCTCCTCGCCCCGCAGCGCGGCGAGCCCGCGCTCGAGCCGGTCGAGCGCGGCGCCGAGCGCCGCGGAGACCGTGATCTCGAAGATCGCGTCCTCCGAGCTGCCCGCACGCCGCAGGGCGGTGAGGTCGTCGTCCGTGAGCTTGTAGGCGTGGCGGGCCACCGTGTCGACGTAGCGCCCGAGCGGGGCCGCCAGGCCGTCGCCAGGCACGCCGGGCCGCGCCGCGCGCGCCAGCGCGGCGCGACGTAGCTCGCTCGATGTGTGGCCCGGTGCGTCCAGCACGCTGTCGAGCAGTCGCTGTGTGAAAGCAGCGTAACGCCCCATCCTTCAGGATGGGACACGGCGTGGTCAGTCGTCAAGAGCCCGGGTGGCGTAACGCCTCCGCAGACCGTACGATTTTCCGATGAGCCTGCTCGAGCTGCTGCTGGTAGTGCAGACTGCGGTGCCCGGAGACACGGTTCCACCGTATCTCGCCTTCCCCGAGCCCGGACTCGACGACCCCGCCGCGTACGAGGGCTACGAAACGCGGGTGTATCGGGACGCGAGCGGCAACGCCTTCCAGATCTATCTGAACCGCAGCCAGGGGCGGGTGGTGCACCTCTGGGCGGACGCGCTCAACGAGAGCGCCGGTTTCACGGCCCGTGACTCGGCCGGTGCGCCGGCTGAGCTCGCCTGGAGTTCAGGGAGCGCGGTCGTGGGCGCGTCGGGACGCACGCGGTCGGTTTCCTACGGGCTCGAAGCCCCGTCCTCCATCACACTCGGCCTCTTGCTGCTCGGCTCGATGCGGGTGGAGCGCGACTTTCAGTACGCGAGACGCGACTCCCTGCCGCTCGACGCCACGCCATTTCCGCAGCCCGAGCTGTCGCAGCTGATCGACCATATCGCGAAGCTGCCGGGGGCCGAGCGCGCGCGGCACCTGGCCCTGCTCGGCGTGAAGACCCCGGGCGCGCTGCGTGCGCGGCTTCTGCCCCGGATCACCGAGCAGCACGGCGACACCGCCTGGGTCGTGCGCGTCGAACAGGTGAGCTTCGACGGCAAGACCCACCTCTGGCTCGCGCTGGAAGGGGACGCTCGGGAGACGGTGGCCGCGGTCAGGGGAGGCACGGTAAGGATCCGCCGGCCCGCCGGCGGCGTCGTCCGCTTCGGGGTCCGCGTGACCACGGACGCCCCGGCCCTGACGCCGCTGTCGCGCGCCGAGATCTTCAACGACGATTTCCGCCGTTTCTCCGAGACCGTCCGCGGCGATTCGGCCCATCCCGATCGGTTCCGGCGGCTCGAGCGCGAAGTGCGCGGCATGGAGCTGCTCTGCTCGCGGGAGAAGTTGATGGCCGGGCTGCCGAACTTCGCGACCTACTTCGGCCGCGACATGTTGATGACGGCCCTGCTGATGGAGCCGGTGTGGGCGCCGGCGATGCCGGAGCACGTCATCGCGAGCGCGTTGCGCAAGCTCTCGGCCGCGGGCGACGTAAGTCACGAGGAGGCGCTCGGCGGCCAAGCGATCCGCGAGCATGCGTCCGAGTACAACCGGCTGGTGGACGCCGGTCAGGCGGCGCAGGCCCGCGCGGTGCTCCAGGACCTCCAGGCGGTGCGCGAGAACTACGTGATGGTGGACGACGACTTCCAGCTGCCGGTGGTCGCGGCCCGCTATTTGAGCGACCAGCGGGTGCCGGCCGCGCGCAAGCGCACGTTTCTGCTCGAGGAGCGCCACCTCCAGCGGCTCGTCACCAATCTCGCGTACGTGACGCGGCAGGCGGCGGCGTATGCTCGAAATCCGGTGGCGACCAATCTGGTCGGGTTTCCACGGGATGCCGAGGGCCGGTGGATCTCCGCGAGCTGGCGCGACTCCCGCGCAGGGTACGGCGGCGGGCGGTTCGCCATGGATGTGAACGTCATCTGGGTGCCGCACGCGCTCGAGGCCGTGGGAACGATCCTGGATGTCCTGCAGCAGCTCGGCATGACGCCGGCCATTCGCGACGCGCCGCTGGCCGGCTTCCTACGCGATCGCGCGGCGCTCGAGCGCGCG
>QHTK01000029.1 GCA_003220795.1 Gemmatimonadota bacterium | reverse complement strand
ATCTCGATGGCGTTGGTCATGGTGTTCCCACTCCGATCTGTTCCGCGATTGCCGCCTGTAGCTCGGCCAGGGACACGCCCAGGCGTCCGGCTTCGCCTAGCAGCTGGCGGACGAGCGTGGTAGCCTGGCGGGCGCGCTCGCGCGCCCGGCCTTCGGGCGGGACCTCGCGCACGAACGTTCCCGCGCCCTGGCGCATTTCGACGAACCCGTCGCTCTCCAGGTCGCGATAGGCTTGCACGACCGTGGCCGGGTTCACGCGCAGCTCTGCGGCGAGGTGCCGCACCGAAGGGAGCGCCGCACCGGGGCGCAGCTCGCCCGCTGCGATCGCGACGCGCAAGCGGTTCGCGATTTGGGCGTACAGCGGGTTGGGACTGCGAGGATCGAGCTGTTCGAACACGGGGCCGTATGTGTACTATTGTTACGATACAGTGATACAAACAGCTGGCCCTGTCAACCCTGTACGGTCGCAGGCCAGTGGCCCTTACTCCGCAAGTTGTTTATTTTCAAAGACTCTGAACGTTATGGGGGAAGTGGTAGACGTGGCGACAGATCATCTGGCCGCGCTCTTCGCCGAGCACGCGAAGACGCCCCCACCGAGAGTGCCACCTCGTTGAGCACACACGAGCTCAAGTACTATCCACGCGAGCTGGAGGACCTCCTCCGGACGCACCCTGCCGTGGGCGACGCCTGCGTCGTGCCCAGGGAGGGATACTACAAAGTGCCGGACCTGGTGCGCTTCTTCGACGCCTTCCCGCTGACCGGCAGCGGCAAGGTAAAGCGACGGGAGCTCACGCAGGTCGTCGGCCTGGAACTGAGTGCAACCACATGACACCGCAGCCGCAAGCCCACTTACCACGACCGGTTCACCACGAACCGCCCGCCCACGCGCCCAACGCCGCTCTGCTGATCGACTTCGACAACGTGACGATGGCGATCCGCTCGGACCTGCAGACGGAGCTCAAGCGGCTCCTCCAGTCCGACATCATCCGCGGGAAAGTGGCTGTGCAGCGCGCCTACGCCGACTGGCGGCGCTACCAGCAGTACGTCGTGCCGCTGGCGGAGTCCTCAATCGACCTCATCTTCGCGCCGGCCTACGGCTCCAACAAGAAGAACGCGACCGACATCCGGCTGGCGATCGACGCGCTGGAGCTCGTCTTCACGCGCCCCGAGATCGGGACCTTCATCCTCCTGTCCGGGGACTCGGACTTCTCGGCCCTGGTGCTGAAGCTCAAGGAGTACGGCAAGTACGTGATCGGCGTTGGGATCCGCGAGTCGTCGAGCGATCTGCTGATTCAGAATTGCGACGAGTACTACTCGTACAACGAGCTCGCCGGATTCACCAAGGAGAGCGACGTCACGTATGTGCGCCGCGATCCCTGGGAGCTGGTCGTCGAAGCGGTGAAGCAGATGACGGCGCACAATGACGTCATGCGCTCCGACCGCCTGAAGCAGGTTATGCAGGAGATCGACCCCACGTTCGACGAGAAGGACGCAGGGTTCTCGCGCTTCTCGAAGTTCGTGGTAGAGGCGGCCCACAAAGGACTCATCAACCTCAACAAGCTGGACAACGGGCAGTACGAGATCGCGCTCGGCGCGGGTGTCCCCGGCGCTGCGGCGCAGCCCGCCGGCGTATTCAGCGCCCCACCGCACGAGCGCGAGGAGCGTTCCCGCGGTCGAGAGCGACGGCCAGAGGCGGGCCGAGGGCGACGTGGCGGCGGAAGTGCGGGCGGGGGTGATGGTGGGGGTGGGGGCAGGTTCTCGATCGGCGAAGCGTACGACTTGCTCAAGCAGGCGCTCGCCCGGCTCGGCGGGGGTGCGAAGCCCGTGAGCGCGGACGAGCTGCGCGACACGATGATTGAACTCAAGGGCGCGGAGGCCGAGCCGCTCGACCCGGAGCGGTTCCCCAAGCTGCTGCAACAGGCGCAGGACGCGGAGATCATCCATCTCTCGCTGGAGGGGGACGGCGCGTATGCCGTGAAGTTGCGGGAGGAGGCGCCGGGCGCGCCGGCTCCCGAGCCCGTGGGCGCGCCGGACCTGGATGAGGCGAACGACCCGCCGATGCCGGCGTCGTCGGCGCCGCCGTCGATGCGACCGGTGCAGCCGCCCGTGGGAGGAGGCGTCCCAGCGCGCGGCGCCCGGTTCCGCCGCGGCTCCCGCGGCGGGGGGCACCGCGCGGCGCCCCCGGAGCTCCCGAAGATCGGCGTCGTGGAAGTGGACCCGAACTTCAAGCCCCGCGTCGAGCTGATCCCGACGCGCCCGCCCGTCATTGAGCCCTCCCCGCCCTCGGGAGCCGAGCCACCCAAGGCCCCGATGGAGGAGAATCGGCGTGAGCGTGGCGGCCGCGGCCGCGGGGAGGGAGGTCGCGGTCGGCGAGGCGGTGGGGGCGGCGGCCCGCGAGGCGACGACGCCAACCGGGCAGACCGGGAGCGCGGCGGTCGCGGCCGCCGAGGCGGTCGCGGCCGCGGCGGACGAGAGCGCGCGCCGGCGGAAGAGCGTGGTGGTGACGAGCAACCGGCCGCATTCCGGGCGCCTGCCCCTCCTCCGCGCCCGCCCGCGCCGGCCCCGTCCACCTCCCCGGAACCGCCCGCCGCCGAGCCTGAAGGCGAGGGCGAGTCGTTCTGGTCGAAGGTGAAACGCGGACTCACCGGCGGCGCGTGACGGGTGCGGCGCTCCCGGCGGCGTTCTACGCGCGACCCACGTCCGAGGTCGCGCGTAGGCTTTTGGGCCACCTTCTCGTGAGCCGGGTCCGAGGCCGCCGGGTGGCGGGCCGCATCGTCGAGACCGAAGCGTACGTGGGCCCCGACGACCCGGCCTGCCACGGCTATCGCGCCCGTCGCACCCGCCGCAACGCGAGTCTGTTCGGCCCGCCCGGCACGGCCTACGTCTACTTCACCTACGGCATGCACTGGTGCCTGAACGCCGTGACGGAAGCCGTAGGGTTTCCGGCCGCCGTCTTGATCCGCGCGCTCGAGCCGCTGGCCGGACTCGCCACGATGCGCCGCCGGCGCGGTGGCGTGCCCGACCGCGAGCTGTGCTCGGGGCCCGCCAGGTTGTGCGCTGCGTTGGGCGTGACCGGCCGGCTGGACGGCGTCTCGCTCCAACGCGGCGTGCTCCGGATCGTGCGAAACCCCTCACGACAGTCACGCGGCATCATCGCGACACCCCGCATCGGCATCTCGCGGGCAGCGGACTGGCCGCTGCGGTTCCTGATCGAGGGCTCGCCATGGGTCTCCCGGTAGGTCTGCTCCTCGTGCTCCAGCAGCCCATCATCCTCGACGGCCACATCGACACGGCGCAGCGGATGCTCGACATGAAAGCCGACATCTCGGCGCGGCTGCCGGACGGTCACGTCGACCTCCCGCGGATGCAGGAAGGCGGCCTCTCGGCCGCGTTTTTTTCGATCTGGGTGGATGCGCGGTACGGGCCGGGGACCGCGTTCCGGCGCGCGCTGGCGTTGATCGACGCAGTGCAGGCGCTGGTGGATACGCAACCCATCGCCGAGCTCGCGACCGACGCCGACGAAGTGCGGGGGGCCGTGGCTCGGGGTCACATCGCCGTGCTGCTGGGCGTGGAAGGCGGCCACGCCATCGAGAACTCGCTCGCGAACCTCGACTCGTTGTATCGCCGGGGCGTGCGCTACATGACGCTCACGTGGAACAACGGCAACGACTGGGCCGGCTCAGCCACCGACGAGCGACGCCACGGTGGTCTGACCGACCTGGGCAAGCGCGTCGTGCGGCACATGAACCAGCTGGGTATGCTGGTGGACGTATCGCACGTCTCGGACTCGACCTTCTGGGACGTGTTGGCGACGACCTCGCGGCCCGTGATCGCGTCGCACTCGTCCTGCCGGGCGATCGCGCGTCACCCGCGGAACCTGTCGGACGCGCAGCTGCGCGCCATCGCGAAGAACGGCGGCGTTGTGGGCATCAACTTCTATCCGGTGTTTCTCGACGATCACTTCCGGGCGCAGTATGAAGAGTTGCGGCGCCGCCTGCGGCCGGAGACCGACTCGATCCACGCCCGCTACCGCGGGCGCCCGGGTGAGTCGGCCTTCGAGATCGACAAGTTCGTGGGCGAGCAGGCCGAGAGCCTCGGTGTGCCCGGGCTCGATCGGCTGGTGGACCACATCGACCACGCGGTCCAGATGATGGGGATCGAGCACGTGGGGCTGGGGAGCGACTTCGACGGCACCAGCATCCTGCCTGCCCCCATGAAAGACGCGACGTCGCTGCCCTTGGTGGTCGCGGCCCTGCGGGCGCGCGGCTACTCGGACGGCGACGTCGCGAAGATCCTGGGAGAGAACTTCCTCCGCCTGCTCAGTGCCCTTCGCTGACCCCTTCCTTGGCGGTGCCCATACTGTAGCGGATGCCGCCTTGGAACGTGTGGGTGGTGCCTTGGATGAGGAAGCCCCGGGCCGACGACGTCAGAATGTAATGGCCGTACAGCGCGAGCCTCCCCTGTTTGATGTCGACCCCCCCCATCCACCAGAAGAACGCCTTGCTCGCCGCTGCGTCGGCTTGGTCCTGCATCTGGGAGAACTGTGACAGATTCTGGCAGCTCGAGCACGTCACCTGGGGGTTCAGGAGCTGCATGATCGCGAACCCGCCGCCGCCGAACGGCTCGACCCGCTTCTGCGCCGGGAAGGCCAGTACACCCACCATGATGCGGCGCATGTCGTGGAATGCCACGTTTCCCGGCTCGATCGTCCCGCCGGGCTCGACCATCGTCGTGTGCCGGTCCGACAGGAAGAACGACTGCTCGTACGAGACGTACAGCGCCGTCCGTTTGCCCGTCACCAGCCAATGCCCGCCGAAGGTCGGCTCGAAGGCGTAGCTGTCGTAGTTGGTCCTGAAGACAAACAGACCACCTTGCGCGCCCCAATACCACTTGTGGGCCCAGTCGCTGGTGCGCTGCTCGTAGGTCGGCCCCGCGCGCGTCGGTCGTGGAGCTTCGGGCGGCTTGCCCCCCGCAGCGATGATGGAATCGCGCTTTGGTTTGGGAATCGGCGGCGGCAGCTCCTCATGCGGGCCGCCGCCGCCGATGAAGAACGAGAGGCCCGCCGAGCCGAGCACGTGACCCACCCACGTCGAGCTCAGACAGCAGCTCTTCGGGGCATAGTAGGCGCGCGCCTCGAGCCGGAGCGCCAGGCGGTCGGTGAGGAAGACCCGGTCGCCCAGCCCACCGTGCGCCGCGTGCAAGGCAAAGTTGTAGGGTGGATTGACGCCCATGTCGAGGCGGGAATAGCCCGCCAGCACATAGAGAACGTTGTGCGTCCCCCCCCCGTTGATGACGAGGCTGGCGCTGCCGTAGCGTACCTGCGTGTGCCGCCCGCCTGACTTCGGGAAAGGGTAGGCGACGTTGCCGTCGACTTCGAGCCCCAGATAGTCGTTGAAGTAGAACGCGAGCCGGCCGCCACCACCGAACTGATTATCGAGCTGGAACTGCTTGTCATAGTGGCTGTAACTGCCGAAGCCGCCGATCTCGAGCTGATGGGCATGCTGGGCCCTCAGGGTCCCGGCCCCGGCCGCCAACAGCACCCCGATGACAGTCACTGCTCGCATGGACGACTCCCCGGTGGTCGAAAAAGCGACCCCCAAAATAGGGGTTTCGGTCGGAAAACGCGATACCCCTTCGCTTTAAGCCTCGAAACCTTGAAAGTACTTGAGGTCAGGGCGTGTGGCGCAGCCGGCAAACACCGAACAAATGCCGAAAACCGGGCGTCAGATCAAGCGCAGCTGGGTGCCCACGCGTTTGAATGCCTGTAGCGCGAAATCGAGGTCCTGGCCGGTGTGGGCGGCCGATAACTGGCAGCGGACTCGGGCGTGGCCCTGCGGAACGACGGGATAGCCGAACCCCGTGACAAACACCCCCTGCTCGAGCAGCAGCTCACTCATCTGAATGGCCTTGGCGGTCTCGCCCACGATGACCGGGATGATAGGGGTCTCACCCGGCAGGGGTTTGAACCCGAGCGCGGTCAATTGCCCGCGGAAGTAGCTCGCGTTCTCGTGCAGGCGGCGCACTAGCTCCGGGTGCCGCTCCACGTAGCGCACCGCCGCGAGGGCGCTGCCGGCGACCGTAGGGGGGAGCGCGTTACTGAACAGCTGTGGGCGGGAGCGCTGGGTGAGGTAATCGGCGAGCGCCGCCGGGCCGGCGGTAAAACCGCCGGCGGCTCCGCCGAGCGCCTTGCCGAGCGTGGAGGTGATGATGTCCACGTCGCCCAACATGCCGTAGTGCTCGGCCGTGCCGCGGCCGTTCTTGCCGAGCACGCCGGTAGCGTGCGAGTCGTCCACGGCCACGACCGCCCCGTATTGGCGTGCCAGCGCGACGATGTCGGGGAGCTTCGCGATGTCGCCCTCCATTGAGAACACGCCGTCGGTGAAGATCAGCTTGAGCCGAGCGTCCCGCGCGCGTTGCAGGGTCTGCTCGAGGTCGGCCATGTCGGCGTGCCTATAGACGGCGGTCTGGCACTTGGTGATGGCCTTCGCCAGGCGGATCGAGTCGATGATGGAGGCGTGGTTCAGCTGGTCCGAGATGACGATGTCCTGCTCGCCCAGCAGGGTGGGACCGAGCCCCTCGTTGGCATTCCAGCAGCTGACATACGTGAGTGAGGACTCACACCCGACGAATCGGGCGAGAGCGGTCTCGAGCTCCCGGTGGATCGTAAAGGTGCCGCAGATGAAGCGGACCGAGCCCGTGCCGGCACCGAACTCATCGAGCGCCCGATGGCCGGCGGCCACGACCTCGGGCTCGTTGCAGAGCCCCAGGTAGTTGTTCGACGAGAGAATCACGATCTCTCCGCGCCCTTGCATCCTGGCTCTCGCGGCTTGCGGCGACTCCAGGTAGTTGAGCCGCTTGTACACGCCGTCGCGCTTGAACTGCTCCAGCTCGGTCACGAGCCTGGTTCCCAGCGTCATGCGATCTCCAGGATGATCTTGCCGGCGTCGCCCGCGCGGATCGCGGCCAGCGCCTCGTCGACCTTGGCGAGCGGAAACTGGTGCGTGATGACCGGGCGCGGGTCGAGCAGACCGGCCGTGAGATAGCGCCGCATCTGATGCCACGTGTCGTACATCCTCCGGCCGATGACACCGTACACCGTGATCCCCTTGAAGATGATCTCGGTGGCGAAGTCCACCGGCACCTCGCCCTTGGGGATGCCGAGCAGCTGCACGCGGCCGCCCATACGGACGGCGGCGAACGCCTGGTGCAGGGCGGAGGGCACGCCCGACATCTCGCACACCACATCGGCCCCCTCACCGCCCGTCTCCTGCAAGACCGTGCGCACCACGTCGTCCCGCGTCGCGTTGATGATGACGTGCGCACCCATGGTCCGAGCGAGCTCGAGGCGCTTGGGGTTCACGTCGGACGCGATGACCTTCGCCGCCCCCGCGGCCCGGGCGACGCCGACCGCGAAGCAGCCGATCGGTCCACACCCCACGATGAACACGGTGCTGCCGGACACGTCCGCCGTGAGCACGGCGTGGAAGGCATTACCCAGCGGGTCCATCACGGCTCCGACGGCGGTGGGAATGCCGTTCAGGGGCAGCACGTTGGTGGCGGGCATCGCGATGTACTCGGCGAACGCCCCGTCCAGGTCCACGCCGATGATGCGCGTGTTGCGGCAGATGTGCCCGTTTCCGGTGCGACACTGCACACAGTGCCCGCACACGATGTGGCCCTCGGCGGTCACCGGCTGCCCCACCTTGAGCTCGCCGACGCCGTCGCCGACCGCGACGATCTCGCCGGCGAACTCGTGACCGACCACGAGCGGCGGCTTGAGGCGCCCCTGCGCCCACGCGTCCCAGTCGGCGATGTGCAGGTCGGTGCCGCACACGCCCGCATGTCGCACGGCGATGAGCACCTCCCCGGGACCGGCGGACGGTTTCGCGACGGTCGTGACCTTCAAACCAGGGGCGCGTTTCTCCTTGACGATCGCCTGCATCACACGGGAAAGGGGAAAGGGGAAACCCTAAAGGACTCCCTGACGGTCGAGCGCCAGGTCAGAATATGGATCGCGTGAAGCCCCCATCTACCTGTAGCACGGCGCCGGTAATATAGCTGGCTCGCTCCGAGGCCAGGAACGCGACCGCCGCCGCGAGCTCGTCGGTGCGTCCCATGCGTCCCAGCGGAATCGCCGCCACCAGGTCGCGCATCACTTCCTGCGAGCCGCGATGTTCCCGCTTGGCGCGGCTTTCGGTCAGCTCGGTGATGCGCTCCGTGGCGATGAACCCGGGACAGATCACGTTCACCGTGATCCCCTCGGGCGCCACTTCGTCCGCCAAGGCCTTGGCGAAGCCCAGGACGCCGGCGCGCGCCGTGGTGGACAGGATGAGCCCGGGGAGCGGCTGTTTGGCGGCGACGGAGGCGAGGCAAATCACCCGGCCCCACTGGAGCTTCCGCATGATCGGCACGGCGGCGCGGGCCAGGTGTACGGCGGAGAGCAGGTTCAACTCGACGGCGCGGTGAAACGCGTCCCCCGTCTGCTGGCTGAACGGCGCCGCCGGCGGGCCGCTCGCATTGCAGAACAGCACGTCCAGCCGGCCCAGCTCGCGGTGCACCCGCTCCACCAGCCCCTCGGCCTGCGCCGGGACGCCGACGTCCGCCACGCCGGGAGTCACGTCCTCCCCCGTCTCGGCGCGGAGCAGGGCGGCGGCCCGCTCGACCGATTCCTGGTGGCGGCCGTTCACGACCACGCGCGCGCCTTCCTGCGCCAGCGCCTTCGCTACGGCGCGGCCCAGCCCCTTGGTGCTGCCGCACACCAGGGCGACGCGGCCCGCAAGACCGAGATCCATATGGGGCGGGAATCTAAGTGCGGAGTGCGGAGTGCGGAGTTTCTCGACGCGCGTCGTGCGGCACGACCCCAACACTTCAATTCCGCATTCCGCACTCCGCATTCCGCACTGGATCAGTCCGCCGGCACTCCGACCTGAACCGCCTCCACCCGCACGGCGCAGCACTTCAGCTCGGCCATCTTCGCGTAGGGATCGAGCACCGGGTTGGTGAGCAGGTTCGCGGCGGCCTCGCGGAAATGGAACGGCACGAACACCTGCCCGGGCGCCACGCGGTCGGAAATCCGGCAGGAGATGAGGAGTGCGTTGCGCCGGGACGTCACGCGCGCCAGATCCCCGTCCTCCAAGCCGAGCGCCGCGGCGTCGGCCGGGTTGATCTCCATGATGGCGGTCGGCTCGCGCTGGTCGAGCCCCGTCGCGCGACGGGTCATGGTACCGGTGTGCCAGTGGTACAACTGGCGGCCCGTGTTCATCACGAACGGGTACGCGGCATCCGGGAGCTCGACGGGCGGTCCGTACTCGACGGGCACGAAGCTCGCTTTGCCGTCCGCCGTGGGAAACCGCTGGTCGAACAGGAAAGCCGTGCCAGGATGGTCGGGGGTCGGCACGGGATACTGCAGGCCCGCGCCCTCCAGACGCTCGTAGGTCACGCCCGCCCAGCTCGGGGTTACGCGCACGATCTCGCGCATCACATCCTGCGCCGTCGTATGGGACGTCTTGAGGCCCAGCCGGTTCGACAGCTCGATCAGGATCTCCAAGTCGTGGCGCGCGTCGCCCGGCGGGCCCGCCGCCTGCCGGGCGAGCTGGATGCGCCGCTCGGTGTTCACGAAGGTGCCGGTCTTCTCGGCGAAGCTCGAGCCTGGTAGGACGACGTCCGCGTAGCGCGCGGTCTCGGTCAGGAACAAGTCGTGCACCGCGAGGAATTCCAGCTCGCGGAACCAGTGCTCGGCGTGGGCAATGTCGGGGTCGGAGATGATCGGGTTCTCGCCCATGATGTACATGCCGCGGACCCCGCTCTCCTCCTTCACGATCTCAGTGACCATCAGCCCCTCGTTGAGCGAGAGGGACTCCGCGGGCACCCCCCAAACCTGGGCGTAGTCCGCGCGGATCGTCGAGTCTTTAACCGACCGATAGTCGGTGTACACGAACGGGATCGCGCCCACGTCGGAGGCGCCTTGCACGTTGTTCTGGCCACGCACCGGCATCATCGCCGCACCCCAGCGGCCGATCATGCCGCAGGCGAGCATGAGATTGAGGAGTGACGCGACCAGGTCGGTGCCGTTGGCGTGCTGTGTGAGTCCCATCGCCCACAGCGTGCTGGTCTCCGGGCCCTTCGCGTAGATCTCCGCCGCCCGCCGGATCAGATCCGCAGGAACCCCGGTGATCTTCGCCGCGACCTCCGGCGTCAGGGCCCGCACGGACTGCCGCACCGCGTCAAACCCGTTCGTACGCGCCGCAATGAACGCCTTGTCTTCGAGTCCCCGGGCGACGATGTGATTGAGCATCGCGCTGAACAGCGCCACGTCCGTGCCGGGCTGCATCTGGAGATGGATATCGGCTCGCCCGGCGAGCTCGGTGCGGCGGGGATCGGCGACGACCAGCGTGGCGCCGCGTACGTGCGCGCGCTTGATCGCCGCGCCAAACACGGGGTGCGATTCGGTCGTGTTGGCGCCGGCGATGAAGATGACGTCCGCGGCGTGCTCCACCTCGCGCATCGAGCCGGAGGCCGCCGACGTGTTGAGCGCCCGCTGCATCGCCGCGACCGAGGTCGAATGGCACAGCCGAGTGCAGTGGTCGATGTTGTTGGTGCCGAGCGCTCCGCGGAACAGCCGCATGAGGAGGTAGTTCTCTTCATTGGAGCACTTGGCCGAGGAGAAGCAGGCGAGCGCGTCGCCGCCGCGCGCGCCTTTGATGCGCAGCAACTCTTGCGTGGTGAGCTCGAGGGCCTCGTCCCAGGTCGCCTCGCGGAACGGCTCGTACCACGACGCCGGCGTAGCCCCGCGGTCGCGGATGTCCAGGTCGAGCCGCTGGAGCAGCGACAGCTCGCGCAGCGACTTGCCGACCGAGCGCGGCGGGCCCGCCGGCTTCGCGGTTTGGCCTTCACCCTCGATCGTCTGCCACGGCCCGCCGCGGCGTTCCCGGCCCGTCGGCCCGCGCCACGCCCAGCGACCGCCCTCCTTTACCCACCCCTTCCGAATCAGCGGCTTGGTGAGCCGGTCGCGATGCTGCGGGAAGTCGTAGCCGAACCGTCCCTTCACGCACGTCGAGCCCTGATTCGGAGTGTCCAGCTCGATATCGGGCGACGTGACCCGGAGGACCTGGTTGTCGGCCACGTGCAGGTCGACCTGACACCCGACACCGCAGTAGGGGCACACGGACCGGACCACGCTGTCCGGACGGCGGATGCGCTCCGGCGCAAAGCGCTGCTGCGGCATTACCTCGAAGATCGCACCGGTGGGGCAGACGCGTACGCACTCGCCGCACCAGGTGCAGCCGGCCTTGTCCGGGTCGCCGTCGGCGCCGACGATGATCTCGGTGTGCTCTCCCCGCTGGGCCACGTCCAGCACTCCCACGACCTGAATGTCTTCGCACGCGCGTACACACCGCGTGCACAGCACGCAGGTGCTCATGTCGTGGCGAATCATCGAGTCGCCGGGCCGTTCGTCACCGTGGCGCAGCGGCAGGTCGCGCCCGCCCGGCGGCGTCGGCACGACACCGTAGCGCACGACGTACCGCTCGAACTCGTTGCGGGGCTGGGCGCGCCCGCCGTTGATCAGATGGTCGCCCGGATAGCGCTCGAGCAACAGCCGCAGCACGCCCCGCCGGTTCTCCACCGCCGCGTGGGACTCGGTGTGGACCACCATCCCGTCTGCCACCTTCGTGGCGCATGCCGGCAGCAGCTTCGCCTGTCCCTCGACCGAGACCAAACAAATGCGGCAGTTTCCGACGATGGGGAGCTTGGGATACCAGCACAACGTGGGGATGTCGTCGATTCCGGCAGCCCGGGCGGCGTCGAGGATCGTCTGGTCGGGTTGGGCGGCGACGCTACGGCCGTTGATGACGAGGCTGGACATGCGGTGAAGATTAACCCCGGCGCGGTGCGCGGCAACCCTAAGTGCTTGCCGCACCGCGCGGTATGGACGTGCCTGAAACGCGACCGGGCCGGCCGAGGGCCGGCCCGATGTTTCCTCAGTCGATATGCTCGGGCAAGTGGCGGTGGGTGTGGTCGTCCGCCTCACCCTCGTCGGTGAACCAGCAGTACGCCCAGATCTTCGCGGGACGCAGCATCTGGCGCCCCACGCGAAGAATGATGCCGATGGGCTCGTCGTCGAGGACTAGGGGCAGACTTGTCATTTTGGACCCGTTGCACGTTGCAGGTTGCCCGTTGCCCGAAGCAAGGTGTCTGCCACGAGCAGCGTCGGGTAACTTGCCGTCCTGCAACGTGTACCGTGCGGGGTAGGGCGGGCGAGTGGTCAGTCAGACACGTTCGCCGCCGTGTCCGCCTGACGCTCCGGCTTGGTCGCCGTGAACCCCGCGCCCGCTTTGGTGCGGCGCCGGCGGGTGACGTGCCAATCACCGTACAGCGCTTGCAGCGCCTCCGGGGCGAGCGGGATCACCTCTCGCGGGGCGGGCGCGCTCGCGAGTACGATGTGCACGCCGCCCGGGCGGGTGCGCGCCTGCAGGTCCGCGATCACCGCGTTGCGGTCCCGGGGCCTCGCCGGGACCAGGGCCGTCGGGTCGAGGACCACCAAGCTCGGCGCCACGTCGGGCAGCCAACTGCCCCAGTGGATTACCAGGGCCTGGAAGCGGCCCGCGAGCTGTTCGGTGACGGCGCGGCCCTCGGCAGCTTCGATCGCTCCCAGGTCCTGATCGAGCAGGAACACCTCGGCGTCGTGGGCCGCCAGAAACAACGCCGCAGGCAGCGCCGCCGCGCCCATGACGAGGGCGACGTCGCCCGGCTCGAGCCGGCGGGCGCAGTTCACCAGCGGGCCGTCGGGCTCGAGGCCCCAGTGAGTGGGCTCGCGTTGCGCCGCGCGCAGGACGCGGTGCTTCATCCGCCAGCGCGGGAACGCGGGCAGCCGCAGCCGCCGGGCGATGATGCGGTCGACGTGCTCGAGCAGCAGCACCTCGGTCAGGAGATACTGGCCGGCTGAGCTCTCTTCCAACTCGCGCACCGCCTCGTCGCCGATCTCCAGCAGCTCCTCCCGGGACAGGGTGTTCTTGTACTCCTCGATACGCTGCAGCAAGAACTCCTGGTACTCCTGCTTGAGCGAGCGCGGCGGCCGGCGCGCGATGCGCGAACGCTGGTCGTCGTTGAGGGCGTTCAGCATGGCTCGACGTGGACCGTGACTTCGTGGAGCTGCAGGTCCTGTTTGAGTCGTTCCTCCACCTGGTCCGCGATCGCGTGCGCCGCGGCGACGTCCGCCTTGGGATCGACGGCGATGGTGACTTCAGCGTAGCGCAGGTCCGACGGCCCGCGCGAGCGGATGCCGTAGGCGCTCTTCACCCCGGGCACGGTTTCCGCGGTCTGCCTGATCTCGCCGGTCGGCAGCGCGCGCTGGTCCACGAGCACCGGGACGGTGCGCACCAGGATCCGGTAGGCCACCTGCACGATCACGAGCGCCACCGCGATGGCGACGACGGGATCGATCCACCACCACCCCTGCCGGGCGAACAGCACGCCGGCCAGGACGCCGACCGTGATGAGTACATCCGCCCGCGTGTGCGCCGCGTCGGCGATCAGCAGCTCGCTCCTGAGCTCGCGGCCGCGGCGGTTCTCGTACCAGGCGATCACGACGTTGACCCCGAGCGTGAGGACGAGCACGGCGAGCTGCGAATCGGTGACGCCGACCGGGTGCGCTCCCTGGAGCAGCTCGTTCACCGCCCCGCGGATCAGCTCGAAGCAGGTGATCGAGAGAAACCCGACGATGGCGAGGGCGCCGAGCGTCTCGAACTTGCCGTGGCCGTAGGGGTGGTCCTCGTCGGGCTCCTTCGCGGCCACCCGGACGACGATCAGGGCGAGGACGTTGTTCAGGGCGTCGACGGACGAGTCCAGGGCGCTGCCGAGGATGGCGAGCGATCCGGCGCGGAGACCCACGAACGACTTGGCCGCCACGACTGCCAGGTTGGCGACCAGGAGGCCGATGAAGACTCGGCGGACGAGGGCGGTCTCGGGGCGCCCCTCGGGCCGGGAAAGCGGCATGGGATGCAAGCTTGTAAGGGAGGCCTGTTTAGTCAACGGCTCGGAGCAGCGCGCCCTTCAGATATCCGGTCTCAGGGACGTTGAGGAGCTCCGGGTGATCCCGGCCGGCGCCGCTCTGCGCGAGCAGCTCGAGCCGCCGGCCGGCGTCGCGCGCGGCGTCCACCAGCATGGCCCCGAACACCGCCCGGCCGACGTGGTAAGAGCACGAGCAGGTGAACAGCACGCCGCCGGGCGCGAGCAGGCGCATGGCGCGGAGATTGATCTCCTTGTAACCCGCGAGCGCGCGAGGCACGCTCTCCTTCGTCTTGGCGAACGCGGGAGGGTCGAGCACGATCGTGTCGAAGCTCTCGTCCCGCCGGTCGAGCTCGCGCAGCAGATCGAACGCGTTCGCCTCCCGCCAGGTGATGTTGGTCAGCCCGTTGAGGGCCGCGTTGTCCGCTCCCCGCGCCAGGGCATCCCCGCTCGAATCGACTGCGGTCACCGTGGCGGCGCGGCGCGCCAGATGCAGCGCGAACGAGCCGTGGTAGGTGAACAGGTCGAGCGCCGAGCCGGCCCCGGCGTGAGCGGCAACGAGCCTGCGGTTCTCGCGCTGGTCGAGGAACGCGCCGGTCTTCTGGCCCGTCCACGGCGCGGCGAGATACTTCACTCCGTCCTCCATCACCTCCACGACCTCCGGTACCTCGCCGGAGGCGAGCGTCACCTCGAGCGGCAGACCCTCGTGCCGGCGAATCGCGACGTCGTTGCGGAGCAGGACGCCGGCGGGCGCGAGGGCGGATCGGATGCCCGCGACCACGTCGTCCCGCCGTTGCTCGACTCCCGCCGACAAGAGCTGCGCCACGACGTACGGACCGTAGCGATCCACCACCAGCGACGGCAGGCCGTCTCCCTCGGCGTGTACCACGCGGAACGCCGTGGCGGCCAGACCCGCGCGTCGCCCGGCGGCGGCGGCGATGCGCTCGCCCCACCACCCCGCGTTGACCGGCTCGCGGCCGCGCGTGAGCAGCCGCAGCCGGATCTCGGACCGGGGTGAGTACAGGGCCTGCCCCAGGTGCCGGCTGCGCCGATCGGTGACCGCGACGATGCCGGGCTCGTCACGCGGCTCGTCGTAGATGTCCGTGCGGTAGATCCAGGGGTGGCCTGCTTGCCAGCGGGCGCCGCCCCGGGCGGACACGACGACCGTGCGGGACGCCGCGATGGTCGTCACCGTCCGCCACGATCCGGCCGCAGCTTCGCCGCCTCACGCAAGTACATATGTTTCAGCCGGCGCTGCGGCTTCGTGGTGTAGAAGTGCAGCAGCACGCGGATGCAGCGCGGCAGCCCATCCGGCACCGCGAGCTCAGCGGCACCGAGCAAGGGGACGTCGAGCCAGCCGAGCCGGCGTGCGGCGCGCGCCGGATACTCGGCGGTCAGGTCCGGGGACGACGTGAAGATGGCGCTCTCCACGTCCTCCGGCTCAAAGCCGTTCGCGTCCCGCAGCGCCCGCAGCAGCTCGTCGGCTGCTTCGAGGATCGCCTCGCGGGTGTTCGCCGTCGCGGTGGTCGCGCCGCGCAGTCCACGCAGGATCTTGGCCATGGCTCTGGTCGATCGGGTGCGCTTGATGGTGATCACGGATGCGGCGCTTCTCAAGGGGCGCGATCCGGTGACGGCGTGCCGCGGGGCGGTGGCCGGCGGCGCGACCATGATCCAGGTGCGCCTGAAGGACGCGGCGGCGCGGGAGGTGCTCGCCCTTGCCCGGGCGCTGGTCGGCGCCCTGAGCGTCCCCGTGATCGTCAACGATCGGGTGGACGTCGCCATCGCCGCCGCCGCCGCCGGCGCCCACCTCGGCCAGGAAGACCCGCCGCTCGACCAGCTGCGGCCCCACGTGCCACCCGGCTTCCTGCTGGGCTGCTCGGTCGGCTCGACCGCCGAAGCCGAGCGGGCGCGGGCCGTGCCGGCGGACTATTGGAGCGTCGGACCGTGCTTCGCTACCGCCACCAAGCTTGACGCAGGACCGCCGCTCGGCCCCGTCGGGTTCGCGGCCGTGGCGCGGCTCGCCCCCGCAGGCGTCCCGGTCATCGGCGTCGGCGGCATCACCGCCGCCACCGCCGGGTCGCTCGCCCGCGCCGGCGCCGCCGGAGTCGCGGTGGTCGCGGCCGTGTGGCGCGCTACCGACCCGTCCGTTGCGACCCGCGCGCTGCGCGCCGCATTTCCTTGACCCGCCGGATGGCGGCCAGGTGCTCGGGGTAGGTGGTCGAGAAGATGTGCTTCCCGTCGCTCTGCGCCACGAAATACAGGAACGGCACGTTCGCCGGGTAGAGGGCCGCGGCGAGACTGGCCCGGCCGGGTTGGGCGATCGGGCCCGGTGGGAGCCCGGCGTGGAGATACGTGTTATAGGACGAGCGTACCGCGAGGTTCTTCTCCCACACCCGCTTCAGCCGGCGCCCGTAGGCGTAGCTCACGGTCGGGTCGGCCTCGAGCCGCATCCCGCGGCGCAGCCGGTTGTGGTAGACGGCGGAGATGAACGGCCGGTCGGGATCGTATCGCACCTCGGACTCGATGATCGAGGCGAGCGTGACGAGCTCGTGCCGCGAGAAGTGCAACGAATCGAGCCGGGCCTGCCACTCCGGGGTCCACGTGGCGGAGAACTGTTGCGTCATCACCCGGACGAGCTCTCGCCCCCCGATGCGCAGCGGCAGCAGGTACGTCGTCGGGAACAGATACCCCTCGGCGCTGGGCGCTGCCTGCGGCAGCCGGAGCCCGGCGAGCAGGGCGGAATCTTCTGCGGCATCGACAAACGAATCCCGCGGGATGCGGAGCTGGGCCTGGGCGAGTTGTGCGATCTCGACGAGCCGCAGGCCCTCGCGCACCGTGAAACGCTGCTCCACCCCGCGACCCCGCTCCAGCGTGGCGACGACGTCGCTCCACGATTCGTCCTGCCGCAGCAGGTAGACGCCGCTCTTGAGCGTCCCGGCGAGCCCGCGCACCCTGGCGTACAGGCGGAACAGTCCGGGATGCCCGAGCACCCGATTCGCCGAGAGGGAGTCGATGGCCGCGTCGAGCGTCGCGCCCGCCGGAATGGTCACGGTGACGCGGGGGCCGTCGGGGGAGCCGCAGGCGGCGAGGGTGAGCGACAGCAAAACGCGGAACGCGGAAGTCGGAACGCGGAACGGAGCATCGAATGTCGTGCGCCTGTTCCGCGTTCCGCGTTCCGACTTCCGCGTTCTCACGTCGCCCCCCCCCGCCGGGCATCGAGGTAGTGCTGCAGCAACAGCGTCGCGGCCAGGGCGTCCACGTCCTCCTTGCGCCCTCGCGTCGTCCCGCCCATCTCGCGCACGGCGCCCAGCGCGCGCGCCGTCGTGAAACGCTCGTCCCACAGCTCGACGGGACGGTCCGCGCGCCGGGCGATCTCGCGCGCCAGCTCCCGGGCCTGGCGGGCAGCCTCGCCTTCTGTGCCTTCGGGTGCGAGGGGTAAACCCACGACGACGCCGATCACCGCGTGCTCCTCCAGCAGCGCGAGCAGGCGGCGCATCGGGAACCGCTTGCCGGCGCGGCGCGTCAGGGTCGTGAGCGGCTGCGCGAGGGTCTGACTCTCGTCGGATAAGGCGAGGCCGATGCGGCGCTCGCCCCAGTCGACCGCCAACAGCCGCCCACCCTCCCCGTCCGTCACCCCTGCGCCATCGTCGCGAAGAACTCGTTGTTCGTCTTGGTCCGCTTCATCCGCTCGAGCAGGAACTCGATCGCCTCCACGGGCGGCATGTCCGAGAGGAAATTGCGGAGCAGGTAGACCTTGTTGAGCTCTTCCTTGGTGAGGAGCAGCTCTTCCTTGCGGGTCGAGGTGCGCTGCACCTCGATCGCGGGGTAGACGCGCCGGTCGGCGATGCGCCGGTCGAGGATGACCTCCATGTTGCCGGTGCCCTTGAACTCCTCGAAGATCACCTCGTCCATGCGCGAGCCGGTGTCGATCAGCGCCGTGGCGACGATCGTGAGCGAGCCGCCCCCCTCGATGTTGCGCGCCGCGCCGAAGAACCGCTTGGGCTTCTGCAGCGCGTTGGCGTCCACGCCGCCCGACAGGATCTTGCCCGAGTGCGGCACGACCACGTTGTGGGCGCGGCCGAGGCGCGTGATCGAGTCGAGCAGGATCATCACGTCCTTGCCGTGCTCCACCAGGCGCTTCGCCTTCTCGATCACCATGTCCGCCACCTGGACGTGCCGGTCGGCGGGCTCGTCGAACGTGGAGGAGATCACCTCGGCCCCCTTCACGTTCTCCTCCATGTCGGTCACCTCTTCCGGCCGCTCGTCGATCAGCAGCACGATGAGGTAGATCTCCGGGTGGTTCTCGATGACGGCGTTGGCGAGCTTCTGCATCAGGATGGTCTTGCCGGCCTTGGGCGGCGACACGATCAGGCCGCGCTGGCCTTTGCCGATGGGGCAGAGAATGTCCATCACCCGCATCGACAGGTCGCCGTCCTTGCGCTCGAGACGGATCCGCTCTTCGGGATAGCGGGGCCGCAGGTTGTCGAACGCGACCCGGTGCTTCGCCTTCTCGGGTTCCTCGCCGTTGACGGTCTCGACCTTGAGCAGCGCGAGATAGCGTTCCCCCTCTTTGGGGGGACGCACCTGGCCCATGATCGTATCGCCGGTGCGGAGATCGAACCGCTTGATCTGGCTGGGCGAGACGTATATGTCGTCCGGGCCGTACAGGTAATTCCAGTCCGGGCTGCGGAGGAAGCCGTAGCCCTCGGGGAGGATTTCGAGCACTCCCTCGCCGCGCAACACCGTGTCGGAATCGAGGAGCGACTGCTCGATGCGGAAGATGAGATCCTGCTTGCGGAGCCCCGAGTAGTTGGTGATGTTCAGGGTCTCGGCCATCGCGTGCAGTTCCGCGACGGATTTCTTCTTTAGTTCAGCGATATCCACGTGTGTCGTGCTCCGTGTGCGCTACGGCGGGCAAACCCCGAGGATGGGGGAGTGACGCGTTTAGAATGGATTCTTTGGGAGTTCGAAGGAGTGCGAACCTATAGTAGGCCGCGGAGCGGCCGCCGTCAAGTGTAGCCATGGATTTGAGCGGCTTCCTCCTCGCCTGGCGCACCACCGCGCTGCCCGACCGGGAAGTGATTGACGCGCTTGTACATCCGGCGCATGCCGGCCCCTCGCCGGCGCTGGCCGCCGCGCTCCGGGACTGGCCCGGCAGCCACTACTGGTCCGACGAGCCGCACGGTCGGCACCTGGTCCTCACGCGCCCGCTCGGGCGGCGCCGCGACGCCTGGGCCTTACACCTGCTGCTCCTCGCGGCCACGCTATTCACGACCACGTTCGTGGGGGCCGTGCTCCGGGGCGCCATCCCGTTCGACCCCAACCCGCTGGCGCTGCTGCTCGGCACGTACCCGTTCCCTCGAGACTTCATCCACGCCTGGGCCACGGGACTTTCCTTCTCCGCGCCGCTGCTCGCCATCCTGCTGTGCCACGAGCTGGGCCATTTCGTCACGGCCCGGCGCTACCAGCTCGACGTGTCGCCACCATACTTCATTCCGGCGCCGGTCGTCCCGTGGTCGATCGGCACCATGGGCGCGTTCATTCGGCTGCGCACGGTCGTGTCGGACCGCCGCCAGCTGCTCGACGTAGGCGTCGCCGGGCCGATCGCCGGCCTCCTGGTGGCGGTGCCGGCACTCGTGATCGGGTTCGCGCTGAGTCATCCGGCTGCCGGACCCGCATCGCTGAACGGGATGGTGCTGGGGCTCGATGACGGCCAGGCCGTGCTCGGCGACTCGGTGCTGACATTCGCGCTGCGTCACCTGGTGCGCGGTTCGGCGTCGGCCCTCGTGCTCCACCCGGTCGCATTCGCCGGCTGGCTCGGGGTATTCGTCACGATGCTCAACTTGCTCCCCATCTCCCAACTGGATGGCGGGCACATCCTGTACTCGGCCGTGCCGCGCTGGCACCGTAGGACCGCGCTTGGGTTCTGGGCGCTGATCGTGGCGCTCGGCGTTTACTGGAGGGGCTGGCTCTTGTGGGGAGGGCTCGTGCTGCTGCTGTCGCGTGGGCGCCTCGGCCACCCGCCGGTGCTGGACGAGCACCGGCCGCTGCCGC
>QHTK01000091.1 GCA_003220795.1 Gemmatimonadota bacterium | reverse complement strand
CGCCGACGTGATCGAGCGCTACCGCGTGGACGCGTACTTCCTCGATATCGCCGGCGGGTGGATGAACAATCCGCAGGCCGACATGCACGAGGGAATGCGGCAGCTGGTGCTGGGCCTGCGCGCCCGATATCCCCAGGTCATGCCGTGCGGGGAGATGCATTACGACGCCCTGCTCGAGTTCATCCCGCTCTACCATGTGGGTCTGGGGCGAGCGGCCGGCTACGCGCGCGCGTTCTCGCACCTGAGCCACCCGGCACCGGGGTTCGGCAGCTCCGGCGTGCACGAGTCCGGTTTCAGCCGCTTCACGCACGAGACCCTGGGGCTCGCGCCCGGCATCATTCCCACGCTCAGCGTGGTGGACGATACGTTCACCGGCCATCAGTCGATGATGGAGGCGGTGATCGAGCGGGCCAAGCAGGGGCTGTAGGGGGAGCGGGACCCTAGCGCGCTGCGTCCCCGCGAATCATGCGCAGCCCGAAGACCGTCGCGATCTGGCTGCCTTGCTTCGCCTGGAAGCGCACCGTCACCTTGCTCTTGCCACGGACCAGGTCCTCGGGGAGGCGATACTCCAGATCGAAGAAGCGGTGCGGGTCGCTCAGGCCGAGCTGTTGGTCGCCGATGCTGCCGCCGTCGACCTGAATCCCGAAATCGGCCGGGGTCCCTCTTCGGTCGCCGCTGAAGTAGGTCGCGATCAGGACCATGGGGTGGCTGGGCTCGACCGGCAGATCATAGGAGAACCACGTCCGGCCCCTGCGCCCCGGCCGGCCCAGGATTCGCTGTGGTTGGGCGCCTTCGCCCGCCTGATAATTGAATTGCCGCTCGAAGACGACCTCGCCGGGCTGTAGGTACGCGACGGTGGCCGCTGCGAGCTTCCGCAGCCGTTCCGCCTCCGCCGCGTAGGCGGTCTTCTGCCGATCCCATTCGGCCGGCGTAAACAGGTCCCAGTACGTCGAGTAGGTGCGGCGGTGCAGCCGGAAGAACGGTTGGAAGTCGACGTCGCTCACCCGGCCTCGGGCGTCGGGTTCGCGGCCCACGCCGTCGGTGCGGAAGTGGCCGGGCGCGCCGGCCACCGGCTTCAACCAGGTCGCGACCGGATCGGCCGTCACGAACACCGGCACCGGTGGCGCGGGCCGCGCACCTTCCCCGCGGTGGCCGTCGGGCTCCGGCCCCAGGTCGCCCGCGAGCACCAGCGGGCCCCACATCAACGAAAGGCGGTGCGGGTTGTCGGGCAGGGGCTCCAGGTGGAGTGTCTTGGGCAGCGCGACCTCCACCACGTCGCCGCTCGTCCACCGGCGCTTGAGCTCTAGATAGGAGCTCGGCTCATACGCCGGGCGGCGGTATTGGCTCCGGCCGGTCCGGTCGAGGCTGTCGGGTGCTGGCTCCTGACCCGGCTCGACGATCTGGCCATTGAGCTTCACCAGGAATCCTTGGCCGGTCCAATAGGGACGGCGCAACGCCAGCGTGAATTCCCGCGGCGCGCGGAGTCGCAGTGCCAGCTTCGCGGTCTCCCCCTCTGGGAAGTCCGTTTCCATCGTCAGCTCGACTCCGGTCTTGGCCCACGTCGCGCTGGAAGGCACGTACAAGTTCACCCAGAGCCGATCGTCCCCCTCGTAGTAGATCCCGTCGCCGTGCAGGGCGTGGTTCTCCATGCCGGTGCCCACGTCACACGTGAAGTCGCGGAACATGTCTTGATACTCGTGCGTCACCGCCGGGCCCACCGGCACCATGTAGCACACGCGGCCGTCCGCGGGGTCGATGGATGCGAGCATGTGATTGAACAGCGCCCGCTCGTGGTAGTCGGCGTAGTGTGGGTCGGGCCAGAAGGAGAACAGCCGGCGCGTCAGCTTGAGCATGTTGTAGACGTTGCACGTCTCGGCCGTACGCCCGTCGATCCAGTCGCTCAACTCGTCCGCCGGGCCGAAGTACTCGTCCTTGCCGTGGCCGCCGCTCGAGAAGCTGTGATGTTGCACCACGCGGTCCCAGAAGAACCCGGCCGCGAGCAGGTCGGACGGCGTGCCCGTGTAGAGGAAGCGGGCGGCCGAGCCGAGAATCTTGGGGATCTGCGTGTTGGCATGGGTGCCGGCGAGGTCGTCCTGATGGCGCTCGAGCGGCTCGAGGAACGCGCGGTGCTCGAACTTGTACGAGAGCGCCAGCCAGCGCGCGTCGCCCGTGTCGGCGTACAGATCGCACATCACCTCGTTCATGCCGCCGAACTCGGTGTTCATCATGTGCTGCAACTGCGCGTCGTCGAGCCGGGAGAGGACGCGCTCGGCCCAGGCGGCGAACTTGATCTCGACGTCGAGCGCCGTGCGGTTCCGGGCGTGACGGTACGCGTCGCGTAGTCCGGCGTACGTCTTGTGCAGGGTGTACCAGGGCGACCACTCGCCGTTCAAGTCGAACGCGGCGGAGCGGATCTCACCCCGGGACAACTCGTCGAAGGCCGTCCGCCCTCCCTTGAGCGCGCTCAGAAAGCCATCGCGGTGCGCGTCCTGCACCTGTTTCAGCTCCCCGACGATGTAGTCCGCGCGCTGCTTGAACCGCGGGTCGCCCGTGGCGGACCACATCAGGCTCACCGCCGAGAGATAATGACCCGCGATGTGACCGGTGAGGTTTCGGCCGTCCCCGTCCCAGCCGCCGTAGGGCTCGGCCTTCGGCCGCAGGCCGGCGCGGTCGCGATAGTACGCCAGCATTCGGTCGGGCTCGAGCGCGAGCAAGTAGCTGGCGTCCAGCTCCTGGGCGTGCTTGAGCGGTCCCGCCAGCAATCGGACGGCGCTGAGAGGGAGCGGCCGGGCCTTGACGACTTCGCCGGAGCGGGCGCGAGGCGCCCGGGCCTCTGCCTCGACCAGTAGGGGTGCGTAGCCCAGCAACGGCACTGCCCCCGCTCCCGCCCCCAGACCGAGCTTGATCGCATTGCGGCGCGACAGGGTCATATTCGGTCCTCAGCCCGTGAAGTACAGATAGGCGAGCAGGATAAGCCCGAGCACGATGGCGGAGTTGATCACGTCCCACCGGTTCCAGCTCGCCCGCGACTGTTCGCGGCTCTCCGCCGTCACCGTGCCGAACGTCAGGTTCGTCACCTTGGCCGCCTCAGGCGCCGCCGTCAACGCGCTCACGACGATCATCGTGAGGCAGGACACGACGAAAATGAATAGGCTGTAGTACTGAAAGTAGGTGTTGTTGATGATCCAGAGAAACGAGCCCGTCGGGTACCCCTGCACGAACCCCGCCATTCCGAGACTCACCGGTGTATCGACGCTGAGCCGGAAGGCCCCGAGCAAGAAACCGACGATCAGCGCGGCGAGACAGCCTTTGGCGTTCAGGCGTTTGAACGACACGCCGAGGAAGAAGACGGCGAAGATCGGCGGTGCCAGGTATCCCTGCACACCTTGCAGGTAGTCGTACAGCCCTTTGGAGCCTTGAATGACGGGGATCCACAACAGGCTGATCAGGACCATCACCCCGGTGGCAACCCGTCCCACCCACACGAGATGGTGCTGGGTCGATTGGGGCCTCAAGCGCTGATAGAAGTCGATGGTAAACAAGGCGGACGAGGCGTTGAACGCTCCTGCCGTCGAGCTCATCAGGGCCGCGAGCAGACCCGCCACGACGAGCCCTCGAATGCCAGCCGGCATGACTTTCACGACCATGAGCGGGAACGCCGCCTGCGCGACGCCGGGGATCGCCCTCCCATCGGGACCTACCATCTCCGCGAGGCCGGGCGCCCGGCCCGTCTTGGCGAGCGCCAGCGCGATCATGCCCGGAATGATGAAGATGAACACCGGGAGGAGCTTCAGGAATGCCGCGAAGATCGATCCGCGGCGCGCCTGGCGCTCGTCCCGCGCACCCAGGGCACGCTGCACGATGTACTGGTCCGTGGTCCAGTACCACAGGCCGATGATCGGGGCGCAGAACAGCATGCCGACCCATGGGTAGTTGCTGCTGAAGTACCAGGCGATGCGGCCCGCTTCCTTCACGGGGGCCCAGGTGCCTGCTACGCCGGCGGGAACGAGCGGCTTCCACAGATTGAACAGGTCGGGGTCGAGCACGACGCGCAGCTCGTGCCAGCCGCCGAGGGCCTTGAGCCCGTACAGCGTCAGCAGGCCGGAGCCGGCCACCAGGATGACCGTCTGCATTGCGTCGGTGTAGGCCACGGCGCGCATCCCGCCCAGCACCGTGTAGAGCCCGGTCATGATGACCACCAGGACCGACCCGATCCAGAAACTGTTGAACGTGTACCCTCCGACGTCGAGCCGCAGCTCCGGCAGCAGCACGCCGAAGACGACGCCGCCGGCGAAGATGCCGACCGCGAACTTGGTCACGACGTGGGCCACCAGCGTGATGAGCGACAGCACGTAGCGGTTGGTGGGTGAGAAACGTCGCTCCAGAAACTCCGGCATCGTGAACACCATGGTGCGCGCGTAGAACGGGACCATCACCCAGCCGAGCACGAGCAGGCACCAGGCGTGCAGCTCGTAGTGGGCCAGCGCCACGCCGCTGGTAGCTCCCGCGCCGGCGAGGCCCACGACGTGCTCCGACCCGATGTTGGACGCGAAGATCGACGCGCCCACGATGAACCAGCCGAGGTGGCGGCTCGCCAGGAAGTAGTCGGCGGTGGTGTCGCGGCGTCGCTTCATGACCCACGAGGTGAGCGCTGCGATGGCGGCGAAGTAGCCCGCGACGATCAACCAGTCCAGGGTGCTCATGCGCCTCCGTTGGGCTGTCCGTAGTACGCGTCCGTACCGTGTTTGCGGCCGAAGTGCTTGTCGACGAGATACGTCGCGGGTCCCGGCGCGTCCGCGTCGATGCGGTAGGTCAGGCACGCCACGCGAGCGAGGTACTCGAGCACGCGGGCGCGCTCCACCGCGGCGCTCGGATCGGCCCCCCAGGTGAAGGGGCCGTGGTTGGCGACGAGGACGCCGGGAACGTCTTCGGCCGATAGCCGCAGTGTTCGAAAGGTCTCGACGATCACGAGCCCGGTGTGCCGCTCGTACTCCTGCTCCACCTCCTCCCGCATCAGCGGTCGGGTCACCGGAACGTCGCCGCGGAAGTAGTCGGCGTGCGTTGTCCCCAGGCAGGCAACCGGCCGCCGCGCCTGCGCGAACGCCGTGGCGTAGGCGGAGTGCGAGTGCGCGATGCCGCCGCACGGGAACGCCCGGTACAGCTCGAGGTGCGTCGGCGTGTCGGACGAAGGTCGGAGATCCCCTTCGAGGACGCGGCCCGTTTCGAGCGAGACCGCCACCAGGCTTGCCGGCGTCAGCTGTGCGTACGGTACGCCGCTCGGCTTGATCACGAACAGGCCCGCCGCGCGGTCCACCCCCGAGACGTTGCCGAACGTCTCGGTCACGAGACCGCTCTCGACCAGTGTCTGGTTGGCGCGGTGGACGCGCTCGCACAGCTCGCTCGCGACCCGGCTCACGACGGCGCTCGTTCGCGCAGCTGGAGCAGCCGCTTCATCAGCGATGGCAGGTCACCCTGCGCCGCGCCGACTCCGCCGAAGCTGTCGTGCAGCTCGCGGTACAGGGCGTACAGCTCGTCATACACGGCGTGCGCCGCCGCGTCCGGTGAGAACGTCCGGGTCCCGAGCGCGGTCATGCGCTGCTGCGCCGCGTCGAACCGATCGTACCCTCCCGCGCGCTCACCGGCCGCCACCGCTGCGGCGATGGCGGCGCCGAGCGCCGGCGTCTGAGGCGAGCCCGCCGTCAACATCGGCATCCCGATCACGTCGGCGTAAACCTGCATGAACAGATCGTTCTTTTCGGCGATCCCGCCGCAGCACACCACGCGCTCGATCGGGACGGCGTATTCCTCCATGCGCGCGATGATCGCGCGCGCGCCGAACGCCGTCGCCTCTACCAGGGCGCGGTAGATCTCCGCCCGCGTGGTGTGCAGGGTCTGCCCCACGATCAACCCGGTGAGGCGTGGATCGACCAGGATGGTGCGGTTGCCGTTGTTCCAATCCAGGGCCAGCAGCCCCGACGCGCCGGCCCTGAGGCGCGCCGCCTCGCGCGTCAGCTCGCCGTGCAGCGATTCCCGTCCCTGGCACACGACCTCCACCCACCACCGCAGCAGATCGCCCACCGCGGACTGGCCCGCTTCGATCCCGTAGCATCCCGGCATGACCGAGCCGGGAACGATGCCACAGATCCCCGGGATGTCGGGGATCCGCTGGCGCGCGTCGGCAATGGCGATGTCGCAGGTCGAGGTGCCGATGATCTTGACGAAGGTCCCGACCCGGACGCCGGCCCCCACGGCGCCGTAATGGGCGTCAAACGCGCCCATCGCGATGGGAATCCCGATCGGCAATCCGAAGGCGTCCGCCCACTCGCGTGCCAGCGCGCCCGCCGCCCGATCGGCCGCGTACGCCTTGTTGTACAGCCGGTCGCGCAGGCGTCCCAATCCCGGATCGAGCTGGCACAGAAACTCGCGCGACGGCAGGCCGCCCCACGCTTCCGAGTACAGCGCCTTATGGCCTGCCGCGCACACGCCGCGCACGATGTCACCGGGGTGCGTGACTCCCGCCAGCACGGCGGGCACAAAATCGGCCAGCTCCACCCAGCTCGCCGCC
>QHTK01000090.1 GCA_003220795.1 Gemmatimonadota bacterium | reverse complement strand
TATTTCAACAGCGTCTTCAACTTTCCATCGCGCGTCTTGACATCCACCGGATTCACACCGGCGGCATGTACTTGAATCAACAAATCCATAGGGCCCATCACGGGGACGGCAATGTCCACCACCTTCACCAGGTCATTGCTCCCGTAACGGTCGATAAGTGCGGCCTTCATCGAACTCCGTGGTTTCCGTCGTCAGATGAGCGTCCTGACCGTGCCCGGAGACTTGTTCCAGAGCTCCGCGAATGTCGCCGAGCGCCGGACGCAGATGCGCGAGGAGCTCCTCCCGCCCGCCGCGTGGCGCGCGCTCCCAGCAACGCCGGCGTCGCTGGACAACGCCGGCGTTGGCACTAATCCTGGCACTGCCGAATAGCCCCCTTGGGCCTGCGCTCACGCTCGCCAGCGTGTCGCCCTCGCCCGGCGCGTAATACGCCGAATCTTGCGGATGTGTCTCGCGGCCCGCGAATGCTGTACGTGATAGAGATCCCACGCGAGCTGCAGGTTGAGCCAGAACTGCGCTTCCATGCCGAAGAGGCGCTCGAGTCGGAGCGCCGTGTCCGGTGTCACGCCGCGCTTCCCGTGCACCAGCTCGTTGACCCCCGGATACGAGACCCCTAGTCGCTCGGCCAAACCAGTCTGGCTCAGGCCGAGCGGCTTGAGGTTGAAGACAACGTATGTCCACCCCCACGAGGAGTACAGGCCGCCCGCGGTGTCGACAGCCAGACGGGCGAGTGGAAGGCGGCGCGCAGGAAGAGCTAGAGCTCCTCGTGCTCAATCGCGTTGTGAGTCTGGGATCGCCCTACGTCGAGGACCGGCCGCGACCGTTCATTGACACACCGGCATGCCGTCCGGATCAGCGTTTTTCGCCGGGCGGAGGGGGTTCGCGTTGCCCACGTAGATCGCGCAACTGATCGCGGTGTTGGCGTTCGTTTCGCGCGCCGTCCAACCGCTCTTGTTGCCGTTAGCGAGCCTCAGCTGGTCCAACGTATTCCCGTTCGACGGGCACCACGGCGCGCTGCCGGCCGCCGGCGGGTTGCTACAGTCCACCTGGTCCGTGTACGCCATCGAATCGGCGAAGTAGGCCTCCTCCGCCGTCATCAGGTTCCGGAGGTCCGACTTCATCGACGCGATGTACGCCTTCTCTTTCGTGTTGGCGAACTTCGGGATCGCGATCGCGGCGAGCAGCCCGATGATGACGACCACGATCAACAGCTCGAGCAGCGTGAACCCCGTGCGATTCATGCGATCCCTCCGACTGAATCGCGTGCGCCCAAAGCTACGTGGACGCGACAATGCCGCCACGGAGCGGAGGGTGGTGATGCTTGTTTCGCAACGGTCGTGCCGGGGAGGTCATGATAGCAGGCAACTAGCTACTCACCATAGACATACGCCGCGGGCTCGGGAACCGGCTGCACGGCGATCGCCCCGCTCACTCGGGTGTTTTGCAAGGCTGCGCGCGGATTCCGATGAGCGCAATGATTGATTCCCCACGAGAGCGTCTCGCGACACTCGGCCTCCGGCACGCGGGTCCAGCGCTGCCAGAGCTGGGCGCTGAAGTAGCGGATGCCCTCGGCCGCGATCACCTTCAGAAAAGATTCGGGAGCGGCTGCATTCTTTTTCCCGCGCCCAGGGCCGGGTGCTCGTGGCAGCTTGGCCAACATTCCCCAAACTTGCGCTCCGCGAGGAGGCGCGCGGCGGCGCACCTGTTCTGCGCCACGAGTCCGCCTTGCCACTTCGCGTGCCACAGTGCTCTGACCGCCTAAGCTACCCCGCTCTGCTCCAATTCCCACGAGCCGCGGTGCGATAGTGACCCGGGCACCAAGGTGATGATCACCGACCGCAGAACGTATGACATTATGAACGGCCGGAAGGTTGCGCAGGGGTGAGACCATCCCCGCTGGCCACAGGCTTCTCAACCTTTTCCGCGTTTTCCCTATCCAAGGAGAGTGAACCTGCGCCAGGCCGACCTCCTTGGCGGCAACACAAATCAAACCGGATCCGGCCATGCGCCGCTTCATGCTCGTCTTTGTCGCCCTCGACGGATTCGCCCACGCGCTTCTAGGGCAGTCGTCCGACCAGTTCGCGTTAGTGCGGGGTGCGATGCACCGACTGGTTGATAGCATGGGCTCGCCCTCAGTTGCCGTCGCCGTCGCGAAGGAGGGGCGAATCGTATGGGAGGACGCAATCGGCTGGGCCAATCGAGAAAAGAGGATTCCGGCGACCGCAAGCACGATCTATCCTCTTGCGTCCATCTCAAAGCCGATCACCGCGACGGGACTCATGGTCCTGGTCGAACGCGGCTTGGTAGATCTCGACCGACCCATCAACGCCTATCTGGGGACCGCAAAGCTCACCGGATTAGGTGGCGACACTACTGGAGCGACGGTCCGGCGGGTCCTGAGCCATACGGCCGGCCTTCCGCTGCATTCACAGTTTTTCTATTCCGATCGCGGTTACCGCCCACCGCCCATGGAGGAGACGATCAGGAGGTACGGCAATGTGGTCTTTCCGCCAGGCGAGGTCGTCGAGTACTCGAATCTTGGATATGGGATCATTGGTTATGTCATGGAACGCGTGTCCGGTCAATCATACGCGGATTTCATGCGGCACGAAGTATTTCAGCCGTTGGGCATGACTCACACATCGATCGATCCGCCGCCCGATCTCGCGCGCTTCATCGCGGAACGATACGATTACAACGATCGTGCCCTCCCGTTCTTTACCTTCGATCACGTCGGGGCATCCTCCGTCTATTCGAGCGCGCACGATTTGATCCGCTTCGCAATGTTTCATCTCAAGAATCACCTGACTAATCAGCGGCCGATTCTTCGCGACGCGACCCTAGACCAGATGCACCAGCCCGTGTCTCCCTCCAGTAATGGTCTCGGCTTCGGCGTTTTTGATGGTGGAACCACGTTGGCGCATACCGGGGGGATGCCGGGAGCGACCGCCGTGATGGTCCTCTTTCCCCCTAGCAATGTCGCCGTCGTGGTGCTCGCCAATACGGCAACGCGTTTCACTCTGATGGCCCAGGAGTTTACCGTCGCACGAGAGGCCGTTGCCGCCGTCGCGCCCGAGCGGGCGCCGCAGCACCTGGGCCCGCCGCCTCCACCACCCCATCCAGCCGCTCTCGTCGTCACCCCGGAGCTCGCCGGCGACTGGTCGGGAACGTTGCGAACCTACGAGGGGTCTGTCGCAATGCGACTGCAGATCACGTTGGATGGGAGGATTGAAGCGTGGGTTGGCGACGAGCCAGGTGCTGCAGTCAGCAACGTCATGTTCGCCGACGGGCGCCTGTCAGGAACATTTGCAGCGCGTATCCCAACCAGCGATGCGGCGCGTTGGCCGCACAACGCTTCATTGGGGCTGTTGCTTCTCGGAGGCAAACTAAGTGGTGAGGTTGTGGCGAACTCAACAGCAGACCGGATCTACTTCTCACTCAGCTCGTACGCCGAGCTTGGAAGGAAGTAAGACCTGGTTGTGATCGGCGCGGCAGCCTAACGGATCGCGCTTAAGCTGCGGGCGACTCGCCCACCGGCGCAAGGATGGGGGACGCAGTCCGTGCCCCGCCAGGGGCACAACACTCCGCTTCCTTTAAAGCGATCAGCGCCCGACAGCTTCAAGCGCTTGTTAGGCCGCGCGCCGGTCACCGCGCCTTTACTTCGGTGTGAAAGACCGTCTTCCATTGGCCTCCCGCTTTGCGCCAAAGGCTAGAAACCCAATAGGTGCCGGAAAAGTCCTGACCTCCCGCGTCCCCTGCGACGATGGCTCTATAGGTCAGGAGCGTCGTACCGGGATCGAGGTGTCGAGTGGCGAATTCGGTCAGGGTGAAACTGCGCAGATTCACCTGGCGGACGGACGCCACTTCAGCAGCACGAGTATGGATCCCGTCTGCATAGACAGCGACGACGCCCGTATCGAGCGCCGCCATAAAGGCGTCGAGGCTCTTGTCCTTCACTGCCTGCCATACGGCGGTTTCTCTTGCGACGAACTCGTCGGTGGCTTGGGCAAGGGCCTGAGCCGCACCGACCGGGAGCAGAGTCGCGAGAAGGAACATCGAGGTGCGCATGCAAGCCTCCAGGAAGGGGGGTGGCGTGCCCGCCGCCTAACGGATCGCGCTTAAGCTGCGGACGACTCGCCCGCCGGCGCAAGAGTAGCGGACGACAGTCCGTGCCCGCCAGGGCACAACGCTCCGCTTCCATTAAGGCGATCAGCGCCCGCCAGCTTCAAGCGCTTGTTAGGCGGCGGTCCCGCCGTGCTTACACTCAACCGTAACAGGCCCGGCAGGAATCGAACCTGCAACCCCCGGTTTTGGAGACCGGTGCTCTACCAATTGAGCTACGGACCTAAAATCAATTGCGGATTGTGGATTTCGGATTGCGGATTGATAGAGAGGGCGAGCCCAATCCGCAATCCGCAATCGCCAATCCGCAATCCACCAGGGGTGGCTGACGGGAATTGAACCCGCAACCTCTGGAGCCACAGTCCAGCGCTCTAACCGATTGAGCTACAGCCACCATGCTGCCAGACGCCCCGACGCGTAGACGCACAAGACGGAGCAGAATCTAACGGGTCACGCCTCCGGCCAGAAGCGACGCGCCAGCTCGGCAGTGCGGGCATCGGCTGGGACGCGGACGCCATCGAGCGACCCGATCGGCACGACCCCCCGCACGGCGTTGGTCGAGAATAGGCGCTTCCCCTCGATCGCCTGCCGCGGGTAACGCCCCTGCTCCACCGTGCCGGCGAGCTCGAGTACCCGCGCCCGGCCGATCCCCGGCAGGATTCCGACATCCTCCGCCGGCGTGTGCAGCCGATCGCCGTCCCACCAGAACACGTTCCACACCGTCCCCTCCGCCACCCACCCCTCCGGGGTGAGCAGCAGCGCATCGTCTGCCTCGGCGATCTCCGCCTCCTCCGCGGCATCCACGAAGCAATCACGCTCGGTCGTCTTGTGCGGATACGGCCGGTGCGGCTCTGCCGCCGTGATCACGGCGGGCGCGTCGAGCGCCGGCAGCTCCCGCACGGTCACCGTGGCGCGGCCGTCGCACACCTCGACCCGCAGGACGGCGTTGCCGGTTCCGGAAAACGGTGTCACCAGCGCCGCCACATCTCGCGCGGGCCGCGGCAGGCCGAGCGCGCGGAGCGAGCGCTCGAGCCGCGCGAGGTGGCGCTCGAGGAACGGGATGCGCCCCTCGCGCACCCGCATCGTCTCGATGAGGCCGTAGCCCGCCGTCTCCACCCCGCAAACATACAGGGACCCGCGCGCGGTCGGAAAAGTTGCCTAATGCCATCCCATTTCACATTTTGCTACCGCTTGAAACCCCGACACACAGGTCGTGAGAGGAGCGATCGTGATACAGCCACCTACGGTTTCGCTCTACGTTCTTGTGCAACGCCTCCGCGTGACGACCTTTTGCTTGACGACTCTCGCCTTAGCCTGCACCCGGACAGTCAAAAGAACGATCATCGTGGCTCCAACCCCTGGGGCCGAGGCGGTGGGGGCCAGTACGGCCGCGACGCTCGGGGTGCCACCCGGGCACCTCCCCAAGCCCGGCGAGTGCCGGGTCTGGATCCCCGGCGTGCCGCCCGGCCGCCAGCCGC
>QHTK01000028.1 GCA_003220795.1 Gemmatimonadota bacterium | reverse complement strand
GCCGACCGGTGGTCGCGCGGTGTGGCACGAGCACGAGGTGACCTACGCCGTGGCCGCACCCGTCGCAGCGTTCGGGTCGCTGCGGGACGCCTATCGTGAGATTCACCAGCGGCTGGCGGCCGCGCTGCGGGCGCTCGGAGCGGATGCGACTCTGGCACCCGACCGCCTGCCACGGCCCTCCACCGCCGTGCACCGTTGGCACGCGTGTTTCGCCGCGCCCAGCGGAGGCGAGGTGCTGGTGCACGGCCGCAAGGTGATCGGCTCGGCACAGGTCCGGCAGGGAGGGGCATTGCTGCAACACGGCTCGATTCTGCTGGATGGATCGCAGGAGATTCTCACAGCGGTAAGCCGCAAGCCGCAAGCCGCAAGCGACGGTGCGACGACGCTGTCAGCCGCGCTGGGGCGTCCCGTGACGTTCGACGAGGTGGCGGACGCGATCGTTGCCACATGGGGCGACGATGCCACCTTCACCGCCCTCCACCGCCCTCCCCCGCCTTCCACCGCCAGGTTCTCCGACCCCGCCTGGACCTGGCGCCGCTAGGCCGGCGATAGAATGTTAGGCGCGATGCCCACCGTCCGACCGCGACCGTTAGGGAGTCCTTTAGGGTCCGCGACCGTCCGGGCGCCTCGTAGGGCGCGCTGGTTGGCCCTGACCACGCTCGCCGCCGCCGGGCTGGTCGCGATCACGTCGTGCGAGCGCCGCCGCGGGTGCGCCGGCGAGTACTGCGGCACGCTGGTGTTCGCCGCGCCGGGCGAGCCGGACATCCTGCTCCCGGCCGTGACGCAGCAGCAGTACGCTCAGGACATCGCGGGGCAGCTCTTCCTGAAGCTCGCGGACCTGGGACTCTCCGAGAACACCGTGGGCGACGAAGACTTCCAGCCGCAGCTCGCGGAGCGGTGGGAATGGGACGACCCGCTCACCCTCGTGTTCCACCTCGATCCACGCGCGCACTGGCAGGACGGGCGACCCGTCACCGCCGCGGACGTCGCGTTCACGTTCGACATCTATACCGACTCGCTGGTGAACTCGCCGTTCCGCTCGTCGCTGCGCACCATCAGCGCGGTGACCACACGGGACTCGCTCACCGCCGTGTTCCGGTTCCACGCGCGCTACCCCGAGATGTTCTACGATGCGGTGGATCACATGCGCATCCTGCCGGCGCATCTGCTGCGGCCGGTGCCGCGCTCCCAGTGGCGCAGCGCGGCGTTGGGGCGCGCGCCGGTGGGCGACGGGCCGTATCGCTTCGTGGCATGGAAGGCGGGTGAGAGCGTCGAGCTCGCGGCGGATTCGACCTTCTTCCTGGGACGCCCCCACATCCGGCGCCTGATCTGGCGCTTCACCCCCGACCTCCAGGTCGCCATCACGCAGGTGATCGCGGGCGACGCCGACGCAGTGGAGGTGCTGGGCCCGCCGGACAACGTGAAGCGCGCCCGCGCGGCGCCCAACGTCACGCTCTACCCGTACCACGGGGCGCTGTACGGCTTCCTCGCGTTCAACCTGTCCACGAACGGCGACACGGCGAAGCCGCATCCGCTGTTCGGGGACCGGCTGCTACGGCGCGCGCTCGCGATGGCGGTGGACCGGGAAGGGCTGCGCCAGAGTGTGTGGGGCGACCTCGCGCTGGTCCCGCCCGGCCCGCTCGCCCGCATCTGGTCGATCTGGGATCCCGAGACACGGGAGCTGCCGCACGACACGGCGCAGGCCGCCCGGTTGCTCACACGGCTGGGCTGGCGCGACTCGAACGGCGACGGCATCCGGGACCGGGACGGTCAACCGCTGGCGTTCCGCATCCTGGTGCCGACGACGAGCCAGCTGCGGCGGCAGTACGCCCGGCTCCTGCAAGAGCAGTTCCGTCGCATCGGCGCGGACGTCCAGCTGGACGAAGTCGAGTTCAGCGTGTTCGACCAGCGGACGCAGGCGGGCCGGTTCGACGCGGCCGTGATCGCCCGGGGGACCGACCCCACGCCGTCCTCGTCCATTGCGCAGGTGTGGACGTCCGCCGGACACTCCAACGCCGGCCGCTACGCCAACCCGGTGTTCGACCGGCTGGTGGACGAGGCGACCGCCGCGCCGCGCCGCGACGCGGCGAAGCGCGTGTGGCGCCGGGCGATCGAGACGCTGAACCAGGACGCCCCGGCGATCTTCCTGTACGCGCCCGACAATGTGGCCGCGGTGAATCGCCGGGTGACGGACGTCGTCATCCGGCCGGACGCCTATTGGGCGCTGGTGCGCACCTGGCGCATCCCCGCCGACCAGCTGACCGATCGAGACCGCGCGGAGCGCTAGGTGACGGCGTGGCTCGTGCGGCGTGTCGCCGCCGCGATCGCCATCGTCTTTGCGGTCGTCACCATCACCTTCGTGCTCATCCACCTGGCGCCGGGGACGCCGTTCGGCGCGGACGAGCAGCGTCAGCTCGATCCGGAGGTGATCGCGCGGCTGCGCCGCCAGTTCGGGCTCGATCGGCCGCTGCCGGTGCAGTACGTGCTGTATCTCCGCAACCTCCTGCGTGGCGAGCTGGGGCAATCGTTTTCCCAGCATCGCCCCGTGGCCGCGGCCATCGCCGACGCCATCCCGCCGACCCTCACCCTGGCGGGGGCCGCGCTCGTCATCGACTTCGCGTTGGGGCTCGGGCTCGGCGTGTACCAGGCAGTGCGCGCGCGGCGCTTCGGGGACATCGCGCTCGGTAACGTCGCCCTGTTCTTCAATTCGATGCCGACCTTCTGGCTGGGGCTGGTCCTGCTGCTCGTCTTCGGCCAGTGGCTGCATGTCTTCCCGGTCGGCGGCATGCGAGACCCGGTGCTGTGCCCCAGCGTCACGAGCGCCCGCTGCCTCGGGGATCTGCTGTGGCACCTCACCCTGCCGGCGCTGACGCTCGGGCTGGTCGGCGCGGCCGCGACGGCGCGGTACCAGCGGGCCGCGATGCTCGAGGTCGCGGGTCAGGACTACGTCCGAACCGCGCGGGCCAAGGGCCTACGCGAGCGTCGCGTCCTGCTGGTGCACGCGCTCCGCAACGCCCTGCTCCCCTTCATCACCCTGTTCGGTCTCGCCTTCCCTTTCCTGCTCACCGGCGCCGTGCTCGTGGAGCGAGTCTTCGCCTGGCCGGGCATGGGCCGATTGTCGGTCGCGGCGATCTTTCAGCGTGATTACCCCCTCGTCACCGGGGCGGCGCTCGTGGCGAGCGGGGTCGTGGTCCTGGGCAGCCTCGTGGCGGACGTGCTGTACGCCGTCGCCGATCCCCGCATTCGCGTGCGCGGCGCGGCGAGGTGACCGTCTGGACGTGGCTCGCGTTCGCGGCCGCGGTCGCCGTGGCGCTGCTCGCGGCAGCGGAGGTGCGGCGCCACGCGGTGACGCAGGCGGCGGGGCGGCGGTTTCTCCGCCACCCCACGGCCACGGCGGGCGTGTTCATCCTCGCGTTCTTCGTCACGACGGCGCTCGCCGCCCCACTGGTCGCACCCTACGACCCGGCCGGTCAGATCGACCCGGTGCATCTGCAGAATCAGCCTCCCTCGACCCGCTTCCCACTCGGGACCGATGTCTACAGCCGTGACGTGTGGAGCCGCGTCGTGTACGGCGCCCGGCTGTCGCTCGGCATCGGCACGCTCGCGATGCTGGTCGCGGTAACGGTGGGCGCGGGCGTCGGCGCGGCCGCAGGGTATTTCCGGGGCGGGATCGACGCGGTGCTCATGCGGGGCGTGGACGTGGGGCTCGCCATGCCGCGCATGTTCGTGCTGCTCATGGCGGTGGCGCTGTGGGAGCGCCTGCCGCTCCCGGTGCTGGTGCTGCTCATCGGGCTCACGGGGTGGTTCGGGACCAGCCGGCTGGTACGGGCCGAGGTGCTCGGCCTGCGGGAGCGCGAGTTCGTCGCCGCGGCGCGGGCCGTGGGCGCGGGGCCGACGCGCCTGATTTTCCGCCACGTGCTCCCCAACGCCGCCGCCCCGATCATCGTGTCCGCGGCGCTCGGCATCGGCAACGTGATCCTGCTCGAGGCCGGGCTCTCCTACCTGGGCCTCGGCGTCCCCTCGCCGCTCCCCAGCTGGGGAAGCATCATCTACGACGGTCAGCCGTACATCGCCACGGCGCCCTGGACGGCAGGGTTCCCCGGCCTCGCCATCGCGCTCGTCGTGCTAGCGCTCAACGCCGTGGGCGACGGGCTGCGCGACGCCCTCGATCCCCGCAAGGAGGCGACGTGACGGAGCCCCTGCTCCGGGTGCGCGACCTGAAGACGTATTTCGTGACCGAGCACGGCAGCGGTACCGCCCGCGCGGTCGACGGCGTCTCGTTCGACGTGTACCCCGGCGAGACGCTCGGCATCGTCGGCGAGTCCGGCTGCGGTAAGACGGTCACGTCGCTCTCCATCCTCCGCCTCATCCCCGAGCCTCCGGGTCACATCCGCCCCGGCAGCTTCATCGAGTTCGAGGGACGCAACCTGCTGACACTGGCTCCCAAGGAGCTGCGCGCGGTCCGCGGCAACCGGATTGCGATGATTTTCCAGGAGCCGATGACCTCGCTCAACCCGGTGTTCACCGTGGGGCACCAGATCGCCGAAGCGGCCATCGTCCATCAGGGCCTGGGGCGCAAGCCGGCACGGGCGCGGGCGATCGAGATGCTGAGGCTCGTCGGCATCCCCGATCCGAGCGAGCGGGTGGACCACTACCCGCACCAGATGAGCGGAGGCATGCGCCAACGCGTGATGATCGCCATGGCGCTCATCTGCCACCCGCAACTCCTCATCGCTGACGAGCCGACTACTGCGCTCGACGTGACGATCCAGGCGCAGATCCTGGAGCTGCTCGACCGGCTGCAGCGGGAGCTCGGCATGGCGGTCATGCTGATCACCCACGACCTGGGAGTCGTGGCCGGCTCGGCCGACCGCGTCGTCGTCATGTACGCGGGACAGGTCGTGGAGCAGGCGCCCACCGGGGAGCTGTTCGCCCGTCCGCTGCACCCCTACACCGAAGGCCTGCTGGCGTCGGTGCCCCGGCTCGACACGCGTGTCAGCCAGGTCCGCGGGCGCCTGCACAGTATCCCCGGCCAGGTCCCCGCCGCGACCGCCTGGCCCGCCGGGTGCCGCTTCCATCCGCGTTGCCCCTACGCGTGGGACCGCTGCGCCGCGGAAGAGCCCCCGCTGCTCGACAGCGCGGGGGGAGAAGCGGGGACCCACACTGTCCGCTGCTGGCTCCTCACCGAGCCGCAGCGGCGCGAGCGTCACGCGTGACGCAAGCTCCGCTCGTCCAGGTCGAAGGCCTCGTCAAGCGTTTCCCCGGCGAGCGCGGGCTGTTCGGGCTGGGGCGCGCCCGTCGGACGGTGCATGCCGTGGACGGCGTGTCGTTCGCGATTGCGGCGGGACAAACCCTTGGTCTCGTGGGCGAGTCGGGGTGCGGGAAATCGACGGTCGGGCGCACCATCCTGCGGCTGATCGAGCCGGACGCGGGGCGGGTCACGCTCGGCGGGGCGGACGTCGTGGCCCTCGGTGGACGCGAGCTGCGAGCCCTGCGGCGCCGCATGCAGATCGTGTTCCAGGATCCGTACGGTTCCCTCAATCCGCGGATGACCGTGCAGCAGACGCTCGCCGAGCCCCTCGCCATCCACCGGCTCGCGACCGGACCCGAAGCCAAGCGGCGGGTCGCTGGGCTGCTCGAGGAGGTAGGGCTGGCTCCCGCGTTCGCGGCGGCCTACCCCCACGAGCTGTCCGGGGGGCAACGCCAGCGCGTCGGGATCGCCCGGGCGCTCTCGGTCGAGCCGCAGTTCCTCGTGCTGGACGAGCCGGTGAGCGCGCTCGACGTGTCGGTGCAGGCCCAGGTGCTGAACTTGCTCGCCGACCTGCAACGCAAGCGCCGGCTGACCTACCTCTTCATTGCGCACGACCTGGCCGTGGTGAAGCACATCGCGGACGAAGTTGCCGTGATGTACCTGGGCAAGATCGTCGAGCGCGCGCCCGCGACCGGGCTGTACGCCGGGCCGCGGCATCCTTATACGACGTCGTTGCTGTCGGCCGTTCCCGTGCCCGACCCCAAAGCGCAGCGGCAGCGCATCGTGCTGCAGGGAGAGGTGCCGTCGCCCGCAGCCCCTCCGGCGGGGTGTCCCTTCCACCCGCGCTGCCCGCACCCCAAGAAGAATGACCGCTGTCGCACCGAGCCGCCTGCGCTGCGCGCAGTGGCGCCCGGACAGTTCGCCGCGTGCCACTTCGCGGAGGAGCCGATGTGATCAGCCGCCGTGCGCGATCTTGGGCGCGGCTCGGAGCCCCGGCACCTCGCCCACGACCGCCAAGGCGTACCCCGCCGTGAACACCCAGCCGCCGTAGGCCAGGGCCCCCGCGCGTAGTGTCTCGATGAAGTAGGCGACCGTCGGAACGCCTCCGGCGATCAGCAGCAGCAAGGGCAATCGCTCGGCCTTGGTCCCCCGGCCCTGTCCCCAGTACAGCAGCCCGCCGGTGATGGCGAGCGCCGCGAGCACCGGTCCCAACGCGGGCCAATCCGCGCGCCCCGCCGCAGCGGTCGCGAGGTAGGCCCCGACGAGCACGAAATACACCATCCGGAGGGCGCCGTGCAGCCTTTGTCCGTGTCGCTGATCGAACCGGGCGAACGCCGGGACCAGCGTGTGGAGCACGTACACGAAAGCGAGGAGCACCGGGAAGCCCTGGAACAGCACTTCCGCCGCGTTGTGCCACACGCTGGCAATGACGCGCACGTCCGGGCTGTACGGAAGGAAGAGGCCAACGGCGACGAGTGTGGCGCCGAGTTTCCTGAGCATGGTCCAGCTCCTCCGTCTAAGGCTGCGGTTTTGGCGACCGAGCCTGCACAATCGCCTCCTCGAGGCGCGCCCGGTTCCGCGCCGTCAGCCGCGCGATGCCCTCCTGAAAGCGCGCGTCGTTGCGCACCCGGTCGAACAGGCCACTCCGGAGAAAGCGGGGCTGGACCGCCCTGTACGCCGCTCCATACCACTGCAGCGATCCTTCCACATCCCCGAGCCACGCGTAATACATGCCCAACCCTTCGGGCGCCGCCGAGGTGGCGCGGCCAGCCCGGACCGCCGCGGCGAGCGAGTCGACGATGGCCGCGGCCTCTCGATGACGCCCGAGCGCCTCGAGACACATGGCCTTGAGAGGCTGCTGGCCGCCCAGATCGAGCGTGAGACATTCGCCCGGGCGGCCGAGCAGCAACAGGGCGAGCCCTTCGAAACGAATCCGCACAGGCAGCGGGGCTGTTTCGAGGACTCCGGCACGGCGGGCCTCTCGCAGCGCGACGTCGTAGCGGCGAACCCCAAGCTCCGCTGAGCTGAGCGCGATACGGAATGCTGGCGCCAAGGGGTCGAGCTCGGTAGCCGTCTGGGCTTCTGCGACCGCATCCTCATCGCGACCGGCGTCGCCCAGAGCCGCCACATAGAAACTGTGCGCCTGTCCGGAATTCGGCCGGAGAGCGACGGCCCGCGCCAGGTCCCGGACCGCCGTATCGACCGAAACTCCCGCATTCGTAAGCGCCCAGCCTCGAGCGGCGAACCCTTCGGCGAGATTGGGGTCGAGCGCGATCGCGCGGTCGGCGAGCACGATAGCCCGCGCGAGCGCCGAGACAGGCTCCGGGCCACCGGAGTACTGGTACAGGACGAAGAGACTCAGGACGCTGGAGAGGCCTGCGTAGGCGGGGGCGTAGGCGGAGTCGACGACCAGTGCTTCCTCGAACGCATCGATCGCGCGCAACAGCCCATCACGCGTGCGGAGCTGGCGCCAGTAAGTGCCGCGGAGATAGGCGTCATAGGCGGCCGGCTGTTCGGTCCGCGATCCTGGACTCAGCGGACGCAGACCCTGAACGCTCGCCAGCAGCGCCCTGCTGACGTCTCCGGCGATCTCTTCCTGGACCCGGAAGACATCCTTGAGATCTCGTTCGTACGTCTTCGCCCACAGGTGCGCGTCCGTCTTGGCGGCGATCAGCTGCGCGTTCACGCGCACCCGGCCGCCCGCGCGGCGGGCAGACCCCTCGAGCACGTGGTCGACCCCCAGGGTGTCGGCGATGCGCGACAGGGTCAGGTGGCTGCCCCTGAGCGCCACGACCGACGTGCGGGAGATCACCTTGAGATCGCGAATCTGGGCGAGCTGCGTGATGATCTCGTCCGTCATGCCGTCGCTGAAGTACTCGTCCTGGGGTCCCCCGCCGATGGTCTCAAACGGCAGCACGGCCACCGAGGCGGCGTAGCCGGGCGCGCTGCCGGCCGCTGGGGGCGCCTGGCGCCACGGCCCTCGCAGCGCGAGACCGGCACCGAGCGCCGCCAGGGCGAGGCCGACGCCCAGCACCGCGCCCAGGCGTCGCGACCCTCCGCGCGCGGGCGCCGCTACGAACGGAACCGGGCCGCCCAGCGCCTCGGCGAACTGGAGCGCGGTGGCGTAGCGGTCTGCCGGCAGCTTCGCGAGCGCGCGGCCCAGCGCCTGCTCGACGGCCGTAGGTACGGTCGCGCGGGCGGTGCGAAGCGGCGGAACGGGATCCACCGTGTGGCGAGCGAGGATCGCCTGCGCCGTCCCGCCAGCGAATGGTGGATGCCCGGCGAGCATTTCGTAGAGGACACACGCCAGGCTGTACACGTCGCTTCGGCCGTCGAGCCCCTCGCCTCCCGCGCCCTGCTCGGGGCTCATGTAGAGCGGTGTCCCGATCGCGATCCCCGTCTGCGTCAACTGGTCGCCGCCCGCCGCGGTGATCGCCCGCGCGATGCCGAAATCCGCGACGACGGCTTCGCCGCTCTCGAGCAGGATGTTCTCCGGTTTGATGTCGCGGTGCACGACGTCGTTACGGTGGGCATACGCGAGCGCGCCGGCGACCTGACGCGCGATCGCCATGGCCTCCTCCACCGGCAGCTGCTTTTCCCGCTCCAGGCGCTGGCGCAGCGACTCTCCCTCGACGTAGGGCATGACGTAATACAGCAGCTCGCCGACGGCGCCGGAGTCGTACAAGGGGAGGATGTGAGGGTGGTGGAGCTTCGCGGCGATCTGGATCTCGCGCAGGAACCGCTCCGCGCCCAAGGCCGCAGCGATCTCCTGGCGCAGCACCTTGATGGCGACGGCGCGGTCATGGCGCCGGTCACGGGCGAGAAACACGACAGCCATCCCTCCGCGCCCGAGCTCGCGCTCAAGCGCGTAGCGGTCCGCCAGGGCGGCCCGGAGGCGCTCCTCAAGATCGCGCATGCTCGGGCTAAGATAGGACTTCCCCCCTCCGGTGGTTAGCGACAGTTTCGATGCTGTCCATCCCCGGAGGAACCGTCATGCTACTCGCCTCGCGCACGCGAGCGTGCCTGGCCGCCCTCGTACTCACGACCGGCGCCGCCCGCGCCCAGCAGCGCTCTTTCACGATCGAGCAGGCGCTCTCCGCGCCGTTTCCCGACGAGCTCGTGGCTGCGCCGGCGGGTGGAGCGCTCGCCTGGGTCTTCAACGCGCAAGGCGTGCGCAACATCTGGATCGCGACCGGCCCCGAGTACCAGGGCCGCGCGGTGACGGGCTACCAGGAAGACGATGGGCAGGAGATCGGGGAACTCGCCTGGACACCCGACGCACGGACGCTCGTCTACGTGCGTGGCGGCCCCGCCAACGGACGGGGCGAGTACCCGAACCCGCTGTCGCTGCCCGCGGGCGTCGAGCAGGCGCTCTGGATCGTCGCCGCCACGGGCGGTGCGCCGCGCCGCCTGAGTGAGGGCCACGCGCCCGCCGTCTCCCCGAAAGGCGATCGCGTGGCCTTTCTCAACAAGGGACAGATCTGGTGGGCGCCGCTCGCCGACAGCGCGAAGCCCGAGCAGCTCGTGCACGCGCGCGGCGGCGCGCAATCGCTCCGCTGGTCCCCCGACGGCTCGAAGCTCGCGTTTGTGAGTAGCCGCGGAGACCACGGCTTTGTCGGCGTGTATGACGTGGCCACGAAGGCGCTCAAGTTTCTCGACGCAAGCGTCGACGACGACGGCGAACCCGTGTGGTCCCCCGACGGCGCGCAGCTCGCGTTCATCCGCGTCCCGGCGGGGGAGCCCGCCTTGCCGTTCACGCCGCGGCGCGCCGCTCCACCCTGGTCGATCCGCGTCGTCAATCTCGCGACCGGTCGCGGTCGGGAGGTGTGGAAGGCCGACACGGGTCGGGGCAGCGCGTTCCGGGGGATCGTCGCCGAGGATCAATTGCTGTGGGGAGCAGGGAGCCGGTTGGTATTCCCCTGGGAGAAGGACGGCTGGACCCATCTGTACGCGGTGCCGTCGTCCGGCGGCGCCGCCACCCTGCTGACGCCCGGGACCTTCGAGGTCGAGCACGTGGCGCTCGCGCCCGACGGCCGCGAGGTCGTGTTCTCATCCAATCAGGACGACAGTGACCGCCGCCACGTGTGGCGCGTGAGCGTGGCGGGAGGCCGGCCGCAAGCCGTGACGAGCGGTACGGGCATCGAATGGGCGCCGGCCGTGACCAGCGACGGCAAGGCGATCGCGCTCCTGCGCGCGGACGCGCGCAAACCCCCTCGCCCGGCGATGATCGTGGGTTCGGGACCCGCCCGCGATCTGGCGGCCGGCGCGATCCCGGCCGACTTCCCCGAGGCGGCGCTGGTCGAGCCGCAGCCAGTGCTCGTGTCGGCCTCGGACGGCGTGATCGTCCATGGCCAGCTGTTCCTGCCGCGGAACCTTCGCGCGGGCGAGCGGCGTCCGGCGGTCATCTTCTTCCACGGCGGCTCGCGGCGCGAGATGCTACTCGGCTGGCATTACCTCTATTACTATCGCAACGCCTACGCGCTGAACCAGTACCTCGCGAGCCGGGGCTTCGTCGTGCTGTCGGTAAACTATCGCAGCGGGATCGGCTATGGGATCGAGTTCCGCGAGGCGCTGCATTATGGCGCGCAGGGGGCGAGCGAGTTCGGCGACGTGCTCGGCGCAGGTCTCTATCTTCGGGGCCGGGGCGATGTCGATCCGAAGCGCATCGGCTTGTGGGGCGGCTCGTACGGCGGGTTCCTCACGGCGATGGGCCTCGCTCGGGCGTCGCAGCTGTTCGCGGCCGGCGTGGACCTGCACGGCGTGCATGACTGGAACGTGGAGATCCGTAACTGGGTGCCGGACTACGATCCGCAGAAGCGCGCCGATTTCGCCAAGCTGGCGTTCGAGTCGTCGCCGATCGCGTACGTGAAGGACTGGCGCTCCCCGGTGCTCCTCATCCAGGGAGACGACGACCGCAACGTGCAGTTCAGCCAGACGGTCGATCTGGCGGCGGCGCTGCGGCCGCTCGGCGTGGAGGTGGAGCAGCTGGTGTTCCCAGACGAGGTGCACGACTTCCTGACGCACGCGCACTGGCTCGCCGCCTATCACGCCGCGGCGGAGTTCCTGGAGCGGCGGCTCGCGGCGGGACCGGTGGCGGGAGCGCGCTAGTAGCGATCGAGATCGTGCCCCACCACGGCGCGCCCGCCGAACGACTTCCGCACGTTGGCGAGCAGCTCCTCGTCCGTCGCCCCGCGGCGGATGATGTGCGTGAGGATCAACAGCTTGGGCTGGAGGCGCGCCGCGAGCTGGCCCACCTCCACGTCCGAGGTGTGGAAGTCCCGCATGTACGTCGGCCAGGTCGCGCTTTCGGTCGGGTTGGGCGCCGTGCGCGGCTCCGGGTACACTTCGTGGACCAGCACCTCGGCGCCCGCCGCCGCCCGCACCAGATTCTCGCTGGGCTTCGTGTCACCCGAGATCACCACGCTGCGCCCCGGCGCATCGATGCGGTATCCATACGCCTCGCGCCAGGTCCCGTGCTCCACCACGAACGCCGTGACGCGCACGCCCCCCGAGTCGTAAACCACGCCCGGGCGGATCTCGTGCACATCCACGCGATAGCCCCCGGGCGTGCGCTTCTCCAGGCCGTTGGTTCGCACCTCGATGTCCTGCGCCCACGCGGCGACGAGGTGATCGGTCATGTTCTGCAAGCCGTGCGGTCCGTAGGCGGCGAGCGGTTGTTTTCGTCCCATCACCCAGGATGTGAAGATCAGGTCCGGAAGCCCGAGCGTGTGGTCCGAGTGGAGGTGGGTGATGAACAGCGCGGTGACGCCGTCGATCGGCAGGTGCGCCGCGGCGAGGCGGCGCTCGACCCCGGGGCCGGCATCCACCAGGAAGACGCGGGCGCCTACGACGACCGCCGTGGCGGGGCCCGACGCATCCGCCTCGGGTCGCGGGTTCCCCGTGCCGAGCAGCACGACCACGGTGCTGTCATGCACCACCGGAGAGGGCTGCTGCCCGCGGAGCGGCGTCTGCGCGCCGATGCAGGCGCTGAGCAGGAGGACCGCGCGGCGACTCACGCTACCGCACGCCTCCCATCAAATTGCGCACCGGCCTGATCAAGACGAACATCACGAGCGCGGCACCGAGCGTCACCGCCGCCGTGACGCCGAACAACGTCGGCAGTGGTGTCGTGCTGATGAACCCGGCCGACCAGCCGGCCAGCTTGTTGCCCACGGCGTTGGAGAGGAAGAACACGCCCATGAGCAGCCCCACGATGCGGGTGGGTGCAAGCTTCGTCACGACCGACAGCCCGACGGGGCTGAGACACAACTCGCCCAGCTCTTCGATGAAGTAGGCGGCCACCAGCCACAGAGCGGACACCTTGACCCCGCTCTGCGCGAGCGCCCCCGCGGGCATGAGCAGCACGAAGGCGAGGCCGATGAACAGGAGGGCCAGCGCGAACTTCGCCGGGCTCGACGGCTGTCGCGGTCCGAGCTTCACCCACAGCCAGGCGAAGACGGGCGACAACAGGATCACGAACGCCGCCTGCACCGAGACGAACCACGACGCATACAGCGTGATGCCCAGCAGCTCGAGGTGAACGTAGCGGTCGGCGAACAGATTGAGCGTGGATCCGGCCTGCTCGTACGCGCCCCAGAACAGCGACGCGAACGCGAAGAAGATCACGACCGCCCCGATGCGCTTCCAGTCCGACGCGGCAAATCCGCCCACCCGCCCCGCCGGGGGCGTCCCGGCGGCCGGCTCGCGTGGCGCGCTCAGTCGCTCGACCCCCGGTCTCAGCCAGGCGCGCAGCAGCACGTACACGAGCAACCCGATCGTCATCCCAACTCCGGCGCAAGCAAAGCCGATATGCCAGTCGACGTTTTGTGCGAGGTAGCCGGCGATCAACGGGCCCAACAACGCCCCGAGGTTGATCCCCATGTAGAAGATCGAGAAGCCGGCATCGCGACGCTCGTCGCCCGGCGCGTACAGCGAGCCGACCAGGGTGCTCACGTTGGGCTTGAGGAGGCCCGTTCCGATGACGATCAGCGACAAGCCCGCGTAGAAGAAGGGCAGCGGCGGGAGCGCCAGGGTGAAGTGTCCGAGGGCGATGATGATCCCGCCGAACAGCACGCTGCGGTAGTGACCCAGCCAGCGGTCGGCGACGATGCCGCCCACGATCGCGGCCAGCCACACGCTCCCAGTGTAGGTACCGTACACCGAACCCGCATGGTGGTCGTCGAAACCGAGCGCGTGCACCATGTACAGGATGAGGAACGCCCGCATCCCGTAGTACGAGAAGCGCTCCCACGTCTCGGTGAAGAACAGAGTGACCAGGCCCCGGGGGTGCCCCAGGAAGTCGTCCGCCTCGCGCACCGCGCTCAATCGAACAGCTCGTTCTGAGCCACGGACTCGGGCGCCCGCGGGGCGCGCAGCAGCTCTCCCAGCCGATGCTCCCACTGCTCGGCGTCGAAGTGGTGCTCCTGCTGCAGCGTGCGGCGCAGCCCCGGCGAGAACTCGTGGAACGCGGCGAGCAGCTCGGTGACCGCCTCGCGCAACCCCTGTACCTGAAACCCCGCGTCGCTCGCTCCCATGTCCTCGAGGATGCTCTGCTCGGTGCGCGACGCGACGATCGGCTCTGCGCGACCCTGCACGAACACGTTGGTGCGGCGTTTGGGCCCACGCTCCTCCTCGATCGGCATCAGGCCGAGGATGGTGTCCGAGCGCCAGTACTTGCCGTACCCGAGAAAGACCATGCGGTCGCGCTTGATTTCCATGGTGCCTCCGGAGCGTCGTCCGTCGCGTGTGGCGCGTTCCCCGTACCACTCGACCAGGGTGGCACGGATGCGGGACCACCAGCGACGCAGTGCGCTCACGGCTTGCGTCGCTTCAGGATGTCATCCAACGCCACTCGGTCGATCTTCCCGTCCATCCGCACCCGCACGTCGTAGTTCTCCCAGTACATGAAGTTCGCGAGCGCCTCGAGAAACGTCCGGTTCGCCACGCCCTGGGGCGCGGCGAGCCATTTCTCCGGCTGGGTGCGCGGCTCGCGCAGCAGGATTGGCTCGAGCCGCCGCACGACGTCGGGGGTGATCGGGATCAAGTCCTCGGGGCGGCTCGTGAAGAAGTAGAGCTTGTGCAGCTCGTACAGCCGCTCGAGCTCTCGAATGGGGTTCGTGTCGTCGTAGACACGGATGTCGATGTAGCGGTCGTTCGAGCCCAGGTAACCGGCATTCTTGCGCACGACGAGCAACGCGGCGGATTCCATGCCGCGCTTGTCGCCACCCCCCGCCTGCCCTGCCACCAGCGCCGCCAGGAGGCGGTCGGCGAGCGAGCCCGTGGCGCGCTCGAAGGCCGCAGCCATATTCTTGACCGTCTGATCGGACACCATGATGTTCGCCTGCGCTGCATACGTCCGCCCGACGATGACCTGGCCCTTTCCGCCGACCATCGGACCGCCAGCTCTGCCGCCGGCCCAATCGAAGCACGAGTCCCCGGTCCAGCTCGCCGCATTGCCCCGGGCGTCGACCATGCCGACCTGTCGCTGGGCCGGCCGCGGGTCGCCGCGCATGACGATGCGCAGTGCCTCGGGCGCGGTCGCCCCCCGTGCCAACAGCTCGAGCCCCTTCTCCCCGTAATCGGTGTTGCCGAGCGACTGCGTCGCTACCGCGCCAACGCCCGCCTGTGCCCACGGCACGATGCCCCCGACGTTCGGGAACTTGGACTGCACCGCGACGCCCAGATCTCCACTCGCGGAGTCGTAGGCGACGATGCTGTAGGTGTGAGCGCGCTTGGCGAGGTCGGGCGGACGGGGAGACGGGTGCTGGAGCGCGAGGCTCGCGAGCAGGAGCAGCATCGCGTCAATCCTTCTTCATTTTCTTCTTGAGCTCGCGCAGCTGTCGATCGGCGGCAGCCTCGCGCGCCGTGCGGTCCAGGTCGGACTGGAGCAGGTCGCCTTGCAGATCCGTTTCGGGCCGCGAGCCCCCCGCCCGTTGCAGCTCGCGCCAGGCGCGCTCGGCCGAGCGCTCCGCTTCGGTGAGCGGCCGGTCCCGCTCGGCCCGCCCGAGCTGCGCTTGCATATCGACGAGCTCGCGCTCGTACAGCCCCAGCTCCTCCTTCAGGGCTGCCACCTTGCGCTCGAGCACCCCCACGCGCTCGCGATGCTTCGCCGCGAACCGCTGGGCCACCGCGACCGTTTCAGCGTCCTGGATCTCGGCCGCCAGTCGGCCGCGCCGCTCGGCGTCGGCCAGGCGCTGGCGCTCGACGACCAGCTCGCCCTCGGCGCGTGTCACCGCGGCCCGCGTCTCCTGCACCGACACCTTCGCTTCCACCACCGCCTCGCGCATCTGCCGCGCCAGATCGCGCAGGTTCCCGGGCGGCGTCGCCGCATCGAGGGCGGCGCGCAGGGCGTCCCGCAGGCGCTCGAACACGAGGCGCGCTAGCTCTTCCGGACGGTCTTGGCGAAGAACGCTGAGTACACCTGCTCCACCGCGCGTGACTTGCACTTGGGACAGGCGGGCCGCCTGCGACCGTGCTCGGCGATCTCCTGTTGCTGGCTGAAGCGCCGGCGGCATTTGGTGCAGCGGTACTCGTAGATCGGCATAGCGGACTCAACGTTATTCCCCGCAGAAACGGGGGTCAAGTTGACGGAACTAGGGGCCCGGTCAGATTGATGACGCTATGATCACGCGCGCTCCCGTGGCAATCGCCGTCGCGGCGATCCTCGCCTGCAACCAGGGGCTTGAGCCGGCGCTGGCGCCCACGAGCTGCCCCAACGGCTTCGTCGGCGTGTGCGGGACGGTGAGCTTCGCCGGCCAGCTGCCGGAGAGCACGGCCAAGGTGTTCATCGTGGCGTTCGACACCTTCCCTAAGAGTCAGAACGACCTCTTCAAATTCAAGCCGCAGCCCAGCCCGCCGACCCTCCCGCTCGGCGGCCCGCCTTCGTTTTATACGCTGCAGCTCCCAGCCGGCCGCTACGAGTGGGTCCTTGCGGTGTGGCAGAAACAGGGGCCGCCCCTCAGCCCGAGCAACGCGGATAGTCTGCTCCGAGAGACCGGGTTCTACCGCGACAAGGCGAACCCGACGAACCCGGGGGTGGTCGTCGTGCCCGGCGGCACCAGCCGAGACTCGATCGATTTCGTGGTGGACTTCGGTGACATGCATCGCGTGTGTTTCTACTTCCCGCCGTGTCCGTGAAGTCCGTCTCCGCCGCCTTCCTTCTCTTTGCATCGGCCGCCCAGCTTGCCGGGCAGGGTACCGGGGTGGTCTATGGAGAAGTACGCGACTCGGCGGGTCGGGCTATCGCCGAGGCGCACGTCCGACTCCTCGGCGGCGGGGCCGGTATTGCTGACGATCGGGGTCATTATCGCGTGGCAAACGTGGCTGCAGGTCGCCTGACGGTCGAAGTCAGACGCCTGGGGTACCGCACCGCCCTGTCTGAGCCGACCGATCTCATCGCGGGTGACTCAGTGCGAATCGACTTCACTCTCGCGCCTTTCAACCGAGAGCTTCAGATTTTCGATACCGCAGCGATGTTCTTGACGCCGGTGGTCGTCACCGCCTCGAAGCGCTCGCAGCTCCTCGACCAGGCGGTGACGAGCGTCGCGATCGTCACGGACACCGAGCTGGCCCGCCGCGCGGTAAACACCGTGGACGAAGCAATCGACAAGGCTCCCGGGGTGCAGTTCCTCAACGGGCAGGTGAACATCCGTGGGTCCACGGGCTACGTGCAGGGGCTCGGCTCGCGTGTGCTACAGCTGGTGGACGGAGTGCCCACCAACCAGGGCGACCGCGGCGGCATCAACTGGGACCTGGTCCCGCTCGAGGACGTGCAGCGCGTCGAGATCGTGAAGGGCGCCGGCTCCTCGCTGTATGGGTCGGCGGCCCTCGGCGGGGTCGTGAACGTCATCACGCGCGACATCGCGCCCGGGTTCCACGCCCGCGTGCGCGCGACGGGCGGGAGCTATGCCAATCCACCCCACGACGTCTGGACGTTCCGGGACTACACGGGTGCGGAAGAGGGGCTCGACCTGACCGGCGCCTACGGCGGCGACGAACTCGGTGGAAGCCTGACGGGCGGCGGCTGGCACTCGGACGGTTACCGCGAGCAGGACCGGCGCGATCACTGGCAGGCGGCTGCCAAGCTCCAATGGCGCCCGGCGAGCGGGACGCGTGTCACGACCGCCGGGTCCTGGGTGAGCGACCAGGCCGAGACGTCGCTCTTTTGGTGCACACGCGGCACGTGCGACGACCGCGGTCAGGCGTATCAACCGTTCATGATCGACACCTCGGGCCGCGGCGCGTTCACCCGCTCCGACAAAGGCTACCTGAGCGCCACGCTCGAGCGCGCCGCCTCGGCCAGCCTCGCCTGGCAAGCGCGCGGATCGTGGCTGCGCACCCACTTCATCGACTACCAGCCCGGGAACAACGATGCGGCCACGGCCGATCGATTCGGTGCCGAGTTGCGCGCCGTCACCCACCCCGCGGACGGCCGGGTGGTGACGGTCGGCGCCGAGGGCGCGCGATCGGACGTGACGAGCGACATCTTCGGCGATCATTCGCAGAACGAGCTGGCGGCTTACGGCGAGAGCGAGCAGCGCTTCGGGCGTGCGCGCCTGACGGCGGGCGCACGGATCGACTACATCGCCGTGGACGGGGGTGGCCTCTCGGCCGTGGTGAGTCCGCGGGTCGGCGCAGTCCTGGAGACCCGCCTGGGCGCCTGGCGCGCATCGGTCGGGCGGGGGTTCCGCGCGCCCTCGCTCGCGGAGCGGTTCGTCTCGACCGTGGTGGGCGGGCTGGTCGTGATCCCGAACCCGGACCTGGGCCCCGAGACCGCGTGGTCGTTCGAGCTGGCCAATGCCGCGCATCTCTCGTCGGCGGTCCACTCGGACGCCGCCCTGTTCTGGACCGAGGCGTACGACCTGATCGAGCCGAGGGTAAACCTGAGCAGCATCCAGTTCCGCAACCTGACGCGGGCCCGACTCGCCGGGCTCGATCTCACGCTGACGGCCCTCCCGCTCACCCCCCGGCTCACGACCGCGCTGGCGTACACCTTTCTATACGCCCGGGAGCTCGCAGGCGACGGTGTGCCCGGACGCCCGCTCGCCTTCCGCCCCAAGCACCTGCTCACCCTGAGCGCCGACTACCAATGGCGCGCGGTTTCGGTCGGCGGCGACTTCCGCTACGCGAGCCGCTTCGAGCGCGTCGAGCTCTATCCGAACGACGACCGGCTGGCGGAGAAGGTCCTCGACCTGAGGGCGGGCGTCGCACAGGGACCGCTCTCCGTCCGCTGCCGGCTCGCGAACGCGCTCAACTACATCTACAACCAGGTGCCGCGCACGCTCGCGCCGGTGCGGACGCTGTCGGTCACGCTGACCTGGACGTATTAGATTGTGGCGATGCTCGGCCCCCCCCTCCTCCCCTTGCTCATGACCTTCTGCTGGGGAGCGCTGCAGGGCGCTCCGATCGACGGCACCTGGGAGCTGGCCCGCATCTTCCGCTCGGGACCGACGGCCGCGAGTCACCCGGTCCCGATCGACTCCACCGTGTACCTGCGCCTGACGCTGAAGACGATGCCCGGCGAATGGATCGCGGGGCGGCTGTATCGCCGCTATTACGGCAAGGAAGAGCGGTCGAAAATCGAGGCGGGCCCGCTCGGTCGCACGGGGCGCTACATCATCGGCGCAGACCTGGACTACCCCGCATCCCAGAAGGCGCGCACCGCCGCGTGGCTCGTGGGTGACGCGCTGCGGCTCGGCACGCCGTTCGTCCCGGATGCCGATAGCCTCGAGCTCCGGCGCGTGAGCACGGACGCCCCGTATCCCACCAGCGTCACCGAAGTCGTGACCGCTCGATGATGCCGGGGCGCGCGACACGGTTCCCCATGACGGTGTCTCGCGTGACGCCATTTCTCTTGACGTCATTCGCCGTTTGCTGTTCCGGCGACCGGTCGCGCTCCCCGACGTGCGGCCTGGCGCTGCTCGTGGGGCCCCGCATGATCCAGCAACAGCTCACCATCCTGCCGTTCGTGCTGACCGACGCACCGCGCGGTCTGTCCGCGTCGCTCCCCGCCCTCGTGGCCGGCACCTCGCACCAGGGTGAAGTGACCGTGGCCTACGAGGGGCCGCGGCTCGCGCTGACCTATCAGGGCCCGAGCTTCCCACCGTTCCCGACGGACTCGGCGGTGTACGGCGTGCTCGTCGTGGACGACTCGACGCAGCGCGCCCAGGGCGCGCTGATCTACGAGTCCGTGCGGCCTCCGCCTTCGTTCCCGCAGCTCGGCACGGTGCGGGGAGGGGGGACCGACAAGACGATTCCGCTCTACGGCGTCCGCGTGGATTGGCCGAGCGTGAGCAACTCCCGCTGCCCGCTGCTCGGCCCGCCCGCGCCGGCGCCGCGATGAGCGGCGTCGTCGCCGTCACCGCCCCGCTGCGCACCGACGCGGGCCGCGAGCGGGTCGCCCTCAACACCGCCTACGTGCGGGCTCTCACGCGCGCCGGCCTCGTGCCGCTGGTCGTGCCGCCGATCCTCGACCCCGAGCAGGCGTGCGCCGCTCTCGACCGGGTGCGCGGTGTCGTGCTCACCGGCGGCGAAGACGTGGCTCCCGCGCGCTACGGGGCACGGCCCCACCCCCAGCTGGGCGAAACCGACGCCGCGCGGGACGCAGTCGAGCTGGCCCTGATCGAGGGTGCTCGCGCCCGGCGGCTGCCGATGCTCGCGATCTGCCGGGGGATCCAGATCCTGAACGTCGCCCTCGGGGGGACGCTGTATCAGGACCTGGCGAGCGAGCGGCCGAGCGAGATCAATCACGCCGATTCGCACGCACGCCACGGCCTGCGGATCGAGGCAGGCTCCCGGCTGCACGACACCCTCGCGATCGTGGAAACGAGCGTGAACACCCGCCACCATCAGGCGATCCGCGACCTCGCGCCGTCGCTCGCCGCCACCGCCTGGGCCCCCGATGGGGTGATCGAAGCCGCTGAACCGTGCGACGGCGGGCCGTGGGCGCTCGCCGTGCAGTGGCACCCGGAGGACGACGTCGAGGGAGCACTGTTTCGGGCCTTCGCGGCGGCGGTGCGATGACCCTCGCCTTCCCTTCCCGCGAATGGGTCAGCGCGTACGGCACGGAGATCAACGCGAGCGAGAGCTACCGCGCCGCTTCCCGGGAGTGGACCCACGGCGCCGTCGCGCTGGTGGTGAACCGCCAGCCCGAGATCGGGATCACCGAACCCGTGGGCATCTGGCTCGATCTGGAGCGGGGGATGTGCCGCGAGGCGAAGGTCGTCTCCCAGACCGAGGCCGAGCAGGCGCCGTTCGTCATCACCGGCGACTACGGCCAGTGGAAGCGGGTGATCCGCAAGGAGCTGGGGCCGATCGCGGGGATCATGCAGCGCAAGCTGGCGCTCAAAGGGTCGCTCCCGATCGTCGTGCGGTTCGTGAAGTCGGCCGAGGAACTCGTGCAGGCGGCGACGCGGGTGCCGACGACGTTTCTGGACGAGTCGTAGACGTCGGACGTCTGATATCTCAAAGATTTCGCAGTATCTTTTCGGGCGTGCTGACGTGCGGGAAGAACACCCGATCGCTCAGCCGGTTGAACGCGACGCGCAGCGTCGGGAACCGCTGCGCGGCGGCCCGATAGATCTCGGCCACGCCGAACCGCTCGGCCAGGCGGTGCTCGGAGGCGAGGCGGTACCCCTGGCGGCCGAGCTCGTCGTAGTAGGGCAGGTCGGGTCCCCCTTGACGACTGCGCCGGGCCTCGACGTAATCGGGGAACAGGCCCGCGAGCCAGAGGCTGTAGTTTCCGAGATGCACACGCAGCAGGAAGCCGCGCTCCCCGGTGTCGTCCACCCCGGTCAGCTCGCCGACCATGTCGACGAGATAATGATAGGTCTGGTCGTCGGCGCGCCCGATGCGGCTGTGGCGGTCGTGGTCGCCGAACTCGAGCACCAGCGCCGCGAGGTAGTCGGCGAGCTCGCGGTCGTCGACGCCGGCGGAGAGCAGCGTGTGCCGCACCGCCACGTAGGCGAACAAGGCGGGCGACGGCACGACGAGGCTGCGCAACACGAGCAGTGCCTCGAGCAGGCCGCGCTCGTCGAGCACCCGGTCCGGCCCCTGCTCGAGCAGCAGACGCTCGTAGTGCTCGCGGCGCACCGCGTCGCCCCGCGCCAGGGCGAGTGCGACGAGCCGGAAATCCTGCGCCCGCAGGCGACCACGAACGTTCGCCAGGATCATGCCCAAGCCTCCCTCTAACGCTGCTACCCCGCGCCCCGCGGTCGAGTTGTTGGCGCGGCTGACGAGCCTCTCCCAGGAGCTGGCCGGCGCGTTCCGGCCGGCGACGGTCGTCGAGCTCGTCACCCGGACCTTACAGGAGCTGCTCAAGCCCGACCGGCTGACCGTCGTTCTACTAGACGCCGAGACGAACCAGCTCGCCGTGACCCACGACACCAACGCCGTGCCCGCGCGCACGTACGACCCGCTGCTGCAGCTGGCGCTGCGGCGCGGGCCCCTCGCCTTCGCGCGCAACGTGAAGGAAGAGGCCCGGCGGCGCGGCGCCGACCTCACCGAGGAGCCGCCCCGGTCGTGGCTCGGCGCCCCGCTGGTCGCCGCCGGCCGCGCCGTGGGCGCGGTCTCGCTCGCGAGCGAGCGCGCCGGCGCCTTCGGCAAGGCGGAGCTGACGCTGGTCACGGCGGTGCTCGCCCAGGCCGCCATCGCCCTGGAGAACGCCCGGCTCGTCGAGCTCCTCTCTTCCGCGAAGCGCGAGTGGGAGAAGACCGTCGACGCGATCACCCAGGCCATCTGCATTATCGATGCCCATGGGACGGTGCGGCGCGGCAACCGCGTCTTCGCCGAGCTCATCCAGGTGCCCGTGACGGCCATCCCGGGCCGCCCCTGGCTGGGCCTGCTGCCGCCCGCCTGGTCGGACCCGGTCGCCCGCGCCCTCGCCGAGCCGACCGCCACGCTGGTCGAGATCCGCGCCGGCGAGCGCACCCTGTCCTTCACCGCCATTCCCATGGCCGAGCCGGGCTCCGCCGTGCTCGTGTTCGAAGACCAGACGGAGCGGCGGCGGCTGCAGGAGCAGTTGATACAGTCTGAGAAGATGTCGGCGATCGGTCAACTGATCGCGGGCGTCGCCCACGACCTGAACAACCCCCTGGCTTCGGTGGTGGGGTTCTCGGACTTCCTCGCCGAGCTCGGGGACATCCCCCCTCAGTTCGCCGAGCCTCTGCAGGTCATCCGTCAGGAGGCCGAGCGGGCAGCCACGATCGTCAAGAACCTGCTGTCGTTCGCCCGCAGCCAGGAGGGCGAGCGCAAGCGACAGCCGATCGGCTCGATCCTCGAGTCGACGCTGGCGCTGCTGCGCAACCAGCTGATGGCGAACAAGGTCGAGGCCACCCTCGAGGTGGAGCCGGGGCTGCCCGACGTCGAAGTGAACGGCAATCAGATCAAGCAGGTGTTCGTGAACCTCATCAATAATGCGAACCAGGCCATCGCCAGCGACGCCCCGAGTGGCCGGATCTGGGTGGCCGCGAAGCCGCAGCGCGACGGCGTCGCCGTGAGTATCACGGACTCGGGGCCGGGAATGACGGAGGAAATCGCCGCGCACGTGTTCGAGCCGTTCTTCACCACCAAGGGCGAGGGGGAGGGGACGGGCCTGGGACTCTCCATCTGCCAGGGGATCGTGAAGGAGCACGGTGGGCGGATCACCCTCGACACGAAGGCGGGCGGGGGCGCCACCTTCACGGTCGAGCTCCCCGGCGGGGCGCGAACCCCGCTCGTCGAGGCCGCCCCGGCACAGGTCCCCGAGGGCAAACGGCTGCATATCCTCGTCGTGGACGACGAGCCGCACATCCTCTACTACATGCGTGCGACGCTCGAGAGCTGGGGCCATTCCGTCGAGGTGGCGAGCGACGGGGCCTACGCGCTGGAGCGCGCCATCGCGGGGGATTTCGACGTCATCATCTGCGATCTCCGCATGCCGCACCTCTCGGGACGCGACATGTACCAGAAGCTCGCCCGTCAAGATCCGCGCGCGGCCGAACGGATCATCTTCGCGACCGGCGACACGGTGCGGGGCGACACCCTGCAGTTCCTGGAAACGCTCGGCCGTCCCTACCTCCACAAACCGTTTACGCTCTCCGAGCTGCGCGCTGCGCTCGGCCACGCCGCCAACCAACCCGCCTGAGCATGCTGCGCGTCCTCCACGTCGACTCGGGACGCGAGTACCGGGGGGGACAAGATCAGGTTCGGCTGCTGGCGCGCGAGCTGGCCCGCGATCCCGACGTGCAGCAGTACCTGATAACGCGACGTGGCAGCGAGCTGGCGCGGCGCGTGGCGACCGCCGGGACTCCGGTGCATGAGGTCCCCTGGACCATCGGGCTCGATCCCCGGGCGTGGTGGAGGCTGGTCCTGCTCGCGCGCGCGCTGCGCGCCGACGTCATTCACGCGCACGACGGCCACGCGCTCGGGATCGCCCTGGCGGCCCGGCGTTGGCTCGACGCCCAGCCTCGGATGGTCGCGACCCGGCGGGTCGTGTTCCCGGTGCGGCGCCGGAGCTCGCTGTTTCGTGCGGATCGCATCGTGGCCATTTCTGCGGCCGTCGAGACCGTGCTCGTCGCTGCCGGCGTGTCCCCGGGCGAGATCAGCGTCGTTCCTTCCGGAATCGATCCGGACGAGGTCCGCGCCGCGGCCGCAGTCCCGTTCGGCATCCGGGCGCGCCTCGGGCTGTCCCCGCACGCCCCGATCGCGGTGAACGTGGCGGCGCTCGAGCCGGCGAAGGATCAGACCACCCTGGTCCGCGCGGCACACGCGGCACGGACGCTCCGGCCGGACCTGCACTGGGTGATCGCCGGGGCCGGGGACGAGCGCCGCACCGTAGCCGCGCAGATCGGTGGGCTCGGACTCACCGATCGCGTGCACCTGCTCGGGCACATCGCGCAGGCGGACGCCCTGATCGCCGAGAGCAACCTCCTGGTCATGTCGTCCAAAGAGGAGGGCCTCGGCAGCGTCGTGCTGCACGCGCTGGCGCTCGGCAAGCCGGTCGTCGCGACCCGAGCCGGCGGCCTCCCCGAGATCGTGCCGGAGCAGTGTCTCGTCCCGGTCGGCGACGCGGACGCGCTGGCACAGACGGTGGTCCGGGCACTCGATCACCCTTCCCCCTTCCCCCTCCCCCCGCAGTTCACGGCCGCCGCCATGGCCCGCGGCGTCTTGGCCGTGTATCGGTCGCTCGTCTAGATTGCAAGGCCATGATCTACGTCTGCGTTCCGGCGCACAACGAAGCCCGCACGGTCGGACTGGTCCTGTGGAAGGTGCGGCAGGTGTTCACCGCCTTCCCGCGCGAGTACCAGCTGCTCGTCGCCGACGACGCCTCGAGCGACGGGACCGCCGCCGTCCTGGCATCGTACGCCAAGGTGTTGCCTCTCAGCATCGTCACGCACCGGGAGCGGCGCGGCTACGCCCGGAGCTTGGAGGAGCTGCTGCGCCTGGCGCTACAGCGCACCGACCGCGCGAAGCGCGACTGTGCGATCACGCTGCACGCCGACTTCGTGCACTCGCCGGAGTGCATGGAGGAGATGGTCAAGCGGATCGAGTCGGGAGCGGACCTGGTGGTAGCGGAGCAGCGGGAGGAGCGCGGCCGGGCGCCGCGGGCACTGTGGTTCGCCCGCCAGTGGACCCCGCGGCTGCTCCCCGTACCGGGAGTCAAGGACACCGTGTCGGGCTTCTGCGCCCTGCGACTCAGCGTGCTCCGCCAGGCCCTGGGAGGCGGAGGGGGACGCGATGCGGCGCCGCTGCTCGCAACCGACGGCTGGTGTGCCAGCGCCGAGCTGCTCGCGCGGCTCGCGCCGCACGCCCGCCGGGTGGACGCGATTCCCGCCGCGGCGCGCTACGACCTGGTGCAACGGCCCTCGCGGGTGCAGCCGTGGCGCCAGTTGCTGGCGGCGTGGCAGGCGCGCGCCGTCATCCGCGCCGCCCGTACGGTGGGCGTCGCCCTCGCCGTTTGCGCCGCTGCGCTCCGCGCCCAGTCGGACAGCGCCCGCTCGGACTCGAGCCCTCACGATTCCCTGCTCCAGATCGGTGCGGTCGCCCCGGCGGTGCCGTTCCCCGTCGGCGAGCGCCTGGTCTATCAGGCCAAGTTCGGCATCTTCAACGTCGGCACCGCCACGATGGAGGTCGCGGGGATCGACACCGTGCGAGGCGCTGCGGCGCTGCACCTGGTGTTTCGCATCAGCGGCGGCGCGCTGTGGTACCATATCGAGCAGACGCTCGAATCCTGGGTCGGGAGGAGCGACTTCCGGTCGCGCCGCTTCTGGAACCAGACCGCGGAGAAGGGCAAATCGTGGGAGCGGAAGTTCGACATCTACCCGGACTCCGGGTTCTACCGGGAGGCCGGCCGCGACACCACGCTCGCCACGGTCCCCGACCCGCTCGACGACGCGGCATTCCTCTATTGGATCCGCACCGTCCCGCTCGAGGTCGGCAAGCGCTACGAATACCAGCGCTATTTCCGGCCCGAGCGCAACCCGGTGATCGTCGAGGTGCTGGGGCGGGAGCGCGTGGGCGTCGCAGGGCGGAAATGGAAGGCGATCGTGATCCGCCCGCGGATCCCGAACGGCGGCGGCATCTTCGCTGAGCGGGCCGACGCGCGCATGTGGCTGTCGGACGACGACCACCGCGTCATGCTCGCCCTGCAATCGAACTTTTCGTTCGGCCAGGTCACGATGAAGCTCAAGGAGTACTCCGACCCTCCCGCGGGGCGCCCATGACCGAGTACCGTGAGGCGGATTTCTCGCGCCTCAAGACCGTCTCCATCGCCCAACGCCCCAACAAAGTCGACGCGTCCCTGCTCGGTCAACCGCCCGGCCGCGACCAGAGCTTCGCCGCGTTCTGGCGCTCGCTCCCCGACATCCTCGCCGCGAAAGACCTGCGCTACGTCGCCGACCAGATCGCGCGGGCCGCCGGGCGCCGGGCGGTCGTGGTGCTCCTCGGGGGTCACGTCATCAAGGTCGGCCTCGGGCCGCTGCTCCGGGAGCTGCTGGCGCGCGGCGTGATCAGCCACCTCGCGCTGAACGGCAGCGCGGCGATTCACGACTTCGAGCTCGCCGCCTTCGGCGGCACGAGCGAGGACGTCGCCCGGGGGCTGGCGGACGGCTCGTTCGGCATGGCCGAGGAGACGGGCCGCGAGATGAATGCCGCCGTCGCGGCGGGAGCGAGGGCGGGGCGCGGCATGGGCGAGGCGCTGGCGGAATACCTGCGGGGCCGGGCGACGCTCGCCGCCCCCGAGGTCTCCGTGCTGCTCGCCGCCGCGGCCGCGGGAATTCCGGTGACCGTCCACGTCACGATCGGCGCGGACATCACGCACCAGCATCCCAGCGCCGACGGCGCCGCGCTGGGAGCGACGAGTCACCGTGACTTGAAGCGACTGGCGGCCTCGCTACCGGCGCTCGACGACGGCGGCGTGGTGCTCAACCTGGGCAGCGCGGTCGTGATGCCGGAAGTCTTTCTCAAGGCCCTGACGGTCGCGCGCAATCTGAACGGGGGAAAGCCGAAGGGGTTTACGGCCTGTGACTGCGATATGCAGCGTCACTACCGGCCGCGGGTGAACGTGGTCGAGCGCCCCACGCTCGCCGGCGGCCGGGGGGTGCAACTCACCGGCCACCACGAGATCCTGATTCCGCTCTTGTGCTGGGCGGTGCTGGAGCAGCTCAAGCGTCCGTCGGACGACCCTTGATCATCTCGCGGATCCGGTCCGCCGTGCTCGGGCTGACGACCCGGAGCACGAGATAGACGACGAACCCGATGGCGGCGAGATACAGCACGGTCATCGCCAAGCCGATGAGCCCGCCGAGAATGCCGAACAGAATCTTGAGACCGAGCCACGCCAGCACGGCGAGCACGGCGAAGCCGATCACGCTGCGGAACATGGGACTTTCCTCCAGGATGGCCGATGCTCGGGCCGTACGCGGGAATGTAGCAGCGGGTTTCACGGAGGCGCCAGCGCATGGACGTCGTTGACGTCGCGATCGTGGGCGGCGGCGCCGTCGGGGCGGCCTGCGCCCGGTCCGCCGCGGCCCGCGGCCTCCACGTCGCCATTTTCGAGCCCGGTCCCGACCCGGCCGCCGCCTCCCCCGCGTCCGCGGGGATGTTGGCCGCACAGATTGAGCCGACCGACGACGCGCTCGTCGGGCTCTCGGTGCGGGCGCGCGATCTGTACGAGCCCCTCGCCCCCGCGTTGCGCGAGACCACAGGCATCGACATCGGTTTCTGGCGCGCCGGCATCGCGGCGGTGGCGTTCGACGACGCCGCGGCCGACCGGCTCAAGGAGGACGTGGCCCGCCAGCGGCAGGCGGGACTGCGCTGCGACTGGCTCGAGGCCGACGAGGTGCGCGAGCGCTGGCCGGGCGCGGCCCCGGACTGCCGCGGCGCCCTGTTCGCCCCGGAAGACGGGGCGCTCGACCCCCAGGGGCTCAGCCGTGCCTGCCTCGCCGACGCGCGCCGGCTCGGCGCGGCCCTGCATCCGGAACACGTCACGCTGGTGGAGACCGGGAACGGTCGGGCACGCGGCGTCGTCACGCGGGCCGGCAAGACCGCCGCAGAGCACGTGGTGCTCGCCGCCGGCGTATGGACGCCGCAGATCGCCGGCATGCCGCGGCCGCTGCCGGTCGAGCCCGTGCGGGGGCAGATGGCGGCCACCGCCTGGCCCGCGGAGACGCCGGCGGCGATTCTCTATCACGATCGCGGCTACGTGCTCGCCCGCGGCGGCGACGCCGTGCTCGGCACCACGATGGAGCACGCCGGCTTCGACTGCCGCGTCACCAACGAGGGACTCGCCCAAATCTTCCGGGGAGCCGTCCGCCTCCTCCCGGCGTTGCTCAATCACGGGGTGCAGCGCATGTGGGCGGGGCTCCGGCCCGTCACCGGCGACGGCCGTCCCATCGTCGGACCGGACCCGGACGTGGAGCGACTGTGGTACGCCGCCGGGCACGGACGGAACGGCATCCTGCTGGCCGCCCTCACCGGCGAAATCATCGCGGATCTGGTGACGAAAGGTGAAACAGACGTGGATATCAGTGCTCTAAGCGTGAACAGGCTCAAGCCGCAAGCCGCAAGTTAATCCGAGCAACTTACGGCTTACGGCTTGTGACTTACGACTGATGTATCGCACCTGCGCCTTCTGCAACAGCAAGCTCGACGGCGACGGGGGCCCTTCCGGATTGGGCGTCGGGCGGCGGCTGGCGTTCGACGAATGGAAGAGCCGCCTCTGGGTCATCTGTCCCAAGTGCTCCCGCTGGAACCTGGCGCCGCTGGATGACCGCCTCGAACGGATCGAAGCGCTCGCTCGAGCGGCCCGCGAGGGACGCGTGGCGGCCGCGACCGAGCAGGTGGCCCTGATTCGGTGGCAAGGATACGACTTCGTGCGGGTCGGCAAGCCCCCGCGCCTCGAGTTCGCCACGTGGCGCTACGGCGAGCGGCTCAAGGCGCGCCAGCGCGAGCAGCTTAAGTTCGTCGTTCCCCTCACGGTGGCCACGGTTGGACTGGCGGTGGCGGTGAACGTCGCGGCGGGCGGATCGGTCGGCGTGTTCGTGTGGAACATGCCGCGCATGGCACGATGGATGTACACCGGCATCGTAGGTCGTCGCGCCGTCGGCCTGGTGGAGCCGCCGATCTGTGAGCGCTGCGGCAGCGTGATGCGGCTCCGGGCCAAACACATGGCCCACGCGCGCGTCGTGCCGGACGCCAAGGCCGATCTGGGCCTGGTCCTGAGCTGTCCCAGCTGCCACTCGGACGGCGCGATGCTGACCGGTCCGGAGGCGCAGGCCGCGCTGCGCCAGGGACTGACCTACTTGGCACTGACCCGCCGCCGCGGGCGAGAACGGGCCGAGGACGCGGCGCGCCTGGTCGAGGGCGCCGGCGGGCCGGAGCGACTGATCCGCGACGTCGCCCGGCGCGAGCTGACCCTCCGCAGCATCGCGCCCGATCGAAGGCTCGCCCTGGAGATGGCGGTGGACGAGCAGGCGGAGGTCGCGGGGCTGGAACGGCAATGGCGGGAGGCAGAGGAAATCGCCGAGATCGCCGACGGCCTGCTCTCGACGACGGCGGAACTGGAGGCCGAGCTGCGGCGCTTGAAGGAGCGCGGCCCGGATAGCGGTCAACCGTCTGGTTGAAATTCGGCCTTTTGTCGCCTTCCCGCGTTCACTATCTTCCCCGAGCCTCATGGCCACTGCGCTTACCCAGATCGCCGCCCGCAAACCCGCCTGGCTCAAGGTCCCCGCCCCGGGGGGCCCGAACTATCTCGCATTGAAACACCTCATGCGGGAGCTCAAGCTGCACACCGTCTGCGAGGAAGCGCATTGCCCCAACGTGGGCGAATGCTGGGAGCACAAGGCCGCCACCTTCATGATCCTGGGCGACGTGTGCACCCGGAACTGTGCCTACTGCGCGGTGGCGCACGGCACGCCCGCCCCGCTCGATGTCGGTGAGCCGGTGCGTCTGGCAGAAGCGGTGCGGCAAATGGCCCTCCAGCACGTGGTCATCACGAGCGTGGACCGGGACGACCTGCCGAACGGCGGGGCCGAGGTGTTCGCGGCGTGCATCACGGAGATCCGCCGGCGGACGCCGGGTACGTCGGTCGAGGTGCTGATCCCCGACTTCAAAGGCAGCGAGCAGGCGCTGCGGCTCGTGGTGGACGCGCAGCCCGACATCCTGAACCACAACCTCGAGACGATCGAGCGTCTCTATCGGCTGGCGCGGCCGGGCGGCCGCTACGCGCGGGCGCTGGAGCTGCTGCGTCGAGCGAAGCAGCTCGCCCCGGGTGCGTTGACGAAGTCGGGGATCATCTGCGGCCTGGGTGAGGAATGGGACGAGCTGCTCGGCGCGATGCGCGACGTCCGTGCCCAGGGCGTGGACATCCTCACGCTCGGCCAGTATCTGCGGCCCTCCAACCGGCATTTGCCGATCGCGCGCTACTACACCCCGGCCGAGTTCGCCGAGCTGCGGCGGCTCGGCATGGCGATGGGCTATCGCCACGTCGAAGCCGGGCCGCTGGTGCGCTCGAGCTATCACGCGTGGGAGCAGGTCGAGCATGCGACCGCCGCCGTCTAACCCGAGCGCCCGCCCCACATGACCAGCGCGACCGCGCAGCCCAAGGCCGACCAGTCCCAGGTCGAGCTGGCGCGGCGGATGTTGCGCCAGATGCTGCTGATCCGTCGCTTCGAAGAAAAAGCGGCGGAGGCGTACGCGCTGGGCAAGATCGGCGGGTTCTGCCACCTCTACATCGGTCAGGAGGCGGTGGCGGCCGGCTCGCTCGCCGCGTTGCGCCACGACGATTACGTCATCAGCTCCTACCGCGAGCACGGTCAAGCGCTCGTGCGGGGTGTCTCCGCGAAGGCAGCGATGGCCGAGCTGTACGGCAAAGCCACCGGCTGCTCGAAAGGCAAGGGCGGCTCGATGCACTTGTTCGACGCGGCGAAGCGGTTTATGGGCGGGCATGGGATCGTCGGGGGGCACGTTCCCCTCGCGGCGGGGATCGGCTTCGCGATCAAGTATCAAGGCGGCGACCAGGTGTGCCTGTGTTACTTCGGGGAGGCGGCCGTCAACATCGGCGCGTTTCATGAAGCGCTCAACATGTCGTCCGTCTACCACCTGCCCGTCATCTTTTGCTGCGAGAACAACCGCTACGGTATGGGTACCGCCTTCGAGCGCGTAGCCGCCGTGACGGACGTGGTGGAGCACGCCTGCAGCTACGACATGGCGGCGGAGCTCGTGAACGGCATGGATGCGCTCGCGGTGTACACCGCTACCCAGCGCGCCGTCGAGCGCGCGCGCCAGGGTGGTCATCCCACCCTGCTGGAAGTCCGGACGTATCGCTTCATGGGACATTCGATGTCCGACCCGCTGCACGGCGTGTACCGCACCAAGGACGAGGTCGAAGAGCAGAAGAAGCGGGATCCCATTTCCCAGCTGACGGCCAAGCTCAAGGAGGACGGCGCGCTGGACCAGGCGGGGCTCGACGCGCTCGACGCGGAGGTGCGGGCAGAAGTAGAGGAAGCGGTGAAATTCGCCGACGAGAGCCCCGATCCGGAACCCGCGGAGTTGTTCACCCACGTGCTCAGCGACTGAGCCCATGCCGACCCTGACCTATCGTGACGCGCTGAATCAGGCGCTGCGGGAAGAGATGCAGCGCGACGGCAACGTCTTCCTGATGGGCGAGGAAGTCGGGGTCTACCAGGGCGCGTACAAGGTGAGCCGCGGGCTGCTCGAAGAGTTCGGCCCGATGCGCGTGGTGGACACGCCCATCGCGGAGCTCGGGTTCGCGGGGATCGGCGTGGGGGCGGCCATGGCGGGGCTCCGGCCGGTGATCGAGTTCATGACGTGGAACTTCGCGGTCCTGGCGCTCGACCAGATCGTGAACTCGGCGGCCAAGATCCTGTACGAGTCGGGCGGGCAGCTCCCGATCCCGATCGTGTTCCGGGGCCCGAACGGGGCGGCCCTCCAGCTCGGGGCGCAGCACTCGCAGGCGTGGGAGAGCTGGCTGAGTCATATCCCCGGCCTCAAGGTCGTGGCGCCGGCCACGCCCGCCGACGCCAAGGGCCTCCTCAAGGCCGCGATCCGCGACGACAACCCCGTGATCGTGCTCGAGGGCGAGATGTTGTACAACATCAAGGGGGAGGTGCCCGAGGGCGAGTACGTCGTGCCGATCGGCCAGGCCGACGTCAAGCGGACCGGCCAGGACGTAACTCTGATCTGCCACTCCAAGACCGTGGCCGTCGCGCTCAAGGCCGCCGAGCAGCTCGCCGAGCAGGAAGGCGTCTCGGCGGAGGTCATCGACCTGCGCTCGCTGCGGCCGCTCGACGAGGCGACGATCACCGGATCGGTCGCGAAGACCAACCGCGCCGTCGTCGTCGAGGAAGGGTGGCCCCAGTGTGGCATCGGC
>QHTK01000050.1 GCA_003220795.1 Gemmatimonadota bacterium | reverse complement strand
ACGAACAGCGTCTTCAGCATTTCGATGACGTGGAACGGATTGCCGTCAGTCACCTCATGCACCCGGCGGGCGAACCGCAGTCCGCCGGTCGGCGACTCGATCCGCGCCAGCTCGCGGATCAACCGCCATACGTCGTCCTCGGTGAGCGCCGCTACCGGCACGACGATGGTCGTGGGCCGGGTGCGGAGCGCCCGGCGCAGCCGCGCCGCCGGCGCGTCCCGCTCCAACTCACCCAGGGTGAGTGTGGCGACGCAGCCGACCGCCGACTCCTGAAACCGCTGCGTGAGGAAGTGGAGCAGCGCGCACGTCTCGCCGTCGCACCAGTGCAGGTCGTCGATGAACAGCACGCTGGGCCGCTCGGCGGCGACGGCGAGCACGACCTGTGCTACCGCCTCGAACAGGCGCGCCCGTCCGCTCACGTCGGCCGGCGCGGCGGGCGCGGGGAGGGTGGGGAAGCGCTGCCGCAGCTCGGGGACGAGGCGTGACGCCTCGGTGAGCCACTCGGGCGCGGCTCCACCGAGCCCGGGGGCCTCGAGCGCGCCGCGCAGTGCCTCGACGAGCGGCCCATACGGGATCCCGGTCGCCGAATCGTAGCCGCGGCCGCGCAGCACGGTCCCGCCCTCGGCGCGCACCCAGCGCAGGAAGTCCTCGGCGAGCCGAGTCTTGCCGACCCCCGCTTCCCCTTCGAGCAGCGTGACGCGACCGCTCCCGGCTGCCACCGCACGCCAGGTCGCCGCCAAGGCGTGCCACTGTCCGTCCCGCCCGACGAGGCTCGCCTGGAACGAGGGCACCGTTTCGAGCTCCGCCGGCGGCGCCCGCCGCTCGGCGCGTGCCTCGGACTCGATCCGCTGCGCCAGCTCGACGACCGCCGTCGCGGGCTGCGCGCCGATATCCTGCGCGAGCCGAGCGCGATACGTCGCAAACCGGCCGAGCGCCGCCCCGCAGTCGCCCTCGAGGTAGTGCGCCTCCATGGCGAGCTGCGTCGCCTCCTCGGACAGCGGGTCGCACGCCAGCCAGCGCTCCGCCCCGGCGACGGCGTCGTGCCAGCGCGAGTCGGCGATCGCTTGGCGCGTCGCGACTCGCAGCACGTCTTCGTAGCGGCGCAACAGCTCCCGGCGCTTCAGGTCGGCCCACTCCTCGAATCCCCGCGCGTGCCGCAGCGACAGGCCGGCGAGGAAGCGCGGCACGTCGAAGCCCGTGGCGCGCTCGGGGTGGTCGTGCGCCGTGGCGAGAAACGCCGTGACGTCGCACTCCACGGGGCCGCGCAGCTCGACCGTGTCGTGCCCGATGCGTAGATCGTCACCCACCGCCGCGCGCAGCCGCCGCAGCGCCTGGCGCAGCGACGCCCGCGCGGCATGCTCGGGAGATTCGCCCCACAGCAGCGCGGCGAGCGATTCGCGGGAATGCGATCCGGGTTCGAGCGCCAGGTAGGCCAACAACGCGAGGTTCTTCGCCGCACCCATCCCGGGCCCCGGTGGTGCACGCGACACCGAGGCAGACGGCGGACCTAACAGCTGCAGTGTGAGGCCTGTCATGGCCTCCCACCCCTTGCTGGAGCGGGCGAATCTACCCGCTTTTCACGCTGCGGCAAGCAGCGTTCACGCCGGATTCACGCCTCGGCCGCATCGTGATGGCGCACCTTTTCGCGAGGAGACATCATGGCCGGTAAGGAGCCGATCCGCATCCAGCTGACCCAAGAGCAGCGGGAGATGGTCCGTAAGGCGACCGGAAAGAACGCCGAGGCGTTGGAGCTCTCGGCGCAGGAGCTGCAAGAGCGCATTGCCCCATCCGAGTTTGCCCCGGGGGGGCTCGAATAAGGCGACGATCCTGCCGTAGGGGCGTGCCGGATCGGCTCGTGCGGACGGTCCGGCACGCCCGTTTCGCGGGTGCGATCTTGACAGTGTCAGAGCACGCCTGCCTCTTCTTCTCTATATGACGGACGGTGCGAGCGCTCCGTCGGTGGCCGCGGACGACGTCCGCGCCGAGCTCGAGCGACTGCGGCTGCAGTACTCGATCGGTCTAGAGTTTAACTCCTCCCTCGACTTCGACGAGCTGCTTCCCAAGGTCTTCGATAGCGTCTTGACCGCGGTCGGGGCCCAAGGCGGCTCGATCTGGATCGCCGAAGGCGACGTGCTGCGGTGCCGGCTCGCGCTCGGCGCCGCCAGCCAGAAGCTCGTCGGCACCACGCTGCCCGTCGGGACCGGGTTCGTGGGTGACGTGGCGCGCAGGCAGCGCACCACCATCGTCACAAACGCGATGAGCGACGCCCGTTTCCAGGAGCAGATCGACCGCTCGAGCACGATGGTCACACTGGGCGTGATGGCCACGCCGATGGTGACGAAGGGCGTCACCGTGGGCGCGATCCAGGTGATGAACAAGGTCACGGGCCTGGGCGTGTTCGAAGACGGCGACCGCGAGCTGCTCGAGGGGCTGGCCGCGAGTGCGGCGGTCGCGCTCCGCAACGCCCAGCTCGTCGCGGCCGAGCGACGCGCCAAGGACCTGGCCGTCCTGCTCGAGATCTCGCGCGAGATCACCGCCACGCTGGACCTCGATCGCGTGCTGCTCTCGGTCGTGAATCTGGCGTCGCGTGCCTTTCCCTCCGACCACGGGGCCGTCGGCCTCCTGGAGAAGCGGGGGCTCGAGATCCGGGCGATCGGCGGCCAGGAAACCGTCGATCGCAAGGCCGAGCCGGTGCGCCGCCTCGCAGCGCGGGGGGCGTGGGCGGCGGACCGCGGCGAGACCTTCTACCTCGCCGACCGCGAGCACCCCACCACCGAAGCGGAGCGCGCGTTCGTCGCCGCGTTCGGACCCGACCTCGAGGCCGAGGAAATCGCGAGCGGGCTGTACCTCCCGCTCCGGGACGAGGAAGGCCGTCTCGGCGTCGTGGTCTTCGAGTCGAAGCGTTCGGGCTTTGTCGACGCGCCGCAGCGCGAGCTGGCCGAAATCCTCGCAAACCAGACGACGGTAGCGGTCCGGAACGCGCAACTCTACGCGCAGGTCCCGCTGGTCGACGCGCTCGGTGCCTTGGCGGCGAAGCGGCGCGCCTGGATGCAGCTGCCGCGGCGCCGGCAGCAAGTCTACGTGGCCGCAACGCTGGTGACAGTTGCGGCGCTCACTCTCGTGCAATGGCCGCTGCGAGTGTCCGGCACCGCTCCGGCGTTCCGCCCGGCCGGTTACGCCGAAGCGCGGACGCTCGTCCCCGGCATCATCGAGCGGGTCCTGGTGCGGGAGGGCACCGCGGTCGCGCGCGGCGCCCCGCTGGTGCAGCTGCGCGATGTGGAGCAGCGGGCGGCGCGCGAAGGCACGGCCGCCGAAGCCGCCGTGGCGGAGCGGGCCGCGGCGGCAGCCGCGAGCCGCAGCGATCCCGCCGAGGAGCGCCTCCAGCGCACGCGCGCGCAAGGGTTGCGCCGGGAGGTCGCGCTGCTCGATGCGCAGCTCGCGGCAACCACCGTGCGCGCGCCCGTGTCCGGCGTGGTGCTCACTGCCCGACCCGAAGAACGGTTGGGTGCGCGTCTCCAGGGAGGAGACCTGGTGGTGACGCTGGGCCGCACCGACACGCTCGAGCTCGAGTTCGGCGTACCGCAGCGTGAGATCGAGCGCCTCGCGGTCGGGCAGCGAGTGCACTTGCGGGTCGACGCCCTCCCGCAACAGACCTTTGAGGGACTCGTCACGTCGCTGGGGCAGCTCCCGCGCGACACGACGGAAGAGGTGCGGTTCCCGGTCCGGGCCCTCGTGCCCAACCCCGGTGAGTTCCTCAAGCCGAGCATGGCGGCGCACGTGAAAGTGCTCACGGCACGGACCTCGCTCGCCGGTCGCCTGCTGCGCGGGCCGGTGCGCTGGCTGCGCCTCACCTGGTGGAGGGTCTGGGGGTGAGCGCGCACGGTACCTGGATCGTGGGCGCGTGGGCCTGCACGCTGCTCGCCGCGGGATGCGCCCGTGAAGCGGAGCCCAAGAGCGCGAGCGCTCGAGCGCCCGACGTGCCCCTGGTGACGGTAGACACCGCCACGCTCGCCGTGCCGCTCAGCTACACCGGCCAGCTGTACGTCGAACACGACGCGCTGGTCTACGCGCGGACGACGGGCATCGTGGAATCGATCTACGTGGACTTAGGCACCGAGGTCACGGCGGGCCAGCTCCTCGCCGAGCTGGAAAACGCGGACCAGTCAATCGCGCTCGCGCAGGCGGAGGAGGCCGCCGCCCGGGCGCAACGCGATCTCACGCGCCAACGGGAGCTCGCGAAATCGCGAGTCATTTCACCGGCCGACTCCGAACAGGCCGAGTTCGACTTCCGGCGTGCCGATCTCACGCGGCGGCAGGCGCAGCGCGATTACGGGCTGACGCGGATCCTGGCGCCCTTCGCCGGCGCCGTCACCGCTCGCGCGGTGCGCGCGGGGCGGCTCGTGGCGAAGGGCGATTCCTTGTTCCGCGTCTCCGCGCTGGGACCGCTGCGCGTGGCCGTCCACGTACCGGAGGGCCCCGCCATCAGGCTTCGCGTAGGTGCCTCCGCCCAAATCGTCGACGCCGATGGCCGGGCGACAGGGGCGACCGTGATACGAGCGTCCCCAACCATCGACGCGGCGAGCGGGACGCGCGAAATCGTGCTCGAGCCCGTCGCTGGCTCGGACTTCCGGCCCGGTGCGAGCGTGGCGGTACGGCTGGGCGCCGAGCGGCGCCGCATCGTCGCGATTCCCCGTGGGGCGATCGCCGAGGCGGGGTACGTGCTGGTGTGGGAGAACGGGCGCACCGTGCTGCGCGCCGTGACGCTCGGCGCCGAGCTCGCCAACGGCCAGGTGGAAGTCGTGAGCGGGCTCGCGCCGGGCGAGCGTGTGGTGCGCAGCGCGACGCCATGACCGCCCCTCGCCTGCGCCCCGGCCTGGTCGTCGTCGAGCAGGTGTATCGCGGCGAGTCGAGCTACATCGTCAAGGATCCCGAATCTCAGAAGTACTTCCGGTTCCGCCCGGTCGAAGTCGTCGTGATGCAGGAGTTCGACGGCGAGCGCACGACCGCTCAGATCGCCGCGGCGCTCGCCGCACAGGGGCTCCCGTTCGGGCCGGCGGCGGTCGAGGCGTTCGCCGCGAAGCTGCGCCAGCTCGGGCTCGTCGAGCGATCACTGGCGGAGCGCTCCGTGCTCCTGATGGAGCGCGTGCGCGCCGAGCGCCGACGCCGTCTCCGGAACCCGCACGCGGGCAGCAGCCTGCTGCGGATGCGCTGGGCGCTCGCCGATCCCGACCAGTGGCTCGAGCGCTGGCTGCCGCGGCTCCGCGTCTGCTTCTCACGCCCGTTCCTGGTGGCCTCTGTGGGGCTGTTCGCGGTCTACGCGTTCGTCGCCTGGACCCAGTGGCCCGACCTGGCGCACGCCCTCGCGACGCTCACGAGGCCGGCGAGCTACACGCTGGAGATGTTTCTCGTGTTCTGGACGACCGGAATGGTCGTAATCGTCGTGCACGAGCTGGGGCACGCGTTCACGTGCAAATACTTCGGCGGCCAGGTGCACGAGATGGGTGCGATGCTCATCTACTTCCAGCCGGCGTTCTACTGCAACGTGAACGACGCGTGGACCTTTCGCGACCGCGCCGCGCGGCTGTGGGTCACCGCAGCCGGCTCCTGGATCCAGCTCGTCGTCGCGGGCCTCGCCGCGATCGTCTGGTGGGCCGCCGTGCCGGATACGCTGATCTCGCAGATCGCGCTCGCCGCCATGGTCATCGGCGGCGTCACCACGGTGCTCGCCAACGCTAATCCGCTGATCCCGCTCGACGGCTACTATGCCCTGAGCGACTATCTCGAGATCCCGAACCTCCGCACGCGCGCCTTTGGCTATGTGGGCTGGCTCGTGCGACGGTACGGACTGCGCCTGGCCGTGCCGCCCCCACCCGCCGATCCGCACGAGCGCCGGGCCTTCGTCATCTACGGGACGCTGGCGTTCTTGTACTCCATCACGATCCTCATCCTGGTCGCCGGTGCCGCGTTCGGGTGGGCGAGCCGGGCGCTCGGCGCGGTCGGCGTCCTGGCCTTTGCGCTCGTACTCTGGGGCGCGCTCCGGAACAAGCTGCAGGAGTGGGGCCGGGCGCTCGTCACGTCGGTCCGCGAACACCGGGCGCTGTGGCGATCGCGACGCTTCTGGTCTCGGGCGGGCGGAGCGGCGGTCCTGGTGGCCGTCGGCGGCCTCCTCGTCCCATGGCCGATCACCGTGCAGGGCGCATTCACGGCGCGACCGTTGCTCGAGCTGGCGGTGTCCGCGCCCGAGGGCGGCGTGCTCGCGCAGGTGTTCGTCACGGAGGGCGAGCGGGTGCCCCCGGGTGCGCGGCTCGGCCTGATCAGGAGCTTCGCCCTCGAGCGGCGGGCGGCGGAGCTCCAGCGAATCGTCGACTCGCTCACCGCAGCGGCTGCACTGGCCCGGGCCCGCGGTCCGACTGCGGAGGTGCGGCGGCGTGAGGCGGCACGGGACGCGCGGGCGGCCGAACAGGACGGCGTGGAGCGCCGTCTCGCCGCACTTGCTCTCCGGGCGCCAGTGCCCGGCGTCGTGGCCACCCGGCGGCCCGAGGAACGGGTGGGGCGCTGGATCTCGGCCGGCGAGGAAGTCGTCCGGCTGTTCGAGCCCGATTCCGTGGACTTGGTTGTCGTGCTCGAGCGCGCAGGCGCGACTCTGGTGCGGCGCGGCCAGGTCGCGGCGCTGTTCGCGCGGGTCGGGGCCGGACACTCGCTGGAGGCCCACGTGACGAGCGTTGCGGCCGCCGCCACGGAGCAGGGGCTCGTCGAGGCACGGATCCGCGTTGCCGGAGTGCGGCCCGGTGTCACCGGCGAAGCAAAGATCGTGGTGCGGCAGTCGAACGTGTGGGGCGCGCTGTCGTGGGCGGTGCGGAAGCGGATCAGGAGCGATCTGCTGCTGTGAGATAGGGGCAGGTCCGCGGCGCCGCTCTCATCGTTTACTGGCCCGCCGTTCACGGCTACTTTCCACGCCGTGCGTCCCACCAAGCTCGGCGTCATCGGCCTCGGCGCGATCGGCGGCTCGCTCGCGCTGCAAGCGAAGCGCGCCGGGATCCCTCGAGTGTTGGGCTGGTCTCCCGAGCCAGCGGAGCGGGTCGCGGCGGCGCAACGAGGCGCGCTCGACGATGCGCCAGCCCGCGCGACCGACGTCGCGCGGGCGGTCGAGCTGCTCGTGCTCGCCGCGCCGCCCGCCGCCAATCTCGCGCTGCTGGACACGCTCGCGCCGCACCTGGGCGCGGGCGCGGTGATCACCGACGTCGGCTCGGTCAAGCGCGCTATCGTGGCGCACGCCGAGGCACGCGGGTTCGGGCCGCGCTTCGCGGGGGCCCACCCGATCGCGGGCACCCACGGCCACGGCTTCGATGCGGCGCGGCTCGACCTGTTCACGGGAGCGGTAGTCTACGTCACGCCGACGCGCGACGGCGACGGCGCCGCCCGGGAAATCGCGCACTTCTGGGAAGACGTGCTCGAGACGCACCCGGTGCTGATCGACGCGGCGCAGCACGACCGCCAGCTCGCGCTCACCAGCCACCTGCCGCAGGCGGTGGCGTCGCTGCTGGCACGGTACCTGGCCCACGCCACGCCGCCCGGAGCGACCTTCGGCCCGGGGGCGCGTGACGCCACGCGCCTCGCCGCCTCCGAGCCGGCCCTGTGGACCGAAATTTTTCTCATGAACCGTGACGAACTGCTCCCTGCTCTGCCGCGGCGCCGAGTGGCGCCGGAGACTCGACGCGTGAAGGTGCGCGGCGCCGTCCGGCCGCCCGGTGACAAGAGCATCTCCCACCGCGCCCTGATGCTCGCCGCACTGGCGCGCGGGACCAGCGAGATCACGGGGCTCCTGACGGGCGAGGACGTCAAGTCCAGCGCGCGCGTCCTGCGTGGTCTGGGCGCGGCGGTCTCGACCGTTCGTGAGGACGCCACCGTCAAGGTCCACGTGTCCCGTTTCACGCGTCCCGTTGCCCGCCTGCATTGCGGGAACTCCGGCACCACCGCGCGCCTCATGCTCGGCATCCTCGCCGGTCAGCGGTTCCCGGCCACCCTCACCGGCGACGCCTCGCTGCGGCGCCGGCCGATGCGGCGCGTCACCGAGCCGCTGCGCGCCATGGGTGCCCGCATCGATGACGCGCACGGCGACGCGCTGCCGCTCACGATCCACGGGGGGCGGTTGCACGCGCTCAGCTACACGACGCCCGTCGCCAGCGCGCAGGTGAAGAGCGCCCTGCTCCTGGCCGGGCTCACCGGCAAGGTGACGGTGAACGTGCGCGAGCCGTACCTGTCGCGCGATCATACGGAGCGGCTGCTGCTGCATCTGGGGCTGGACCTGCGCTACGACCACGGCGCTATCAGCCTTCACCCGTCGGCCAAAAGCGTTCCGTCGTTTCACCTGTCGGTCCCCGGGGACGCGTCGTCGGCCGCGTTTCTCGTCGCGGCCGCCGTGCTGGCCGAAGGCGGTGAGCTCCTGGTGGAAAACGTCGGCGTGAATCCGACGCGGACGGGGTTCCTGGTCGTGCTCGAGCGGATGGGCGCACACGTGGAGCGCGTCAATCTGCGGGACGAGGGGGGCGAGCCCGTCGCCGACCTGATCGTGCGCCCCCCCGCCGCCGCGCTGCGTGGCACCGAGGTCGCGGCGGCCGAAGTGCCCACCCTGGTCGATGAAGTGCCGATTCTCGCCGCCCTGGCGAGCCGTGCCGCCGGGGAGACGGTGTTCCGCGAAGTGGGCGAGCTGCGCGTGAAGGAGAGCAACCGGCTCGAATTGATCGCCGCCAACCTGCGCGCGCTGGGTGTCGACGCCACAGCACTCGGCAATGACTTGCACGTGCAGGGGACGACCCGGCCACCACGCGGGCGGGTCGAGACGGCGCGCGACCACCGCCTCGCGATGGCGTTCGCCGTGCTCGGCACGGTCCCGGGGGCCGATATCCGGCTCTCTGAACGAGCCTCCGTCTCCATCAGCTATCCGCGGTTCTTCGCGGACCTGCGGAGCATTCGCGAAACGTGAGCATTCGCGTCATCGCCATCGATGGTCCGGCTGCGTCGGGAAAGTCTTCCACCGCGGCGGCGGTGGCGCGGCGCCTCGGGTGGGCGCATCTCGACTCGGGCGCGTTGTATCGGGCGATCACGCTGGCGGCGCTCGACAATCTCGGGGAGACGGCCGGGGAAGGGGAAACGGCCGGGGAAGGGAGCGGCAGCCACCGCCCGGCGTGGGGTGCGCAGCAACTCGTGGCGCTCGCGGAGGACCTCCCGGTGCGACTGGTGCTCGTGGGCCAGGTGTTCCGGCCCGAGGTGGCGGGGGTGGGCGTGGAAGACGCCATCCGCTCGCCGCGGGTGACCGCGCGCGTGTCGGAGATCGCCGCCATCCCCGAAGTGCGCCACTGGGTGAACGTGCAGCAGCGCGAGGCCGTGGGGACGCATCCCCAGGGCGTCGTGGTGGACGGGCGGGACATCGGGACGGTGGTGTTCCCTGACGCCCCCCTCAAGGTGTTTCTCACGGCGACGCCGGACGAGCGGGCCCGCCGCCGCCTGGCCCAGCGCGGCGACCGCATCGATCCCGCCGAGCTCAAGCGCGAGAGCGACGCGCTCGGGGCGCGCGACCGCGCCGATTCGACGCGCCGGGTCGCCCCGCTCAGGTCCGCGGCCGACGCGGTCTTGCTCGACACCACCCAGCTCTCGATGGACGAGCAGGTCGCCCGGGTCGTGGCGCTGGCGCGCCAGCGCCTCCCTCACTAGCTTTCGCGGTTTCCGCTCCCCGGGGTTCGCGCCCAGGGGCTGGTCCAAACCCGAGAACCGAACCGGTGTCAGGCATGCTGGTGGATACCCAGGACGAGCAGTCAGAAGCGCCTTCCCCCCCGACGCCTCACTCCCACCTCCGCGTTCGCTCCGATCTGCACGAAGAGTATTCGCCGGACGAAATCGCGAAGATGACGGAGATGTACGAGGGGACGCTCTCGAACATCGAAGAGGGTGAGATCGTCAAGTCGAAAGTGCTGCGCGTAACGGACGCCGCCGTCATTCTCGACGTCGGATTCAAGTCCGAAGGCGCCGTGCCGATCGACGAGTTCAAGGACGCGCACTCGCTCAAGGAGGGCGACGAGGTCGAGGTATTCCTCGAGCACCTCGAGGACCAGGAAGGCGCGGTGGTCCTCTCGAAGAAGAAGGCCGACTTCATGCGGGTGTGGGAGCGCATCCGCGAGGCCCACGAGCGGGACGAGGCCGTGTCGGGCACGCTGGTGAAGAAGATCAAGGGCGGCGTCGTCGTGGACCTGATGGGCGTGGACGCGTTCCTTCCCGGCAGTCAGATCGCGCTGCGCCGCGTCCCCAACATCGACGAGCTGCTGGGCCAGAGCTTCGAGTTCAAGATCATCAAGCTCAACAAGCGACGCCGCAACATCGTGGTGTCGCGCCGTGTGCTGCTCGAGGCGGAGCGCAAGACGAAGCGCGACGTCCTGATGAAGGAGCTGCAGGTCGGTCAGATCCGCAAAGGCATCGTCAAGAACATCACCGACTTCGGTGCGTTCATCGACCTGGGCGGCGTGGACGGCCTGCTCCACATCACCGACATGAGCTATGGCCGGGTCTCGCATCCGTCCGAGCTGGTGCAGATCGGCCAGGAGGTCGAGGTCAAGGTGCTCGACATCGACTGGGAGCGCGAGCGCATCAGCCTCGGCCTGAAGCAGCTGCAGACCTATCCGTGGAAGGACGTGGCGGCGAAGTATCCCGTCGGCACGCGCGTGCAGGGCAAGGTGGTCTCGATCACCAACTACGGCGCGTTCGTCGAGCTCGAGCCCGGGATCGAAGGCCTGGTGCACATCTCCGAAATGAGCTGGACCCGTAACGTCCGGCACCCCTCCAAGATCGTCTCCATCGGGGAGACGATCGAAGCGGTCGTCCTCAAGGTCGACGAAGCGGAGGAAAAGATCTCCCTCGGCATGAAGCAAACCGAGGAAGATCCCTGGATGGCGCTGCCGCAGAAGTATCCCGTCGGCACGCGCCTTCGCGGCAAGGTGCGCAACCTCACCTCGTTCGGCGCCTTCGTCGAGATCGAGCCCGGGATCGACGGCCTGATCCACATCTCGGACATGTCGTGGACGAAGCGGGTGCAGCACCCGTCCGAAGTCGTGAAGAAGGGCGACGAAGTGGACGTGCTGATCCTGAACGTGGACGCCGAGAACAAGCGTATCTCCCTCGGTTTGAAGCAGGCCCAGGAAGATCCCTGGCTCAAGATCGGCGAGACGTATCCGGTCGGCACGGAGCTGCGGGGCCGCGTGCTGCGCCTGATGGACAAGGGGGTCGTCGTGGACCTGGGGCACGACATCGAGGGCTTCGTCCCCATGTCCCAGCTCGGCATCCCCGACCTGCAGAACCCGGCCGACGCGGTGAAAGAGGGGCAGGCGGCGGAGCTCAAGGTGCTGGAGGTGGACCCGATCCATCATCGAATCGTCTTGGCAGCCACCGGCTGGCCCAAAGAAAACGGGGCGCCGGAAGCAGCCAGACAGGACACCCAAGGCTAGACGCGTAGACGCGCGTCTGCGCGTCTAGTTGTAGCCGTCCTGTTCCCAGCTACCTAGATTTTCCTCATGACCACGCGTGAGAAGCTCGATCTGCTCCAGCAGAAGCGCGCCGAGGCGTTGCTCGGCGGCGGCGAAGAGCGCATCAAGGTCCAGCACGAGAAGGGAAAGCTGACGGCGCGCGAGCGGCTCGACGCGCTGCTCGACCCGGGCACGTTCGTCGAGCTCGATCGCTTCGTCACGCACCGCTCGGTGGACTTCGGGCTCGCCGACGAGAAGTACCTGGGCGACGGCGTGGTGACGGGATACGGGCGGATCGAGGGACGGCTGGTGTACGTGTTCGCGCAGGACTTCACGGTGTTCGGCGGCTCGCTGTCGGAAGCGCACGCCGAGAAGATCTGCAAGGTGATGGACTCCGCCCTGCAGAACGGCGCGCCTATCATCGGGCTCAGCGACTCGGGTGGCGCGCGCATCCAGGAGGGCGTGGTGTCGCTCGGCGGCTACGCCGACATCTTCCTGCGCAATACGCTCGCGTCGGGCGTGGTGCCCCAGATCAGCGCGATCCTGGGCCCGTGCGCGGGCGGGGCGGTCTACAGCCCCGCGATCACCGACTTCGTGTTCATGGTGCGGGGCGTCTCGTACATGTTCGTCACCGGTCCCAATGTGGTGAAGACGGTGACGCACGAGGAAGTCGACTTCGAGAGCCTCGGCGGGGCCGACGTGCACGGCGCGACCTCCGGGGTCGCGCACTTCGTGCACGATTCCGAGCGCGACAGCCTGGCGGCGATCCGCACCCTGCTCTCGTTTCTCCCCTCCAACAATCTCGACGGCCCCCCGCGCCGGCGCGCCGCCGATCCGCCCGATCGCCGCGACGAGGAGCTGCTGGAGGTGGTCCCGGACAACGCCACCAAGCCGTACGACATGCACGACGTGATCCGTCGGGTCGTGGACGACGGCGACTTCTTCGAGGTGCACCGCGACTACGGCGGCAATCTGCTCGTCGGGTTCGCCCGGCTGGGCGGCGGCCCGGTCGGCATCGTCGCCAACCAGCCCGCCGTACTGGCAGGCGTGCTCGACATCGCGGCGTCGCTCAAGGGGGCGCGCTTCATCCGCTTTTGCGACGCGTTCAACATCCCGCTGGTCACGTTCGAGGACGTCCCCGGGTTCCTCCCCGGCGTGGCGCAGGAGCACGGCGGCATCATCAAGCACGGTGCCAAGCTGCTGTACGCCTACTGCGAGGCGACCGTGCCCAAGCTGACGGTGATCACGCGCAAGGCGTACGGCGGTGCCTACGACGTGATGAATTCCAAACACATCCGCGGCGACTACAACGTCGCCTGGCCGAGCGCGGAGATCGCGGTGATGGGGCCGAAGGGCGCCGTCGAGATCCTGTACAAGGGGGAAGAGGCCACCGACGAGCGCGAGACCGAGTATCGGGAGAAGTTCGCGCATCCCTACCTGGCGGCGGCGCGGGGCTACCTGGACGACATCATCGACCCGCGCGACACGCGGCCGCGACTGATCGACGCGCTCGCGACCCTCGAGACCAAGCGCGACAAGAATCCGCCCAAGAAGCATGGCAACCTTCCTCTCTAACACGCTGGCGCTCGCGGCGCTGCTCCAGGCGCCGGCGGCGGCGCAGGCGCCGGTGAACGGCACGGCGGCGGATTCGCTCCCGGCCCTGCGCGAGCATCTGGCCCGCGACTCGACCGACGGCCGCGCATGGCTGCTGCTGGGCCGGCTGTACCTGGAGCGGGTCGCCGACGCGCACGACCCGCCGCACCGCGCCCTCGGGGACAGCGCCGCAGTTCGCGCCCTGCTCGATAGCGCCGACGACGCGCTCGACCGCGCCGGCCGGCTGCTTGCGCCGTCCGGCTCGACCCCCGACGGGGACAGCGCCCGCGTGCTGCGCGTGGCCGCGTGGAGCGCGCGCTCTCACCTCGCGTGGGAGCAGCGGGGCATCAACGTCGGCCCGCAGGAGTGGGGCCCGGTCCCCCTGGACCTGAAGATGCCGCCGGTGCTCGACGAGCTGGGCGAGAACCTGCTGCGCGCCTGCCCGATGTGGGGAGTGCTGCTCACTGCGAACGAGGCCGATTCCTACGCCGCATGGTACATGCGCTTCGCGCGCGGGCTGCGCCCCGACTTGCTGACCGTGCCGCTCGCGGCGTGGCGGTCGGACTCCGTGCTGCGGGGGCGCATCGCCGCCGACCTGAAGCTCGGCCGCCATCGCGACCCGGACGCGACGCTCGCCGAGCTGGCGAAGCGGCGCCCGGTCTGCGTGACCGTGGCGTTCGACCGGCCGCCCGGGCCGCGCATCGGCTGGTCCACGCGGCCGCTGCTCTGGGTGGCGGGCCCGCACTTGAAGGACGACCGCGTGCCGCCGCGCGACTTCGTGTTCGCCGCGCTGCGCCTCGCGCTCGACGACAACGACGCGTGGGCCCAACCCGCCCTGGCGCTGTACGCCCGCGCCGCCCGCGCCACACCGGCGCTGTGCGAGGCGCTGAAGACGTTCCGGTTGACGAATGAGATCCCGAGCTGCCGACGTTGAGACGTCCGATGTCTGACGTCTGATGGCTTCATTCACGCGCGTCCTGGTCGCGAACCGCGGTGAAATCGCGCTGCGCATCATCCGGGCCTGCCATGAGGAAGGGCTCGAGTCGGTGGCCGTGTACTCGGACGCCGACCGGCTCTCGCCCCACGTGCGGGCCGCCCACCGCGCCGTCCCGATCGGTGCCCCGCCGGCCGCCGAATCGTATCTCGACGTCGCCAAGCTCCTAGAGGCGGCGCGCGCCACAGACTGCCAGGCCGTCCACCCGGGGTACGGCTTCCTCTCCGAGCGCGCTCCGTTCGCCGAAGCCGTCGCGCTGGCGGGACTGACCTTCATCGGTCCGCCCGCTACCGCCATCCGCGCGATGGGCGACAAGACCGAAGCGCGCCGCCGCATGCAGGCCGCCGGCGTGCCGATCGTGCCGGGCACGACGCGGCCGGTGGCCGACCATGTTCAGGCGAAGAGCGAAGCAGCGCGGCTAGGGCTTCCGGTGCTCCTCAAGGCCATCGCCGGCGGCGGCGGCAAAGGGATGCGGCTGATCCGCGAGGAGGGGGAGCTCGAGTCCGCCTTCGAGACGGCGCAGAGCGAGGCGCTGAAGGCGTTCGGGGCGGGGGAGCTGTACGTCGAGAAATACCTCGAGCGCCCCCGCCACATCGAGGTGCAGGTGCTCGCCGACACCTACGGCCGGGTCGTCGCGCTGGGCGAGCGCGAGTGCAGCATCCAGCGCCGTCATCAGAAGCTGATCGAGGAGGCGCCGTCCGTGGCGGTCACTCCGGCGCTGCGGCGGCGCCTGAGCGAGGCGGCGACCGCCGCCGCCGGCTCGGTGGGCTACCTCGGCGCCGGCACCATCGAGTTCCTGCTCGCCCCGACCGGAGAGTTCTACTTCCTCGAGATGAACACGCGACTCCAGGTCGAGCACCCCGTCACCGAGCTGGTGTACGGCGTGGACATCGTACGCGAGCAGCTGCGCGTCGCCCAGGGCCAGCCCCTGCGGGTGCACTCCGGCGCGCTGCAACCGCGCGGCCACGCCATCGAGTGTCGCATCACCGCGGAAGATCCGTTCAACGACTTCCTGCCGGCCACCGGCGTCATCCGCCACCTGCAGCCCCCCTCCGGCCCCGGCGTCCGGTGGGACGCCGGGGTGGAAGCGGGCAACGAGGTGACGCTGTTTTACGACCCGCTCCTCGCCAAGCTCATCGTGTGGGGGGACACCCGGGCCACCGCGCTGCAGCGCATGCGCCGGGCGCTGCGTGAGCTCGTCATCGTGGGCCTCCCGTCGTCGCAGTCGTTCCACCTGCGCGTGATGGCGGACCCCGAGTTCCAGCGCGGCGACGTCGACGTCACCTATTTCGAGCGCGTCGGCCAGCGCCTGCTCGCGGCGGACCTGGCCCCCGAGCTGGCCCAGCCGCTCGCGATCGCCGCGGCGCTGCTCGCGGAACAACAGCGCGCGGAGGCGACCCCACCGCCGGCCGCCCCAGCGCCCGATGGCCCGTCTCCCTGGCTCCTCGCCGCCCGCCGGGAGAGCATCGGCGGGTGAGCGAGGTGGTCACGATCACCGCCATCGCCACCGGCGGCGACGGCGTGGGACGCCTCGCCGACGGCCGCGCCGTCTTCGTTCCCCGCGCCGCACCGGGCGAGCGCATCCGGCTGCGCGACGGCGTGCAGCTCCACAAACATTTCGCGCGCGGCGAGCTGGCCGAGATCGTCGGGACCGGTCCGTCCCGGGTCGCGGCGTCGTGCCCCCATTACGTGAGCGACCGCTGCAGCGGCTGCCAGCTGCAGCACCTGAGCTACGACGCCCAGCTCGCCGCCAAGCAGGCCATCGTGGGCGACGCCTTGCGACGCATCGGCAAGCTCGACGTCCCCGACCCGGAGATCGTCGAAGCGGTCGAGGAGTGGCGGTATCGGGCGAAAGTAAGTCTGGCGGTCGAAGGCGGTCGAGGGCGGTCCAGGACGGTCGGGTTCCACCCGTACTATCAGCCGGGTCGTGTCTTCTCGCTCGTCGACTGCCACATCACGGACTTCCGGCTCATGGCGCTGTGGCGCGAGCTCAAGCCGCGGCTCGACCTGCTGCCGGCGCGGCTCACGCGGCTGACGTTGCGGCTCGACCGCGACGGGCGCCGCCACATCCTCGCGGAATCAAGCGGGGAGCCGTGGCTCGACGCCGAGCGGTTACGGGCGGCGCTGCCGCAGGGCGACACGGTGGTCTGCTGGTGGCACCCGGCGGACGGCGCCGCCCGCGTCGTCGCCGGGCCGGCGACCGGCTTCCCTGCTACCGCGTTCGAGCAGGTGCACCCGGAGATGGGGCTGGTGGCACGTCGCTGGGCGGTCGATCAGCTGGGGGATCTGCGTGGCGCCGTCGCCTGGGACCTGTACGGCGGCATCGGCGACACCGCCGTCCAGCTCGCGGGCCGCGGGGCGCAGGTCGTGAGCGTCGACGCGGATGAGCAGGCCGTGGCATGGGCGCGGGGGCGCGCCGCGGAGCGCCCCATCCGCTTCATCGCGGGGCGGGCGGAGGACGTCCTCTCCACGCTCCCCGACCCGAACGTCGTCGTGGTGAACCCGCCGCGCGCCGGCCTGCACTGGAACGTGACGCTGCGGCTCACGAGCCAGCCGGTGGCGCGTGTCATCTACCGCTCGTGCGACCCCGCGACGCTGGCGCGCGACCTCCACCGGTTGCGCGTGAACTACCGCGTGACCGCCGTACGGGCGTTCGACCTGTTCCCGCAGACGGCGCACGTGGAGACGGTGGTGGTGCTGGAGGGGGCGTGAAGTACTCCGTCCGCCTCGGCGACCGCACGGTGGATGTGGAGGTCGACGGGACTCGGGTGACCATGGGCGGGGAAACGCTCGACGTGCAGCTCGCCGCGCTCCCCGGCACACCGTTGCGTCACCTCCTGGTCGGCGGCGCGTCCTGGACCGTGGCCGTGCAGCCAGGAGAGGGGCCGGGGCGCTGGGCGTTGGGCGTCGTGGGCGAGCGGGTGGAGGTCGAGGCGCTGGACGAGCGCAGCTGGCAGCGCCAGACGCACGCCGCGCCGCGCGCCGGGCCGGCGGAGAGTCGCACCGTCAAGGCCCCCATGCCCGGTCTCGTCGTTCGGATCGAGGTCGCCGCCGGGCAGCCCGTCCTAGCGGGCGCGGGTCTCGTCGTGGTGGAAGCGATGAAAATGGAGAACGAGCTGCGCGCGCCCCACTCGGGTGTGGTCGCGACGGTGCACGTGGCGGTCGGTCAGGCGGTCGAGCGCGGCGCGCCGCTCGTGACCCTCGCGAGCCCGGAAGCTTCGGGTTGACAGGGCCTTAGGCCCCGGGTATTCTTCGCGGCTATAACAACGGCACGTCTTTTTCCGGGTCTTGGGACGATGCAGACGTTTTCGCTGCGCAAGGAGGACATCACGCGTCGCTGGTTCGTCGTGGACGCCGCCGGGCAGCCGCTCGGCCGGCTGGCGAGTCGCGTCGCGCAGGTCCTGCGGGGCAAGCACAAGCCCACGTTCACTCCGCACCTGAACGCCGGCGATTTCGTCGTGATCGTCAACGCCGAAAAGGTGAAGCTCACCGGTCGCAAGCTCGAGCAGAAGCGCTACTTCCGGCACACCGGCTACATGGGGCACGAGCGGTTCACGCCGCTCAAGACGCTGCTCGCGAAGCACCCCGACCGGGTGATCGAGCGGGCGGTGTGGGGGATGCTCCCGAAGACGACGTTGTCCCGGCAGCACGTGAAGCAGATGCTGAAGGTGTACGCCGGCCCAACGCATCCGCACGCCGCCCAGCAGCCCGAGCAGCTCAGCCTGGGCGTGGCGTCATGAGCTCGGCGATCACGCCGGAGCTCCGCTGGCACGCGGTCGGTCGCCGCAAACTGGGCGTGGCGCGGGTGTATCTCACGCCCGGGTCGGGGAAGTGGAACATCAACGGTCGGACGCTCGGTGACTACTTCCCGCGCGCCTCGCTCGTGTCCCATATCCAGCAGCCGTTCACGGCGACCGACACGCTGGGCGCGTTCGACGTCCGCGCCATCGCGTCGGGAGGCGGTCAAACCGGTCAAGCCGGGGCATTGCGACTCGCGATCGCGCGGGCGCTGTGCCTCGCGGACGAGCGGCACCGCAAGAAGCTGCGGGAGCAAGGCCTGTTGACGCGGGATCCACGCGCGGTCGAGCGCAAGAAGCCGGGGCGGGCGGGCGCGCGCAAGCGGTTCCAGTTCTCGAAGAGATAAAGGAAAGCGCAGTCTATCACACACGTTGCCCGATCCGATGCTGGGTCCCTACGGGGTGGCACCGGAGATGACGGCAGCGGCGGATCGAACCCAAGAAAGGAAGGGCATGGCGCAGCCTCAGTTGCAGGATCTGCTGGAAGCGGGCGTGCACTTCGGCCACCAGACGCGTCGCTGGAATCCGAAGATGCGGCGGTTCATCTTCGCCGAACGCTCCGGCATCTACATCATCGACCTGCAGAAGACCCTTCGTCAGATCGAGGCCGCGCAGGAGCTGCTGCGCGGCGTGGTGCTGAAGGGTGAGGGCGTCCTGTTCGTCTGCACCAAGAAGCAGCTCAAGAACATCCTCCAGGCGGAGGCGGAGCGCTGCGGCGCGTTCTACGTGACCGAGCGCTGGCTGGGTGGTACGCTCACGAACTTCCAGACGATCAAGAAGCAGATCAAGCGGCTGAAGGATCTGGAGCAGGGGATCAGCGAAGGTGAGTTCGAGCACCACACCAAGAAAGAGCAGCTGCTGTTCAACCGCGAGCGTTTGAAGCTCGAGAAGTACCTCTCCGGCATCAAAAACATGGGCCGGCTCCCGGGCGCATTGTTCGTGGTGGACTCGAAGAAGGAGCGTATCGCGGTGGCGGAGGCGAACAAGCTCGGGATCCCGGTGGTCGCGATCGTGGACACGAACGCGGACCCGGACTTGATCAGCGTGCCGATCCCCGGCAATGACGACGCGATCCGCGCGGTCTCGCTCATCACGGCCGCGATCTCGGACCTGATCGGGGAGGCGCGCCGGCAGTCGCCGCTGCGCGAGCCGGCCGAGGAGGGCGAAGGCGTGACGTACTCCACGGAGACCGGCGTCGAGGCGGAGGCCGAGGGCGACAAGAAGAAGAAGCCGGCGCGCCGCAAGCGGCGGCCCAAGCCCGAGGCGATTGCGGCCCGGCTCAAGACCGAGGAGGCGCCCGCGCCGGCCGAATCGAGCGGCGGGGGCGAAGGCTAGCAGGCCCGGACCGCCCGACCTTGGACAACCCATCGCCGCCCTCTCCTAGCCGCACGGCGCGAGGGCGGCGTTTTTTGTGAGGAGTCAGGAGATGGCGACCGTGAAAGACATTCCGGCGAAGCTCGTGGCCGAGCTCCGCGCCCGCACCGGCGCAGGCATGATGGACTGCAAGCGGGCGCTCGAGGAGACCGCCGGTGACCTGGAAAAGGCAGTCGACCTGCTGCGCCAGAAAGGCGCGGCTAAGGCCGACAAGCGGGCCCGCCGCGAGGCGTCGGAGGGCGTAATCGGCTCCTACGTCCACCACGACGGCGGGCTGGGTGTGCTGGTCGAGCTCAACTGCGAAACGGACTTCGTGGCTCGTACCGAAGACTTCAAGGCGCTCGCCCGCGACCTGGCCGTGCACATCGCCGCGACCAACCCACTCGCGGTGCGGATCGAGGATCTGCCCGCGGAGCTGCTGCAACGGGAGCGCAAGGTCTACGAGGCCCAGGTCGCCGAGCAGAAGAAACCCGAGCACATCCGTGGCAAGATCGTGGAGGGCATGATCAAGAAGTTCTACGAGGACAACGTCCTGCTCGAGCAGAAGTTCGTGAGGGATGACAAGCGCACGGTGGGCGACCTCGTGAAGGAACTGTCGGCCAAGACGGGGGAGAAGATCGACGTGCGGCGGTTCGCGCGCCTGAAGGTCGGGGAGGGCTGAGTTGGCGACCCCCGCGCCCGTCGCGCGGCCCCGCCTCGCCTACTCGCGCGCCTTGCTCAAGCTCTCGGGCGAGGCGTTCGCGGGCGACCGCGGGGCGGGCGGGGGGCTCGATTTCGAGATCATCGACCGCCTCGCGAACGAGCTGAAGACGGTGGCGGCCCTGGGCGTGCAGCTGGGCCTGGTGGTCGGGGGCGGCAACATCCTGCGCGGCACGGCCGCCAGCGCGCAGGGCATGGATCGCGTGTCCGCCGACTACATGGGGATGCTCGCCACGGTCATCAACGCCCTCGCGCTGCAAGACATCCTCGAAAAGAAGGGCGTCGACACGCGCGTGATGACGGCGATCCGCATGGAGGAGCTGGCGGAGCCCTACATCCGGCGCCGGGCAGTGCGCCACCTCGAAAAGGGGCGCATGGTGATTTTCGCGGGCGGGACGGGCAACCCGTACTTTTCGACCGACACCGCGGCGGTGCTGCGGGCGCTCGAGGTCGAGGCCAAGGTGCTGCTCAAGGCGACCAACGTCGACGGCGTGTACACCGCCGACCCGAAGGAGGACCCCAAGGCGAAATTTCTCGCCGAGCTGTCGTTTCGCGACGCGCTCGTCAACGGCTACGCCGTGATGGACGCGAACGCGTTCGGCTTGTGCAAGGAGAACAAGCTTCCCATCGTAGTGTTCAACATCAACCAGCCCGGCGCGACGGCCAGGGTGCTGGCCGGGGAGCGCGTCGGCACCATCGTCACATGACCACCGTCACGAGTCTGACAGACCACGTCAAGCACGCCCGGCAGGCGATGGACAAGGCGGTGGAAGCGGTGAAGCGCGAGTTCGCCACGGTGCGCACCGGGAAGGCGACCACGGCGCTGCTCGATCTCGTGCGGGTGGATGCCTACGGCAGCGAGATGCCGCTCAACCAGGTGGCGAGCGTCGCGGCGCCCGAACCGAAGCTGCTCACGATCCAGCCCTGGGACAAAACCCTCCTCAAAGCGATCGAGAAGGCGATCCTCACGTCGGACCTGGGCCTCACGCCGGCCAACGACGGCGCGGTCATCCGCATCCCCATCCCGGCGCTCACCGAGGAGCGCCGCCGAGAGCTGGTGAAGGTGGTGCACAAGTTCGCCGAGGAGAGTCGCGTGGCGGTGCGCCACGCCCGGACCGACGCGATCAGTCGCATCAAGAAGACCGAGCACGTCTCCGACGACGAAAAGAAACACGCCGAGAAGGAGGTGCAGAAGCTGCACGACGACCACCTGAAGCTGGTGGACGCCGCGGTCAAGGCCAAGGAAGCGGAGATCATGGAGGTCTAGGTGACCGACGACCTGCTCGGGCAGATCCGCCTGAACGGGGCCGTGCCCCGCCACGTGGCCATCATCATGGACGGCAACGGCCGGTGGGCGCGGGAGCGCAACCTGCCGCGCCCGTTCGGGCACCGCGCCGGGATGAAGGCGGTGCGCGAGATCGTCGAAGGCGCGATCGAAGCCGGGGTCGAAGTGGTCACGCTGTTCGCGTTCTCCGAGGAGAACTGGCAGCGCCCTCCCACCGAGATCTCCGCGCTGATGAGCCTGCTCGAGGAGTACATCGCCAAGGAAGCCAAGGAGCTGCGCGCGCAGGGCGTCACGGTGCACGTGCTGGGCGAGCGGGCGCGGCTCGCGCCCGGCGCCCGCGCCGCCGTCGACCGCGTGGAGCGAGACACGCGCGGCGGCAGGCGGCTGGCGCTCAATCTGTGCATCTCCTATTCGTCCCGCGCCGAGCTGGCGCGCGCGGCGCGCCTGCTCGCCGAGGAAGTCCTGAAGGGCACGAAGCGGCTCGAGGACATCGACGAGGAGGCGGTGCGCGACAAGCTCTACACCGCTCCCTGGAGCGACCCCGATCTGCTGATTCGCACGTCGGGCGAGCTGCGCATCTCGAACTTCCTGCTGTGGCAGCTCGCCTACACCGAGTTGTACATGACGCCGGTGCTCTGGCCCGACGTCACGCGACGCGATCTGTTTCAAGCGATCCTCGACTACCAGCGGCGCGAGCGGCGGTTTGGCAAGGTCACGGCCCCCACGGCCCCCACGGCTCCCCCCTGATGTCCCGCAACCTGCTGGTCCGCATCGCCGTCGCGGTTCCCGCCATTGCCGTCTCGGTGGCGGTGGTGTGGCTGGGGGGCTGGGTCCTCGCCACCGCGCTCGCCGTCCTCGGCGTGCTGGGCACGCGCGAGGTGTACGACCTGGCGCGCCGTGACGGCATCGAGCCGTTCGACCGCCTGGGGCTCGTGGCGGCGGCGGCCGTGCCGCTAGCGACCTTCTGGGTCAAAGGATACGCCGACTGGGAGCCGGTGCTCTACGTCGCCGCGCTGTGGCTGCTCGCCGTGCTGGTCATGGCGATGGCGCGCGGACCGGCGCGGCGCCCGCTCACCACCGTGTCGGTGACCGTGTTCGGCATCCTGTACGCGTCCGCCCTGCTCGCGTTCACCGTCGCGATCCGCCACGGGCCGCACAGCGACGCGCACCCCCGCGGCTCCGTCGCGCTGGTGCTGTTCCCCCTCGTCGTGACGTGGGTGTGCGACACGTGCGCCATGGCCGCCGGCACCCTGGTCGGCGGCCCCAAGCTCGCGCCGGTGCTGTCGCCGCGGAAGACGTGGGCGGGCGCCGTCGGCGGCATCGTGGGCGGGCTCGTGGCCGCGCTGGTATACGGCCCACTGGTGCTCGACCGCGTCGCCTTGCGACTGGGCGTCGTGCAACTGGCTACGGTGGGGGTGGTGGTGGCGGTGGCTGCCCAGGTGGGAGACGTCGCCGAGTCGCTGTTCAAGCGCGAGGCGGGCGTCAAGGACTCGTCGTCGCTCATCCCCGGCCATGGGGGCGTGCTCGACCGGCTCGATTCGCTCTACTTCGTCTTGCCCGCGACCGCGGGACTGCTGCGTCTGTTCGGGGTCGCATGAGCGTCGGCGTCGCGATCCTCGGGTCCACCGGCTCGATCGGCTGCTCCACCCTGCAGGTCCTGGCCCGCCAGCGGGAGCGGTTCCGCGTGGTCGCGCTCACGGCGTACTCCAACGCGGACCTGCTGGAGCGGCAAGCCGCCGAGTGGCGGCCGGCGTATGTCGGACTCGTGAACGGCGGCAAGCGGGGCTCGGGGCCCGGGGCGCGGGGTTCGGGGGCCGGCTGCCTCATCGAGGCCGCCACCCATCCCGACGTGCGCGTCGTCGTGAACGGCATCGTGGGCGCCGCGGGCCTCGAGGCCACGCTCGCGGCGCTGCGAGCCGGTAAGCGGGTCGCCCTCGCGAACAAAGAGACGCTCGTGATGGCCGGCGAGCTCGTCACCCGCGCGGCGCGCGAGGGGGGCGGGGAGATCGTCCCGGTGGACTCCGAGCACAGCGCGGTGCTGCAGTGCGTCGCGGGCCGCGGGCCGGCCGAGCTGGCGCGCCTCATCCTCACAGCCTCGGGCGGCCCGTTTCGCACGTGGCCGCGCGAGCGTATCGCGGCCGCTACCGTGGCGGAGGCGCTGCGTCACCCCACCTGGAAGATGGGAAAGAAGATCACGGTGGACTCGGCCACGCTCGTCAACAAGGCCCTCGAGGTGATCGAGGCGCACTTCCTCTTCGGGCTCGGCTACGAGGCGGTCGAGGTCGTGGTGCATCCCCAATCGGTGGTCCACGCGTTCGTGGAATTCGTGGACGGCTCGGTACTCGCGCAGGTGGGGTTCCCCACGATGGAGCTGCCGATTCTGTACGCGCTGACGCATCCGGATCGGGTGCCGGACGCGGGTACGCGACGCTTCGATCCGGTCGCCGCCGGCAGCCTCACTTTCGAAGCCGTCGACGCGGAGCTCTATCCGGCCTACCGCCTCGGCCGCACCGCGGCCACCGCCGGCGGCACGGCCCCCACCGTCTTCAACGCCGCCAACGAGATCGCCGTCGCGCTGTTCCTCGAGGGCGCGATTCCCTTCGGCCGGATCGCCTCAACAATCGCCCGGGTGCTGGACGCGACCGGGCCGACCGGCGCGGACACGCTCGACGCTGTGCTCGCGGCCGACGCCGCAGCTCGGCGCCTGGCCCGGGAGGCTGCGTGCTCCTGACGCCGATCTCGCTCATCGTCGTCGTCGGCGTGCTGATCTTCGTGCACGAGGCCGGCCACTTCGCCGCGGCGAAGGCGGTCGGCATCCAGGTGTTGCGGTTCTCGCTCGGCTTCGGCCGACCGATCCTCGCGTGGCGCCGCGGCGAGACGGAGTATTGGATCTCGTGGATTCCGTTCGGCGGCTATGTGAAGATGGCCGGGTTCGAGGACGAAGGCGTCGCCGGGGACCTGGAAGGCGGCAAGAGCGCTCAGCCGATCGATCCCGCTCGGGCGTTCGACCGCAAGCCGCTCTGGGCCCGGCTCATCGTGATCCTGGCCGGTGTGACGATGAACGCCGTGTTCGCCGTCCTCGTCTACACGGGACTGGCCTACAGCGGAACCCTCGAGCCGAACAATATCGCCACGACACGGGTGGACTCGGTCAGCGTGAGTGACCTGCCTCCGGCGGCGCAGGCGCTCGGGGCGCTGCGACGCGGCGATCGCATCACCATGGTGAACGGCGATTCGGTACGGACCTGGGGCGACCTGCAGCTGAAGCTCGCCAATGCCCCGCCGCCCGTGACGCTGCGTGTGGCGGGACGGCCCGACTCCCTGGTGCTCCATATCGCCCAGACAGACACGGCCGCGCGGGTCACCATGGTGCTCGCGCTCAGCCCGTACCTCGAGCCGGCCATCTCCAGCGTGACGTCCGGCGGTGCGGGCGCCAAGGCGGGCCTCGTGCCGGGTGACCGCATCCTCAAGGTCAACGGTGACACGGTGGTATCGTGGCAGGACTTCGCGCGCGTGGCGCGTCGCAACCCCGCGCACCCGATCACGATCGAGGTGCGGCGGGGCGGCGCCCGCCTGTCCCTGACGGTGACGCCGGATCGCCGCGAGGACACGGATCCCGTGACCAAGCGGAAGCAGGTCATCGGCTTCGTGGGCATCGGGGCGGTGTACCCTACGCTCCCCCGTCCCGGCATTCCGGGAGCGATCCGGGTTGGGTGGGCGGAGACACGGAGCCGCGGCGGACTGATCCTCGATTTCCTGGCGAAGCTCGTCACGGGCAGGGCGTCGCTCGGGGAGCTCGGCGGACCGATCCTGATCGGGCAGATCTCGAGCCAGGCGGCGCGCATCGGCCCGGCGACCTTTCTCGGCTTCATGGCCTTCCTATCCATCAACCTGGCCATCCTCAACGTCCTGCCGATCCCGATTCTGGACGGCGGCCAGCTGGTGTTTCTCCTGGCGGAGGCGGTGCGACGCAGGCCGTTGCCGCTCGGGCTGCGCCTGCGGCTCACCCAGATCGGCTTCGTGGTGCTCGTCGCCATCATGATCCTCGCCACGTCCAACGATATTCGGCGCCTGCTGGGACATGTCTTCCGCCGTTAGGGAAACGCTCACGGCGTACGTGGCGGGGCGGGTCAAGGCAGACCACGTGGTCACCGTGGTGACCGCGGCATACTATCGCAACGGGGGAGGGAGGAGGCGCGAGGCGTTGCGGCCGGTGCTCGACGTGATCGAGCGCGCCTCGCCCGGCGTCGTGGAGCTGGCGGGAAGACCTGAGGGCGCGGGATTCGCCGTGCGCCCGGCGGAGCGCCCGTTTCCCAAGCAATGTGAGCCCGACCTGCGTCGGGCGATCGAGACTTATCTGGGCGAGGGTGTCATCGCCCGCCTCGCCGGCCTGTTCCGGCGCCTGTTCCGCGCCTCAGCCTGACCACCAGCGCCACCAGGGACGGGGGCGCGGCTTGGCGTCGACCGCGGCCAGGTCGGCGAGCAACTGGGCCGCGTCGCGGTAGCGGTCGTCGGGGTGCTTGGCGAGGCACTTCAGCACGATCCGCTCGAATCGTTTGGACAGCTCCGGGCGCTTCTTGCGCAACCCCGGGGGCGGCTGCTCCACGTGCATGCGGGCGAGCTCGAACCAGTCGCTCGCGGCAAAGGGCACCTCTCCCGTGGCGGCCTTGAAGAGCGTGACGCCGAGCGCGTAAAAGTCCACCCGCTGGTCGAGGGCGCGTCCCTGCGCCTGCTCGGGGGAGAGGTACTGCGGGGTTCCGATCGTCATGTTCACGCCCGTGGACGCCACGTAGCCCGACACCGCGCGCGCGATGCCGAAGTCGGTGATGACCGCGCTGCCGTCGGAGCGGAGCAGGATGTTGTCGGGCTTCAGGTCGCGGTGAATCACGCCCTGCCCGTGCGCGAACCCCAGGCCCCTGGCCACGTCCGCCGCCACGCGGACGATGTCCGCCTCGGGCAGGGCGCCTTCGCGGGCGATGCGCGCCCCGAGGCTGTCGGCGCACAGATCCATCGCGAAGTAGACGTAACCCCCGGAGCGCGCCACGAAGCGGATGCGGATGATGTTCGGGTGCTGGAGTTTCGCGGCGGTTTCGGCTTCGTTCCGAAAGCGGCTCTCGAACTGCGGGTCGCCGGCGTAGCGGGGCATCAGGACTTTGACCGCGACGGGGGCCCCGTCCAGCTCCCGACCCGCGAACACCCAGGCGAACCCGCCCTGTCCCAACAGACGCTCGAGGTCGTAGGGACCGACCGTGCGGCCGACCAGGTCGGTCGAGGCGGGGGGGCGGGGGGGCGCGTCGGTCACTAGGGCTTTACAAACCGGTATCGACGGTCTAAGTTACTGCGCTCACAAGAATTAGGGAACAGGACCAGATGTACGACAAGACGACGCCGGTCAGGAAGTACGGGCTGCACGAGGGGGACACGGGGTCAGCCCCGGTCCAGGTCGCGCTGCTCACCGAGCGGATCAACAGCCTCACCGATCACTTCCGGGTCCACGCCAAGGATTTCCACGGGCAGCGCGGCCTCCTCAGGATGGTCAGCCAGCGCCGGCGCCTGCTGGAATACCTGAAGCGCACCGACCTGGAGCGCTATCGGCAGCTCATCGACGAGCTGGGTCTCCGCCACTAATGCAACGGGCGTCGCGCTGGGCGTCCCGGCAAGAGCACCGGGACGCCTCGCGTATTTCTTCGTGCTCTAGACAGGCAACATGGTGAAGCACGTCGATCGCACGTTCGCGGGTCGCCCGCTGAAGCTCGAGTCCGGGCGACTCGCCAAGCAGGCGGCGGGGGCCTGCCTCCTGCAGTTCGGAGAGACCGTGGTCCTCGCGACCGCGACCGTGTCGGACAACATTTCGACCCTCCCGTTCTTCCCCCTCACCGTCGAATACCGCGAGAAGGCCTATGCGGCCGGCAAGATTCCCGGCGGCTTCTTGAAACGCGAAGGCCGCCCTTCGGACGAGGAGATCCTGTCGGCGCGGGTGACGGACCGCTCGATTCGGCCGTTGTTCCCCGAGGGGTTCAAGAACGAGGTGCAGGTCTTCATCTACGTCCTCTCGGCGGACCAGGAGAACGATGCCGACGTGCTCGGCGTGACGGCGGCCTCGGCGGCGCTCCACATGTCCAAGGTGCCCTGGAACGGCCCCATCGCCGCCGTGCGCGTGGGGCGGGTAGAGGGCGCCTGGATCCTGAACCCGACATTCCAGCAGCTCGAGTTCTCGGACGTGGACATGGTCGTCTCCGGCTCCGCCGATTCGATTGTCATGGTCGAGGGGGGCGCGCTCGAGCTGACGGAGCCCGAAATCGTGAAAGGGCTGGAGCTGGCGCACAAGGGCATCCGGGAGCTGCTCGACGCGGCCGGCGAGCTGGTGGCCGACGTGCGGCAGCCGAAGATGGAGTGGACCAAGGTCGAGGCCCCCGCGGAGCTGGTCGCCCGGGTGAAGGCGCTGGCCGAGCCGCGCATCGCCGAGGCGCTGAACCTGCCGGAGAAGGCGGAGCGGACGCAGGCGCTCGCCGCCCTCAAGTCGACGATCCAGGAGCAGCTCGCGGCCGAGTTCCCTGACAACCTGAAAGACGTCGCGGCGGTCATCGAGGAGATCGAGTACCGCACGATGCGCGACCAGGTGCTGTCGCGCGGCGAGCGGGTCGACGGCCGCGACCTGGCGACGGTGCGGCCGGTCACCTGCGAAGTGGGCGTCCTGCCGCGCACCCATGGCTCGTCGCTGTTCACGCGCGGCCAGACGCAGGCGCTCGTGTCCGTCACGCTCGGCACGGTGTCGGACGAGCAGCGCATCGACTCGATCGACGTGGCCGAAGAGACGTCCAAGTCGTTCATGCTGCATTACAACTTCCCGCCGTTTTCGACGGGCGAAGTCCGGCCGATCCGCGGCACGTCGCGCCGCGAAGTGGGGCACGGGGCCTTGGCCGAGCGGGCGTTGCAGGCGCTGCTCCCCCCGTACGACCAGTTCCCCTACACCATCCGCATCGTGTCCGACATCCTCGAGTCCAACGGCTCGTCGTCCATGGCGACGGTGTGCGGCGGCTCGCTGGCGCTGTTCGACGCGGGCGTCCCCGTGAAGGCGTCGTGCGCCGGGGTCGCGATGGGGTTGATCAAGGAAGGCGCGCGTGTGGCGGTGCTGACCGACATTCTCGGCACCGAGGATCACCTGGGGGACATGGACTTCAAGGTGGCGGGGACGCGCGAGGGCGTGACCTCGATCCAGATGGACATCAAGATCGAGGGGCTCGATTTCAAGATCATCGCCGAAGCGCTCGACCGCGCCAAGCAGGCCCGGGTCCACATCCTCGACATCATGGACCGCGCCATGCCGCAGCCCCGCTCGCAGCTGTCCAAGTACGCCCCGCGCATCATCACGATCCAGATCCCGACGGACAAGATCGGCGACATCATCGGCCCCAAGGGAAAGACCATCCGGTCGATCCAGGAGCAGACCGGCGCCGAGATCAACGTCGACGACAATGGGCTCGTGACCATCTCGGCCGTGGGCGAGGGCGGGGAGCGGGCCCGCGACATCATCGCCGGCATGGTCCAGGTGCCGGAGGTCGGCAAGGTGTACGAGGGCGTGGTGAAGAGCACGACGGCGTTCGGCGCGTTCATCGAGATCCTCCCGGGCGTGGAGGGCCTGCTGCACATCTCGGAGCTGCAGCACGGCCGCACGGAGCGTACCGAAGACGTCGTGAAAAAGGGCGACCAGGTCCGGGTCAAGCTGCTGGAGGTCGACGAGCGCGGTCGCATGCGGCTCTCCCGCAAGGCGCTGCTCGAGAAACCGGAGACGGCCCCCGCGCGCTCGCGGTAATGGAGACGGTCCGGCTCGACCGGGAGATCCACCAAACCACCGCGCCAGGCGGCGTCCTGGTGCTGTCAGAACGGGTGCCGAGCGTGCGCTCGGCGGCGGTCGGCATCTGGGTGCGCAGCGCCAGCGCGCACGAGCCGCGCCCCAAGATGGGCGTGTCCCACCTGCTCGAGCACATGGTGTTCAAGGGGACCGAGCGCCGCAGCGCCCAGGAGATCGCGCTCGCCCTCGAAGCTCGGGGCGGCTCGCTCGACGCCTACACGTCGCGCGACACCACCGCGTTTCACGCCCGCGTGCTCGACGCCGACCTGCCGCGCGCGCTCGACGTGCTCACCGACCTCGTCTCGAACCCCGTGCTGCGCACCAGCGACCTGGAGCTCGAGCGCAAGGTGGTGCTCGAGGAGATCAACACCGTCGAAGACACTCCCGACGACCAGGTGTTCGATCTCTCCTACCAGACGTTGTGGCCCGAGCATCCCTACGGGTACACCATCCTCGGCACGCGCGACACCGTCAGCGCGCTCTCGGCGGCCGACCTGAAGCAGCTGCACGGACGGGCGTACTTCCCCGCGAACTGCGTCATCGCCGGGGCGGGGAACCTGACGCACGACCAGCTGCTCGAAGCGCTCGCGAAGCTGGGGTGGTTCGATCGGGCAACGGACAACGGGCAACGTGTAACGCCTTCCGTATCGCCCGTCGCGCCCGCCATCCGCGGCACCGAAGCCCGCCACCACAAGGACACCGCCCAAACCCACATCGTGTTCGCCACCGACACGGTCCCATACGCCGACCCGCGCAAGTACGCCCTGCTCGTCCTGGCGAACGTGTTCGGCGGCGGGATGTCGAGCCGCCTGTTCCAGCGGATCCGCGAGGAGCTGGGGCTCGCCTACGCGATTTACGCGTTCACGAGCTTCTATCGCCAGATGGGGGTGGCGGGCGTGTACGTCGGCACCCAGCCGCAAACGGCGGCGCAGGCCGCCGCGGCGATTCGCGAGGAGTACGCCAAGCTGGCGCGCGAGGGGCTGCGCGGAGACGCGCTCGCCGAGGCGAAGCAACAGACGCAGGGACAGCTGATGCTCTCTCTGGAGAGTCCTGCAGCACGGATGTATCGTTTGGCGGGCTTTTCGGTGTACGGCGAGCCGTATCAGAGCCTCGACCAGGTGCTGGCGACGGTAGCCGGGCTGACGGAAGACGAGGTCGCCGCCGTCGCGGCGGAATTCTTCGATCCTGCGCGGCAGACGGTGGTCTGGCTCGGCAAAGGCAAAGACTAAGAGGCGTGGCGCAAGAACGTAAGACGGAGCGTGCATGATCGTTGGAGTCCCGAGAGAGATCAAAACTGCCGAGAACCGCGTAGCGCTGGTGCCGGCGGGAGTCGAGTCGCTGGTCGGCGACGGGCACACGGTCCTCGTGGAGCAAGGCGCCGGGCTCGGGTCGGGATTCTCGGACGACGCCTACCGGGCGGCCGGCGCGACGCTCGTCACGCGAGCCGGAGACGTGTGGTCCAAGTCCGAGATGGTCGTCAAGGTGAAGGAGCCGATCGAGCCCGAGTGGCCCTGTATGCGCAAGGGGCAGGTGGTCTTCACGTATTTTCATTTCGCGGCGTCCGAGGCCCTCACGCAGGCGGTGCTCAAGTCGGGGATCACCGCGATCGCCTATGAGACCGTGCAGCTCACCTCGGGAGAGCTGCCGTTGCTCACGCCGATGAGTGAGGTGGCGGGACGCATGGCGGTGCAGGAGGGTGCCAAGTACCTGGAAAAGGTGTACGGCGGGTCGGGCATCCTGCTGGGAGGCGTGCCCGGGGTGCTCCCCGCCGAGGTGCTCATCCTGGGCGGGGGGGTGGTCGGCGCCAACGCGGCCAAGATGGCGGCGGGCCTGGGCGCGCACGTGACGCTGCTCGACCTCTCGCTCGATCGGCTGCGCTACCTCTCCGACGTGCTGCCCCCCAACGTCGATCTGCTGTACTCCAACCGTCACAATCTGCTCGACCAGCTCCGCAAGGCCGACGTCGTGATCGGCGCCGTGCTGCTCCCGGGCGCGAAGGCCCCGAAGCTGGTGCGGCGCGACGACCTGAAGCTCATGAAGGCCGGCTCCGTGATCGTGGACGTCGCGGTGGACCAGGGGGGCTGCATCGAAACCAGCAGGCCCACCACGCACGACAACCCGACCTATGTAGTGGACGGGATCATCCACTACGCCGTTGCCAACATGCCGGGGGGCCTGCCCCGCACCTCCACGCTCGCGCTCACCAACGCCACGTTCCCGTACGCCAAGCGTCTGGCCAAGAGCGGCTGGAAGCGGGCGTGCCGGGACGACGCCGCGCTGCTCCTCGGGTTGAACGCGATCGAGGGAAAAGTCGTGTACGCCGCCGTGGCCGAGGCGTTCGGGCTGCCGCTGACGGACGCGACAACCCTGGTGTAGGGCCGTCATGGAACGCGGCGATGACCGAGCGTAGAACACTGGCGATCCTGGTCGGTGGCGGGCCGGCGCCGGGCATCAACAGCGTCATCGGGGCGGCCACTATCCGGGCACGGCTCGAGGCCGTCGACGTGCTCGGCGTGCGCGACGGGTTCGAGTGGATCATGCAAGGCGACATCGACCACGTCGTGCCGCTCGACATCGGCGAGGTGAGCCGGATCCATTTCCGCGGCGGCTCCTACATCGGCATCTCGCGCGCCAACCCCACGCAGAACCCGGCGCATCTCGACAACGCGGTCCTGGCCCTGTTACGCCTCAACGTCTCGCAGCTCATCACCATCGGCGGGGATGACACCGCGTATTCGGCCATGAAGCTCGAGGAGAAGGCCGCGGGGCGGCTCCAGGTCGTGCACGTGCCGAAGACGATCGACAACGATCTCGACCTGCCGCCGCACGTGGACACGTTCGGCTTCCAGACGGCGCGCCACTACGGCGTGGAGATCGTGAAGAACCTGATGGTGGACGCCAAGACCACGTCGCGCTGGTACCTGGTCATCACGATGGGCCGCGGCGCGGGGCACCTCGCGATGGGCATCGGCAAGGCCGCCGGCGCCACGCTCACGCTCATCCCGGAGGAGTTTCCGGGTCCGCGCATCCGGCTCAAATCGGTCGTGGACACGCTGGTGGGCGCCATCATCAAGCGCCTGTCCTACGGCCGGCTGGATGGCGTCGCCGTGCTCGCCGAGGGGCTGGCGCTGGGCATCGACCCCGCGGATCTCGCGGGCGTCGAGGAGGTCGAGCGGGACACGCACGGGAACGTCCGCATCGCCGAGGTGAACATCGGCGAGATCCTCAAGGCGGCGGTGCAGAAGCGCCTCAAGCAGTTCGAGCTGAAGGCGACGATCGCCGCGAAGAATATCGGCTACGAGCTGCGCTGCGCCGATCCGATCCCCATGGACATGGAGTACACGCGCGACTTGGGCTACTGCGCCGCCAAGTACGTGTTGGGGGGCGGCAACGCGGCCGTCATTTCCCTGCAGGCGGGGCGCTTCGTGCCCATCCCGTTCGCCGCGATGATCGATCCCGTGACGGGCCGGGCGCGCACGCGGCGGGTAGACATCACGTCGACGCGCTATGCCATCGCGCGCCGCTACATGATCCGGCTGCGGCGCGACGACTTCGAGGATCCGCACGAGCTGGCGCGCTTCGCCGCGACCGCCCACGTGTCGGTGGAGGAGTTCCGCCGGCAATTCGCGTATCTGATAGAGGAAGAGCCGCCGCCCCTGGTGTTCGACTCGGTCGTCGAGCGCGACCCCGGAGCGCTCGCCTGACGCGGCCGCCGGTCGTGCAGGTGCACCGACTGGCGCATCACGCGGGACTGCCGCTTCCGACGCGGCGGAGCGCGGGGGCGGCCGGGTACGACGTGTGCAGCGCCGAACCGGACCTGGTGCTGCAGCCGCTCGAGCGGCGGCTCATTCGCACGGGACTCGCGCTGGCCATTCCGGCCGGCTACGAAGCCCAGGTGCGGCCGCGCTCGGGGCTCGCGCTGAAGCACGGCCTCACCCTCCCCAACGCGCCCGCGACGATCGACTCCGATTACCGGGGCGAGCTGATGATCCCCCTGATCAACTTAGGGACCGAGCCGGTGGCGGTGACGCGCGGGATGCGGATCGCGCAGCTCGTGTTTCAGCGGGTGGAGCGGGTCGAGCTCGTCGAGGTGGAAGCGCTGCCGGCGAGCGAGCGGGGCGGGGGAGGGTTCGGGAGTACGGGGGCGTGACAGTAGCCGCCTGAAACCTTGTACCACCGCCTCACGTCGATTTCTTCATGACCTTCAAGCCCGCGCTGTGGTTCCCCATCGCCGTCGTGCTCAGCGTCGCCAACCTGGTTGGAGTCGGCTTCGCCGCTGCGTCAGCCGAAGGGGCGCATGCCGCGATTCACGCAGGGCTCGCACTGCTGTTCGGGTTATGGGCCCAGCGCCTGCGGCAGCGCCTCGGCCGGCGCGACCTCGCGACGCCGCTCGACGCGCCGGAAGCGCTCGCGGCCCTTGAGGCCGATGTGAACAGGCTGCGGCAGGAGGTGAGCGAGATGCAGGAGCGCCTCGACTTCGCCGAACGGCTGCTGGCCCAGGGCCCGGAAAGGCGTCGAGCGGACCCCCAGCCGTAGGGTCTGAACCAAGGGCGGGTGGCTTATTGGGACCGCGTGTGACGGGTTCCGCGATCGTAGTGAAGGTCCGTCGGCCCGACATAGGCCGATTGCGGTCGGATCAACCGACCCTCGCGCAGTTGCTCCAGGCAGTGTGCCGACCAGCCCACCACGCGGCCCACGGCGAATGTCGGCGTGAACAGCGCGGATGGGAATCCCAGACCATGCAGCAAGAGCGCCGTGTAGAACTCGACATTGGTGTCGAGGCGACGCTCCGGCTTGCGCTCACGCAGCAGACGCAGCGCAGTGGCTTCGACCTGCTGCGCTAGCTCATAGAGGCTCTGGTCGCCGCCGCTCGAATAGAAGCGCTGCGCGGCTTGCGCCAGGACATCGGCACGCGGGTCACGCACGCGGTAGATGCGATGTCCGAATCCCATGAGACGCTCGCCCCGATCGAGCTTGGCGCGGATGACCGGTTCCGCGCGCTCGGGAGTGCCGATTTCGAAGACCATGTCCAGCGCGGGACCCGGCGCCCCGCCGTGCAACGGACCCTTGAGCGCGCCGACCGCGCCGGTGATCGCCGAAATGACGTCAGATCGCGTGGAGACGATCACCCGTGCCGCAAACGTGGAAGCGTTGAGGCCGTGATCGCAGACGGTGTTGAGATACGTTTCCAGCGCGCGGGCCCGTTCGGCCGATGGTTCGGCGCCGAACACCTGCTGCAGGTAATGAGCCGCGTGCGGCAGATCGGGGCGCACCGGAACGGGCGCTTCCCCATTCCGCACCCGCCAGTAGGCCCCCACGATCGTCGGGAAGCACGCGATGGCGGTCAGCGCGTCGTCCAGGGGGTTCTCCTGGCGGCCGAGGCTGAGCAGGGCCGCCGCCATCCGCAGGACGTCCATGGGGGGCGCCTGGGCGGCGGCGGCGGCACGCAGGACGTCAAATCCCGCGCGGGGCAGCGCGCGCCGCCCGGCCAGATCCTGCGTGAAGCGAGCGAGCTCGGACGGGTCCGGCAGGCGGGCATACAGCAGCAGGAAAGCCACTTCCTCGAACCGGGCGTACGGCGCTAGGTCTTCCACCGCGTACCCGGCGATCGTCAGTCGACCCGCCTCTCCATCGACATGGCTGAGTCGGGTCGACGTGGCGACAACGCCTTCCAGGTCCGCTGCCATGCGCTCGGTATTTGGGGAGGCTATCTTGGATTGTCAATAATCACCCCTAACGCTCCAGGCGAATCATGAAGAGACGCGGCATCAGCCGTATCGACCAACCCTCCACGCGCACGTACGGCTGGTTCGTGCGCGCGGACTTCTACCGACGGCGCGACGGCAGCTACGTTCCCCGGTACCGCAAGTTCTTCGGCGACGTGACCCACGGGGGGAAGCGGCGCGCACTGCGGGCCGCGCGAGAGTACCTGGCCAAGGTCGCGCGCGCCCGGCGCTCCAAGACGGGCTAAGAAGCCCGCGCGATGAGCGAGCGCCGCGCGGATCAAGCATGGGTGTTCTGGGACGGGACCTGCGGCTTCTGTCGTCGAGCCGTGGATTGGATCAAGCGACAGGATCGGCACGATCGACTCTTTCCCGTCCCGTACCAGGTGGCGCCACGCCCACCGATGACCGAGGCGCTCGCCCGCCGCTGCGCGCACGCCATCCACGTCCTGACGCCCGAGGGCGTGGTGCTGAGTGCTGGTCGGGCGAGCCTCTACCTCATGGACGCGGTCGGATGGCGACGGTTCTCGGCCGTCTTCTCGACCCGTCCCCTGATCTGGCTCGTGGAGGCGGCGTATCGGGTCGTAGCAGGTAGGCGTCAGTGGTTCTCGCGGTTCCTCTTCCGCCCGGAACGTCTAGAAAATCAGGTCGGGGACGACGTCCGGCTGGAGCGACTCAAGCTGGCACTGTGCCTGGCCCTCGCCGCTGGACTGCTCCTGTCGCAGAAACTCTGGGTCTCCTCTCGCACCTATCCTCTCATGCCGGTGTGGGCCCACTCACCCACGATCCCCTTTCCACTCGACTACGTCGTGTTCGTCGTGCTCCTCCTGCTCCTCGGCGCGGCGGCGGCGGCGCGGAGACCGCTGCGACCGCTCGCCGCGATCCTGATCATCGCGGGCGGTCTGAGCGTGTTGGACCAGTCCCGGTGGCAGCCCTGGTTCTATCAGTACGTCTTCATGCTCGGCGCCCTCGCCCTGCACTACTGGAAGCGGGAACCCGCCGCCCCGGCGGCGGTGGCGCTCAACACCTGTCGTGTCATCGTGGCGAGCGTCTACCTCTGGAGTGGCCTCCATAAGCTCAACCGGAGCTTTGTCAACGGTGTCTTCCCGTGGTTTCTGCAAGGCCTCTTCACCATTCCCGCCGGCATGGTGGAATACCTCGCGTGGTTGGGCGCCGGCGTGGCGCTCCTCGAAGTGGGCATCGGCATCGGCCTGATCACCACACGATGGCGGTTCACCGCGATAATCGCCGCCATCCCGATGCACCTCTTCATCCTCGTCTGTCTCGGACCGCTGGGACACAACATCGATCGAGGCGTGTGGCCATGGAACCTCGCGATGATCGCTTTCAACTTCCTCCTGTTTCGCAACACGGCGCTCCTGCCGGCTCGGCAAATCCTCTCGCCCGCGAACGGCTGGTATCACGTGGCCGTCCTCGTGCTGTTCGCCATCCTTCCGGCGTTGAGCTTCGTCCAATTGTGGGACTCATATCTCTCCTTCACGCTGTTCTCTGGCGACACGAAGAGGGCTCAGATCTACGTCAGCGACGGCGTACGACGTGACCTTCCTTCCGCCATCCGCGTGTACGTGACGCAGGACGAGTCTGGCCGGAATGTGCTGGATTACGGGGTGTGGTCCATGGAAGAGATGAAGGTGCCGTCCTATCCCGAAGCGCGGATCTACCGCAGGCTCGCTCTGTACCCCTGTCGCTACGCGAAGGCGCCCGGCGAGGTCGAGCTCGTGATTGCGCAGCGGTCCCTGGCGGCGGTGTTGAGGAGCCTCATGCGCTTGCGGCTCGAGCCGACGCTGCGGAGCATAAGCCATTACGATTGCGGATCGCTGCGGCCCTAGTCTTCATGTGGCCGCCGCCGCAACGTGGTGAACGCACACGGTGTGTGGCGTCGACGCAACAGGAACGGACACGGGTGCCCGCGTCCCCTCCCAGTCCGAAATTTGCACCACCCAGCCGCCGCACGATCTACCGTGAGGGACGCCGCAGCATTGGATCCCGGAGAAACCATGCCCGCTTGCGGAGGCGCAGCTGCCGTCGACGTTGTGGTGACGCGACTGGACGTGGGGCCGGGTGCGCTCCGCGCATCGGCTGCGCTGCTCTCGCAGGAGGAGCGACACAGAGCCGGTCGCTTTGCTTTCGAATGCGATCGCCGCCGGTTTACCGTCGCGCGGGCGCGTCTGCGCCAGTTGCTCGCGGCGCGGTTGGACATCGGGGCCGACTCGGTCGAGCTGGTGTACGGGGAACGCGGCAAGCCGGCGCTCGCGCGACGTGTCGCGGCTTCGAACCTGCGATTCAGCGTATCGCACTGCGACGACGTGGCCGTCTATGCGTTTGCCTTCGGGCGCGAGGTCGGAATCGACGTCGAAGCCGTGCGGGTGATTCCCGACGCCGACGACATCGCAGCCCGCATGTTTTCCCGGCGTGAGAGCGAGGCCTACCGCGCCCTCGACCCGAGCGACAAGCCCCTCGCGTTCTTCTCTTGCTGGACCCGTAAGGAAGCCTTCATCAAGGCGCTCGGTGACGGGCTCTCCCACCCGCTCGATCGCTTCGATGTTTCGTTTGAGCCGGGTGAGCCGGCCCGAATTCTCCGCGTGGACTCGACGCCCGGGGACCGTTGTGGGTGGACGCTTTACAGCTTTGTGCCCGGACCCGGACTGATCGGCGCCATCGTTGCACAGAAGGCAATCCCGGGGACGATACGTGAGCACAACTGAAGTAGCCTCCGCCGAATTCAGGATCGGCATTCGTTCCATGCCGTACCTGGCAGATCACGGGTTCCACGACATGGTCGTGCTGCCCGGGTCGTGCTACGTCGACATGGCCCTGCGCCTGGAGCGTGAACGCTCCAAGGGCGTTGCGGGTCTCGTCCGGAACGTGACGTTTCACAATCCCATCATTGTTTCGGCAGAAGACACGATCGTAAGGGTCGACGTCGGGGATCACGGCAACGGCCGCGTTGAATACACGTTCTACGAAGCAGGGGTTGCGGAGCCTGCTGCCAAGCTCGACATCGACCGGAACCCGGCACCGTCTCCGAGAGCGAGCACGGAAGCGTTTTCCATCGAAGCGTTCCAAGCGCAGTCTCATGACCTGATCGACTCGGACCGGTTCTACAAGACGCTCCGTGAAAATGGCAACCAATACGGGCCCGGGTTTCAACACGTTGCGTCGATCTGGCGGGCAGGGGACCAGTCCTTGGGGCGGCTTGCCGTAGCGCACCGAGACGGAGCAGTCGACGAACCTGACCTGCACCCGAGCCTGCTCGACTCCGCCACCCAGTTACTGGCGTCCTGCATGCTCGAGCAGGGGAAGACGTTCATCCTGCGGTCGATCGAGAAGATCGCAGTAACGGACGTCCGCTTCCCCGATACGCTCTGGGGGCACGCCGTGCTGCTTCCGGAGAGTGAACGCGATGGCAAGAGTCTCGTCGGCAACGTTCGGGTGTTCGACCAGTCCGGCACGCCGTACTTCGATCTCTCCGGCGTCACGTTCAGCGTGCTGGACCGCGCCGACGCGGCCGGTGAAGCGACGGCCGCCAACCTCGTCATCGCCTCGAATTTCACCGCTGAGCCGGTAGAGGATTCCCTGCGCTTCTGGGGTGACCATTTCGGCACGCCGATCCACGTCGAATTTGCGCCCTACAATCAGATCTTTCAGCAGCTGCTGGACGCGGGCAGCGCGTTCCGCACGCGCCGCGACGCAGTCAAAGTCATCCTCTTGGGGTTGGAGGCGTGGGCCACGGGGGATCCGCGCGGGGTCATGACGCTCACCAGGGAACGGGCGGACCAGTGCTTCGGCGACCGGACCAGATGCGTCCTGCCCAATGGCCTGGAGATCGTTCATCTGAACCGGTATGAAACGGACTATGTCTACAAGGAGATCTTCGAAGATCGCTGCTATCTGAAGCATGGCATCCGCTTGCCGGACGGAGCCACGGTGGTGGATATCGGGGCCAACATCGGGCTGTTCTCGTTGTTTGTGATGAGCCGCTGTCGCAACCCGACGATCTACGCCTGTGAACCGGCGCCCGCCGTGTATGAGCTCTTGAAGGCCAACTGCGAGGCCTACGGATCGCAGGTCCGAGCCCTGAACGTCGGTGTGTCGGACCGGCCCAAGACCGCGACCTTGACCTTCTATGAGAAGTCCTCCGTGTTCTCGGGGTTTCATGCAGATGAAACCGAGGACCGCGAGGCCATTCAAGCGGTAGTGCGGAACACCCTGAGCAGCGAGACGTCGGTGGCAGGGGACGCGGTGGAGGAATATGTCACCGAGCTCACCGCAAACCGGCTCAGTCGCACGACCCACGAGTGCCGTCTGACATCCGTGTCGGAGATGATTCGAGAGTACCGGATCGACAAGATCGACCTCCTCAAGATCGATGCGGAAAAGAGCGAGCTGGACATCATCCGGGGCATTGACGATCGCGACTGGCCGAAGATCGCCCAGATTGTGATCGAGATCCACGACCGCACCGAGCAGGCGGTCAAACAGATCGAAGCACTGCTCGTCCAGAAGGGGTTCCGCTGCGCCGTCGAACACGAACGGCTGCTCGAGCATGCCGGGTTGTTCAATCTCTATGGAACCCGGGGTGACGCGCCCGTCGCATCCGGGTTGGATCAGTCACGTCAGACGGCAGGCGGCCTACAGCGAACCGTCCGGGACTTCTGCACCGCGCTGCGGTCGTTCATGAGCCAGGCCACGGCGCCCGTGGTGTTGTGTGTCTGCCCCAGGACCCCGCCCGCGGAAGCCGACGCCGACCTCAAGGCGGCGCTGGACGAGGCCGAGCAGACCTTGCGGACGGCGGCCGCCACGATACCGAACGTGCACACGATCCGCTCGGCGTCGCCGTTGCAGCAGTATCCGGTCGACGAGTACTACGACCCGCACAGTGATCAGGCGGGTCACATCCCGTACACCTCGCAGGGCTACGCGGCGATCGGGACGACGCTGGTCCGCACCATCTACAACCTGCAGCGACCGCCATTCAAGGTGATCGTGCTGGACTGCGACAACACGTTGTGGAAGGGGGTGTGCGGCGAGGACGGTCCGCAGGGCATCGAAGTGAGCGCCCCGTTCCGCCGGTTGCAGGAATTCATGCTCGGGCGCATGAACGCCGGCATGCTGCTCTGTCTGTGCAGCAAGAACAACGAGCAGGATGTGCTGGACGTCTTCGACCAGCGGACCGACATGGTGCTGAAGCGCGAGCACCTGGTTGCGCGGCGCATCAATTGGAACAGCAAGTCGGAGAACGTCATGTCGCTCGCGCACGAGCTCAATCTCGGGTTGGAGAGCTTCATCTTCATCGATGACAACCCGGTGGATTGCGCGGATGTCCGCATCAACTGCCCCGGCGTGTTGACGTTGCAGCTGCCGCAGCGCAGCGAGTCGATCCCGGCGTTCCTGAATCGTGTGTGGGCGTTCGATCACGCGGGTGCGACCGAGGAAGATCGCGCCCGCACCCGGATGTACCAGGAAAACGCGGAGCGGCAACGGTTCCGGGAGCAAACCCTCTCTTTGAAAGACTTTGTGAACGGGCTGCAACTGCGCGTCGAGATCGCCGAAGCGACCGACGACCAGCTCGCCCGTGTGTCGCAGCTGACGTTCCGAACGAACCAATTCAACTTCACCACCATCCGACGCTCGGAGCAGGAGATTCGAGACATCTTGCAGCAGAACGATGTCACCTGTCTGGTGGTTCACGTCGTCGACCGATTCGGGGACTACGGGCTGGTCGGGGTCGTGATGTATGAGACAGCGACCGACCGCTACAAAGTGGATACCCTGCTGTTGAGCTGTCGGGTGTTGGGCAAAGGCGTGGAGCACGCGGTCCTGGCTCACCTCGGCCAGCAGGCGGCCAGGGAAGGCAAACGCCTCGTGGAACTCTCCCATCGGCCGACGGAAAAGAATGCGCCGGTCCGGGAGTTCATCCGGAACATCGGCGGTCCCGACGGCGACCCGGCCGGCGCGTCCTGGACGTTCGCCGCTGACCGCCTGGCGAGCCTCGCATACGACCCCGACCAAACGGCGCACCCCGGGCTCGAGGCGCCGGCGCCTCCCCACCCGGACGCCCGCCCGCCCCGACAGGTCTGGGGATTCGGCGTCGGTGATCGGTCGGAGCCCCTGCAGGTGATCGGGGAACACCTGTACGACATCGACCGGGTCGCAAAGGCCATCGAGGCATACCGGCTCCGAAAGCAGCCGCTCGATGCTCCGGTCGACGTCGCACCGTCCAGCACGCTACAAGCCGCGCTGTTGAACATCTGGAGTAGGGTGTTGGGCCGGCGCATCGGGATCCACGACAATTTCTTCGACGTGGGCGGCACGTCCCTCCGGGCGGTGCAGGTGATTGCCGCGATCAAGCGGGAGCTGAAGCAGCATCTGTCGATCGTCAGCCTGTTCGAGTGCCCCACCGTGAGCCTGTTGGCCGCCAAATTACGCGCGGCCTCCGGCGGGCGCGACGGCGCCGGCAGCGCCGCCGCGGCCGCGTTACGGGGTCAGCGGCGGCGCAACGTCACGCGGCGGAAGGCGTCGTAACCATGCAATTCAAACAGATCGGCGTGCTGGGCGCGGGAAACATCGGCAGCGGCGTCGTAACCGACCTGGTGCTGCATGGGATATCCGCGGTCGTGGTGGACATCTCGCAAGACATCCTGAAGCGCGCGCAAGCCGCCGTGTTGAACAACGTCCGCTGCGTCCCCTTGCTGTCGAAGACGCTGCCACGCGTAACGCCGGAGGACGCCCTGCAACGCATGGTGTTCACGACCGATCTGCAGGACGTGGCGTCATGTGACTTCATCATCGAGAACGTGACCGAGGACTGGCATGTCAAGAAGCCGGTCTATGAGCAGCTGGATCGAGTGGCGCCACGCGAGGTGTGTTTTGGGGCCAATACGTCGTGTATCCCGATCACGCAGATAGCCAGCGCCACCGGGCGTCCGGCCAACGTGGTGGGCATCCACCTCATGAATCCGGTTCATCTGAAACCGACCGTCGAGGTGATTCGCGGGTTCCATACCTCCGACGGGACCGTCGACACGTTGCTGCGGCTGTTTGCCGTGCTTGGCAAGGAAGCCATCATCGTCCAGGACATGCCGGGCTTTGTGTCCAACCGGATTTCCCATTTGTTCATGAACGAGGCCGCGTTTGTGCTGCAGGATAACGTGGCGACGGCCGAGCAGATCGACTCGATCTTCAAGAAATGCTTCGGGCACAAGATGGGACCGTTGGAAACCGCGGACCTGATCGGCTTGGACACGGTGATGCGGTCGCTCGATGTCCTGTACGAAAGCTTTCGGGATCCGAAGTACCGCTGCTGTCCGTTGCTGAGAAAGCTGGTGCATGCCGGCCATTTGGGGCGGAAGACCGGAAGGGGATTTCATGCCTATCCGGGCCTGGAATGACGGAGGAGTCCATGAGCACCGCGGACCCGAACGGCATCAAACACACGATCCGGAGCTTCATCCTGAGCTCGATCGCCGTCCCGGACTTGGACGATGACGCCAACCTGTTCGAATCGGGAATCGTCAATTCCTTGTTTGCGGTGCAGTTGATGACCTTCATCGAGAAGACGTTCGCTATGGAAATGGGGCGGGACGATCTGGACATCGAGAATTTCAAGTCGCTCAACGCGACGACGGCCTTTGTCCTGCGCAAGAACGGACGGCCGAGTGGTTGAGAAGAGAGAGGAATTCAAGGCCTTTGTCACGCTGAACGTCGCCCCGTTCGCCGAGCAGTGGGACCGGGACCAGCAGGTCCCCGCGGGCGTGATCTCGCAGATGGCCCAGGCCGGCTACCTGGGCTGCAGTCTGCCGCCGGAGTATGGCGGCCAGGGATGGGATATCGTCACGTTCGGTTTGCTGAATGAAGCCTTCGGGAGAGCATCGTCCGCTTTGACGGGCGTCCTCACGGTCCAAGCGATGGTGTCTATGGCGCTCCTCAAGTGGGGCACGACGGAGCAGAAGCGCAGATGGCTTCCTCCCCTCGCCAAGGGGGAGATGCTCGGGGCCTTCGCCCTGACGGAGCCGGGCGCCGGCAGTGCCATGCAGTCGCTGGTGACGGAGTTCACCGGGAACTCACAGGGGCTCGTGCTGAACGGAAGCAAGAAATGGATCAGCTGCGCCCAGTTCGCCGCGGTGTTTCTGGTGTTCGGGACCCTGGGAGGACGTTCGGTGGCGTGTGTGGTGCCCAAGGACACTCCCGGTCTGCGCATCGAACCCATCTCCGATTTGCTGGGGTTCCGCGCGGCCGGCCTGGCGCAGCTGCACTTCCAAGATGTGGAAGTGCCATCCGCCAACCTCGTTGGCAAGCCCGGCTACGCCTTGTCCCACGTCGCCCCGGTAGGCTTGCACTACGGACGCATCAGCACGGCCTGCTCGGCATTGGGGCTGCTGCGAGGATGCTTCGAGGAAAGCATCGCCCACGCCGCCATGCGGAAGATCGGCGACAAGACCGTGGGCGACATGGGGATGGTCCGATCGCTGATCGCGCGCATGGGCACCGATTTGGAGGCCGCGAGCGCGTTGTGCCACACTGCCTGCCGCGCGGAGGACGACCATCGTCCGGAAGCGTTCGAGAAGACCTTGATGGCCAAGTACTTCACGTCGCGAGCCGTGGTGCGAGCCGCGTCCGATGCCGTGCAGATCCAGGGGGCGGCGGGCTGTCACGGATCCTCCGCGGTGTCCCGGTATTACCGGGACGCCAAGATCATGGAGATCATCGAAGGCACCACCCAGATCCATGAAGACATCCTGGGGAAGATCTTCGTCGATCAAGCCGGCAGATGCGGCCCGTTGGCCCGATCCGACTGATGCCCATGGCCGCTCACCCGCCACGCGTCGCTACCGCCGCCGATCTCGCGAGGATCGCGCAATTCAACCGCACGGAGACGCCGTTTCCCGATAACGTCACGCTGCAGGCATTGATCGAGGCGCAGCTCGACAGGCATTTCGATAGAACGGCCGTCATCTGCGACCACGACTCCGTGCTCGGCGTGCCATCGCTCACGTACGCGCAGCTCAATGGCAAGGTCAATCAACTGGCGCATGTGTTGCGGGCCGCGGGTGTCGGGCCGGGACACATCGTCGCGTTGTTGGTGGAACGCTCCTTTGCCATGATCGTGGGCATCCTGGGCATCCTGAAGGCCGGCGGCGCCTATCTGCCCATCTCGCCAGACAATCCGCCGGATCGCATTTCCTACCTGCTGAAGGATGGGGGGGTCACCGTCCTGTTGGTGCAGAACAAGACCGCCGACCGGATCGCCTTCAGGGGGCGGATCATCAATCTCGACGACCCCGACGTGTACCGGGCGTCAACCGCGAACCCCGCGATCGTCAACACGCCGCGGGACCTGGCCTATGTGATCTATACGTCGGGGTCGACCGGCAAACCCAAGGGGGTGATGATCGAGCATCGCTCTCTCGTCAACCGCTTGCACTGGATGCAACACGCCTACCCGATCGATCACCGGGACGTCATTCTGCAAAAGACGCCCTACTATTTCGACGTTTCGGTGTGGGAGTTGTTCTGGTGGGCCCTGCAGGGCGCCACGCTCTGCTTCCTGGTGCCGGGCGGGGAACGGAATCCCCTGGCCATTGTCGAAACCATCGACACACATCACGTCAGCGTCATGCACTTCGTTCCATCGATGCTGAACGTGTTTCTCGAGTACCTGGACGGCAAGCCTGCGGGCGTGGTGAACCGGCTGGCGTCGGTGCGGCGGGTATTTGCGAGCGGTGAAGCGCTGACGCCCAGTCACGTCAGGAAGTTCAACGATATTTGGGGCAGCAAGACCGGGACCCGACTCACCAACCTCTACGGGCCGACCGAGGCGACGGTCGACGTCAGCTATTTCGATTGCCCCCCGCACAACGACTTCGACATCATTCCCATCGGGAGACCGATCCACAACATCACGCTCTCCATCATCAGAGACGGCCGGTCGATGGCGATCGGGGAGCCCGGTGAGTTGTGCATCGCGGGGATCGGTCTGGCGCGCGGCTACCTGAACAACGCCGCCCTGACCGACGAGAAGTTCACCGACAATCCGGCGAACCCCGGCGAACGCGTCTATCGAACCGGCGACATCGCCCGCTGGCTGCCGGACGGGAATATCGAGTATCTCGGCCGGGAGGATCACCAGGTAAAGATCCGGGGATTGCGCATCGAACTGGGCGAGATTGAAAACACGATCCGGGAGTACCCGGGCATCAGCGACTGCGTGGCCGTGGTCAAGCAGTACTCGGACACCATCATCCTCATCGTCGCGTACGTGGTCTGCAAATCTGACCTGGAGATGGCGGGTCTGAAGCATTTCCTCAAGCAACACCTTCCCGACTATATGATCCCCAATCGATTCGAGAGAATCGACGCAATCCCCGTGACACCGAGCGGGAAAGCGGATCGCAAGGCCTTGCCGGAGCCGCTCATGCGGGTGGGGCGTTGATGACTGCCGTGCATACCGAGTCCGATATCGCCATCGTCGGGATGGCCGGTCGCTTCCCAGGCGCGCGCGACATCGACGAGTTCTGGCGTAACCTGACCGCAGGCATCGAGTCGATTGCTCGGCTTTCCGATCAGGAGATCCTGGAATCGGGCGTGCCGCCATCCTATCTCAGCAACCCGAGCTACGTAAAAGCCGCGCCGATCCTGGAGCAGCCGGGCGGTTTTGACGCAGGATTCTTCGGCTTCTCGCCGATGGAAGCCAAGACGATGGATCCACAGCACCGGCTCCTGTTGGAACTGGCCTATGAGGCGCTCGAGCACGCCGGGTATGACCCGGATCGCTGGCAGGGACGCGTCGGCGTGTTCAGCGGAACCGCCCTGAACACCTATTTCACGAACGTCGGGCTGAACCGCCGCCTCGCCGAGGAGTACATCCCCACCCTCATCGGCAACGACAAGGATTTTCTGAGCACCAGGATCTCTTACAAGCTCAACTTGAAGGGGCCCAGCATCACCGTTCAGACGGCGTGCTCGACCTCCATGGTGGCCGTCCACCTGGCCCGTCAGAGCCTCTTGAGTGAAGAAATCGACATGGCCTTGGCTGGGGCAGTGTCAGTGCGGGTCCCGCATCGCGCAGGCTACTTCTGTGATGGTGGCGGAGTCGTCTCGCCGGACGGGCACGTCAGGGCGTTTGACGCCAAGGCCAACGGCACCGTGTTCGGTAGCGGCGGCGGCATCCTGGTGCTGAAGCGGTTGGCGGACGCCCTCGCGGACGGGGACGCCATCCACGCCGTGATCAAGGGATCGGCCGTCAACAACGATGGTGCGGCCAAGGCCGGTTACACGGCGCCCAGCGTCGACAGCCAGGCCGATGCGGTAGTGGAGGCGCTGGCCAATGCCGGGGTCGAGGCCGACGGCATCACCTACCTCGAGGCCCACGGCTCGGGAACGCCAGTCGGGGATCCCATCGAGGTCCGAGCCTTGACCAAGGCGTTCCGCACCTTTACCCAGCGCTCCGGCTACTGCGCCATCGGTTCGGTAAAGACCAATGTGGGACACCTCGACGCCGCGGCGGCCGTCACCGGTATCATCAAGACGGTCCTTGCCCTCCAGCACCGACAGCTTCCGCCCAGTCTCCACTTCACGGAGGCCAATCCCGAAATCGATTTTGCCCGCACGCCATTCTACGTGAACACGCGCTTGCGGGACTGGACCAGCGACGGACCCAGACGAGCCGGCGTGATGTCCACCGGCATGGGCGGCACGAACGCCCACCTCGTGCTCGAGGAAGCGCCGGAGCCGGCTGCATCGACGGATGCCCGTCCTCCTCACGTGCTGCTGCTGTCGGCGAAGACTAGAACGGCGCTCGACCTGGCCACGCAGCGCTTACGGGAGTTCCTGATCGGGAACGACTGCGTGAACCTGAGCGACGTGGCTCACACCCTGCGCATCGGACGCAAAGCGTTTCCACATCGGCGGGGTCTCGTCTGCGTCGACCGCGCGGACGCCATTACCGCCCTCGGACAGGAAGACTCGAAGCGCGTCGTTACCGGCCGCACCAGCGAGCCACGGCGACCGGTGATCCTGTTGCTGCCCGGTATCGGCGATCACTACCCGGGCATGGCCCATGATGTGTACGAAGGGTGGCCCGTGTTCAGGCAAGAAGTCGATCGCTGCGCGCGCTTGCTCGAGCCGCACCTGGAGATCGACATCCGCAACATCCTGTACCCACCTGGCCAGCGCTGGAAGAAGGCGGGCAAGAGCAAGGGGATCGACCTGAAGGAGATGCTCGGTCGCACGACGGCTGCCGCGGAGGATCCAGACGCCCGGACGCTCAACCAGACGCTGTTTGCCCAGCCGGCGCTGTTCACGATCGAATATGCCATGACCCGTCTCTGGCAATCGTTGGGTATCACGCCCGACGCCATTGTCGGTCACAGCATGGGTGAATACGTGGCGGCGTGTCTGGCTGGGGTGTTGTCGCTGGAGGATGCCGTGCGGCTGATCGCGTCGCGAGCCAGGCTCGTCCATGCGTTGCCGCAGGGAGCCATGCTCGCCGTGACGCTGCCGGAACAGGAACTGCTTCCCCTACTGACCGAGGAGCTGTCGATCTCGTTGATCAACGGGCCACGTTTGTGTGTGGTGGCAGGTCCGGCTGCGGCGATCCGCGAGTTCGAGCGGATGTTGAACGCCAAGAGCATCATTTGTCGGCCCGTGCAGAATGCCCACGCCTTTCACTCGCGCATGCTTGATCCGATCGTGCAGGCATTCGAGGAAGAGGTGGGGAAGGTTCGTTTGGGCGAGCCGACGATTCCCTACATCTCCAACGTCACCGGGACCTGGATTACGCGACGCGAGGCGACCACGCCGTCCTATTGGGCGACGCATGGCACTCGAACCGCCAGGTTCAGCGATGCCTTGCATGAACTCTGGCAATTCAAGAATCCCATCCTCCTGGAAGCCGGGCCCGGCCGGACGCTGGGCGTGCTGGCGATGCAGCATCCGGACCGCCGGGATGGCGGAGATCCGGTGGTGGTGTCCTCGATCCGGCACCATTACGAAAACCAATCGGACGTCGAATTCCTGTGGCACGGCATCGCCAGGCTGTGGCTGTCAGGCGCCGAGCTCACGTGGGACAACGTCCCGTCCGGTGGGCAGCGCCGCAGAGTGGCGTTGCCGACGTATCCTTTCGAGCGACAGGAGCACTGGCTGGAGCCACTGCGTGTCGCACCGGACGCTCCGCCGACGGACGTGACGGTTCACAAGAACCCGAACCGTTCCGAATGGCTGTACGTGCCGTCCTGGACTCGTCTGTTGCCGAGTGCCATCGACATCCATGAAGCGGCCTTGCAGCACGAGAGTGCCAGAACGTGGCTGGTATGTGCCGATGATTCCGGGCTGGCCTCCACCCTGGTGACACGGCTCGAGGCCGCTGGTCACACCGTGGTGACCGTGCGGATCGGCACACGCTTTCAACAAGCGGACCCTCACACGTTCACCATCGAACCCGCGAACTCGCAGCACTATGACTTGCTGATCCGAGCCCTGGAGGCGACTCGCTCCCTGCCGGATCGCATCGTGCATGCCTGGAGTGTCACCGGCATTCCTGCACCTCAACCGGCGGGCGACCGTTTCAGGCAGGCGCAGGCCCGAGGCTTTTTCAGCCTGGTGTTTCTGGCCCGTGCGCTCGCCGCACACAACGTGCGACACGAGATCAAGCTGTTCGCGTTCTCCAACAACGTCCACGAGGTCTCTTGTACGGAAACCGTCTGCCCGGAGAAAGCGACGCTGCTGGGGCCGTGCATGGTGATTCGTCAAGAGTACGCCAATGTCCGCGTGAAGAGTATCGATGTCGATTTCGATGTCGCGGCACCTGCCAGTGAGCACGACGCCGCCGCGGATCGCCTTGTTGGAGAGCTGCTGGACTCTGATGCGAGCCTGTTCGTTGCCTATCGAAACGGGCAGCGCTGGGTGCAGACCTACGAGCGTGTCGTACCAGGCAACACCGCTCACCGCTCGCCCTTCCGGCAGGGCGGTGTGTATCTCATCACCGGTGGCCTCGGCAAGATCGGTGTCGCGATCTCGGCGGACCTCGCCGAGCGCTACCGGGCGAGGCTCGTGCTGGTCGGGCGTTCGCGCCTGCCCGGCAGAGAATCCTGGGACGCGTGGATCGGCAGCCACCCAGCCGATGATCCCGTCAGCACGAGCATCGGCGCGGTTCGGAAGATCGAGAAACTGGGCGGCGAGGTCCTGTATGTGAACGCGAGTGTGGCGGATGCCACCGCCATGCGAGGGGTCATCGAGCAAGCGGAGCGACGCTTTGGCGTTCTCCACGGCGTCATCCATGGGGCGGGCATCGTGGGAGACGACGGCTATCGCGAGATCAAAGAGAGCGACCCTGACAATTGTGATGGGCACTTTCAGGCCAAGGTACACGGTTTGCATGTGCTGGAAGACGTGCTCGACGGCAAACCGTTGGACTTCTGCCTGCTCATGTCCTCCTTGACATCCGTGCTCGGCGGCATCGGGCAGGCCGCCTACGCCGCGTCCAACATCTACATGGACGCGTTTGCGCGCCGACACAACCGGACATCCCCCGTACCCTGGCTGAGCGTGAACTGGGACGTTTGGCGCCTGGAGGACGACACGGCGAGGGAGTCGGGTCTCGGGACAACGCTCAAGGAACTGGGCATGAGCGCCCCGGAAGCGACGGCGATGATGGAAACCGTGCTGGCCGTGAAGACTGCCAGCCAACTCGTCGTGTCGACGGGCGATCTCGGCGCACGCATCGATCAGTGGATCAAGCTGGAATCACTGAATGCGCAGGGCCCTGCCCTGGTGGCGAGTGCGACTCGATCGGCGCTTGCCCCGCGGCCCAGGTTGCAGACCAGCTATGATGCGCCGCGGGATGAAAGGGAGAAGCAGATTGCTGGCATCTTGCAGGATGCCCTGGGGATCAAGGAAGTGGGCATCCATGACAGTTTTGCGGAGCTGGGTGGGCACTCTCTCTTGGCGGTCAGGATTGTGGCCGAACTGCGGAGGGCCTTCGAGATCGACTTGCCGGTAAGAGCGCTGTTTGATGCACCGACGGTCGCGGAACTGTCGCGCTATATCGATGCGCTGGCGTGGGCGACGAGCGCTCCGACGGGGCGCGCGGTAGCCGGCAACCGGGTGGAGATCGAGCTGTGACGGTGTCGGCGTTTCTCGCGGAGCTACGCGGCCGGGACATTCACGTGTGGGCGGACGGCGACCGGCTGCGGTGCAATGGTCCCCCCGACGTGCTAACGCCCGAGCTGCGCGATCGGCTGCAGCAACGCAAGAACGATATCCTGGAATTCTTGCGCGTGGCCGGCACGCTCGCGCAGCGGCCGCGGGCCATCGTACCATTGCAGCCGCACGGGAACCGCACGCCCATCTTTGGCGTGGGAGGACACAACGGCGACGTGTTCTGCTACCGCTACATCGCCCGGCACCTGGGCGATGAGCAGCCGTTGTACGGGCTCCAACCTCCGGGCCTCGAGGACGAGAGCAAGCCGCTGGCGCGCGTCGAGGATCTGGCCGAGTACTTCGCACCGCAGATCCGCGCCTGCCGGCCGCATGGTCCGTACATCATCGCCGGCTTCTGCGCCGGCGGCATGATCGCGTTCGAGCTGGCGCGACGATTGCTCCAAGAGGGCACCGCGATCAGCTTGCTCGCCCTGTTCGGCGCCCCGTATCCGGCCAGGTTCCGACGCTTGCCGCTCCTGCGGGAGCGATTCGCACAACAGGTGGAATGGGTGGTCGGACACACCCGTGCGCTGGTATCGCTGTCGTCCGAGGAGCGGCGGTCGTACGTGGCCGAGAAGCTGCGCCAGCGCAAGGCGCAGCGCGCCGCCGAGCGTGCTGCCACGCCGGATCCGGCTCTGGTCCTGCGCGCCAAAGTGGAGCGCGCCACGTTGGCGGCGGGGCGTCGCTACACCCCTGGTCATTATGCGGGTCGGGTCTGCTTGTTCGTGCCCTCCGAGGATTCGGTGCGTTCCCGCGACGAGCCGCTGCGCTGGCGATCAGTCGTGCCGCACGCCGAAGAGTACTTCGGACCGGATGGCTGCAACGTCAACAACATGCTTCTCGAGCCGTACGCAGCCACGTTTGCCGAGCTCTTCAGGCAGTGCGGCGCACGGAACGGCGATCGCCGCGCGATCGTCACCTCTTAATCCCGCCGCCTGTGCGCAGGTCTGGCGGCCGGCGGCGCTTCGGGATATATTCGGGTCCCCAATTTCGGAGCTCTCCCCATGTCGACCCGCGCATTCTGCCTCGCCCGCCGCAAGACGGAAATCCCGACGTTCACCAAAGTGCTCAAAGCCGTGCCCCAGGGCCGGCAGGAGTACCGGCCCGAGCCGAAATCGCGCAGCGCCGCTGAGCTCGCCACGTTGCTCGCGGCCGAGGAGGCCGCGCTCGTCAGCCTCCTCGACACCGGGACCGTGCAGTGGAAAAACCAGCCTCCCGGCGCGCGCTTGGCAGACATCGTGGCATCGTACGAGCGGGACGCGAGGGCGGTGAACGATCGACTCGAGCGCCTGGACGAAACGGGATGGACCAAGCAGGGGCGGTTTCTGATGGAGGGTGCGCCTCCTTGGGAAGACACGATCGAGAACTTCGTGTGGGGAATGTTCTTCGATGCCATCCATCACCGCGGGCAGCTCACCACCTATCTGCGCCCGATGGGTGGCAAGGTGCCCGCGATTTACGGGCCGTCCGCGGACGACCCGGGCGGGCCGTAAGAGGGCGTCGCGCTACAGGCCGGTCAGGGCCACGCGGCTCCTTTGACGTAGACCTGCTCGATCCGCGCCGCGCCGCTCGGGCCTACGCGCAGTCGCACGGTGAGGTCGCTCACGGCCGGCGTCGCCGTCCCCTCGGGCACGAAGTACTGCTCCACGCCGAAGACGTAGCGCCGGCCGCGAGCCCGGCCCTGGAGTGCGACTTCGTCCGAATCGAGTGTCGCCGGCCGCTCGAGCGACAATCGCTTGGGGACGTGGAACGGCCCCTCACGCCGCAACACGACCCAGACCGGCGCGTCAGCGGGGAGCTGGAGGCGCGCAGCCGTCGAGTCCCAGGGGCGGCTGAACTCGTACGCGAGACTGAGATACTGGCCGCGCAGCAGATCCCGCGGGTCGACGGGCACGACCTTGACGAGGATCGAGGGGCCGGAGGCCGCCCGCACCTGCTCGCGCAGCGTCCAGCCCACGAAGAACAGCAGCTGCACGCCTACCCATCCGGCGGCCAGCTTGAGGCGGGTCATGTGTCCCCCTCGATCCGCGCCACCACCGCGCGTCGCCACCGCTCCATGGCCCATGCCGTGCCGAGCAGCACGATTCCGCCCAGCACGAACAGGGTGCCGGTATCCGCGAGGCCGCCGATCAGATCGAGGAACCGCGTGACGATGCCGAGGCCGAACGCCAGGACGCCGGTATTCACGAAGTCCCGCTGCCGCGACAAGGCACCGTACACCACCAACCAGAGCGCGAAGAGGAACCACAGCACCCAGGCCGCGGCCGATACGAGCACGGTCCCGACGGCGAACCGAGCCGAGGTACCGAACTCGAAGACGCTGACCGGGGGCCCGCGGGGAATCACGTCCACGGCGATGAGCAGCGCGACCACGCACGTCGTCACCAGCAGGACCAGCAGGAGCGAGAGCCGTGCCCGCAGCCAGGGAACCTCTGGCGCCAGCCGGTTCCACCCCAGGACCACGCCGGCCGATCCCAGCACCAAGGCGCCCAAGGGCAGCACGAGCGAGCCCGTCGCGACCGTGTCCGCCCGTTCCGCGAAGCGGCGGAAGAAGCCCAGCAGGTAGACGCCGTAGAACAGCATGAGCTGTGCAGCGCCCCGCATCACCGATCGGATGCGGCGGTCCTCCTGCCGCAGCTTGCTCTGCCCGCCGAGCAGCGCGAGCCCCATACCGAGCGACAGCATGAGATAGGACGTGAACCCACTGACGTGCACGGGTGAGTCGGAATTCGCGGCTTCGAAGTGCAGCCACAGCCACGCCGCCAGTATTCCCAGGCCGGAGATAGCGGGGGATCGGAGCAACACGGCCAGAGGGGCGATGGCCACGAGCCAGACGAGCATCGCGCGCGGCGGGTTGGCTGGGAGGTGATAGATCTGACCGACGAGCGCGAGCCCTCCCACGAACAAGCCTGCGCCGAGAAAGTGCAACGCCTCGGCGAAGCGTGGATACGGCCGTCCGGTCCACTGGATCCAGAGCGCGGCGCCGTGGGCGCCGCCGAGCAGGAGCAAGAAGCCGAGGATCTTGACTCCGGCGCCGATATGCTGCCAGTTGGCGGCGATGAGGAGAATCACGCCCAGCATGGTGACGGCGGCGCCGAGCCGACCCAGCACACCACCCAGGCTCAGCCACCCCCGCTCTCGCTCCCGCTCGGCGGCGAGCGCCGTCAGCTGCTCCGCCAGCCCCGACTCCACGAGCCCCCGCGCCTGCGCGGCGAGCAGCAGCCGCTCGAGCTGTTGAGCGAAGGAAGCCATGCGGTCTAAGGTACCATCCCTTGCGGCAAGAGGCGCCATGGCTCACAATCCCCGACGTGTCTCCCGCGAACCAGTAGAGACGGAGGTCGTTTTATGGATCGCCGAGCGTTTCTTCAGGATGCCGCCGCCGGCGCGGTGGCGCTTGCCCTGCCGGGCCGCACCCCGATCACGCACGCCGATGATCTCTCGCCCGTGTTCGCGCAGATCGAAAAGCGTCACGACGAAGCGGTGCAGCGGCTGCAGGAGTGGATCCGCCAGCCGTCGATCGCGGCCGAGCGCCGGGGTATGGACGAGGGGTGCGAGCTCACCATGCGGCTGCTGCGCGACGCGGGATTCGGGCAGGTCACCAAGCTGCCTACCGACGGCCAGCCCGGGATCTTTGCGACGCTCGACGCCGGCGCGCCGCGCACGCTGGGCCTCTACTTCATGTACGACGTGAAGCAGGCGGACCCGGCCGAGTGGACCTCGCCGCCCTGGGTCGCCGCGCTCGTCGACAAACCCGGTTTAGGAAGGGCGGTGGTGGGCCGGGGGGCGGTGAACCAGAAGGGTCCGGAGGCCGCGTTCCTCGCCGCGCTCCACGCCATCCGCGGCGCCGGCCGCAAGCCGCCGGTGAACTTCGTGCTCGTGGCCGAGGGCGAGGAGGAGATCGGCTCGCCGCACTTCCCCCAGATCGTGCGCCGGCCGGAGGTGCTCGCGGCGCTGCGGCGCTCGGTGGGCATCTTCATGCCGGCCGCCGCCCAGGGGCTCGATGGACAGGTGACGATCACGCTCGGCGCCAAGGGCGTGATCGAGTGCGAGCTGGTCTCGAGCGGCGAGCGCTGGGGCCGCGGGCCGCGCCAGGACATTCACTCGAGCAACAAGGCACGCGTGGACAGCCCCGCGTGGCACCTGGTGCAGGCGCTCGCGACGCTGGTGTCATCCGACGGGAACGAGCCTGCGATCGACGGTTATCTCGACAAGGCACGTCCGATCTCGCCGGCGGAAAGAGCGATGGTTGCGGACGCGGCCCGTCGGCTCGACGAAACCGCCGCGAAGAAGCAGCTCGGCGTGGAGCACTGGGTGCGGGACGTCAGCTGGCCGGACGCGCTGGAGCGACTGGTGTCGCGCCCCACGGTCAACATCGAGGGTCTGGTCGGCGGGTACACGGGGCCCGGCGGAAAGACCATTCTCCCCCACAGGGCGGTGGCCAAGCTCGACCTGCGGCTGGTGCCCGATATGACCGCCGCCGAGTCCCTCGCGACGCTCACAGCACACCTGGCGAAGCGGGGGTTCGGGGATATCGAGGTGAACATGACGGGCGGCTACGACCCCACCAGCACACCCGCCGACGCCCTGGTCATCAAGGTGCAGGAGACAGTGTACCGGCGCTCCCAGATCGACCCGATCGTGCTGCCGCGCAACGCCGGCTCCTGGCCGGGATATGTGTTCACGGGGGATCCATTGCGGCTTCCGGCCGGTCACTTCGGACTGGGCCACGGCAGCGGCGCGCATGCCCCCGATGAGTACTACCTCATCGAGTCGGCGACCCCCAAGGTCCAGGGCTTGGACGGCGCCGTGCGCTCGTACGTCGAGTACCTGTATGAAGTCGCACGGGTGGGCTGATCGACGAGGCTCGCGACACGAGGGGCGTACCTTCGAGAGGGGAGGTCAGACATGGCGCACAACGGGAAGCATGCCCTGATCACCGGAAGCTCGCGCGGCATCGGCCGCGGCATCGCGCTCAAGCTGGCGGAGCGAGGCGTGCGCGTCGCGATCAACTACCGCAAGAACGAAGCGGCCGCGAAGGACACACTCGCCAAGGTGCGGCAGGCCGGCTCGGATGGCTTCACGGTTCAGGCCGATGTCTGCCGGGCCGAAGACATCGCCCGCATGGTCGGCCGTGCGAAGCAGGAGTTCGGCACACTCGACATTTTCGTCAGCAACGCCCGCCCCGACGTACCGGAGTTCTATCAAGGACCGATGAGCATCACGATGGGCCAGTGGGACACGGCCATGAATTCCCAGGCGAAGGCATTCTTGCTGGCGGTCCGCGAAGTGTGTCCATTGATGGGTGACGATGGCAGGATCATCGCGATCACCTACGCGCCGGGTGGCCGCACCGGAAGTTGGCAGCCGTGGGTCGGGATGGGAGCCGCGAAGGTCGCCATGGAGTCGCTGTGCCGCTACTTCGCCGTCGCGCTCGCCAAGCGGGGCATCACGGTGAACGCGATCAGTCCGGGGTGGATCGAGGACAGCGTGCTCAACACGCTCCCGGACGCCGCCCAGGATATGATTCGCACCTGGCATCAAGGGGGCTGGACCCCGATGGGCCGGCTCGGCACTCCGGCCGACATCGGGAACGCGGTGTCGCTGCTCTGCTCGGAGGAAGCCGGCTGGATCACGGGCCAGGTGATCGCCGTGGACGGCGGCTCGTCGCTGATGGACCCGGGGCTGCCACTCGAGATTCAGCGCGGCTAGGGTGGTGGTTGCCCCCCCCGGGTCGTTGCGACCCGTGATTGCACGGGCTAAAGCCCGGCCTCGGCGGCCTTGCCGTCCTGAAGGACGGTCGTACACGAGCGTCCTTCCAGGACGCGCCCGCGCCGAGGGCGCCCTTCAGGGCGTCCAATCAAGTGACGCAGCGAGGCTCAAGTATACGCCCTGCGCACCGTGACGTGGCGGGATGCGCGTTGATGCGGGGGACATGAAGGGAGGACCATGAAAGCGCACACAGCTCCATACGTCGCCGTCATGCTGATCGTTCTGGGCACGTTCTCGACGGTTCCCCGAACCCCGGACCCGGCCGTCCGGGTCGACAGCAACGCCATCGGCGGCGTGGTGACCGGCCCGAGCGGGCCCGAAGCGGGAGTCTGGGTGATCGCCGAGACCAGCGAGCTCGCCACGAAGTTCGTGAAGATCGTGGTCACCGACGACCAGGGGCGATACTTGCTGCCCGATCTCCCCAAGGCCACTTACCGCGTGTGGGTGCGGGGCTACGGGCTAGTGGACTCGCCGGCGCTACGCGCCGCGCCGGGAAAAACTCTCAATCTCACCGCGGTCGTGGCACCAGACGCACGTGCGGCCGCGCAGTATTACCCGGCCGGATACTGGTTTTCCCTGATCCGCGTGCCGGCGAAGAGCGAGTTCGGGCCCACCGGGGCGGACGGGAACGGCGGGGCGCCCAATGTGAAGAGCCAGGCCGAGTGGATCAGGATTCTCAAGTCGGGCGGCTGCTGGGCGTGCCATCAGCTGGGCAGCAGGGGGACGCGGGAAATACCCAAGGCCCTCGGCACGTTCGAGTCCTCCACGGCGGCGTGGCTGCGGCGGCTGCAGTCGGGACAAGCCGGAGGCCAGATGATCGGCACCGTGAGCCAGCTCGGCGCCAAGCGCGCGCTGGCGATGTTCGCCGATTGGACCGATCGGATCGCCGCCGGTGCGATCCCACCGACGCCGCCCCGGCCGCAGGGCATCGAGCGCAACGTGGTCATCACCGAATGGGATTGGGCGGATCCGAAGGCATACCTGCACGACGAGGTCTCGACCGACCGCCGCAACCCCACGCTCAACGCCAACGGCTCGATCTACGGATCCCTCGAGTTGAGCGCTGACTACCTGCCTGTGCTGGATCCGGTGCGCAACACCACGAGCCGGCTCCCACTCACGGTCCGGGATCCCAACACCGAGCCGGCGGCCGGGCCGCCGACGCAACCCTCGCCCTACTGGGGCAGCGAGGCGATCTGGACCAGCAAGAACAACGTGCACAACCCGATGTTCGATGAGCGGGGCCGCGTCTGGCTCACGTCCACGGTGCGTCCCCCCGACAATCCGGCGTTCTGCAAGGCGGGCTCGAGCCATCCTTCGGCCAAGCTGTTCCCGCTCACGCGCGCGGGACGCCACCTCGCCATGTACGATCCCAAGACCCAGAAACTCACGCACATCAGCACCTGCTTCAGCACACACCACCTGATGTTCGCGGAAGACGCGAACCGCACGCTGTGGACTTCGGGGGGCGGCCCCGTGGTGGGGTGGCTCAACACCAAGCTGTTCGACGAGACCGGGGACGAGGAGAAATCGCAGGGCTGGACCGCGCTGATCCTCGACACCAACGGCAACGGCAAGCGTGACGCCTACGTCGAGCCCGACCAGCCCGTCGATCCCGCCAAGGACAAGCGGATCTCGGCTGGCCTGTACGCTGTCGCCCCGGCGCCTGACGGGTCGATCTGGGGGTCATCACTGGGCTTCCCGGGCGCCATCGTGCGGCTCGTTCCCGGTCCGAACCCCCCGGAGACGGCGCTCGCGGAGTTGTACGAGCTGCCGCTCGACCGATCCGGCGTCCCCGTCGAGGGGTTCTCCCCGCGTGGCGGTGACGTGGACCGGAACGGCGTCTACTGGACGGCGCTCACCAGCGGCCATCTCGCGAGCTTCGACCGCCGGAAATGCAAGGGACCGCTCAACGGACCGTCCGCGACCGGCCAGCACTGTCCCGAGGGCTGGAGCTTCTATCCCGAGCCTCTCCCACAGATCCAGGGTGTCACCGACCGGGGCAGCGCAGAGGCCAGCTACTACACCTGGGTCGATCAGTTCGGCGTGCTCGGCCTCGGCACGAACGTGCCGATCAACACCGGCAACGGGTCCGAAGGGCTGCTGGTTTTCCAAGAAGGGAAATGGATCGTGCTGCGCGTCCCGTATCCACTGGGATTCTACACCAAATGGATGGATGGCCGGATCGACGATCCCAGCGCCGGGTGGAAGGGCAGGGCGCTGTGGGCGACGGTCAGCACCCGAGCGCCATTTCACATGGAGGGCGGCAAGGGCACCACGAGCAAGGTGCTCAAGTTCCAGCTGCGCCCCGACCCGCTGGCGCGGTAACTCCATGAACCGACGGGAATTCCTCGCTAGCTCCGCGGCTGCGGGAGCGGCCGCGGTCCCTATCCGCCGCCTGCGGCGGGCGGCGGCGCCGCCCTGGTACGCCACCATGCGCCGCTGTGGGCAGCTGAACTTCAACGAGCGTGATCCGCTCACGCTCGATGTGGGAGGGTGGGCCGAGTACTGGGCCTCGCTGCGGGTGAACGCGCTGCTCGTCAACGGCGGCGGGATCATGGCCTTCTACCCGACCGACGTCCCGTATCACCACCGCAGTGCGTTTCTCGGCACGCGCGACCTGTTCGGCGAAATGGCCGCCGCGGCCCGCGCGCGCAGCATCCGCGTGGTGGCGCGGATGGACTGCAACTACTCCTGGGAGGAGGCCGTGCAGGCGCATCCGGAATGGTTCGAGCGTGACCGGGACGGCCAGCCACGCCGGCACAACGAATCCACCTGGCTCTTCAAGACCTGCATGTTTTCGCCGTACTTCACCGAGCAGATGCCGGCCATCTACCGCGAGATCGGCAAGCGCTATGCGGTCGACTCGTTCTTCACCAACGGCTGGCCCAGCACGGGCGCGCTCGGCGTCTGCTACTGCGAGAGCTGTCAGAAGATCTACCGCGAGAAAGTCGGCGGCGTGCCGCCCGAGCAGACCGACGCCACCAGCCCGCTCTACCGCCGCTACTACGCGGCGTTCATGGATCGTCTGTTGGAGGTATGGCGGCTGTGGGACGCGGTGGCGCGAGAGAGCCGTCCCGACGCGGTCTACGTGGGCAACCTGGGCGGCGGCATCCGCGTGGTCAAAGATCTCGCCCGCATCGGCCAGGTGGCCGGCTGGTTCAACGCCGACCACCAGGGCCGCGCCGGCGACACGCCGCTGTGGGACTGCGCGCAGCAGGGCCGCGTGGCCCGCTCGGTGATGCAGGGGCGCACGATCACGAACGTCACCGGCGCCTACAGCAACAGCCGCCCCGTCTGGCGGCACGTCGCCAAGCCGGCGGCCGAGACGACGCTATGGATGGCCCAAACCGTGGCCAGCGGCATGGTGCCCTGGTTTCACTGGCTCGGTGGCTCCCCCGAGGACGAGCGGTGGCGCGACACGGGGCGCCAGTTTTTCGCCTGGCTCGCCGCGCAGGAGCCGCATTTCCGCAACACGCGCTCGGTGGCCGACCTGGCGGTGCTGTTCCCGCAGAGCACGATCGCCTTTTCGCGCCAGGGAACCGACTATCTGCAGGGGCTGTACGCGGCGCTACTGCAGGGGCGGTTTGTCTTCGACTTCGTGCACGAGAGCGACCTGTCGGAGAAGACGCTGGGCCGCTACCGCGCTCTGCTCGTCCCCAACGCCGCCTACTTGGCGGACGAGCCCTGCCGGCAGATCCGCGCCTACGTGCAGGCGGGTGGCTCGCTGCTGGCTACCTTCGAGACCTCGCGCCGCAACGAATGGGGCGACGCGCGCAGCGAGCCGGCCCTCGCCGATCTGTGGGGCCTCACCGTCGCGGGCGAGCTCGTCGGCCCCGCCGCCAACAGCTACATGCGGATCGAGGAACGCCATCCGGTGCTGGCAGGCTTCGAAGGCACGTCGCTCCTGCCCGGCCCCGAGAACCGCGTTCCTGTCCGCCTGCGCGAAGCCGGTCGGCCGGTTCTGACCGTGGTGCCGTCCTATCCCGCCTTCCCGCCCGAGATGGTCTACCCACGCACCGCGCACACCGACGAGCCTGCCGTCGTCTTGCGGCAGCGCGGCAGCTCGCGCGTGGCGTATTTCCCCGGCGACGTCGAGCGCACGTTCTGGCGCTCCGGCAATCCGGACCTGGGCCGGCTGCTCCAGAACACGGTTCGCTGGGTGCGGGGCGACCAGACGCCGCCGGTGTCGATCGCAGGAGAAGGGCTGCTCGAGGCGTTCGCGTGGGAGACGGAGCCGGGCTACGCCCTGCATCTGCTCAACTACACGACCCCCAATCTGACGTGGGGCCTGGTCGACCGCTTCCACCCCATCGGGGCCCAGCGGGTACGGTTCGAGGTCGCGGCGGGCAGGACGATCCGGCGGGTGGAGGCGCTCCGCAGCGGTCGCGTGCTCCCGTTCGAGCACGACGGAACCGCCGTCCGCTTCGAGGTGCCCGCGGTGGTCGACTACGAGGTCGTGGCCCTCACCTGAGGAATGGGGTCTAAAACTCGAGCTTCTTCAGGAACTCGTAGTCCTGCTTGGCGCTGGCCAGGGGATCGGAAGCGCCTTCCTGCTCGACGTAGCAGAACTTGTGGTCGATGTCCGGCACGGCGGCGAGCAGCCGCCGGAAGTCGAGCGTTCCTGTGCCGAGCTCGGTGTCGTGCGAGCGGTCGGCGACCACGTCCTTCAGGTGGAAGCTCCAGTAGCGGTCGCGGTAGCGCTGGAGATAAGCGAGCGGATCCCCGCCCCCCATCGCCATGTTGCCGACGTCCAGTTGGAGACGCACCACCGTCGGGTCGGTTCGCGCCACGAACACGTCGTACGGCACCGTGCCGTCGATCGGCGTCATGTGGTCCGACTCGTTGTGGAAGGCGAGCCAGATACCGGCGCGGCGCGCGGCGGCCCCGGCGGTATTGAAGCGATCGGCCCACTCTCGCCAGTCGTCGAGCGTGCGCGAGGTTTCACCCGTGAAGCTCGGCACAATCAGGTACTCGTGGCCCAGGCGGTGGGCGATGTCGAGGCTCCGCTGCCACCCGACGAACAGGGTGATCGCCGAGATGTGGGCCGAGGGCGCGCGCAATCCTTCCCGATCGAGCGCCGCACGCACCTGCTCGGTCGTGCGCCCGAAGTTGCCGAAGGACCAGAGCAGCTCGACGTCGGTGTAGCCCATGGCGCGCACCGCGGCGATGGTCCGCTCGGGATCCCGGTGCATTGCGTCCCGCACGGAATAGAGCTCGAGCCCGATACGGGCGAGGCGACCCGATCGGGCGGGGCGGAGCGACGCCAAGGGGCCGGTGGCCAGCGAAGCGCCGAGCGCGTGGACAAATGTACGCCGCTGCACGCCTCAAACTGCGCTGCGATCAGGGGGATGACAAGCCCGCGCTCAGGGCGCGACGATCGTCGCGCGTTTGATCCGGTCGAGCTTGGGGAACTCGCGCGTGAGGTAGGCGTTCCCTTCGGCTTGGATGCGGCCCTGGTTGGGTCCACGGCCGCCGGGGGCGCCTTCGCCATATCCGGGATAGAGCCGGTCCACGACGTCCATGCCAAGCACCACGCGGCCGAACGGGGAGAACCCCATTCCGTCGAGCCGGCTGTTGTCAGCGTAATTGATGAAGAGCTGCGTGGTGCGGGTGCCCGGGCCGGCGGTTGCGAAGCTCACCGCGCCGCGCGAGTTGTGCTGGCGCACCGGATCGTCCGGGATGCGCGCGTCCCGCCACACCGCCGCCACGTGCGGATCGCCGTGGATTCCGAACTGCGCCATGAAACCGGTGATCACCCGGAAGAACCGCGCGTCATCGTAGTAGCCGCTCTTCACCAGGTTGTAAAACCGGTCGGCGCCGAACGGCGCCCAGTCGCGGTGTACCTCGACCACGAAGTCACCTGCGCTGGTCTCGAAGCGGGCGCGGAACGTGTCCGGGGCGCGCTCTCGCATGCCGGGACTCGCGGGGTTGTGAAAGTCCGCAGTCCCGGCGGAGACTGGAGCGGCGGCCGAGTCAGGCCGGGCGGTCGCGGTGCGCGAGCGCTCGCCGGCGCGGCAACCCAGGGCCGCGAGCGCGAGGGCGATCAGAGGCTTATACGTCATGGGTGCTCCGTGAGCGGAGAGAACGCAAAATAACCGGTCTCGCCCGACCGCACCTACCCCGTATTGCGCAGGCCCTGAGCGATGCCGTTGAGGGTCGAAGCGAGACCGGCGCTCAGGGCCGTCATGGCCGGGTCGCCGCCGGAGGCCTCGGGCGCGGCCGCGTGGGAACGCTGCAACAGTGTGACCTGGAGCAGCGAGAGCGGGTCCACGTACGGATTGCGCAGGCCGATCGCCGTCTGCAGCATCGGATTGTCTCGCATCAGGTACTCGCTCTCCCGGATGCGCAGCAGCGCGGCGACCGTGCGCCGGAACTCGTCGTCGAGCCGATCGAACAGCGCGAGGTCGCCGCCCAGCTCCCGCACGTACATCCGCGCGATCGCCATATCGGCCTTGGCGCACACCATCTCCAACTTGCCGAGCAGGTCGTCGAAGAACGGCCAGGCCGTGGCCATGCGGCGCAGCACCCCGAGTCCACCAGGCTCGGCGGCGACGGCTTCGAGCGCCGTCCCCACCCCTAGCCATCCCGGGAGCATGAGTCGCGTCTGGGTCCAGCCGAACACCCAGGGAATCGCCCGGATCTCCTCGATCGTCTGCTCGCCCGGGCCCCGGTAGGCCGGGCGCGATCCGAACCGGACATGGGCGAGCTCCCGCACGGGAGTGGTCTCGAGGAACAGTTTGAACAGATCGCCGCTGCCGTACACCAACGCCCGATACGGCGGTAACGCCTTCGCCGCCAGGCGGTCCATGACCTCCCGGAAGCGCGCTTCCTCGCCCGGCTCGAGCTCGCTGCGCCAGTCCTCGAACCGGTGCAGCAACACCCCGCTCAACATCAGCTCGAGGCTCCGCTCCGCGATGGATGGGAGCCCGAAGTTCTGCGAGACGATCTCGCCCTGCTCAGTGATCTTGATGCCGCCCTGTACCGTGCCCGGAGGCAGCGCGGTGAGGGCGCGCGCCACGGGCGAGCCGCCGCCCCGTCCGACCGTGCCGCCGCGCCCGTGGAACAGGGTCCACGACACGCCGGCGTCGGCGCAGGTGCGCGCTACCTCCTCCTGTACGCGGTACAGCGCCCATGCCGACGGGAGCAGCCCCGCGTCCTTGGCGGAATCGGAGTAGCCGAGCATCACTTCCTGATGCCGCCCGCGCGCCTCGAGCTGCCGTCGCCAGATCGGATCGTCCAGGAGCGAGCGCACGACGGCGGGGGCGTGCTCGAGGTCCTCGAGGGTTTCGAACAGCGGCACGATGTCGATGCGCGAGAGCGGGGGCTCCCCCGCCAGGTCCACCAGCCCCCCCTCGCGGGCCAGCAGCAGCACACGCAGCAGGTCATCGGCGGACCGGGTGCGCGACACGATGTACGTCGAGGCCGCGGCCGCTCCGATCTCGTCCTGGATCGCCCGCATGACGCGAAAGACCTGCAGCGCTGCGTCGGTCGGCTCCGCGAGCGGGACGTGGGGCGCGTGCAACGGCCTGCGGCCGGCGAGCTCGCGGCGCAGCGCCGCACCGTCCAGCTCGCCCAGCCCGACGGCCGCGGTGAGATCGTGGAGGGCGCGCGTGTGGACGGCGGCGTCCTCCCGGAGATCGAGGCGATACCCGTGAAACCCGTGGGCCCGCACCTGTGCCAGGAGGGGCTCCACCAGCGTGCGCCGCGCATGCGCCGCTCCGACGGTGTCGAGGGCATCGGCGAGCAGGGCGAGGTCGCGTTCCAGCTCCTGCGCCGTGCGGTAGCCGGGCGGATCGGCCCCGACGCGCGCCCGCATGAAGCTGACTTTCAGGCGGAGCGGCTCATCCGCGTTGCGGCGGCGGTTCTGCTCCCACACCGCGGGAAGCTCGGCGCGGTCACGCTCGAGCGACGCCCGCAACTCGGGCGAGACGGTCGCGAGCCGCTCGGACACGGAGAGCCGCGCCGCCAGGTCCGCCAGCGCTTTCGCGTAGTGGTCGAGCACCGCCCGCCGGGCGCGCCGGGCCGCGGCCAGCGTGATCTCCGCGGTGACGAACGGGTTCCCGTCGCGATCGCCCCCGACCCAGCTCCCCAGGGTGAGCGGCGTCACCGGAGCGGGGCCGAACCCGCGGCCGAACTCGTCCTCGAACGCTTCCACGAGCCGCTCGCGCACCCGCGACGCCGCTTCCAGGAGGCGATCCTCCAGATACCACAGCGCGTTCGACACCTCGTCCATGACCGACGGGCGGTCGCGCCGAATTTCCTCGGTGAGCCACAAGAGCTCCACCTCGCCCTCCAGGTGCCGCTCGATCGCCCGACGCTGGGGCTCCGGTGCGCCGTCCCGCGTGAGTAACCCCTCCGCCAGGCGCGCCTGCAGATCGAGGATGGTGCGGCGCGCGGACTCCGTGGGATGCGCGGTGAGGACCGGGCGTACATCGAGCGACGCCAGGGCGCGGGCCACCTCTTCGGCTCCGCGGCCGGCTTCGCGCAGGCGGCGCAGCGACCAGCGCACCGATCCGCGCTGTGCCGCCGCGAGGTCGTCCTGCCGCGACCGCCGCACCCGGTGGGCTTGCTCCGCCGCGTTGATCAGGATGAAGAACACCGTGAAGGCCCGGGCCGTGAGCCGCGCGGTCTCGGGGTCGAGCGAGCGGGTGCGGGCGAGCAGCGCGTCCAAATCGGGTGCCCCGGCGACGCCGAGCCGGCGGGCCCGACAGGCCCGTCGCAGCTCCTCGACCGCGCGGAATGTTTCTTCCCCCGCCAGCCGGCCGACCACCCGTCCCAGCGTCGCCGCGAGCCAGCGCACGTCCTGACGCAGCGGGCCGTCCTGCGCCCGCGCCACGGGGGGTGGGAGGGGAACGGCCGCGGTCAGGTGAGTCGTCGTCATCGCTAGACTCGGCGCAGCTTCCAGCGCCCGCGCTTGAACAGCACGACGCTCACGAGCGCCAGCGTCGAGTAGGCCACGGTGATGGCGAGGAACACGCCTTGGGGCCCGAGCCCCCACACCCGGGCGAGGACATAGGCGAGCGGAATCTCCCACAGCCAGAAGCAGCCCAGGTTGATGAACGTCGGCGTCCAGGTGTCACCCGCACCGTTGAACGCCTGGGTGAGCACCATGCCGAGCGCGTAGAACACGAAGCCGAAGCTCATGGTGCGGAGGCCCAGGGCGCCGGCCGGCCATGCCACCGGGTCCTGGGTGAACAATCCCACGATCGGGCCGGCGAGCAGGATGAACAGCACGCCCACGGTGCCGAGCACCGCCATGTTATAGCCTCCGGCGAGCCACGCAGCCCGCTCGGCGCGCTCCGGCTTGCCGGCGCCCAGGGACTGGCCCACCATGGTGGCGGCGGCATTCGACAGGCCCCACGACGGGAGCAGCGCGAAGATCAGGATCCGGATCGCGATGGTGTAGCCCGCGAGGGCGGCGCTGCCGAAGCTGGACATGATCCGCACCAGCCCGATATAGCTCGCGGTCCCCACGAGCACCTGGAACGTCCCCGAACCCGAGAGCCGCAGCAACATGGCCATCACGGCGGGGCGGAGGGCCAGGTGGGCGCGCCGGACGGCCACGCGCGCGTCGCCCCGCGTCAGGCGATAGAGCTGGTACAGCACGCCCGTGCCGCGGCCGATCGTGGTGGCCACGGCCGCCCCCGTGACCCCCAGCCGGGGAAAGGGCCCGAGCCCGAAGATCAGACACGGACCGAGGAGGATGTTGATCGAGTTGGCGAGCCACAGGACCCGCATGGCGATCGCGGCGTCGCCTGCTCCCCGGAAGATCGCGTTGATGAGGAAGAGCAGCAGCACCGTCGCGCTGCCGCCCAGCATCGTCCGGGTGTATCCCGTACCGATGGCGGTCACGGCGGGCGAGGCCCCCATGACGGCGAGCAACCGCGGGGCGAGCGTGATCCCCAGGCTTGCAACGAGCGCGGCGACCACGAGCCCAAGGGCGATCCCCTGCACGGCGGCTTCGGAGGCGGCGTCGGGACGCCGCTCGCCGATGCGGCGCGCCACGACCGCCGCGACTCCGATCGAGAGTCCCATGGCGGCGGTGTACACCAGGGTCAGAATCGATTCCGTGAGGCCGACCGTAGCGACCGCGTCGGGACCGAGACGCGAGACCCAGAATACATCGACCACGGCGAAGATCGACTCCATCCCCATTTCCAGCACCATCGGGATGGCCAGCAGCACGATTCCCCGGCCCAGCGACCCCGACGTGTAGTCGTGCGGGATGCCGCGGACGGCATCGCGCACCACGGTCCACCAGTCGCCAGGCCGCCCGGCGCTTGCGGCAAGGGTCTGTTCCGTCACGTGGCACTCCTTTGGGGAGCGGCGTCGTGGCAATGTAGCACACGAGCGGCGTAGATTGGGGACGTGAGCGTCACCTGGAACGTGCTGGCGGCCCTGCTCGCGCTGGTCCTCGGGATCGGGATCGGGTTGCTACTGGCGCTCGTCTATTTCCAGCGATGGCGAGCCCGGTACACGGACGCCATCCGGCAGGATGCCATTCAACGCAGCCACGCCGTGACCGTCGGCAAGGTGCACGAGCAGCTGATCCCGTACCTGCCCGAGTTCCAATTCAACCCGAAGGACGCACGCTTTCTCGGCACGCCGGTCGACCTCGTCGTGTTTGACGGGTTGGACGAAGGCCAGCTGCGTCGCGTCGTGTTCATCGAAGTCAAGACGGGAGGAGCGACGCTGAACGTCCGGGAGCGGCAGGTCCGCGACGCCGTGCAAGCCCGACAGGTGGACTGGATCGAGCTGCGGGTCGCACGTGGGGGGGAGTGAGGCGCGCGTCGCGTGCTGCCGTATCTCCTAGAACTGGTCGCCCGGCTCGGCCACTGGAGCTACGTCATCATTTTCGTCGCGGCGGCCCTCGAGTCCGCCGCATTCGCGGGTCTCCTGGTCCCGGGCGAAAGTCTGGTGCTCGCGTCCGGATTCTTCGCGCATCAGGGTGTGCTCGATCTTGACGCCGTGATCGCCGCCGCGGCGGTCGGCGCCACGCTGGGCGACAACATCGGTTACCAGCTCGGCAACCGGCTGGGGCGTGCCTGGCTGCTCCGCTTCGGGTCCCGCCTCGGGTTGCGGGAGGAGCACCTCGTCCGCGCGGACGCCTTCTTTGCCGGCCAAGGCGGGAAGGCGGTCCTGGTGGGCCGGTTCATCGGGTTTGCACGTGCGCTGGTGCCCTTCGTGGCCGGCGCCTCCCGCATGCCCTATCGGATTTTCCTCGTCTACAACGCGCTGGGCGCCGTCCTCTGGACCGTCACCTTCGTCCTGCTCGGCTATTTCCTCGGTGCCAGTTGGCAGATGGCGGAGCACTGGATCGGCCGCACCAGCACGGTCGTCGCCGGAGCGATCGCGCTCGCGGCGCTGGTGAGCTGGATTTGGCGGCGCCGCGCTCGCGTCAAGGCCGAATGGCGCTGCTGAGAGCGCTCCTCGGCGCTACGCTCACCCTCGCCCAGGTCACTACCGTCGCGGCCCAGGCCGGCCGACTCTTCACCCGCGCCGATACGCTGCGGGGCTCGTTCACGACGCCGGGACGCGCGTGGTGGGACGTCGTGTTCTACGACCTCCACGTGGCCGTTCATCCCGCGGACAGCAGTATCCGCGGATACGACGGCATCGCCTACCGGGTTCTCACGCCGGGCCGCGAACTGCAGGTCGACCTGATGGCGCCGCTCGAGGTCGACAGTATGGAGCAAGACGGGCGGGCGGTGATGTTCCGCCGGGAAGGAAACGCCTATTTCGCGAACCTGCCTACCCGCCAGCGGGCGGGCGACCGTCGCACGATCACGGTCTATTACCACGGCAAGCCGCGGGTGGCAGAGCGGCCTCCCTGGCAGGGCGGCTTCACCTGGACCACGGACAGCCTGGGCCGCCCGTGGATCGTCACGACCGATCAGGGCATGGGTGCGAGCGTGTGGTGGCCCAACAAGGACACGCAGGCGGACGAGCCCGACAGCCAGCGCGTGGCGCTCACCGTGCCCGATCCGTTGATCGACGTCTCCAACGGGCGGCTGCGCCGCGTCACGCACCACGCGGACGGCACGACGACCTACGAGTGGTTCGTGGTCAACCCGATCAACAACTACGCCATCGCCGTCGGCGCGGGGAGCTACGAGCACTACGGTGACCTGTTCCAGGGAGAGGACGGACCACTCACGCTCGACTTCTGGCCCCTCCGCTATCACCTCGACGCCGCGAAGCGGCAGTTCGTCCAGGCCACCACGATGCTCCGGTGTTTCGAGCACTGGTTCGGTCCGTATCCGTGGTACGAGGACGGGTACAAACTGGTCGAAGTGCCGCACCCCGGGATGGAGCACCAGAGCGCCGTCGCCTACGGCAACTGGTACGCGAACGGCTACCGCGGGCGCGACGGCTCGGGCACCGGCCTCGGCTTGAAGTGGGACTTCATCATCGTGCACGAAAGCGCTCACGAGTGGTTCGGCAACAACATCACCACGAAGGACCTCGCCGACATGTGGGTGCACGAGAGCTTCGCCAACTACGCCGAGGGGCTGTACACCGAGTGCCTCTTCGGAAAGCAGGCCGGCGCCGACTACACGATCGGCACCCGTCGCAGCATCCGTAACGACCGGCCGATCATCCCGGCGTACGGCGTGAACGATCAGGGCTCCGGCGACATGTACCCCAAGGGCGGGAACATGCTGCACACCATCCGGCAGATTGTCGACGACGACGACAAGTGGCGGGCGATCCTGCGCGGGCTCAATCGGACGTTCTGGCACCAGACGGTGATGGGCAAACAGGTGGAAGATTACATCAGCGCGCACGCGGGAACCGATCTGACCAAGGTCTTCGATCAGTACCTGCGCACCACCCAGGTGCCTGTGCTGGAATACCGCATCGAGGGAGGGGTGTTGTCGTATCGCTGGACGGACGTCGTCCCCGGGTTCGACATGTCGCTCAAAGTCAGCCTGTCGCCGGATACCTTCAGCGTGGTACACCCGACGGGGGAGTGGCAGACCGTGCCGCTACGGCTCGGGACGCCGGCCGATTTCAAGGCAGACGCGAACTACTATGTCATCACCCGCAACGTGACGGCGTCACCTAACGTGACGAAGTAGGATTGGACCACCCCCCCCTCTGGACGCCGTCGCCCGACCGGGTGGCCCGCGCAAACCTGACCGCCTTCATCGCAACAGTGCGTCGGGAGTATGGGGCGGACGTCGCCGACTATCCCTCGTTGTACCGCTGGTCGATCACATCGCCGGAGCGGTTCTGGCCTGCCGTGTGGCGCTTCTGCGGCGTGATTGCGGCAGAGCGGGACGGAGGAGCCGAGCCGTGGGACGAGGTTGGAGTGGGGCTGGACCGCATGGCCCCGCCCGACCCAGTGCGGGGGCCAAGCTGGTTCCCGGGCGCGCGCCTGAACTTCGCCGAAAACCTGCTGCGGCGGCGCGACGCACACCCGGCGCTCGTGGCATGGAATGAGTCCGGGACGCGGCGCGAGCTGAGTTACCGCGCGCTCCACGCCGCGACGGCTCGGGTCGCGGCGGCGCTGCGCGCGGCAGGCCTCCGGCCGGGAGATCGCGTGGCGGGGTTCATGCCGAACATCCCCGAGACGGTGATCGCGATGCTCGCGGCCACGAGCCTCGGCGCCGTCTGGTCGTCCTGCTCGCCCGACTTCGGCGTGGCGGGCGTCGTGGACCGCTTCGGCCAGATCGCGCCACGCATCCTGTTCTGTGCCGACGGGTGTCGCTACGGCGGAAAGGAGATCGACTGCCTCGGGCGCGTCGCCGACATCGCCGGGCGGATCCCGGCGATCGAGCAGGTGGTGGTCATTCCGTACCTCGCGGAGCGGCCCCCGATCCACAAGATCCGGGGCGCTGTGCTGTGGGACGAGTGGCTGGGGCCGCCGGCGCGGGAGGCTACGCTCGAATTCGAGCGGTTCCCGTTCAACCATCCGGTCTACATCCTCTATTCGTCGGGCACGACGGGACTCCCGAAGTGCATGGTGCACGGCGCCGGGGGCACGCTGCTGCAGCACCAAAAGGAGCACGTGTTGCACGTCGATCTGAAGCAGGAGGACCGGCTCTGCTACATCACCACGTGCGGGTGGATGATGTGGAACTGGCTCGTGAGCGCCCTGGCCGTGCATGCTACGGTGGTGCTGTACGACGGTGCGCCCTTCGCCCCGCGCCCGGATGCCCTGTGGAGTCTGCTGGGAGAGGAGCACGTCAGCGTCTTCGGCACGAGCGCGAAGTACCTGGCGCTTGCCGAGAAGGAAGGGCTGGTGCCGGCAGAGACCCACGACCTGTCCGCGCTCCGGACCATCCTGTCCACCGGCAGCCCGCTTGCCGGCCACAGCTACGACTACGTGTACGGTAGGATCAAGCGGGATGTGCACCTGTGCAACATCAGTGGCGGCACGGAGATCATCTCCTGCTTCGCGATCGGCAACCCGACTGAGCCGGTGTGGCGCGACGAGCTGCAGGCGCCCGGCCTCGGCATGGCCGTGCAGGTGTTCGACCCGCGCGGTGCGCCCCTCGTGGGCACGGCCGGCGAGCTGGTCTGCACGAAGCCGTTTCCCAGCATGCCGATGGCGTTCTGGAACGATGCCGACGGGGCGAAATACCGCGCCGCGTATTTCGAGCGCTACCCCGGAGCGTGGCGGCACGGCGACTGGGCCCAAGTCACCGAGCACGGCGGGCTGATCATTCACGGGCGCAGCGACGCGACGCTCAACCCCGGCGGCGTCCGTATCGGTACGGCCGAGATTTACCGCCAGGTGGACGAGCTGCCGGAGGTGCTCGAGAGCCTGGCGATCGGGCAGCGCATCGGCTCCCCCGCGGGCGCGGACGAGCGGATCGTCCTGTTCGTCCGCCTGCGCGACGGTCTCGCCCTGGACGAGGCGTTGCGGGAGCGCATCCGGCGCTGCATCCGCGAGAACGCCAGCCCGCACCACGTGCCGCGCCGGATCGTGCAGGTCGCCGACATCCCGCGCACCATCAGCGGGAAGATCAGCGAGCTCGCCGTGCGCGCGGTCGTCCACGGGCTGCCGGTCGAGAATCGCGAGGCGCTCGCCAATCCGCAGGCGCTCGAGCTGTACCGCGGCCTGGCGGATCTTGCTTGACACCGGCCGCAGCGCGGTCCAATCTCCCGGCAAACATCAGGTACTCCTCATGACACGCTTCAACGCCGAGCAGCTCGCGTTCGCCCGTTCACAGAGTCGCTACCTCGGCCGGGCCGAGGCCATCGCATTCCTGAAGCGGATGGACATCAAGATGAGCGTGGGGCACTGGTCGGCGGGCGACTTTTGCGACCGCTTTGCGCCGCCCGGCTACCACTCCGACGATACGAGCTTCAAGGGCGACTTCGAAGCGCAGTGCAAGCGCACACACGCCGCCGGCATCGACGCGATCGAGATCCACCAGAGCGTGTTCGAGAAGACGCTGAACGGCGACATCGATTGGCCGGCGCTGGAGCGCGCGCGCGACGGCTACCTGCGCGACCTGGGCATGCGGATTACGGCGTGCAACGTCAACACCTGGACGAATCCGCGCTTTCGGCTGGGAGGACCGTGCAACCCGAACCCCGCGTTGCGCCGCGCCGCCACCGACGAGATCCTGAAGGCGGTCGAGATCGCGCAGGCCTTGAAGCTCCCCATCGTCAGCGTGTGGCCGGGCTCCGACGGCGCCGACTACCACTTTCAGATCGACTACCAGCAGGGGCTCGAATGGTTCACCGAGGCGCTCGTGACGGCCAACCGGGAATGCCTCAAGGCGGGGATCAAGCTCGCCATCGAGCCCAAGCCCTACGAGCCGCGGGAGCTGTACATGATCATTCCCACGGCCGCGTCGGCGATCCTCGTAGCCCAGCGGGTGAATCAGCTCTGCGGCGGCACGAACTGCGGCCTCACGATCGACTACGGCCACCAGAAGATGGAGGGCACGACCGCCTCCACGGCGTGCGACCTGGCGGCGTACGCGGGCGTCCCGGTTCACAAGTTCGACATCAACGACGCGCGCCAGGGTCGCAACGACCAGGATTGCATGTTCGGGACGCTGTCGATTCCCGAATCGGTGGAGTACCTGTTCACCACGTTCGTGCGCGAGTACGGCGGCTACTACAGCCAGGACCAGTTCACGTACCGGGACGACCCCACACGGGCGATGGAGCGGAGCATGGTCAACTTCGCGAACCTGGCGCTCAAAGCCGTCCGCGTCTTCGAGCAGCGGGCGGCGCTGGACCGGGCGCGCGCGGCGGGCACCGGCCCCGACGTGCTGGACGTCGTGAGTCCGATTCTGGTCGGCTGAGTCGTGCGGCCTGCGTTCACGATCGGCCTCGATTACGGGACCAATTCCGTGCGGGCCGTGGTCGTGGACTGCTCGGACGGCCGCGCGCTCGGCACCGCGGTGGTCGACTACCCGTCCGGCACCGAAGGCGTCCTGCTCGATCCGCGAGACCCGCACCTCGCCCGCCAGAATCCCGCCGATTACCTGGTGGGCCTCACGGCGTCGGTGCGCGGCGCATTGGCGCAGGCGGACACGCAGGCGGGCTTCGCGCGCCACCGCGTCATCGGTATCGGTGTCGACACGACGGGCTCGACGCCGCTTCCGGTGGACGCCGGCAACCGGCCGCTCGCCCTTGACCCGCGCTGGCGTGACTCGCTGGCGGCGCAGGCGTGGCTGTGGAAAGACCACACCGCGGCCGAGGAGGCGGCGGCCATCACGGAGACCGCCCGGCGCTGCGCGCCCGAGTACCTGTCGCCGATCGGCGGCACGTATTCGTCGGAATGGTTCTGGTCCAAGATCTGGCACTGCCGCAAGGTGGCGCCCGACGTGTTCGAGGCGGCGGCGAGCTGGGTGGAGCTGGCCGATTTTGTGCCCGCCGTGCTGGCGGGAGTCACGCACCCCGGTGACATCGTGCGCGGCGTGTGCGCGGCAGGCCATAAGGCGCTGTACTCGGAAGCGTGGGG
>QHTK01000049.1 GCA_003220795.1 Gemmatimonadota bacterium | reverse complement strand
CCACGCTGCGCACCACGGAGGCGGACGCGCGGGTGCGGCAGGCGCGGGCGGCGCTGCTGCCGTCGTTGTCGGGGAGCGGCGCCTGGCTCAATCGCTCGTTCAACTCGCGCTCCATCGGGATCTCGTTCCCCGGCGTGCCGGAGCTGATCGGACCGTTCAACAACTACGACGCCCGCCTCAATGCGGCCCAGACCCTGTTCGACTGGTCGAGCGTGGCGCGAGTGCGGGCGGCGGGAGCGCAGGCCGACGGCAGCCGGGCGGAGCGCGGGGTGACGGTGGAAGGCTCGGTGCTCACGACCGCGCTCGCCTATGTCCGCGCCGTGCGCGCGCAGTCGGTGGTCGCGGCCCGGCAGGCAGATTCGGTGATCGCCGCCGAGCTGGTCGGGCTGGCCGAGGCACAGCGGGCCGCGGGGGTGAGCCCGGCGATCGATGTGACGCGCGCCCGGGCGCAGCTCGCCACGGCGGAGGGCCTGCTGCTGGTGGCGAGGAACCAGCTCGACCGCGGCCGCATCGACGTGGCGCGCGCGCTGGGCCTCGACGCCGCCACCCCCCTCGCGTTCACGGATTCGCTCGCCCCGTCGCTCGGCGCCGCCGACGTGCCGGTCCGGCGGGACTCGGCCGTCACGGCCGCCCTCGCCAACCGGCCCGAGCTGCGGGCGGAGCTGGCGCGCGCCGCCGCGGCGCGGCAGACCGGATCCGCGATCCGCGCGGAGCGGCTGCCCCGGCTCGAGCTGGCCGGCGATTACGGCGTGAACGGCATGACCGTGCCGGGGGCGATCTCGACCCGCGACCTCACGCTGCAGGTGAGCGTGCCGATTCTCGACGGCTTTCGGCGCGAGGCGCGGCTCGCCGAGCAGGACGCCGTGGTGCGCGAGTCGCAGGTGCGCGAGGCCGACCTGCGTCGCCAGATCGCCGCCGAAGTGGATGCCGCTCTGCTCGACCTGGGCTCGGCCGAAGCGCAGCAGGCGGTGGCCCGCGAGCAGCTGCGGCTCGCCGAGAGTGAGCTCAGCCAGTCGCGCGAGCGTTTCAAAGCCGGGGTCGCCGGCAACATCGACGTCATCACCGCGCAGGCAGGGCTGATTCGCGCGCGCGACACCGAGATCGACGCCCGGTTCGCCGCCGCTGCCGCCCGAATCTCGCTGGCGCGCGCCGCCGGCGTCGCCCGTACCCTTCACTAACGCCCACACCAGATGAGTGACGACATGGCAACGACAATCGAACGTGAGACTGCCCAGCGGTCCGCCCGGCCTTCCCCCGTGTCGCCCGAGCAACCGGCCGACCCGGCCAAACCGAGCGGCCGCAAGCGCACCGTCTTCATTATCATGGGCGTCGTCCTGCTCGGCCTGGTGGCCGTGGGCGCGCGGCGCTGGATCTACAGCCTCAGCCACGTGTCGACCGACAACGCCCAGGTGGACGGGCACATCGTCCCGATCCTCCCGAAAGTGGGTGGCTACGTGCTGGAGGTGCGGACCGACGAGAATCGGCCGGCCAAGGCGGGCGACACGCTGGTCGTGCTCGACGACCGCGATTACAAGGCACGGCTCGCGCAGGCGGAAGCCGACCTCGCGGTGGCGCTCGCCGGTGTGAGCAATCGCGAGCGGGTGGGCCAGGCGGAGGCACAGGTGGCGCAGGCCCAGGCGAACGCCGAGAAGGCGCATGCCGACCTCGAGCGGATCAAGCCGCTCGCCGAGAAGGACATCGTTCCCAAGCAGGCGCTCGACGCGGCCGAGGCCGCGGCACGCGCGGCCGACGCGGCCCTCGCCGCCGCCCAGGCCGCACTGCTGGGTGCGGACGCCCGGGTGGGCGCGGCCCGCGCGGCGCGCGACCAGGCGGCGCTGAACCTGTCGTACACCCGGATCACCGCGCCCGCCGAGGGCGTCGTGAGCAAGAAGACGGTCGAGGTTGGGCAGCTGGTGCAGCCCGGTCAGCCGCTCATGAGCCTGGTGCCGCTGGGCGACGTGTGGGTGACCGCGAACCTGAAGGAGACGCAGACGGCCGACGTGAGCCCGGGTGACCCCGCGGACTTCACCGTCGACGCGTACCCCGGCCGGCACTTCAGCGGGCACGTGGAGAGTCTCTCGCCCGCGACCGGGGCGAAGTTCTCGCTGCTGCCGCCCGACAACGCGACCGGGAACTTCACGAAGGTCGTGCAGCGGATCCCTGTGCGGATCCGGCTCGACGGGAAGAATGACGCCGCGCATCCGCTCCGGCCGGGGATGAGCGTGAACGTGACCATCACGACGAAGTAGGCGATCCAGTGGCCACTGCCGCCCTGCCCGTACCCGCCCTCGGCGCGGACGCCGACCGGTACAGGTACCGCTACATCATCGCGATCACGGTGTCGCTCGCGTCGGTGCTGGAGCTGCTCGACACCAGCATCGTAAACGTGGCGATTCCACACATGATGGGGAACCTGGGGGCGACGCTCGACGAGATCGCCTGGGTGTCGACCGGCTATATCGTCGCCAACGTCATCATCCTGCCGATCACCGGCTGGCTGTCGGCGTTCTTCGGGCGGCGCAGCTATTTCGCCGGCTCGATCGCGCTGTTCGTGGTCTCGTCGTTCTTCTGCGGCAACGCACATTCGCTCGTCGCCCTCGTGTTCTGGCGGATCATCCAGGGCCTGGGCGGTGGGGCGCTGCTCTCCACCTCGCAGGCGATCCTGTATGAGGAGTTCCCGCGCGAGGAGTACGGCACCGCCATGGCGATCTTCGGGGTGGGGGTGATGGTCGGTCCCACGCTGGGGCCCACCCTCGGTGGCTACATCACCGATGCGTTCGGCTGGCCGTGGATCTTCTACATCAACATCCCGATCGGGATGCTGGCGCTCGCGCTATCGCTCAGCTTCATCCAGAACTCGCGCTACCAGGTGAAGGCCGAGAAGGTGGACTACCCGGGTCTGCTGCTGCTCGCCATCGGCATCGGCACCCTGCAGACGATGCTGGAGCGGGGCGAGCGGCTGGATTGGTTCGACTCACGGGAGGTCACGCTGTACGGCGTGATCAGCGCGGCTTCCCTGATCGCGTTCGTGTGGCACGAGCTCACGACCGAGCATCCGGTCGTGGACCTCCGCATCCTGAACAGCCGGCAGCTCGCCGTGGGCGTGGTGTTCGGCGGGGTGCTGGGGATCTGTCTGTACGCAACGGTGTTCGTCCTGCCGGTGTACTTACAGACCCTTCAGAACTTCACCGCGGAGCAGACCGGATTCGTAATCCTGCCGGGTGCGCTCGCCAGCGCGTTCACGATGGCCACGATGGGGCGAACTGCGGGCAAGTTCGACGCGCGACTCTCGATTCTCGCCGGGGTCTCGATCTTCGCCCTGTCGATGTGGAAGCACGCCCACTTCACCACCGACAGCGGCATGTCCGACTTCTTCTGGCCGCTGATCTTCCGAGGGGTGGGGCTCGGGCTGATCTTCGTTCCGCTCACCAATCTGGCGCTCGCCGACCTGCCGATGAGCAAGATCCCGAACGGCACCGGGCTGTTCAACCTGATGCGCCAGCTCGGGGGGAGCGTGGGGATCGCGATCTCGGCGACGCTGGTGCAGCGGTTCACGGCGATCCACCGGGCCGACCTGATCGCCAACGTCACGCAGTACTCGGAAGTGACGCGCGAGCGGCTCGCCGGGATCATGACCCGACTCGTCGCCACGGGCACGCCCGCGTCGCTCGCCGAGTCGAAGGCGCTGATGGTGCTGAACGGCCAGGTGACGCGGCAGGCGATGATGCTTTCGTTCGAACAGCTGTTCCTGTTGTTCGGGGCGTGCTTCGTGTTGTCCCTGCCGCTCTTGCTGCTGATGCACAAGAGCAAGGGGATGCCGGGGGGCGCCGCCGCGCATTGAAACACGTTGTCCCAAGCGAATGGAGCCTGTCTCTGTGAGGAAAGAAAAGAAAGTACGCGTCGGGGATCGCGCGCCGGATTTCACACTGCCGGACCAAACGGGTAAGCCGGTGCAGCTGCGGGATCTGCTGGGCCGCGGCACCGTCGTGCTGTACTTCTACCCGAAGGACGAGACCCCCGGATGCACGCTCGAAGCCCGAGCTTTCCGGGACAGCTACGACCGGTTCACCGCCCGAGGCGCGGAAGTCGTGGGCATCAGCTCGGACTCGGTCGCGGCGCACCGCCGGTTCGCGGCGCGCCACGGGCTGCCGTTCCTCTTACTCTCCGACCGTGGCGCCAGCGTGCGCGAGCTGTATGGCGTCGAGAAGACGCTGGGCTTCTTGCCCGGCCGAGTGACGTATGTGATCGATCAGGCCGGCGTGGTGCGGCACACGTACTCCTCGCAAGTGCGCGCCACCAGGCACAGCCGGGTGGCGCTCGAGGCGCTGGCGGCGCTCACGGAGGCTGTATTCTGACGCGCCGTCACGCGAGCTCCGCCATCGCCACCGTCACCAACAGGGCGCGCACGATTCCCAGCGCGCCTTCGGTGTTTTCATACCACTCGGTCGCGAGGTGCGCGTCGCCGGCCTTGCCGCCCGCCCCCAGCGCGATCGCCGGGATGCCGAGGGCGATCGGCACGTTGGCATCCGTGGACGCGCTGGCCAACTCGGCGTCGCGGCCCAGCACCCGGTTGGCCGCGACCGCCGCGAGGACCAGGGGGTGGGTGCGCGGCGTGACGCCCGACGGTCGGTCGCCGACGGGCTGGTGCTCGAGCGTGAGCGGCGGCGTGCCGGGCGCGCGGCGGCGATTCTCGTCGTCGAGCGCACGGTCGAGGGCGGCGCGCACGGTGACGTCGAGCTGGGCGAGCGCCTTCGGGTCTTCGCTCCGCAGGTCCAGGTCGAGCCACGCCTCCTGGGGGATGGAGTTGAGTCCGGTACCTCCGCCGAGCCGCACGACGGCGCAGGTCGTGCGGGGAGCGGGGGGGGCGGCGCGGCTGGGCAAGTCGGCGAGCAGCGCGGTGGCGCGGCCGACCGCGTTCGCGGGATTGGCGACGCCGAACGCGGCCCACGAGTGGCCGCCGGGCCCGCGAAATGTGACGCGGTAGCGCTTGGAGCCGAGCGCCCGGTGCACCACGCGCTCGAGCCCCGCGCCGTCGAGCGCGATGAAGGCGGCGGGCTTGCCGTTTCCCGTTTCCCGTTTCCCGTTCAGCAGGTACTTGACGCCCCGCAAATCCCCCGATCCTTCTTCGCCGACGGTGGCGGCGAACAGCACCGGCCGAGCTGTGGGCACGCGCGTGACGACCATGGCTTCAGCCACGGCGACGAGCGCGGCCAGGCCGCGCGCGTTGTCGCTGATGCCAGGGCCCTCGAGCCGCTGGCCACGCCGCGCGACGGCGACGTTGACTTCGGGGCCGAATACGGTGTCCAGGTGGGCGGATAACACCACCGGCGCGGCGCCTTCCCCGTTTCCCCTTCCCCCTTCCCGGGCCGTCCACCCGTAGACGTTCCCGACCTCGTCGATCGCGACGTCGTGCAGGCCGACGGTGCGGAACAGCTCGGCCACGTGCGCGGCGCGGCGGCCCTCAGCACCCGTCGGCGCGGGAATCGCGCAGAGCGCGGCTTGGCGCGCGAGCGTCACTTCGTCGCTGCGCTCGAGGTGTGAGCGCGCGGCGCGGACGCAGTCGTGCGCGAGCAGGCGTGAGATGGTCTGATCCACCCCTGCACACTAACTGCCTTGACGGTGCCCGGCGAGAGGGCGACACTAGGGTCATGGACGAGCGCGAGCTGATTTACGACTGGAACGAGAGGGGCGGCGGGACGGCGCTCGACTGGTCGCGGGCACGGGTCGAGCTGAACGACGAGACGTTGCGGGACGGGCTGCAGTCCCCCTCGGTGCGGGATCCCTCCATCGAGGTCAAGCGGCGGCTGCTCCACCTGATGGCGGACCTCGGGATCGTGGCGGCGGATATCGGGCTCCCCGGGGCGGGGCCCCGCGTGGTGGAGCAGGTGCGGGTGCTCGCCCGGGAAATCCGAGACCAGAAGCTCCCCATCTTTCCCAACTGCGCGGCCCGCACGGTGATCGCGGACGTCGAGCCGATCGTCCGGGTCTCCGAGGAGGTCGGGATTCCGATAGAGGCCGCCACCTTCATCGGCTCTTCCCCGATCCGGCAATACGCCGAGGACTGGACCCTGGATCGCATCCTCACGGCCAGCGAGGAGGCGGTGACGTACGCTGTCAAGCACGGCCTGCCGGTCATGTACGTCACCGAGGACACGACCCGGGCCAGGCCCGAGGCCCTCAAGGCGCTGTACGGCGCCGCGATCGATTGCGGCGCGACACGAATCTGTCTCGCCGACACCGTCGGCCATGCGACTCCCGATGGCGTCAAGGCGTTGGTGGGATTCGTCAAGCGTGAAATCGTCACGGACAAACGGGTGGCGATCGACTGGCACGGGCACCGCGACCGCGGGCTGGGACTGATCAACTGTCTCGCGGCGATCGAGGCCGGGGTGGACCGCGTCCACGCTACGGCCCTGGGGGTGGGCGAACGGGTGGGCAACGCCGAGATGGATCTCCTGATCGTCAACCTGAAGCTGCTGGGCGCGCATCGGCACGACATCACCAAGCTGCCGCAGTACTGCCGCCTGGTGGCGGACGCCGTGGGGGTGCCAATTCCGGTGAACTACCCGGTGCTGGGTGCGGACGCGTTTCGTACCGGCACCGGGGTGCACGCGGCGGCGATCATCAAAGCGAAAAAGAAGGGCCACGCGTGGCTCGCCGACCGGGTGTACAGCTCGGTGCCCGCCGAGGAGTTCGGGCTCGAGCAGAAGATCGAGATCTCCCCCGTCTCGGGGCTGTCCAATGTGAAGTACTGGCTCGAGACCCACGGCTACGACGCCGAAGACGAAGCGGCGTGCCGCGTGCTGTTCGAGGCGGCGAAACGCACCGACCGCGTGCTCTCGGACGACGAGTGCCACCGCTTGGTCAGGCAAGGGGCATGGCGGTAGGGACGCTCCACGAAATCGAGAAGGCGTACTTCGACCTGCGGTGGCACTTCGACCCCGTCGCCGCCACGCAGGCCGGAGTGCAGACGTACGACGACCGCTACGGGCGCTACAGCCCGCCGGCGCTCGTGCCCCACGTCGCCGCGCTGAAGTCGCTCGCGGCGGCGCTGGAAGAGACGTCTGCCGAGGAGCTGGAAGACGAAATCGACCGGACCGCGCTGCTGAACGACATCCGCGTGGTGCTGCGCCGCTTCGAGCGCGAACGGCCGCAGGCGAAGAGTCCGGCGTTCTGGCTGAACCACCTGCTCGGCGGGCTGCACTTTCTGCTGGGGCGCGGCGACCGGAGCGACGAAGAGCGGGCCCGCGCTCTGATCGGGCGGCTCGAGGACGTGCCGCGGCTGCTGGACGACGCGCGCGCAGCGCTGGTGCAGCCGGTCCGGGTGTTCGTCGAAACGGCGCTGCGGATCAATGCGGGGGGGCTGCAGTTGGTGCGCGGCATCGGCGCCGCTATTCCGGACGCGCCCCCCGGACCGGGCGACGCCTTACGGGTGGCGGTCGAGCAGGCGGCGGACGCGATGACGGGCTTCGAGCGGGATCTCGAGCGCTGGCTCGAGACGGCCTCGGAAGAGTTCGCACTGGGCGAAGAGGACTTCAACTTCCACCTGCACTACGAGCACGCGCTGCGCGACACCGCGCCGGAACTATGGCGCTATGGGCTTCATCTGAAGGAGGAGGTCGAGGCCGATCTGGGGCGCCGCGCGGCCCGGCTCGACGGCGGCAAGCGCTGGCAGGACGTCGCAGAGCGGCTGCGCGGCGACCACCCCCCCGCCGCCGGGCTGGTGGAAGCGTATGCTCGCGAGATGGTGCGGGCGCGCGACTTCGTGGCGGAGCGCGGCCTCGCGCCGATCCCCAACGCCCCGCTCGACGTCGTGCCCACGCCGGCCTTCATGCGGCCGCTGATTCCCTTCGCCGCCTACGACAGCCCCGGCCCCTACTCGACGGACCGGACCGGGTGGTTCTACGTGACCCTGCCTGATCCGGCGCTCCCGGCGAGCGCCCAGGAGCGGATCCTCCGCGACCACTGCCGCCACGAGCTTGCCGCCACGGCGCTCCACGAAGGCTACCCCGGCCATCACCTCCAGCTGGTGCACGCGCAGCAACAGCGGTCTGAGACGCGGAAGAACGTGTGGACACCGGTCACGGTCGAAGGGTGGGCGCTGTACTGCGAGGACATGATGGGGGAGGAGGGATTCTACCGGTCGGAGGAGGAGCAGTTCTTCCAGCGGGTGCACCTGTTGTGGCGCGCGGTCCGGGTGCTGCTCGACGTAGGGTTGCACACCCGGGGGATGACGTTCGCCCAGGCGGTGGACTATCTCACGACGCACGTCAACGTGGAGCGGGCCAACGCGGAGGGGGAGGTGCGGCGCTACTGCGCCGAGCCGGCATACCCGCTGAGCTATGCGGTGGGGCGGCGCGAGCTGCTCACCCTCAGGGACGACTTTCGCATGGCGCGCGGCGCGGCGTACACGCTGCGCGGCTTCCACGATGCGATCCTCAGATACGGCGGCCTGCCCGTCACGCTGATCCGGTGGGGTCTGGGGCTCGATGACCGCTAGCGGCGCCGCGGTAGCGCGGCTGCCGCGGCCCGTGAAGCTGTTCGGGTTCGTCTCGCTGCTGAACGACTTCGCGAGCGAGATGATCTATCCCCTGCTGCCGGCGTTCGTCACGGGCGTGCTCGGCGCGGGCCCGCAGGCGCTCGGCGCACTGGACGGTGTGGCCGAGTTCGCGGCGTCGGTCGTGAAGTTTGGCGCGGGTCGGTTGGCGGATCGGACAGCGCGCCGCGGGCCGCTCATCGTGCTGGGCTACGCCATCGCCGTGCTGGTGCGGCCGATCATCGCCCTCACTGGGGCCGCGTGGCAGGTGATCGGGCTGCGGGTGGTGGACCGCATCGGCAAGGGCATCCGCACGCCGCCGCGCGATGCCCTCATGGCGGATGTCACGCCCGCGCCGCTCTTGGGTCGAGCGTTCGGCCTGCAGCGGGGGATGGACCACGCAGGCGCGGTGCTCGGTCCGCTCACCGCGTGGTGGCTGCTGACGTCGGGGAGCGCGGACGTGCGGACGGTGATCGGAGCGAGTCTGGCGCCGGGAGTGGCGGTCCTGGTGCTGGCGGTCTGGGCCGTCAAGGACAGTGGAGGATGGTGGAGGATGGTGGCACCTCCACAATCCTTCACCAACCTCCACCAACCATCACGGATCTTCCCTCTCTTCGGGATCTCCGCCTTCTATCTCCTCCGCATGCCAGAGACGCTCCTGATCCTGCGATGCCAGCAGCTCGGCGTCTCGACGGCGGCGGTGCTGTTGCTATGGGCCGCGCTGCACGTGGTGCGCTCGTCGGCGAGCTTCGCGGGCGGCCGCCTCACCGACCGCATCGGCGCGGGTCGTACCATGTGGCTGGGATGGCTCGCCTACGCGGGCGTAGCGGCTGGCTTCGCGCTGGCGCGCAGCGCCGGAGCGGCGTGGACGCTGTTCCTGGCATTCGGGACAGTGGCCGGCCTCACCGAAAGCCCCGAGCGGGCCCTCGTCGCGCAGCTCGCCGGTGCGCGCCAGGGGAGCGGATTCGGGATGTATCACGGCGTGACCGGGCTGGCGGCGCTCGCCGGCGGCATCGGGCTGGGCGCGGTGTTTCAGGCGTACGGTGCAGGCCCGGCCTTCTTCGGCAGCGCGGCGGGCGGGCTTGCATTGACGGTGGTATGGCCGGTGGTAATGCTGCGACGGGTAGCCTAGAGTGGCGGAACGGGCGACTAAACGGTATGTCCCCTAGTGGTGGGGTTATGAGGGACTTCAGTCCCTCACAAGACACACGACACGAGATTCTCCGGACGACACCAGATCCTACATCTCCCCAACAGGAGCCGACCATGAAAGCCAGCGCATTGCTCGCCCTAGGTCTTGCCATCGCGCTCCCCGTCGCCGCGCAGCAACGCCAGGTCATCAGTCCCCCCGGCACAGCCGTCGGTCTGCCGTTCTCCCCGGCGGTGCGCGTCGGGAACATGGTGTACTTGTCCGGCCAGATCGGGAATCGCCCCGGCACGCGCGAGCTCGCCGACACCGGCATCACGGGTCAGACGCGCCAGGCCCTCGAGAACGTCAAGGCGCTGCTCGCCGCGGCAGGGAGTTCGCTTGACCGGGTCGTGAAGTGCACGGTGTTCCTGGTCGACATCAAGGACTATGCGAAGATGAACGAGCTGTACGCGACCTACTTCTCGAAGGATCCACCGGCGCGCTCCACCGTCGCGGGGAGCGGGCTGGCGCTCGGCGCGCGGGTGGAGATCGAATGTCTGGCGACGGCGGCGGGCTGAGTAGCCGATGCGCCTTCCGTTCCGCGCTGTCCTCGCGGCCCTCGCCGCCGCCGCACCGGGGCTAGCGGCCCAGGCGCTGCCGCAGACGACGGCCGAGCGGACAGACTACGCGGCCACGTCCACCAACGCAGAGGTAGGCGCTTTCCTCGATAGTCTCGAGCTCGCCGGGGCGCCCGTCCGAGTCTCCGAGATGGGCACCTCCGCGCTCGGCAAGCCGATCTACTTCGTGATCGCCTCCGACCCGACGGTGACGTCCCCGGGCGAAGCGGCGGCGTCCGGAAAGTTGGTGGTGTACCTGCAGGCGAACATCCACGGAGGGGAAGTAGAGGGGAAGGAAGCCGTGCTCGCACTGCTGCGCGAGCTGGCGGGAGCGCGCCGCGAGCTGCTGCGGACCCTCGTGATCCTCGTGGCGCCGGACTACAACCCCGACGGCAACGACGCCCTCGGCCCGCAGGCGGTGAACCGCTCCGAGCAGAGCGGCCCCGCCCTGATCGGACAGCGCGCCGACGGGAAGAACCTCGACCTGAACCGGGACTACTTCAAGGCCGAAGCACCCGAAACCCGCGCGTCGCTCGCCCGGGTGTACACCACGTGGGACCCAGCGCTGATGGTGGACCTCCACACCACAGACGGGACCCTGCACGGCTATCAACTCACCTACGCGCCGCCGCTCGATCCCAACGGGCCGGCGGGGCCCAGTACCTTCGTGCGGGACCGGATGCTCCCCGCGCTTCGCAAGACGCTCCAGGACAAGTACCACGAGTCGATCTTCGACTACGGCAACGTGGAGACGCCGCAGGCGCCGCAGAGCTGGGATACCTACGCTCCGCTCGGTTGGTATGGAACGAATTACGTGGGCCTGCGAGGGCGGATGGCGATCCTGTCGGAGGCATACTCGCACGCCGACTTCAAGACGCGCGTGCAGGTGACGCACGACTTCCTGGTGGAGATCCTGGAGTACACGGGGCGGCACGGCGACGAGATCCGCCGTCTCGAGCGCGCAGCCGACCGCCAGACGGCACTGGAAGGGGCGAGCTCAGCCCCGCGGCCGTCGCTGGCGGTCGCCTACAGGCTGGCGTCGCGCGGCGTCGAGGCCGTTCGGCTCGAGGTGATGCAGCAGGTCCGCACCTACCGGCTGCCAGTAAGGGACCGCTTCGTTGATTCGCTCACCCGCCCGTTGCCGGCAGGCTACTTCCTGCCGGCGGCCGACAGCGACGGCGCCGCCCTGCTCCGCCTCCACGGCATCCAAGTGCAGCGGCTCGCCCGAGAGTGGACGGACACGGTAGAAGTCCTCACCGGGACCGAGCTCAACTGGGCGACGCGGGAGTTCCAGGGACACCATCTGCTGGAGGTGACGGGGACGTGGGCGCGCACGCCGCGCAGCGTGCCGGCGGGGTGCTATTTCGTGTCCACGGCGCAACCGCTCGGCAGGCTCGTCTTCGCCCTGCTCGAGCCGGAGGGGTTCGGGCTGGCGCGCTGGGGTGCGTTCAGCCGGGCGCCCGGTATGCAGCTCGGCGCCTCGGCGGGACGCGAATTCCCAGTGTGGCGGGCGGAGCGTGCGCCCCGCGCGCCTTCACGCGTTCTCCCCTAGGCTGCTACGGGTCGGCGTCCTCGTCGTCGTCGAACGCGAACGACGCGCCAGCGCCCGTCCCGCTCGCCCGCTCGACGCGCAGCACCCGGGAGAGGGTCTTCCCGTCCACGGTGATACTCACGAGGTAGTCGCCGCTCGAGACGGCGGCCGCTCCGCCGAACCCGCCGAATCCCCCGCCCCCGCCCCCGCCCCCGGCCGTGCGACCAAACGCCTGGGCGATGAAGCCGAGTCCGCCCAAACCGCCGCCGCCGCCCCCACCGGGCCCGCGTTGGTTCGGAAGCGCGACGCGGATCAGCTGGCCCAGCGTGCCGAGGAAGCCTACGTCGGGTTGCTCCGTGCCCGCCTCACCGCCTTCTTGCTGAGCTGCGCCGCCCTGCGGGCCCCCGGCCGCGCCCGGCGTGCGGGGCGTCGTCTCGCCCGGCCGCTCGACGAAGCGTCCCGCCGCGGCGGCGGCGCCACCTCCCCCGCCGCCACCGCCGCCACCACCTCCACCCCCTCCAAACCCGAATCGCTGCGCCAGGCCCTGCAGATCACCGGCCAGCAGGGCCGTCTTCAAGGGCCCGAGCATTTGCGCATTGGTGCCCGCCTTTTCGAGCGAATCGAACACGAGCTGGATGCGGCGCACGATCAGCGTCGAGTCCCGCCGCTGCGACGGCGACAGCGTTTGCGGGGGCGGCGTCCGTCCCTGGAATCCCCAGGTGGCGCGATGCAGTCCCGGGCCGCCCGGGCCGTTGACGGTGCGCACCGTGTCGCCGCGTACGTCCCGGATCACCACCTTGGTCTGCGTGCGGCGGTCGCCGCTCGTCAGCCGGTACACGATCTCGGCGCCGTATTGCGGGCTCGGCGAGACGAACTGCTTGTGGCCTCCGCTCGTATTCGCCCGCACGGCCTCGCCGTATTCGTAAGCGGTCTTGGGCTCGAACAGGTACGCGCTCGCCGCGAGCACGCTGTCCGCGAGCTGCTCGAGCGGTGCGACGTCCACGATCCAGATCCCCCGGCCGTGCGTCGCCGCCATCAGCTCGTGCTCCCGCGGGTGGACCTTGAGGTCGTGCACCGGCACGACGGGCAGGCCGGTCATGAACTTCTGCCACGACGCCCCGCGGTCGCGCGATACGTACGCGCCCACGTCGGTGCCGACATACAGCAAGTTCCGGTTGAACGGATCCTCGCGCACCACGTGGACGTAGTCCGGCCCCCCGGTCGGCAGGTTGTGGCTGATCGCCGTGAACGTCTTGCCGAAGTCGGTGGTGACGTACACGTAGGGGGTGAAGTTGTTGGTGCGGTGGCCGTCGAACGTCACGTAGAAGGTGGCCGTGTCGAAGTGTGAGGGCTCGATGCGGCTCACGTAGGTGCCCGCCGGCGCGCCGGGGAACCGGCCCGTGAGGTTTTCCCACGTCCCGCCGTCGTTGCGCGTGAGCCAGACGTTGCCGTCGTCGGTGCCCGCGTACAACAGGCCCGGCCGCACCGGCGACTCGGCGAGCGCCACGATGGTGCAGAACGTCTCCGCACCGGTGACATCGGGCGTGATCCCGCCGGTCGTGTGCGTGCTGACCACGATCTTCATGCTATCGCGCGTGGTCAGGTCGGGCGAGATGGCCGACAGGTTCTCGCCGCGGTTGGTGGATTTCATCACCTTGTTCGAGCCGGCGTAGAACGTGGTCGGCGAGTGCGGTGAGAGGAAGAACGGGGTGTTCCAGTTCCAGCGCAGGTCCACCTCGGCCGAGTCGGCGAGCTGGCGCCGGCGCAGGTCGGCGAGCCGCTTCTGCTGCGTCGATGTGGGCGGTTTGGTCGTATCGGGGCGCTCGATGAGGATGGAATCCTCGAAGATCTGGTAGCGCGGCCGCCAGTTGGGCTTCTGGAGCGAGGTCCGCTCGCCGGTGGCGAGGTTCAGCCGTCCCATGTTCCCGCCCTGCGACTCCGAGTAAACGATGTTCGGGTCGGTCGGGTCCTGGGCGGTGTAGAAGCCGTCCCCGCCGCCGATGGTGATCCAGTCGGCGTTGGTCACGGCGCCCTGGCGATGACGGCTCGGGCCGCACCAGGAGCCGTTGTCCTGGAGCCCCGCGCACACGTGATAGGGGAACGCCATGTCGTAGCTGACGATGTACGGCTGCGCAATCGTGATGACGTTCAGAAAGTCGAAGTTCCCACCCTTGTCCCACGTCTGCGACACGCCGCCGTCATCGCCCACGATGAAGTGACCTGCGTCGTTAGGGTCGATCCACATGGCGTGATGGTCCACGTGGATGCCCTGGGTCGCCAGGCCGACGGTCTTACCCCCGTCGTTGGAGTAGTTCACCGGTGTGGACGACCAGTATACGCGATTCGGGTCCTTCGGATCGACGCGGACTTGAGAGTAATAGAAGGGGCGGACGTCGTTGTCGTTCGTCTTGGTCCACGTCGCTCCGCCGTCGGCAGAGCGATACAGACCGGAGGGCCGCTTCTGCGCGGGCTTAGTCTTGTCGACCTTTGGATTGGGCGCGGTATCCGCTTCGACCAGGGCGTACACCACCTTCGCATCGCTCGGTGCGATCGCGAGGCCGATGCGCCCCTTCATCGTTTCGGGGAACCCGCCGCCTTTCACCTCAGTCCACGTCTTGCCGCCGTCGCTGGTCTTCCACAGAGCGCTGCCGGGGCCGCCGCTCTTCAGGAAGTAGGGCCCGCGCACCCGCTCCCAGCTCGAGGCGAACAGCACTTCGGGGTTGGTGGGGTCCATGGCGATATCAATGAACCCTGCCTTGTCGCTGATGAACTTGACGAGCTGCCACGTCTGGCCACCGTCGGTGGTCTTGTAGAGCCCGCGCTCGGGGTTCGCGGTCCAGGCTTGGCCGAGCGCCGCGACGTACACGATGTTCGGGTTGGTCGGGTGCACCACGATGCGGCCGATGGCGCCGGTCTTCTCGAGGCCCGCGAGCTTCCAGGTGAGCCCGCCGTCGGTCGACTTGAAGATGCCGCAGCCCGGGGAGATCGTGTTGCGGGAGTCTTCCTCGCCGGTGCCCGCCCATACCTGCAGCGTGTCGCTCGGCGCGATCGCCAGCTCGCCCATCGAGATGCAGGGCTGGTTGTCGAACACCGGTCGGAACGACGTTCCGGCGTTGGTGGTCTTCCAGATCCCGCCCGCCGCGCCGGCGACGAAGAACGTCTTCGAAGGGCTGGGAATGCCGGCCACGCTCGAGACACGACCGCCCATGTTGGCAGGCCCGACGTTACGCCACCGGAACCCGGCGAGCAGGGTGGAGTCGAGGGGAGCGGTGGTCTGCGCGGCCAGCGGCGGCAGGGCGGGGGAGACGAGCGCGAGGACGACGAAACGGGCCCAGCGGCGTAGGGACATGACGGCCTCAAGGAGTGAAGTGGAAGGGTGCGACGGCGCACCGAAAGAAATACGCGCGAGGGCAGCCAGGCGTTAGCCCCCCGTGGAACGGGGGACCACGCACCGCCGGGGGGAGTCGGGACGGTCACCTCCAGCTCCTGGGGCTTTCGTGGTCGCGATCCCCCTGCGCATCGTTATCGTCGTCGTCCAAGTCGCCAAGTGGCGCGCGCGTCGTCATCCAGATATCGAACCCACCGAGATTGGGCTTCCGATTCCCGCCGGCAATGAACAGCAGCGTGCGACCGTCGAACGACCCGTTGGGGTGAAACTCGGCGAACTGGGAGTTCACCGGCGCTCCCAGGTTCACGGGCGCGGACCAGTCATCGTGGACGCTAGGGCGCGTGGACGTCCAAATATCGAAGCCCATGCCACCGGGGCGGCGCGAGTCGAAGAAGATCTCCCGTCCATCGGCGCGCACCGAGGCATGGTTGTCCTCGACACTCGAGTTGAGCTCCGAGACGGGCAGCGCCGGCCCGCGAGGCATGCCGTTCCGGTCAACCGGCACCGAATAGATGTCAGTCGCGAGGGAGGTCGCTCCGCGGTCGAAAAACAGCACGGCAGTCCCATCTGATCCATGCCGTAGGTAGCTCGGTCCTTCTTCCGTGTCCGTCGTGTTCACGTCAGGGCCGAGATTCACCGGGGCCTCCCAGACCATGTCCTGCTTCTGGTGGGCACGCCGCGCGACGTAGATGTCGCGCTGTCCGCCAGCACCCTCCCAGCGGTAGAAGAAGAGCAGGCGTCCGTCGGGAGACAACGCAGGTCCCGCCTCGTTGACCGGTGTATTGACCGGTGATCCCAGATTGACGGGTGTTTCCCAAGGACTGTCGTGCGAAGCGCGACGGGCGACCCAGAGGTCGAAGGTATCCTGGCAACCGTCCGGCGTGTCGGCGCCGAGCCCACCCCGCCTGTTCGACATGAAGTACAGGGCTAGCTGGTCTCGTGAGAGCGTTGGGGTCTGGTCCTGGCACGGAGAATTGATGGGCGCGTCGAGATGCACGGGGTCGGACCACGGCGACCAATCGGATGCAATGCGCTGCGCGAGGATGCGGAGCGCCGGCCCGGGCTGCGACGGGAGCGTGCCCGAGTCCGTTGCGCAGGCGACGAGTAGAGTGAGCAGGAACGATGCTCTGACGGTGGACGCGGTTGCCATAAGACCTCCTTGAATACGTCGTAATCACTTATCAGGCGTCTTCACGAGCGGGCCGACGTTGACCGAGTGGACCAGGCCGAGAACTGGCGGCTCGTCGCGGCTACCGGGGCGAGCCAACCCCAGGGCGATACAATGAGCGAATCCGTTGCGCGCGGAAGACGTAGCCGGGGTTGCCCTCGATGTGCCACACGACTTGCCCTGACGCGTCGTACTCCTCGACGCGGCCCGCCGGCCCGAACGACACGAGGGTGCGGCCGCCGGGCAGGTCCTGCGTGCTGCCGCCGAGTTGCGCCGTTACCCCCGGGCTCGGCCCATAGGACGCGACCAACTGGGCCGTGTGAAGTTCCGCGTCGTAGACATACCGCTCGGCCCGGCTGGCTGTGGGATCACCGAGGTTGTCGAGCAGCAGCAGGTGCGCGGGCGCCGTCAGCCGAACTCCATGCTGAAACGAGAAGGCCGGGGCCCCGGCGTCCTGGAAGACGAACTGGTTCTTGAGGCCGCCCATACGCCACAGCACCGCGCCGGTTCGCGTGTCGATCTTGGTGATCTCACTCAGGCTCCGGAACGAGACGATCAGGTTGCCGTCGGTGTCCAGGTCCAGCGAGTTGCCGTGCATCCAGTTGACGCTCGGCCCGGTCCGGCTCGCCGGCACCAAGTCCGTGATCTCGAAGTGGTCGAACGGATCCCACTGGAACAACAGGTCGCCCTCCGAGCTGACGTGCTGGACGACGGTGCCCATCACCTGCGCGTTCGCGACGCCGCCCAGCCCCGAGAGGTCCATGGTCCGCGTCTCGTCGCACATGATCCAGTACGCGCCGTCCGGCTCGGCGATCAGATCGTGGAAGCGGGGCGAGAGGCCTCCCGCGCAGCCGAAGGTCCGCGTCACGGTGCCGAGGGGATCGATCTCGACCCAGTGAGGGAGAACCGTCGGGTCGGGGACCGAGGGTCGGGCGACGTAGCGTCCAGTGGGCTGGGCCTCGAAGTTGAGCCCGGGGCCGTACGGGGAGAAGCGGTGATACCACACCACCCGCCCGCCGTTGTCGATCACCAGGCCGTACAAGCCGGTGGCGAAGACGACATACCCGGGCGAGGGATCCGCGCCGTCCGCGACGTAGCGCGGCAGGTCGGCCGGAAGCGTGCCGGTAGCGAAGCCGACGGTATCGCCGAGGATGGTCTGATCGCCCGCGTACGCCACGAACCGCAAGAGGTAGCGGGTATCGGGAAGGAGGCCGAGCACGGGGACCAGGACGGAGTCGACCGCCAGGGTCACGGCCGGCGTGGCGCTGTCGAGCGCTGACCCCGCGACGCCGTAGCGAACCGCGACGCTGTCGGCGCCTCGGACTCGGCCCGTGACCACGGCGCTCAGCACATTGCTCGGGTTGTCAGCCACGGCACTCGCGAGGATTGCAGGCGTCGGAGCAGGCGTCACGCCGCCGTCCGTCCCGCACCCGACGCCGCTGAGCAGCGCCGCTACGAGCAGGCCTCTGCGGCGCGACGCGTCGGGCCCGCGCGGCGGGCCGCACCCACGGGTCGTGCCCATCACCTCACGGCCGCCAGGCGGGTGCATAGTCGGCGCCGGCCGAGACCGTGGTCAATCCCGTGCCACCGGCAGTCATCACCAGCAACCCGCGCGAGGAGCATCCGGAGGACGAACCGCAAACGAGGTTCGCGACCACGAGCTTGGTGCCGTCCGGCTTCCAGGCGGGTTCCGAGGCGGCGGTTGCCGGGCTGAGTCTCGTAACGTCGCCGCCGTCAGGGGTCATCGAAGCGAGCTCGTACGCCCCCGCATACCGAGTGGTGGCGAACGCGATCCGTGAGCCGTCCGGCTTCCAGGCGGGCCCGGCGTCCTGCCCCGGATCGCTCGTCAGCCGGGTAAACCCGGTACCATTCGCGTTGATGACGCAGATATCGCTGTTGCCGCTGTCAACCTCGCACGTGAACGCCAGCCGGGTGCCGTCCGGCGACCAGGCAGGCTTGGACACGGCGCGAGGTGTGTTGGTGAGCAGGGTAGGGACGCCGGCGTTCAGGACGTACACGCCGCTGCGACCATTGCGCGAGCTGATGAACGCGATCCTCGTGCCGTCGGGGGACCAAGTCGGCTGAGCATCCGAGGCTTCGTTCGTGAGGAACACGAGGCCCGAGCCGTCGGCGCTCATTACGGCTAACCCGACGGGATAATAGTAGCAATCGTAGTAGTAATAGTCACAGTAGTAGTCTATCGCGGCGAACGCGATCTTCGTGCCGTCCGGCGACCAGCTCGGCCCGGTGCCCCTCGCGAGGGTGACCGTGTTCGAGCCGTCGGCGTATGCCACGGCGATGATCGCCTGGTCGACCGACGCCCCGGACTGGAAGGCGATCTTCTCCACTCGCACGCAGGTGAGCTGGAACGTCGTGCGCACGGTATCGCGCGTAGACCCGCCGGTGGTCACGTGCACGGTGCGCGGGTTGTTACCGGCCAGCGCGCAGTTCCCCACCGCGCCGAACAGAATGACGCTGTGATCCCCCGCGCTCACCCCCTCGATGACGGTCGTCCCGTTGTCGCCGAGCGGGCGCTGCTGCCCGTTGTCCAGGAGCACGGTGTAGCCGTCCGGGTCCAGATCCATTCCCGCGGTCGCCGTCGTGACCTGGATGCTGCCGGTCGCCGCGACGCAGCTCACACTGAAGGTCGTCCGTGCCGTGTCGCGCGTAACGCCGCCCGTCGTCACATGCACGGCGCGCGGATTATCGCCGGTGATCGTGCAGTTCCCTGCCGAGCCGACCAGTCGGACGGTGTGATCCCCGGCGCTCAAGCCCCCGATGGTCGCTGCTCCGTTCACGGGCAGCGGTGCCAGCGATCCGACGTCGATCAGGACGGTGTAGCCGTTAGGAGTGAAATCCACTCCCGTGGTCGCGGCCTTCACCTCGATGCTGCCGGTCACGGCGACGCAGGTCACCTGGAACAGGGTCCGTGCCGTGTCGCGCGCGGCGCCACCGGTGATCACATGCAGCACGCGGGGATTGTCCCCGCCGACCGTGCAGTTCCCGGCGGCGCCCGATAGCACCACGCTGTGGTCTCCTCCGGCGAGACCGTCGATCGTGACGGTCCCGGCTCCGAGGAGTAGCCGCAGGGACCCGCCATCGATCTGCATCGCGTAGCCGTTCGGATCGAGATCGATTCCCGAGGTCGCCGTCGTGACCTGGATGCTGCCGGTCGCCGCCCCGCAGGTTACCTGGAACTTCGTCCGGGCGGTGTCACGCGTGACCGCGCCCGTTGTGACGTTCACGGTGCGCGGGTTGTCCGGGGCGATCGGGCAGTTCGCCGCCGCCCCGGTCATGGTGACCGTGTGGCTCCCCGCGCCGAGACCCTCGAACCTGATGGTGCCGCTCACGGCGAGCGCCCGGGAGGCGCCACCGTCCACCTGGACGGTGTAGCCGTCGGGATCGAGATCGATCCCCGAGGTGACGGCGGCGACCTCGATGACCGCCGTCGTGGCGACGCAGATGACCTGGAACGTCGTCCGCGCGGTGTCGCGTTTGACGGCGCCCGTCGTGACGCTCACCGTGCGCGGGTTGTCAGCGGCGACCGGGCAGTTCGTCGCGGCGCCTGCCAGCGTGACCGTATGGCTCCCCGCCGAGAGTCCCTCGAACCTGGTGGTGCCGCTCACGGCCAGCGCCGCGGTCGTGCCGCCGTCTACCTGGACGGTGTAGCCGTCGGGATCGACATCGGCCCCGGACGTCGCAGCCTTGATCTCGATCGTGCCGGTGACCGCGACGCACACGACCGCGAAGGCGACCTGCAGGGTGTCGCCGGCCCTGACGGTGACCGCGCGGGGATTTTCCCCGCCCGCCGTGCAGTTGGCCGCCAGTCCTGCCAGCGTGACCGAGTGAGCCCCAGTACCCAAGTCCCGCAGCACCAGCGTCCCGTTCACGCCGACCGTGCGTGGGGCGGCACCGTCCAGCGTTACGGCGTAGCCGTCCGCATCCGGATCCGCTCCGATGGTCGTAAGCACGATGCGGATCGCGCCGCTGGTTGGGACCAACGGCCCCTCCCCGCATGCGGTGGAGAGGGCGACGGCGAGAGCCACGAGTGCGAAGCGAGTGCGCATGGACGCCTCCGGGTTCGGCTCGCCACGCAACGAATGAAAAACCGGCCGAATGGGTGTGCCCCACTCAGCCGGTTTCGCGATTCGCTCCCCCCGAGGCATTGGCGAGCCGCACGACATCGCGCCACGGGGTTCATAGCACCTGAGCTGGTTTCAATATGCACCCAGGAGGGGGGGCGTCAAGCTGGCGGCCTAGCGCACGGACGCGAGCAGATACAGCGCGGCGCCGAGGATGAGCGGCGCCGAGTGCACCCCCGGCATCGCTTTCTTCATATAGATCGACCCGACCAGGTGCAGCAGGCCGTTTCCCGCCATCATTAGGCCAAACAAATAGGCCGCCGGTCGCATCCCGGGCTCCCCGCGGAATGCCGCCGGTGACAGGGCGAGCAGCAGGACGGTCATCGCGATCAGCCCGCCGAGCCAGACACCGAACGTGAAGGTCGGTAGTGGAAGGAAGGGAAACCGCGCTCGGATCGCCTGTACGGCGGGATTGTAAACCGATAGGAAATCCGTTAACGCCTCGTCCGCCACGTGGATCGCGAGCGCCACGCACAACGCGACCCACGCGATGCCGAAGCGGGAGTAGTCAGCGAGCGCTAGCAGCAGCGCAGGCCCTTTCCCTTTGCCTCGAAGAACTGCGCGACGTACTCCCGCTCGCTCATGCCGGGCTCGTGCCCGGCCACGCGGCAGTGCTCGAGGTACGCGTCATAATCCGGCGCCCCCAGGACGCGCCGAGCGGCCCGAAGGGCGCGCCTCACCCACGTTTCCCCTTTCCCCTTTCCCGTTTCCCGCTCAGTCTCCCGTCGCATACGCACTCTCCACGAATGGCGCCTCGTGCACCAGGGCCGGCTTGCGTCGCGACAGCACCAGCCACCACTCGCGCAGCGACGTGACGATCAGCACCGCCACCACCGTCATGAACAACAGCGCCACGAAGGTGTTCAGCCGGTCGTTGAAGATCAGTCGCGCGGCATCGGGATTGGACGAGCCCGCGAGCGACGCGGCGTGGGCGAGGAAGCCGAGCCGCGGATCGGGCGAGAACACCTTCTGCCACCCCGCCGTCATCGTGACGATCACGAGCCAGGCGAGCGGCGTGAGCGTGACCCAGGCGAAACGCGCCCGGCCCATCTTGATGAGAATCGTCGTGCCGACGCACAACGCCACCGCGGCGAGCAGCTGGTTCGAGATCCCGAACAGGGGCCAGAGGGAGTTGATCCCGCCCAAGGGGTCCACCACGCCTTGGTAGAGGAAGTACCCCCATCCCGCGACGATCAGGGCGCTCGAGGCGAGGACGCTCGGGTACCACGACGTCTCCCCGAAGCGCGGCCACACGTGGCCCACGATCTCCTGCAGCATGAACCGCCCGACGCGCGTGCCTGTATCGATCGTCGTCAGGATGAACAGTGCCTCGAACATGATGGCGAAGTGGTACCACAGAGCGGTGAGCGTCCGGCCGCCCAGCGCCGAGGTCACGCCGGCGAAGATCTGGGCCATCCCGACGGCGAGCGAGGGCGCACCGCCCGAGCGCGCGATCAGCGTCTGCTCGCCCATCTGGGTCGCGAGCTGGTGCATGACGTCCGGTGTGACGACGAATCCTGCCTGACTCAGCACCTGCGACGCCTGCGCCAGGCCGGCGGGGGTCGTATTCATCGCGAAATACACGCCCGGGTCGAGCGTGCACGCCGCGATCATCGCCATCACTCCGACGAACGACTCCATCAGCATCCCGCCATAGCCGATGAGGCGGGCGTCCGACTCGCGGGCAATCATCTTGGGCGTCGTGCCCGAGGCGACGAGCGCGTGGAACCCCGAGATCGCCCCGCACGCGATCGTGATGAAGGCGAACGGGAACAGCTTCCCCGCGAACACCGGTCCCTCCCCCAACCGCGCGAAGGGCGTGAGCGCGGGCATCTTGAGCGGGGGCAGGATCACTAGGATCGCGAGCGCGAGCACGACGATCGTCGTGATCTTGAGGAAGGTGGACAGATAGTCCCGCGGGCAGAGCAGCATCCACACCGGGAGCACCGACGCGACGAACCCGTAGGCGACCATCATCCAGGTGAGCGCCGTGGCGGAGTGCGTGAACACGGGTGCGAGCTGGGGCTGAGCCGCCACCCATCCCCCCGCCACCAGCGCGCCCAGGAGCAGCACGGCTCCCACCGACGAGGCCTCGCCCACCTTGCCCGGGCGCCACCGCTTCATCCACCACCCCATCAGGAGGGCGATCGGGATCGTGCACGTGATGGTGAACAACCCCCAGGGCGACGCTTTGAGTGCGTTCACAACGATCAGCGCCAGCACGGCGAGCAGAATGATCATGATGAACAGGACGGCCAGCATCCCGGTGATCCCGGCGGACTGGTTGATCTCTTCTTTTGCCATCTGGCCCAGGGACTTGCCGTCGCGCCGTAGCGAGCAGAACAGGATCGTGAAATCCTGCACCGCGCCCCCCAGCACCACGCCGATCACGAGCCACAGCGTACCCGGCAGGAAGCCGAACTGCGCGGCGAGCACCGGCCCCACGAGCGGGCCCGCGCCGGCGATCGCCGCGAAGTGGTGTCCGTACAACACCCACCGGTTGGTCGGGACGAAGTCCCGGCCGTTGTTGAACCGTTCCGCCGGAGTGGCGCGACGGTCGTCCAGTCCGAAGACGCTGCTCGCGAGGAACCGGGAATAGAAGCGATAACCGACCGCGTAGGTGCACACGGCGGCGGTGAGCAGCCAGGCGGCGTTGATGGTCTCCCCGCGGGACAGCGCCAGCACCCCGAAGGCGGCGGCGCCCAGCGCGGAGATCCCGCCCCACACGAGCAGCACGCCGATCCGGTTCATGGGGCCCAAGTTACGCCGTGCCTTGCCGATGTTCAATTTCGAACATAGGTTCGAAATCTTGACGACTCAAGCGTCGTGGGTGCTCGCGTCCCGCGGGGCATCGGCCGTCGGTGCTCCGGCGACGGAGACGCGCCCCGATCCGCTCCGCCTGACCGAGACCGTGCAGGGCCGGGTGGCGATCGTCACGGGCGGCGCGACAGGCCTGGGTCGCGCCACCGCGATCGAGTTCGCGCAACGCGGCACGGCGGTAGCCATCAATTACGTCGAGCTCCCGGAGCGCGACGTCGGCGCCCAGGCGCTGCTCACCGAGACCGCGATCCGCGCCCTGGGGGTGCCGGTCTACTGCGCCCGCTGCGACGTCCGCAACCACGCTGAAGTCGCCAAGTTCGTCGGCACGGTGCGCGAGCGGCTGGGCGGGGTGCATTACTTGGTCAACAATGCCGGCGTGGCCCATGACGGCGCCCTGTGGCGGCTCGAGCCGGACGCTTGGCAGGAGGTGCTGGACACCAACGTCACCGGCGCCTTCAACTGTATTCAGGCCGTGGCGCAGCCGATGCGCGCCCAGCGCTTCGGCAAGATCGTCAACGTCGCGAGCCATCAGGCGTTCCGGCCCGGGTTCGGGATCGCGAACTACGCGGCGAGCAAGGCGGGACTGATCGGGCTCACCAAGTCGGCGGCGGTCGACCTCGGCCCCTCCAACGTCAACGTCAACGCGGTCGCCCCTGGGTTCGTCAAGACCGATCTGCTGTCCAAGCTGCCACGCGAAGTGCTGGAACGGGCTGAGCACGAGTCGGTGTTGGGGCGGGTGGCGGACCCGGAGGACGTGGCGCGCGTCATCGTGTTTCTGTGCAGCGAGGCGGCGCGGCACATCACCGGGCAGGTGATCGTGGTGGACGGCGGCTTGACACTCGCTTCTTGAAAAACCCAGGCGCGCTCACGATATTGGCGCCGTGACTAATCCCTTACAAATCAAAAACTTAGTGCGTGGTGCCCGGTGCGGCGTGGCCATCGCGTTGCTCGCCGGCTGCGGCGGCCGGCAGCACGTCGAGACTCCAGCGCCCACTCAGCCACTCCCCACCGCCGGGCTGGCCGCCCAACAGGTCAGCGTGCTGCCGCTCACCCTGCTCGCCGCCGAAGACTCACTGCACTGGCAGGCCAAGTTCGCGGACCGGCGTGCGGCGCTGGCCCAGGCCGACAGCGTGATCGGCACGCTGCTCACGGCGCGTGCACCGGAGGTGACGTGGGTGCTCCCCGAAGCGTTGCGCAAGGCGGCGCGCCGCGCCCCCGGGATCGCACCCGATCCGGACCAGATGGGCACCGCGCTCCTGCGGGCGCCGAACATCGAGATCGTGCCCGACCCGCTGCGCGGCGAGCTACGCACCCTGGTGGCGCTGGCCGCGAACGGCGGCCGCTACGCGCTCGTGCCGGCGGCGCTGGTCTACCGGCGGGCGGGCGGTCAGGCGGACGGGCGGCCGGTCGCGGCGCCGCCCCTCCCGGCCGCCCGTCCGCCCGACCGCCCGCCCGCGACGGCGGAGCTGACAATCGTGATGGTCGACGTGCGCACCGGGCGCCTGGGGTTCCGGACCACGGCGCGCGGCGACGGCGACGATCCCTGGTCGGCGCTGACGGGCGCCGTGAAGAGCCTCACGCCGGGGCTGCCGTGACGCGCGAGGCGACGCTGATCGCCGGCGACGGAATCGGACCCGAGATCACGCAGGCAACGCTGCAGGTGCTGGACGGTTTGGGGGTACGGATCGAGTGGGACGAGGAGTACGGCGGGATGAGCGCCATCGAGAAGGCCGGCACGCCGCTCCCCAACGCCACGCTCGACTCGATCCGCCGCACCGGGCTCGCGCTCAAGGGCCCGCTCACCACGCCGGTAGGCGGCGGATACCGGTCGGTCAACGTGGCGCTGCGGCAGGAGTTCGAGCTGTACGCCAACGTGCGCCCGGTGAAGTCCATCGTGCCGGGCGGGCGTTACCAGAACGTCGACCTCGTCATCGTCCGCGAGAACACCGAGGGGCTGTACGTCGGGATGGATCGCACGTTCAAGGTCGGGGGCGATCCCAAGGCGCTCGCGCAGGCAACCTCGGTGATGACGCGCGACGGGTGCCGGCGCATCGTGCGCTACGCCTTCGAGTATGCCAAGCGGCACGGCCGCAAGAAGGTGACGGTGGTCCACAAGGCGAACATCCTCAAGGCGACGTCGGGGTTGTTCCTCGAAACGGCGCGGCAGATCGCGCAGGAATACGAGGGACAGATCGCCTCGGATGACAAGATCGTGGACAACGCCGCCATGCAGCTGGTGATCAACCCGGCACAGTTCGACGTGATCGTGACGACGAACCTGTTCGGCGACATCCTGTCGGACGAGGCCTCGGGTCTGGTGGGCGGCCTGGGACTCGCCCCCGGGGCGAACATCGGGGAAACGGCCGCGATCTTCGAAGCGGTGCACGGCTCCGCACCCGATATCGCGGGGCAGGGGATCGCCAACCCGTCGGCGCAGCTGCTCGCAGCGGCGATGATGCTCGATCACATCGGCGAGCTCGAGGCGGGGGACCGGCTGCGCCGGGCGCTCGAAACCGCCATCGTCAAGGACAACGTTCGCACGAAAGACCTGGGAGGCAGTGCTTCGACCACCGAGTTCGCCCGCGCCGTGGTCCGGCGGCTCTAGCCACCCCTGCAGCCGCTGCGGGGAGACCACCGGGGGCATCGAGATAGGTGGTCTCTGCGGCCGCTGTGCCCAAATCGTCACGGGAAAGGCGTCACGCATAGGACGTCTAGTGGCGCTGGTAACTACAGTGCTGCTCGCGGGGTACGTGATGCTTACGCTCCGATCCGTCTCCCCCGACTGGCAGGCGACCGCGCGGACCGTGGGAGCGGTCGCCGTGGTGGCGTGGTACCTGCTGACCTATCGGATTGCCATGAGGATCGCGCTCGAATGGCTGCGATGACGTTTCCCGTCGCACGTCGCATGTTGCACGTGCTCGCAGGGCTGGCCGTCGCGGTGCCGCTCGCCGGCCAGACATCCCTCTCGATTTACTCAGACGGCCGGGTGGTGGTGCGGCGCACGCTGGCCCAGGCGCTCGAGAAGGGGCGGAACACCCTCACGCTGAGGGTCGAGGACTTGGACCCGGCCACGCTCTTCTCTCCGGACACGGGCGTCGCGCTCCTGTCGGCGATCGCGCGGACGCCCACGGATCGGGACGGCGCACTGCGGCGCGCCGCAGGGCAGACGCTCGCGTTCGTGCGGCGGCGGGAGGACGGCAGGAGCGATACCGTGCGGGCGACCGTGGTTCGGGCCAGCCCGCCGCAGTACCGCCTGTCCGACGGGCGCTTCGTCTTGTCGGAGCCGGGTGAGCCGATGTTCCCCGCGGAGCTGGTCCGCACGGCGCCCGAGGCGACGGTGGTGCTCGAGGCAGCGCGGGCACGGCCGCGCACCGAGCTTGCCTGGCTCACTCGAGGAGCGAGCTGGGAGGCGGTCTACCAAGTGATACTGACGGGTGTCCGGTGTCAGGTATCAGGGGCGGCCACGATCACGTCCCAGTCGCTCGCCGCCGACAGCGCGGAGGTGCAGCTCGTGGCGGGGTCGATCGGCCGGGCTCGGGGCCCGGCTCCGGTCGTGTTCGAGACCGCTCGAGCCGAGCGGATGGTGATCGGGTCGCCCCCCGTTCTCGCGGGCGCCGCGGAGGAGGCCGTCGGCGAGACGCACGTGTACCAGCTCTCCGGTCGCCTCTCGATCGAGCCCGGCGCCCCGGTCACGACCGCCCTGTTCCCCCGGGCCGCCGTCCTGTACACGCAGGAGCTAAGCGTGCCCGGGGCGCTGCCGTGGCGTGGCTTTCTGGGGCAGTCTGCCGCCGAGCCGAATCGCGTGCCCGTGCAGGTGTGGTACACGCTCAAGCGCCCTCGTGGGACGCCGTTCGGCGATCGGCCGTTGCCCGGTGGCACGCTGCAGCTCTATCAGGCGGACTCCGCCGGCCGGGTACAGCTCGTGGGCGAGGCACGCAGCGATCACACCGCGCCGGGGCGCGACCTCCGGGTGCAGTCTGGGGAGGCCTTCGACGTGACTGCCGAGCGGGTGCAGACTGATTACAATCAGGAGCAGCTGGCGCCGCCGCGCCGCGGCCTGCCGCCGCGGCAGCGTGTCACCGCGGCGTACCGGGTGACGATCACCAACGCGAAGCCGGAGGCCGTCACGGTGGACGTGCGCGAAGCGCGCTACGGCGTGTGGCAAATCGTGGAAAGCAGCCTCCCCGCCGAGAAGCTCTCCGCGACGGAGGTGCGCTTCCGCATCCCCGTGGCGGCGAGCGGCGCGGCGATGCTCACCTATACCGTGCAGGCAGAATCGTGACCGTCCAGCTGCTGCACCTCGCCGATCTGCATTTCGGCGGCCTCGCCGACGTCCGGAAGATCGAAGCGCTCGAGAAAATGATTCCGGACCTCCGCCCCGATGTCACCGTGATCGCCGGGGACCTGTCGCAACGCGCCCGCCACGGCGAGCTGCAACGGGCCCGGGCGTTCGCGAACCTCGCGGCCGAAACCGCTCCGGTGCACGTGATCCCGGGGAACCACGACGTGCAGTGGTGGACCCGGCCCCTCATCCCGTTCGGTAAGGACGCGCTGTACCGCAAGTACGTGCACTATTTCGGCGCCGACTTGGCGCCGACGCTCACCGTGCGGGGCGCGGTCATCGTGGGTGCCCTGACGTCGCACGGGGTGGCGTGGGGCTCGCTCACGCTCCGGCTGCGGGACCTGGCCGTCAAAGGGCACCTGCCGAAGCGGGAGGTGGCGCGGGTGAAGCAGGTCTTCGCGGCCGCGGCTCCCGAGCAGGCGCGCATCCTGGTGCTGCACCACAACGTTCTGCGGGGGGAGATCTCGCGCCGCATGGGGCTCGCCCGCTGGCGCCAGGCGCAGCGCCGCATCGTCGAGTCCGGTGCGGAGGTGGTGCTGTGCGGGCACGACCACCAGGAGGTCGCGGAGCAGCTGCAGGGGCGCGTGGTCGTCTCCGCCGCGGGGACGCTCTCCACCCGCACCCGGGGCGGCCGACCGTCGAGCTTCAACTTCGTCACCATCGAGCCGTCGGCGGTGCAGGTCACCATCTTCCGGTGGGAGACGGAGCGCGGGAAATTCCGCGCGTCGGATACGGTCGCCTTCGCCCGCACTAGCCGCCAGGCGCCAGCGCCGCAGGTGCAAGTCGCCGGTTAAGTTCCAAGTCGCGAGTCGCGACGTTGAACCCTGCTCCCTGAGGCTCACATGGCCAAGTTCCAGGGCGTCGACTTCTATAACGTCGACGGGCTCTTGTCCGAGGAAGAGCGTGCGGTGCGCGACACGGTGCGCGCCTGGGTGGACGACAACCTCATGCCCGTGATCGCCGAGCACTACCTCGAGGGACGGTTCCCGAAGCACCTGGTGCCCCAGATGGCGGAGCTGGGGTTGTTCGGCGCCAACCTGCCCGAAGAGTACGGCTGCGCCGGCCTCAACCACGTCGCCTACGGGCTCATCATGCAGGAGCTCGAGCGCGGCGATTCGGGCGTGCGCTCGTTCGCCTCAGTGCAGGGCGCCCTTGTGATGTACCCGATCTTCGCCTTCGGCTCGGAGGAACAGAAGCGGCACTGGCTCCCGAAGATGGCCACAGGCGAGGTGATCGGGTGCTTCGGACTGACGGAGCCCGACTACGGCTCGAACCCCGCCGGCATGATTACGGTCGCCAGGGAGACCAAGAGCGGCTGGATCCTGAACGGCGCCAAGATGTGGATCACCAATGGGTCGACCGCGCACGCGGCGATCATCTGGGCGAAGACCGGCAAGCCCGACGACGTGGAATCGATCCGCGGCTTCATCGTCCCGACCGACACGCAGGGCTTCTCGGCGAAGGACCAGAAGGGGAAGCTGTCGCTACGCGCCAGCGACACGAGCGAGCTGGTCTTACAGGATGTGTGCGTGGCGAAGGACGCCGTGCTGCCGAAATCGGCGGGCTTGAAGTCGCCGCTGATGTGCCTCACGCAGGCACGCTACGGCATCGCGTGGGGAGCGGTGGGCTCGGCCATGGCGTGCTACGACGAAGCGGTGAGCTACGCCAAGGCCCGGGTGATGTTCGGCAAGCCGATCGGCGGCTTTCAGCTGCAGCAGGCGCGGCTCGCCGAGATGCTCACCGAAATCACCAAGGCGCAGCTGCTCTGCCTCCAGCTCGGCCGCCTCAAGGATCAGGGGAAGGTCACGCCCCAGCAGGTGTCGCTCGCGAAGCGCAACAACGTCAGCATGGCGACCGACATCGCGCGCGAGACCCGGCGGCTGCTCGGCGCCAACGGCATCCTCGCCGAGTATCAGGCCATGCGCCACCTCGCGAACCTCGAGTCGGTCTATACGTACGAAGGGACGCACGACATCCACACACTCATCTTGGGGCAGGAGATTACGGGGCTGAATGCGTTCAACTGATTGCGGATTGGCGATTGTGGATTGCGGATTGGCCGTCCGTCCTGCAAGTCCGCAATCCCCAATCCGCAATCCGCAATTGCTCGCCGGCGCACTCATCCTCGCCTCGCTGCCTTCGCTCGCCGGCGCCCAGCAGCCCGACTCCCTCCCCACCGACACCCTGGCCGCCGTCGTGGTCAGCGGCGTCCGGCTCCCCACCGTGCGCGAGCTGGCGCGCGGGCTCGCCGGCCGTACCGCCACGCTGCACGCGGCGGACCTCGATGCGCGCGGGGTGCGCTCGCTCGCGGACGCGCTCGAGCAGCTGCCGGGCATCACGACGTCGGACGAGCTCGGTGCGCCGGGCCAGCTGGACGTGACGCTCCGGGGATTTCAGGTCTCGCCGACCATCGGCCTGCCCCAAGGAGTGACGGTGTACCTGGACGGCGTGCGGGTGAATGAGCCCGACGCCCACGAGGTGAACTTCGACCTGCTGCCGCTCGAGGACGTGGACCACGTGGACGTGACCTACGGTCCCTCGGTGCTGCTGGGCCGGAACTCCCTTGGCGCGGCAGTGAACCTCGTGACGCGACGCGGCACCGTGCCGGCCGAGCGGGAGGTCGAGGTCTCCGGCGGCAGCTTCGGACGCTACGAGCTGAAGGCGCGCGCCGGGGATCGCCGCGGGATGTGGGACTACTACGTCGGCACGCGGTACGAGCACGAGGATGGCTGGCGCGCCGCGACCCCGAGCCGCACCGCCACGCTGTTCGGCAAGCTCGGCGTCACTTCCGGCACGTGGGATGCGACGCTGAGCTACGCGGCAGCCGACAACCGCATCTTCCAGGCGGGGAGCCTGCCCGAAAGTGCGTACGCCGCGGCGCCCCGCGTGAACTTCACACCGGGAGACTATTTCGCCCCGCTGGCCCATCTGGTCACGCTGAACGCACACCGCCTCGTGGGTGGGATGCAGCTCGCGCTCAACGGCTTCGGCCGGGCCCTCACCACTGATCAGTTCAACCGCAACGCGAGCCCGCCCGACACCCGCGAGCGCAATCGCGAGCGCCTCGGCGGAGGGGCGGTGCAGGTCTCGGGCTCCGTGGCCCTGGCCGGGCGGCCGCTGCGCTGGCTCGCAGGCGTGGACGGCGCCTATCAGCACACGGCGGTGCGGCTCTACGCCGTGCGATCGACCAGCCCGGACTCGCTCACCGAGTCGGTGCTGACGAACGAAGTCGACCTGGGCGCCTTCGTCGGCGCCAACTGGCCGCTCGCGCCGGCGCTGACCGCGACGGTGGCGGGGCGCTACGACTACATCCGCGTGCCGTTCGAGGACTTGCTCGATCCGGGCCAAAGCGGGCTCAACATCTTTCGACGGCTGAGCCCCCGGGTGGGCCTCACCTGGAGCGCGGGGTCGGGGCACGAGCTGTTTTGGTCGGTGAGCCGGGGGTTTCGCGCCCCGGCGCTCGTCGAGATCGGCTGCGCGGATCCGGCGGCGGCGTGCCCGCTGCCGTTCGCGCTGGGGCCCGATCCGGCGCTCCGACCGGTGATCGCGACCACGTACGAGAGCGGGTGGCACTTTCGCGGCCCCGGAGGTCACGTGGACCTGAGCGCCGACGCGTTCTGGACGGACGTGTCCGACGACATCTTCTTCGTCGCCTCGAATCTCACGGCGGGCTATTTCCAGAACATCGGGGCGACGCGGCGCGCGGGGATCGAGCTGGCGGGTCAGTGGGAGAGCGGGGGCGTGCGCCTGTACGCCAACTATGGCTACACCGCCGCAACGTTCCGGAGCGCGGCGCGGCTCGCGACACCGCGGGACCCGGCGGGCGAGACGGTCGTCCCGGGCGACGTGTTGCCCCTCGTCCCCGACAGCCGAGCCAACGCAGGGATTCAGGCCCCGGTCGTCGCGGGCGGGACCACGGGGCGGTCGCTGCGCGTCGGCGTCGACGCGCGTTACGTCGGCCGCCAGTGGCTCCGGGGCGACGAGGCCAACACGACGCGGCGGCTCCCGGACTACGCGGCGGCCGACGCGTCGCTCCTCCTGGAGTGGCAGCGGTTCGAGCTGCGCTGCATGGTGCGCAACGTCTTCGACAGGCGATACGCGAGCTTCGGAACGTTCGCGGCGAACCCGCTCGCGCCGGGCTCGCCGGTGCAGCGGTTTCTCACGCCCGGCCTGCCGCGGCATGTGCAGGTGAGCGTGAGCGCGGAGTTCTGAAGGCGTTGTACGACGCTACGTTGTATAAGGTTGCCAGCCAGACGTCGTCAGGTTTCTTTTCCCCACGCCTTTTCGTACAACCTAGCGTCGTAGCGTCGTACCACGTGAGGACTCAGTGAAGATCGCTGTATGCGTGAAGCGGGTCCCCGACTCTGAGACCCGCGTCAAGATCGCCTCCGACGGCAAATCGCTCGACGAAGCGGGCGTCAAGTTCATCCTCAATCCGTACGACGAGTTCGCGGTAGAGGAAGCGCTGCGACGCAGGGAGCAGGCGGGCACGGGCGAGGTCGTGGTCGTGTCGCTCGGTCCCGCCGCCGCGCAGGAAACGATCCGGACCGCGCTGGCCATGGGGGCGGACCGGGGCGTGTTGTTGCAGACCGATCGGATCCCCGCCGACGGGCTGGAGGTGGCCAAGGCGCTCGCCGCCGAGCTCACGAACGGCGGCTACGATCTCGTCCTGTTCGGCAGGATGGCGATCGACGACTACAACCATCAGGTCGGACCGATGGTGGCGGAGTTGCTCGACCTGCCGTGCGTGACCGCGGTCGCGCACTTGGACATCGCGGGGCAGCGCGGGAGCGCCGAGCGGGAAATCGAGGGCGGGGTCGAGATAGTGGAGTTCCCGCTTCCCGCCGTGCTCACCACCGACAAGGGGCTCAACGAGCCGCGCTATCCCGCCCTGAAGGGCATCATGGCGGCGAAGAAGAAGCCGCTCGAGGTAAAACCCACGACGCCAGCGGCGGGCGGGCTCGAGGTGGTCGCGATGACCCCGCCGCCCCAACGCAAGGAAGGCAAGGTGGTGGGCGAGGGGCCCGCCGCCGTGCCCGAGCTGCTCCGACTGCTCCGCGAAGAGGCGAAGGTCCTGTGAGCGACGTCCTCGCGGTGGCCGAGCAGCGCGAGGGCGCGCTGCGGAAGGTGTCGAGCGAAGTGGTGACGGGGGCGCGACGGCTCGCGGACGCCCTCGCCGCCCGCGTGGAGGCGCTCGTAGTCGCCGCAGGCCCGGTCCAGGGGGCGGACCAGCTCGGCGGATTCGGGGCGGACAAGGTGATCACCCTGGCGAATCCCGCCTTCGGGCGGTACGCGCCAGAGGGCTACGCTCGGGTGATCGCGGACCGCGCGCGCGCGGGTGGGTACCGAGCGGTGGTGTTCGCCGCGAGCGCGGCAGGACGGGATCTGGCGCCCCGGGTGGCAGCCCGCTTGGGCGTCGCCCTGGCCCAGGATATCACCGACGTTACCGTCGAGGGCGGCGCCGTGACGGTGATGCACCCGGTGTACGCGGGAAAGGCGCTTCTGAAGCTCAAGCTCACGGCGACGCCCGCGGTCGTGTCATTGCGGCCCAACGTGTTCACGCCGGTGCAGCGCCCCAAGGCGGGGGCCGCGGAGATCGTACCGGTGGACGCGGCGGCGGGCCGCGTGGTGGTGACGGGAATCAAGGCCGCCGCAGGCGCACTGGACGTGGCCGAAGCGTCGATCGTCATCTCCGGTGGTCGCGGCCTGAAGGAGCCCGCCAACTTCAAGGTGCTCGAGGCGCTCGCGGCGGCGTTCGGGGGCCGGGCCGCGGTGGGCGCTTCGCGGGCAGTAGTGGACGCCGGCTGGCGGCCGCACGCCGATCAGGTGGGCCAGACCGGGAAGACGGTGAGCCCGACGCTGTATATCGCGGTGGGGATCTCGGGCGCGATCCAGCACCTCGCCGGGATGCGCACCTCGAAGGTGATCGTCGCGATCAACAAGGACAAGGACGCACCCATCTTCAAGGTGGCCGACTACGGGGTCGTGGGGGATCTGTTCGAGGTGGTGCCGAAGCTGACGGAAGAGATTAGGAAACTGCATGGCTGAGGGAGCAGGGAGCCGGGAGCAGTTCCTGCCGGCGCAGTACCAGCCGGCGCTGCCTTTAGACCGGCTCATCCTCAAGGATGGCTCCCCCGGCGCGGGCGATCGGATGGAGCTGGACGTGCTGATCGTCGGGGCGGGACCGGCAGGGCTGGCCTGTGCGATCGAGCTGGCGCAGCTCGCCAAAGGCGCGAGCACCGAGCTCAGCATCGGGGTGCTCGAGAAAGCGGCGGCGCTGGGGGAGCACTCACTCTCCGGCGCCGTCGTCAACCCACGAGCGTTTCGCGAGCTGTTCCCCGACATGCAGGATTCGGACCTCCCATTCCGCGCGCCGGTTCGCAAAGAGGCGGTATATCTGCTGACGGCCGAAAGCCGACTGCGCCTTCCGACCCCTCCCACGATGCGCAACAAGGGCAACTACATCGCATCGCTGTGCGAGATCGTCCGCTGGCTGGGCGAGAAGGCCGAGGCGCTGGGCGTGAATGTCTTCACGGGTTTCCCTGGCGCGAGCTTGCTCGTGGACGGCCCTCGCGTGGTGGGCGTGCGCACGGCGGCGAGTGGCCTCGACCGCGACGGCCGGCCGCTCGCCACCTACCTCGCGCCCAATGACCTCGCCGCGAAGGTGACGGTACTGGCCGAGGGGACCCGCGGGATGCTGTCGCAGGCGTGGTGCACGTGGCAGCAGGTGACGGCCGCGAATCCGCAACTGTTCGCCCTCGGCGTCAAAGAGCTGTGGGAGACGCGGCACCCGCTCGACCGGATCATCCACACGCTGGGATGGCCGCTGCCGAGGGACGCCTTCGGCGGGAGCTTCATGTACCCGCTCGCGCCCAACCTCGTCGCGCTCGGGCTCGTGGTCGGCCTCGACTACCGGGACGGCGCGCTCGACGTGCACAGCTTGTTCCAGCGGATGAAATTGCATCCCCTGTTCCGCCGCTACCTCGAGGGCGGAGAGATGGTCGAGTGGGGCGCGAAGACCATCCCCGAAGGAGGCTACCACTCCGTACCGGCGCGACGCTCGGGGGACGGCGTGGTTATCCTGGGTGATGCGGCTGGCTTCGTGGACGTGCCGTCGCTCAAGGGGATCCACTACGCGATGCAGTCGGGGATGCTCGCGGCACGAGCCATCCTCGGCGCCCTGCAGGCGGGTGACGTCTCCCCGGCCCGACTCGCTGACTACGACCGGATGGTGAGCGAGTCCTTCATCGTGCAGGACCTGTACCGCACACGGAACATGCGGCTCGCCTTCAAAGACGGGTTCTACGCGGGCGGGCTCAAGGCGGCGCTCATGACTCTCACGGGTGGCCGTTTCCCTGGGAGGAAGATCACCATGCAGCGCGACGCCGAAGTCGCCCGTCACATAGCCCCGGGCGTGAGCCCGGGGCCCTTGGTCCCCGACGGCCGCCTCACCTTCTCGAAGGTCGACGGGGTGTTCAAATCCGGGAACGTCACCCGCGACACGATCCCTGGCCACCTCATCGTGGGTTGGGAAGGGACGGCCGAACTGGCCGAGTTCTATGCGCGTCTGTGTCCGGCGGGCGTGTATGAGCAGGTGGACGGCGGCCTGCGTGTGAACGCGCCGAACTGCATCGATTGCAAAGCGACCGATGTGCTGGGGCCCCGTTGGACGCCCCGGGAAGGGGGGAGCGGGCCGAAGTACAAGCGGATGTAGGCGCAGGCGCAACACCGCTGCGTCGGCGTCGCCGCACCATTAATGGGGCCCCTCGCACACGATTGGTGCGTGGTCATTTGACCACAAAACGTGGCCACATGGCATCTCCAATCCTGCCAACCAGATAGTTTACCGCGCCTCGCGGTCGGTATATGGCCCCGAACGTGCAGCGAGTTTCGGGCGCCGCGCGAAACCATCGTCCATTTCATGTGCATCTCGTTTGCAGAGACAGGCTCGTGCGGCCTGCGAACGAACGCCGCGACAGGGCGTCAGGCGAGGGAAGGTGGTTCACATGGTAGGGGAAGGTGGTTCACATGGTAAACGATACCAGGCTCAGCGATCCAGCGCGGGAACGGCCCCACCGACGGGGGTGGGACCGGCGGACGAATCTCGGGGGCCGCCGCATGATCCGCGATCGGCGCCGTGAGACGATCACGGTCCAGTTCGAGCGCCGCGATGGTGTCGACCGCCGCTCCGGCGGGCAACGGCGTGCTAGCGCCGAGCGCCGCATTTCGGACCCCGAAGGCTTCCATCGCATAGAAATGTAGTGAGCCGGCGCCGTACGCCATGGCCTGGAACATCACCGTTGTGGCGGCGCTACTGCTCGCGCTCGGCTACATCGGATTCCTGCACTCCCAGGGGCGTCGCCGGGAGCGCGCGCTTGCGCACACCGACGATGTGACGCACATCGACAACCGACGCGCGTTCTACCAGAGTGCGAGTCGGGAGTTCGAGCGCGCACGACGGTACAACCATCCGTTCACCCTGGCGTACTTCGACGCTGACGATTTCAGGGAATTGCACGATCGGTTTGGGCGCCAGCTAGCAGACGGTGTACTCCGCCTGGTAGCCGAGACCGCGCGAGACGCGATTCGCGCCAGCGATCTCGTAGCGCGCTTGGGGGCCGACCAGTTCGCCTTGCTGCTGCCGGAAGCCGGCGCCGACGCCGCGAGCGCGGTGATCCGCAAGCTGCAGCAGGCGCTGCGACAAGCGTCGCAGGTGACGGGCATGCCGCTGACCGTGAGCGGGGGCGTGGTGACGTGCCTGCAGCCGGCGGAGAGCCTGGAGACGGTGATGGGTAGCGCCGACCAGCTGCTGCACGGAGCGAAGAGCGCGGGGCGGGACATCTTCTGGTCCGAGGTGGTGGCGCCTCAGCCGCTCGAGGGGTTCGAGCCGGCGCGCCTGCGCCGGCCATGGCGCCTGCCGCCGAGCTTCGACGTCCCGATGCCGCCCCACCAGTAGGCCAGCAAGGCTAGCCGATCGTCACAGCGCCACCTGCACCACGCGGTCTTTTCCTCCCCGCTTCGCTTCGTACATCGCCTGGTCGGCCTTGCGCAACAGCTCGTCGGTCCCCGCCTCGCTGCCGGTGACGGACACGACGCCGATGCTGGCCGTGACGGATGGCGTGCCGCGGAACACCGTGCGGATCCCCGCCGCGAGCCGGGTGGCGGCGGCGTGCGCGACGATGCCCTCGGTCTCCGGCATCAGAACCCCGAACTCGTCGCCCCCGAGACGGCCCACCACGTCCGCCTGGCGGACGGCGCTGCGCGTTGCGTCGGCCACGAGCCGCAGCACGGCATCGCCCGTGGCGTGGCCGTGTACGTCGTTCACCTTCTTGAAGTCGTCGAGATCCAGGTATATCACGGCCAGCGGACGGCCGTAGCGGCGGTTGCGACCGAGCTCCTGCGCCAGCTCCGCCGAGAAGGCCCGTGCGTTGAGCACGTTGGTGAGCGGGTCGTGGGTGGCGAGCTGCTGCAGCTGCGCCTGCGTGCGCCGCAGCTGTGACAGTCCGGTGATCGCGACGCCCACGACGGCGAGATAGGATACCTCGTTCACGAGCCGCGCGATCAGGGGGGTATCCGCCGGCATCTGGTCGATCCCGATCACGAAGCGGAGCAGTGTCGTCGCGGCGGCGAACCCGCTGCCCCACGCCAAGCCGTCGTGCCACGCCACGAGCAGGACGGGTATGACGTACAGGATGCCCAGGCGGAACTCGGGCGGCGTGCGCACGTTGGCCCAGTACACCAACGCGCTGAGCGCCAAAGCGCCTGCGAGGCGGAGGGCGCGGCGCAGGTCCGGGGCGAGGGCCACCTAGAACGGCGCCTCGGCGACGTGATGCGGATCGTCCAGGAGCAGGGCCCGGAGCGTCTCCCCGGGCGCAACCGACGCACGGTCTTCCGGCACGATCAGGAGCGCATTCGCGCGGGCCATGGACGTGAGGATGCCGGAACCCTGGGGGCCCGTCAAGCGCGCCGTGAGCGCTCCCGCTCCGTCCGCGGGGCTGACCACGGCCCGCAGGAAGTGGCGCAGCCGGGGGCCGAGGGTGATCGGTTCGACCACGCACACCGGCACGGCGCGCCGAAATGGCAACGCGTGCCCCAGCATCTTGCGGATCGCTGGGCGCACGAACAGCTCGAACGTCACCATCGTGCTCACGGGGTTCCCCGGGAGCCCGATCCACGGCTTGCCGTCGAGCAGCCCGAACCCGAGCGGGGCGCCGGGACGCATCCGAATGCGCCACAGCTTCATGTCGCAGCCGAGCTCGGTGAGCACGGCGCGCACCAGGTCGTGCTCGCCCACGCTGACCCCGGCCGTGGTGACTAGGAGGTCGGCCTCCCGAGCCCGAGCGAGGTGGTCGCGCAGGCTTTGCTTCGTGTCGCGAGCCACGCCGAGGTCGAGCGGTACCCCGCCGGCCCTGAGGATCGAGCCGAACAGGGTGTAGGAGTTCGACGTCGCGATTTTCGTCCCGGCGAGGATCTCGTCGGCGTGGTCTAAGTCGACGATCTCGTCCCCTGAGCCCAGGAAGGCGACCCGCGGCGGGCGATGCACCAGGGGCGCAGCGTGAGCGATCGAGGCGAGCACCCCGAGCTGCGCGGGGCCGAGCGCGGTGCCTGTCGCGAGCGCGACGGCTCCCGTCCGGATATCCTCGCCGCGGTGGCGGATGTTCTTGCGGGCGTCCCGGCCGTCGCGCACAGCGACGCGGCCGCCCTCGAGCGGCTCGGTGTCCTCCTGGCGGATCACGGTGTCGGCGCCCGCGGGAAGCGGCGCGCCCGTGAAGATCCGGACCGTCTCGCCCGCACTCACCGGCTTCGCGGGAAAGCGGCCCGCGGGGACGGTCTCGATCACCGCGAGCGTGACGGGGCGCTCCGGCGTGGCGCCGCCGACGTCCTCGGCACGGACCGCGTAGCCGTCCATCGCCGAGTTGTCCCAGCCCGGCAGGTCGATCGGGCTGATGACGTCCTCGGCGAGCACCAGGTCGAGCGCCTCTTTGAGTGGCCGGCGCTCGGTGGGGAGCGGCGCGACGTGCTCGAGGATGGTGCGCGCCGCTTCGGGCGGGGTCAGCATCTCACGGCGCCAGAATCTTGGCGCGGTCCCACGCCAGGTTGGCCAGCGTCACGAGCCACGCGGTGTCGGAGAAGCGGAACACGGGAAACTCGGCGCGGTAGCGCGGGTGGTCCGTGACCATCGCGACCCAATCCTCGGGGTCATGGGCCGCGGCGTCGAAGATCGGCTCCGGGCCAGCGACCAGCCGATACACTTCGACCTTGGGGAGCGGCGCGCGCTTGAACCCCTCCACGAGGACGATGTCTGCGCCGTCGAGGTAGCGTCGGGCAAGCGTGATCGGGTCGGACTCCTGCGGGGTGCGCTCGAACAGGACGCGCTCGCCAGGGGCCTCCATCAGCACCCGCTCGACCTTCCCCTCGTGCCAGTGCCGCCAGGTGTCCTTGCCCTGCTGGTCCATGTCAGCCGGGTGGGTGCCGTGCTTGATGGTCATAACCCGGAACTTGCGACGCACCAGCTCCGCCGCGAGGGCCACGAGCAGGGTGGTCTTGCCGGCGTTCTTGCGCCCGATGATCGAGATCATGCGCGTCGCCGCCACAGGGCCTCCGCCTGCTCCAGGTCTTCCGGCGTGTTCACGTTGAAAAACAGCACGGCCGGGTCGCCGAACGCCCGGACGCGCTCGAGGGGTAGTGTACCGACCTTCACGGACCGGTGGAAGCCGATCGCCTGCAGGTCGCCCCCGGCCAGCTGGCGCTCGATAGCGGGGCCGCACGCCGGGCCGTACACGGCGCATAGGGGCTCGACCCCGCGCCGCGAGCCGCTCTCCGGGAGGTAGGCGTCACAGCCGGCGGCACCATCCCGCAGCGCCTGTAACAGCTCGGGACTCACGAAGGGCATGTCCCACGCCACGCACAGCACCGGGCCGGAGCCCGACACGACCGCCGTATAGATCCCACCCAGGCTGCCGCACCCCGGGCGCACGTCGGGCACCGTGCGGAGGTCGGGACGCCAAGTGGACGCGTCGGGGGCGTTGGCGACGAGCAGCGGCGACTCGCCCGCGACGCTTTGCACCGCGTCCACCACGCGGTCGAGGATGCGTCGCCCGCCGAGTGCGACGAGCCCTTTGGGACGGCCGCCGTAGCGGCGTGCCGCGCCGCCGGCGAGGACGGCCGCGCGCACGCTCAGTAGCGGCGCCCCCGCTTCTGCTCGAGCACCACGTCGAGTCCCATCGTCAGCACGAAGTGGTGGAAGAACCTGGCTCCGGTGGGGGGGACGAGCGATGCGTCCGACGCGCCCGTGACGCGCTGGAACCGGGTCATGGCATCGCGCGCCTCGAGGCGGAACCGGTACGCGCTTCCGAGCGCCATGGTGAAACCCGCGCCCGCGATGAAGCTCACGGCGATCCGCTGTGGCGAGTCGTCGATGAAGACCTGATACGAGTTGGCCGCGCTGTCGACGCCCACGAGCTCGATCGGGCTGTGATCGAACGTGACGAGCCCGACACCGCCGCGCAGGTATGGGCTGAGCTGCCCGCGAGACGCCCCGCGCACGAGGGCGCTCGCCGCGAACGAGATCGCCCCTGTGGAATGCGACGCCCCTTGCATGTTGGCGCACAGCTGGCGGCTTGGCTGGCTGGGGGAGAGGTTGAGCACCGCGCAGGCGTCGCGCAGCGGCAAGCCCAGGTAGGCCATCTCGGCTTGGATGCCGACGCTCGAGCCGGGAAAGTAGCTCACCGCCGCGCCGATGGTGATGCTCGAGCTCTGCTCGCGCGCGAGGCGCAACGTGTCGCTGGGCGCGGCGCAAGAGCCGCTCGAGTAAACCGGGCAGAACGGCTGTCGGGGAACCGTCCACAGACCGGCGCCGTCCGCCACCCCGGCGACGAGCGTCAGGACGAGGGTCGGCCGGGGCCCCACCTGGACGGCCGCCCGCCCCGGGGCGGGCACGCCAGCGAGCAGGCCGAGCAGCAGAAGCACTGGGCGTGGCTGGGAGCCGGGCACTTCACACCTCGAGCAGTTGCTGGTGGTCGACCATGAGACAGCGGTCCATGATGCACGGGATGCCGGCGGCGGCTGCACGCCCCCCCGCCGCGGGGTCCACCACGCCGACTTGCAGCCAGATCAGACGGGGCTGCACGGCGATCGCCTCGTCCACGATCGCACCCGCGAACTCGCTGCGCCGGAACACGTCTACGACATCGATGGAGCCCGCCGCCGCGGCCGCGGTGAGCGACGGGTAGCTCCGCTCGCCGAGCACGGCCTCGTGCTCGGGGTTCACCGGTACGATGCGGTAGCCGGCCTCCTGGAGGTATCGCGCCACTTGATGGCTGGCCCGCCAGGGCTTGGGCGACAGGCCTACGATCGCGATCGTCGTCGCTTCCCGCAGGAGGGCGCGCAGCGCCTCCGGGTTCATGCGTCCGGCCGGTGGATGTGCGGCGTCCCGCTCACCGCGCGTCCGACGAGCACCATGCCCGCGCGCTGGGCGACCGTGAGCGCGAGCGTGGACGGGACGCTGGGCGTCGCGACGTACGCGAGGCCGGCGCGGGCTGCTTTATGCGCCAGCTCGGCCGAGATGCGGCCCGTGACGAGCAGTCCCCGGCCGGCGATCGGGTGTCGCGCGATTACGGCGGCGCCGATCACCTTATCCACGGCGTTGTGCCGCCCGATGTCCTCGGCGTGGAACTGAAGCGCCGCGTCGTCGGTCAGGGCGGCGGCGTGGATTCCGCCGGTCTCGTTGTAGCGCGCGCCGCGGGCGAACAGCTCCTTGAAGAGTGCCCGCAAGTTCTCCGGAGAGGGGGGCTCGCGCCGGGCGGGTGCGTGCCGCACCGCGGGCGGATCAGCCAGGAAGGTGGACACCGCGCCGCACCCCGACGCGAGCACCCGGCGCCGTTCGTCGCCCTGCACCAGCGTCACGCGCTCCGGTTTCACCTCCGCCCAGAAACCGAGATCCGTCGCGCAGGGGCGCAGCTTGACGAGGTCGTCGAGCGTCTCGATGTAGCCCTCGCCGTGCAGCCACCCGGTCGCCAGCTCTTCCAGCTGGTCGGGCGTACACATCCACGTCACCGCCGGCGCGCCGTTCACTTCGAGCCACACGGGCCACTCCTCGACCACGGCCGAGTCGGCGAGCATCCGGCCCCTCCGGGAGCCGGCGGCGTGCGCTGGCGCTGACCCCGGGCGCAAGCCCGGGGTTAATGGGTCAGCGTTCACCGAAGTACTCCGAGTAAATGTGCGACCCTTCCTGCACGCGCACGGCGTGCAATGTCACGCCCGGCGGCAGCCGCGCGGCAAGTCGTTCCCAGACGTACACGGCCAGGGCTTCACCGGTGGCGAGACGCCGGCCGTCCGCGAACTCCGGCAACGCGTCATTGATGCTGCGCCCGTCGAGCCGCGCGGTCACTTCCGCGGCGAGCAGGACGTCGAGCGCCGCCAGGCTCATCACGCCACCCGCCTCGGCCACGAGCCGTCCCTGCACGGTGACCCGGCACTGGTAGCGGTGGCTGTGATCAACGGCCGCTTTGCCGAACTCGGCTCGGTTCTGCTGGTCGGTCCAGTCGGCGCGCCGGATCCGGTGCGTCGCGGTAAACTCAACGATACGCGTAAGATAGCTGATCGGCATCCCTAGAACACCCGCACCGCATTGGCCTTGAACGCCAGCACCACCGGGCTCCCCGGCGTGAGCTGGAGATCGCGGGCGGCCTCTTCCGTGACCACCGCGACGAGCTCCACCCCTACGTCCGCTGTCACGTGCACGGCTCCGGGACGCTGTCGGGCGAGCCGCGTGACCCGCCCGCGGAACGCGTTCCGCGCCGAAGACGCGAGGGGCTCCCGGCTCACCAGGATGTCGGTGGGCGGCACGGCGAGGATCGCGGGCCCCGTCTTGTCGGTCATCGCGGCGATCTCGATCGTGCCGACGCGCACGTGCTTCAGGTCCCCCGCGCCGGTCTGCGGCAGCTCGACGCGAAACAGATTCTCGGGGGTCACGGGCGAGAGCTTCCCCTCGGCGAGGGCGCGCACATCGTCCGCCCAGCGGTAGGCGTCCTCGAGCTGGTGCGACGCGAGGCAGATGGCGAGCGGTCGGCGGCTGCGCTCCTCGCGCAGCGCGGCGTACAGCGTTTGCGCCGCCGCGCGGTCGGCCGAGCTCACCGGCTCGTCGAGCAGCAGGACCTGGGGCTCGACGGCGAGCGCGCGGGCGACGGCGACGCGTTGCACTTCGCCTTCCGACAGCTCGTGGCGGCGGCGCTCCAGCAGCGGCGTCACGCCGAGCCGCGCGGCGACTTGTTCTATCAACCTGTTCACCTCTGCCCGTCTCATCCCCCGCGCCCGTAATCCGAATCCGATATTATCACGGACCGTTCCCTGCAGCAGAATCGGCCGCTGCTCGACCAGCGTGACCCGGCGGCGCGCCGCCGTGCCGGGCCGGACGTGCGCCGGTCCGCCGGAAACGGCCTTGCCGTCGAGCCGCACCTCGCCCTCGCTCGGCCGCTCGAGCAGGGCGAGGAGCCGGAGCAAGGTGCTCTTGCCCGAGCCGTTGGGTCCCACCATCGCGATGAGGGCTCCCGGCGGGATGGCGAACCGGTCCAGGTCCAGGACCACGCGCGCCGCATAGCGGTGGCGCACGCCCACGAGCTCAAGCATGACCTTGGCCCTGGAGCACCTGCAGGGCGATGTTGACGAGCAGCGCGAGCACCAGCAGGATGACGCCGAGCGCGAGCGCCAGCCCGAAGTCGCCCTGGCCGGTGTAGAGCGCGATGGCCGTGGTGAGGGTCCGGGTCGAGCCGCGGATGTTGCCGCCGACCATCATGGCGGAGCCGATCTCCGCGATCACGTGACCGAAGGCGGCGGTGATCACCGCCGCCAGCGCGAAGCGCGCTTCGCGCGCGACCGCCCACGCCGTGCGCCACGCCGAGGCGCCGAGGGTCTGGGCGGTGCGGCGGATCCGCGGGTCCACTCCTTGAACCGCCGCGGCCGACAGCGCCGCGGCGATCGGGAGCGCGATGCACACGTCGCCCAGCGCGATCGCCTGCCACGTGTACAACCACCCCACGCCCCCCAGCGGCCCGCGCCGGGACAGGAGGCCGAACAGCAGCAAGCCGGTGACGACGGTGGGGAAGGCGAGCGCGGTGTTGACGAGCGTAAACGCCGCGCGGCGTCCCCAGAACGGACGGGTCGCCAGGAAAAAGCCGAGTGGCAGGCCGAAGGCGCACGCGATCAGCGTGGCCGTGACGGCGACCTTCAAGGTGAGCAAGACGACGCCGCTCACTTCGGCGTCGCCCCCGAGCAAGAGGGCGAAGGCGCGCCGCAGGCCCTCCCCTAGAAAGTCCACCCCAGGCCAATCGTGATCCAGGGATGGGCGGTCCACTCGGTGAGCGGGGCGGTGAGCGGCAGCACGCGGCTGCCGTCGGGGGACGGGTTCTTGTAGTCGAGAGGGTACTTGAGCCGCCACAGCACCAGGCGGAAATCGGTTCGGACCGACACGCGCCGCGCGGGATACCATCGCAGCCCCGCTCCCGGCGCGACGGTCAGCTTCGTGCCGAAGTCGTACCCGGTCGGATCAGGCGGCGAGCCGCCGCCGATCGCCGCGCCGAACGCGCCTCCCAGGTAGGGCGCAAAGCCGTGCCACGTCTTGCGGCCGGTGAGGGCGAGCTGCAGCGCCACATCGGCGAGCACGACGTCGGTATTGAACGGACCGGTGCGACGCGACAGGGAGTCCTTGGTCGGGTCCACGACGAACCGCGTCGTCTGCGCGTAGGCGATCCCGAGGGAGGCGCCCAGCGCGTTCCCGAAGGCCACCTCGTAGCGCAGCCCGCCGGTCGGCCCATCCGAGATCCCGACCCCGGGGCCCCCCCGCGAGCCACCCAGATAACCAACCGTGATCACGCCGACCCCGCCCCGGCGGATATCGTGGTAGGGCGAGTGCGAAGGCTCGTGGCCGACCTGAGCGGAAAGGTGCAAGGCCGGAAGGATGGAAAGGAGCAGCCACCGTCCAACCTTCCAACCTTGATTCGTTCGTCCCATCAGTCCGTCTCCCTCAGATCCCGCCCCGTCATTTCGGGCGGCGGTTCGAGCCCCAGCATCCGCAGCACGGTGGGCCCCACGTCGCGCAGGGCGCCGCCGTGGCGGAGCGGGGTGGTGGCGTGATCCCCGACGATAAGGAAAGGGACGGGGTTCGTGGTGTGGGCGGTGTGCGGGCCATCGGTCGTCGGGTCGATCATCAGCTCGCAATTGCCGTGGTCCGCGGTGATCAGCAGCGTGGCGCCGGCTTGCTCGGCGGTCTTCAGTACTCGCGCGAGGCACTGGTCCACCGTCTCCACTGCCTTGACTGCCGCCGGTAGTACCCCGGAGTGACCGACCATGTCCCCGTTGGCGTAGTTGCACAGGATGAAGTCGTGGTGACGCGCGCGGATCGCCTTGCAGAGTACGTCGGTCACGCCGGCCGCGCTCATCTCCGGCATGAGATCGTAGGTCGCCACCTTCTGCGACGGCACGAGCAGCCGCTCCTCGCCCGGGTACGGCGTCTCGAGGCCGCCGTTGAAGAAGTAAGTGACGTGCGCGTACTTCTCGGTTTCGGCGGTGCGGAACATCGTCTTGCCCTGGTCCGACAGCACTTGGGCGACGATCTGCGACAGCACCATCGGTCCGAACGCCATCGGGAAGGAGAAGGTCTCGTCGTACTGCGTCATCGTGACGAGCTCCACGGACGGTCGCCGGCCGGTGTCGAACGCGTCGAAGCCGTCGAGCGCCAGGGCCCGCACGATCTGGCGCATGCGGTCGGCGCGGAAGTTGAAGCAGAAGACGCCATCCCCGCTCCGGATGCGGGGCGTGCCCGTGATGACCCGCGGCTTCACGAACTCGTCGGTCTCGCCAGCCGCATAGGCCGTGCGGATCGCCGCGATCGGGTCCGGGGAGGGCTCGCCCACCCCGTGGACCATGGCATCGTAGGCGATCTTGGTCCGTTCCCAGCGCTTGTCGCGGTCCATGGCGTAGTACCGGCCGACGACAGTGGAAACGACCGGGGCCGGGGGGCCGGGCGCCGGGTCCCGGGCCCCGATTCCGTCCAGCAGCTCCTGCATGAACCCGAGCCCCGACTGGGGCGGCGTATCCCGCCCATCGAGCCAGGCGTGGATCGCGACCGGCAGCTCGTGCTGGTGGCCCAGCATGATCGCGGCGACGAGGTGCTGATCGAGGGCGTGCACGCCGCCGTTCCCGAGCAGGCCCATGAGGTGGAGTGTGGCACCGCGTCGCTTCACGCCGCGGCACAGCTCGACGAGCGCCGGCAAGCGGAAGAACTCTCCCGACTGGATCGCCTGCGAGATGCGCACGATGTCTTGGGGCACCACGCGTCCGGCGCCGAGATTCAGGTGTCCGACCTCGCTGTTACCGATTTGTCCGGCGGGGAGTCCCACAGGGAGCCCCGAGGCGTCGAGCAGTGTGCGCGACGCTTTGGCCCAGAGGCGGTGCCAGGTGCGCGTGTCACCCAGCTCGACGGCGTTTCCCTCGCGGCCGGGACGGAAGCCCCAGCCATCGAGCACGATCAAGACGACCGGGGTGCGCGGCCCATCCCTCTTAGGCATATTTGAGAGCGATGCAATTTAGTCGGGCCCTCCGCGCCCTACCAGTTGTCTTCTGGCTCGGGCCCGCCGCGCCGGATGCGTCGCTGGCCGCCCAAGCGCGCTACCGCATCACCACCGACGGCGCCTGGTTCTTCCAGGAGGCGGGCGGCAAGCGCCTGGCGCGCCTCGCCCGCGGAGCGCAGGTCGCGGGCGGCGACGCGCGGGGCGACTGGCTCGCCGTCACCCTCGAGGGCTGGATCTTCGCGACGTCGGTCGGGCCGACTCCCCGCGCCGGCTTCGACCTGGCGGTCACCCGCACGCCCGAGGAGAACCTGCGCTCGGCGCCCGCCGGTGCGCTGGTCGGCAAGCTGCCCCAGGGGTTTCTCCTGACGAAGGTCAACGACGGGGACGCGGACCGCTGGGTCCACGTGACGCGCACCGGCTGGGTGCAACAGGGCGACGTCGAGGCGGTCGCGCAGGTGGCGAGCTCGCGGGCGGCAGGGACCGACCCCGATACGAGCCCCGCCTCCCCCGACCCGTCGCACGTTGAATCGGCGCGGCGCACCGTGCTGTATCGAGCCCCCGAAGGGGCGCCGACGGGAACGCTCGCGCCCTCCGCGCCGCTGCGCGTGCTGGGCCGCTCGGGCGATTGGACGCGGGTGGAGATCGACGGGTGGGTGCGGAGTGGCGACCTGCAGGCGGCGCCCGCCGGCGTGCTGGTGGGGGTGTCGGCGGCGGAGCTGCGCGCCGAGCCGCAGCGCTACGTGGGGCAGGTGCTGCGCTGGACGCTCCAGTTCATCGCGGTGCAGAAAGCCGACGAGCTCCGCCCCGACATTCCGAACGGCGCGACGTACCTGCTCGCGCGGGGGCCGCTGCCCGAGCGCGGCTTCGTGTACGTCGTCGTTCCCGACGCGAAGCGCGCGCCGCTCGACGCCCTCACCCCGCTCGCGACCGTCCAAGTCACGGCGCGTGTGCGCGCCGGTCGTACCCGGTTCCTGGGCAACCCGGTGCTCGACCTCATGTCGCTGGAGACGCTGCCATGAACGAGATCCTGCGCGACCGGCTGCAGCGCAAGCTGGAGGCGCTGCCCGAGGACAAGGCCTACCTGGTGCTCGACTACGTGGAGTTTCTCGAGTCGAAGTACGCCGAGCGCCCCGCCGGGGCCGCGCCGTTCCAGCGGGTGGCCGAAACGCTGGAGGACACGCTGCGGGCTGGGCGCGTTCCGGTGAACATCATCCGGGGGACGATGGATGCGGTGGGGAAGGCCGGGAAGATTCTCGAGAAGTTCGCGGCGGCGGGGAAGGCGGCGGTAGAGCAGGCCGGGAAGAAGCCGGTCGAGAAGGTTGAGGAACCGCCGCCCTCCCAGTAACTTTCGCCATGGGAACCTTCCGCCCGGGCACAGCCCTCACCTTCGACGACGTCCTGCTCGTCCCGCGGCACTCGAGTGTGCATCCGCGCAACGTTGACGTGCGCTCGCGCTTCACCCGGGGCATCCCGCTCAACCTGCCGCTCGTCTCGGCCGCGATGGACACGGTGACCGAGTCGGAGATGGCGATGGCCATTGCGCGCGAGGGCGGCATCGGCGTGATCCACAAGAACATGCCGATCGACCGTCAGGCGGCCGAAGTGGACCGCGTGAAGCGCAGCGAGTCGGGGATGATCCTCCATCCCATCACCCTCGGCCCCGACCGCCCCCTGCGGGAGGCGGTGCGCCTGATGGAGCGCTTCCGCATCTCCGGCGTCCCGGTAGTGGACGACGCGGGGCGCCTGGTCGGCATCATCACCAATCGCGATCTCCAGTTCGAGCGCGAGCTCGACCGCCCGATTCGCGCCGCGATGACGCAGGAGCGCCTCGTCACGGCGCCCGTCGGCACGACGCTCGAGGAGGCGGAGCGGATCCTCGCCAAGCACCGCATCGAGAAGCTGCCCGTCGTCGACGAGCAGGGGATCTTGAGAGGTCTCATCACCATCAAGGACATCTTCAAACGCCGGCGCCACCCTGACGCCAACAAGGACCAGCACGGCCGCCTGCGGGTGGCGGCGGCGGTGGGCGGCACCCCGGACGCGCTGTCGCGGGCGCGCGCCCTGGTGGACGCCGGTTGCGACGTGGTCGTCGTGGACTCGGCGCACGGTCACTCCGAAGGGGTGCTGAACACCGTGGCGTGCCTGCGCGAGGCGTTTCCCGACGCCCAGATCGTGGGCGGCAATGTCGCAAGCGAGGCGGGGGCCCGCGCGCTGGTCGAGCGCGGCGTCGATGCCGTGAAGGTCGGCGTCGGGCCGGGCTCGATCTGCACCACGCGCGTCGTGACAGGCGTGGGGGTTCCGCAAATCACTGCCATCCTGGACGCGGTCGAGGGCGCGGGCGAGGTTCCCGTCATCGCGGATGGCGGCATCAAGTATTCCGGCGACGTCGTGAAGGCGCTTGCGTCCGGCGCCTCCAGCGTGATGATGGGCTCGATGCTCGCCGGCACCGAGGAGAGCCCGGGCGAATCGTTCCTGCTCGAGGGGCGGCGCTTCAAGGTGATCCGCGGCATGGGGAGCCTTGGCGCCATGGAGGAAGGCTCGGCCGATCGCTACTTCCAGGAAGGCGAGGTCTCGCCGTCCAAGCTCGTGCCCGAGGGGATCGAGGCGCGCGTGCCGTACAAGGGGCCGGTCGCCGACGTGATCTTCCAGATGGCGGGCGGCCTGCGCAGCGGGATGGGCTATTGCGGCGTGTGCGACATCGCGGCCCTCCAGACCGAGACCGAGTTCATCCAGATCACCACCGCGGGGCTGCGCGAGTCGCATCCCCACGACGTGGTGATCACCCGGGAAGCACCCAACTACAGCATCTGACGATCGGCGCGCCTTGACAGGTTGGGGGGCCGGGGCCTACTCTAGCGCCCGACTCTCCGATACGGCCGGCTCTCTCCCTCGCACGAGGCGCCCATGAATCTGCTCCGACGGAAGAGCATCACCGACCTGCAGACCGAGGCGCTGACCGACCATTCTCTGAAGCGCGCCCTCAGCGCGCTCAACCTCACGATGCTCGGGATCGGCGCCATCATCGGCACGGGGATCTTCGTGCTGACCGGCACGGTCGCGGCCTTGAACGCCGGTCCCGCCGTCGTGCTCTCGTTCGTGCTGGCGGGTGTCGCGTCGATCTTCGCGGCGCTGTGCTACTCCGAGTTCGCCTCGCTCGTGCCCATGGCGGGCAGCGCCTACACGTACGGCTACGCCACGCTGGGCGAGCTGTTTGCGTGGATCATCGGCTGGGACCTGGTGCTCGAGTACGCACTCGGCGCGGTGACGGTCGCCATCGGCTGGTCCGGGTATGTCGTGTCGTTCCTGCACGACATCGGCCTCGACGTGCCCGCGGCCCTCTCGGCCGCCCGGGGCACGCAGCTCATCCACATCCCCGACCAGGGTTGGAAGGCGGTGACCGACGCGCTGCTGCAAACCGTGTCCGCCCGCGGGATCGACCCGAACACCCTGCCGCACGTGACGGCGGTGTTCAACCTCCCGGCCATCATCATCATCGCCATCATCACCACGCTGCTCGTGATCGGCATCAAGGAATCGGCCAACGTCAACAACGTCATCGTGTTCGTGAAGGTCGCCGTGGTGCTGCTGTTCATCATCGGTGCCGCGCATGCCGTGAACCCCGCCAACTGGCACCCCTTCATCCCGCCCAGCACCGGCGTGCGCGGTGAGTTCGGCTGGTCGGGGGTGATGACGGGGGCGGGGATCGTGTTCTTCGCCTACATCGGGTTCGATGCGGTGAGCACCGCGGCGCAGGAGGCGAAGAACCCGCAGAAGGACATGCCGATCGGCATCATCGGCTCGCTGCTGATCTGTACGGCGCTGTACATCCTCGTGTCGGGGATCGCGACCGGCGTGATTTCGTACAAAGAGCTGAACGTCCCCGATCCGATCGCGGTCGCCGCCGACCACGCCGGGTTGGGGTGGATGTCCTCCCTCATCAAGCTGGGTGCGATCGCCGGGCTCTCGTCCGTCATCCTGGTGATGCTGCTGGGCCAGTCGCGCGTGTTCTACTCGATGTCGCGCGATGGCTTGCTCCCGCAGTTCGTGAACAAGGTGCATCCCAGGTTCCAGACGCCGTACATCACCTCGATCGTGACGGGTATCGCCGTGGCCTTCGTCGCTTCGCTGCTCACGGTCCGGGAGGCGGGAAGCCTGGTGTCGATCGGGACGCTGCTCGCCTTCGTGATCGTCTCGGCCGGGGTGCTGTTCCTGCGGGTGCGGGAGCCCAACCTGCCCCGTCCCTTCAAGACGCCGGCGGTGTGGCTCGTGGCCCCGCTCGGCGCCATCTCCGCGCTCTCGCTGATGGTCGCCCTCCCCTGGCGCACGTGGGAGCGGCTGATCATCTGGTTCGTGGTCGGCATCGTGATCTACTTCGCGTACGGCGTGGGGCACTCGAAGCTCGCTTCGAAAAGCTAGAAGGCGTCAAGCAGAGACGTCTCGCAGAATCGTCACGCAGAAACCGTCACGCGGAATCGTCGGGTGGCAGACACTCATGTTGTGCGGTCGCTGAAATGGTTCGGCTTCTGGAGCGCGCTCGGCGGCATCGCGAGCGTGCAGCTGTATTTCGCCCATCAGCGACTCGGACCCGACCCGTGGGGCTGGGGGCAAGCGCTCGAGGCGAGTCTTCCCGCGTGGTACCTCTGGGGGCTGCTCTCACTCGTCGTGGTCTGGCTGGCCCGGCGGTTCCAGGTGGATCGCGCCAACTTCGGCCGGCATTTTTTCATTCATCTGGGTGGCAGCCTCGACATCGCGCTGCTGCAACTCGTGGCCGCCGTCGGCATCCAGGACCTGCTGCACGCGGCGGCGGGACGGCCGTATCCGTTCGCCCAGAAGCTGGTCGATGACTTCACGCTCTACTTTCACTGGAATGTCCTGATCTACTGGGCGATCGTGGCGGTCGTCCATGCGTACGATTACCATCATGCGCTGGAGCAGCGCCGCGTGACGCGGCCGGCCGATCGCCTGCTGGTCGAGGACGACGGGCGCAGTTTTTTCGTGCGTACGGCGGACGTCGACTGGATCGAGGCGGCCAAGAACTACGTGCGGCTCCACGTCGGCGATCGCACGCACCTGCTGCGCTCGACCCTCTCGGCGCTCGAGCAGCGGCTCGATCCGGAGCGGTTCCGGCGCATCAATCGGTCCGCCGTGGTGAATCTCGACCGGGTGCGTGAGCTGCAGCCGTGGTTTCACGGGGACGCGATCATCATCCTCCAGACGGGAGCGCGGGTCACGCTGAGCCGGCGCTACCGGGACAACCTGCTCGCGCCCAGCACGTCTTAGCGCCGCTCGTCCCCGTCCCGATCCCGCTCGTCCCGCGTTCCAGGCATTCCGGCGGGAGGGGCCCAGATTGGGCCGGTGCCCCTCTTCGCCACCAAGCCGATCGCGACCCTCCGCGCCGAAGCCGAAGCCACCGGGGAGCACGCCCTGGTGCGGGCGCTCGGGCCGCTCAATCTCGTCACCCTCGGCATCGGCGCCGTCATCGGCGCGGGGATCTTCGTGATCACGGGGCAGGTGGCCGCGCTGTACGCCGGTCCCGCAGTGCCGCTCTCGATGATCCTGGTCGGCGTCGCCTGTGCATTCGCCGGGCTATGCTACGCTGAGATGGCGAGCGCCGTGCCGGTCGCGGGCAGCGCCTATACCTACGCGTACGCCACCATGGGCGAGTTCGCGGCCTGGATCATCGGGTGGGACCTGGTGCTCGAGTACGCCGCCGGCGCCGCGACGGTGGGCGTCGGCTGGTCCGGTCACTTCGTGTCCCTGCTGGGGCTGTTCGGCGTACAGATTCCCGCGAGCCTCACGGCTCCGCCCACGCAGTTGTGTACGGCCGCGCAGGTGGCCGCCCACGCGGCGGGATGCTCCCACGTTGGGCTGAACCCGACTGGCGCGATCGTCAACCTTCCGGCAGTCCTCATCGTCGCCGTGATGTCCGCGGTGCTGGTGATCGGGATCAGGGAGTCGGCGCGGGTCAATAGCGTCATCGTGATCCTCAAGGTCGCGATCGTCCTGCTCGTGGTACTGGTCAGCCTGTCGCACTTGAGTCGGGCCAATTGGACACCGTTCATCCCGCCGAACACGGGGGAGTGGGGCACGTACGGCTGGTCGGGCGTGTTGCGCGGCGCGGGCCTGGTGTTCTTCGCCTACATCGGGTTCGACACGGTCTCGACCGCCGCGCAGGAATCGAAGAACCCCCAACGCGACATGCCGATCGGCATCCTCGGCTCACTCGCGGTCTGCACGCTGCTGTACGTGGTCGTATCGGCCGTCCTGGTGGGTATGGTCCCGTATAGCGAGCTCAACATCCCCGCGCCGATGGCGTACGCGATGGAGCGGATCGGCGCGCCGTGGTGGATTCGCGTCTCGATCGACGTCGGCGCGGTCCTGGGCATCGGGTCGGTGATTCTCGTGATGCTGTTGGGACAGTCTCGGGTCTTCTACTCGATGTCGCGCGACGGCTTGCTCGGCCGCTGGGCCGGCCAGGTCCATCCCCGGTTTCGCACGCCCTACCTTTCCACGATCTACACCGGGATCGCCGTCTGCTTCGCCACCGGGCTGTTGCCGCTGCAGCTGCTCGGGACGTGGGTCAACATCGGTACGCTGCTCGCGTTCGTGCTGGTGTGCGCCGGGGTGTGGATCCTCCGTTCCCGGCGTCCCGATCTGCACCGCCCCTTCCGCACGCCGTGGGTTCCGGCCGTCCCCATCCTCGGCATCGTGTGCTGCGTCGGCTTGATGCTGACGCTGCCGGTTGACACGTGGATACGACTGGGCGTCTGGCTCATGATCGGGCTGGCGATCTATTTCGCCTATGGTCGCAAACACTCGCTACTGCAAAGAGGCGTCTAACAAAGTCGTCACGCAAAGGCGTCACGCAAGAACGTCGCGCAGAGACGTCGGTACGCCGTCGCGTGACGGTGTCGCGTGACGCCTTCGTGTTACGCCTTTGCTCGACGTATTCTGTAGTCTCGACGTATCTTATAGTTATGCTGAACGGTGTTCCGGTTCCTCCCGAGCGGGCCCGCGCGGCCCAGACGGTCGCAGCCGTGCTGACCCCCGGCCGTCGCATCGCTCTCACGACGCACGTCAACGCGGACGGCGACGGCGTGGGAAGCGAGGTGGCGCTCTGGCACCTCCTCACCGCGCGCGGACTCAAACCGGCGATCGCGAACCCGACGCCCGTCCCCGAGCGGTTCACCTTTTTGCTTCCCGCCGGGGCCGACCACTCCGATCGGGCAGCCAAGGAGATCGAGGCAGCGGACGTCGTCGTCGTACTCGACATCTCGGAGTTGAGCCGCCTCGGCGACCTGCAGCGCGCCATCAAACAGTCCCACGCCGTCGCGTGCATCGACCATCACGTTAGCCAGGGATCGCTCCCCGGCGGGCCGCGGCTGGTCGCGCCCGAGGCGGCGGCGACCGCTGAGCTGGTATTCGACCTCGCGAGCGCCCTGGGCTGGTCGATTTGTCCCGAGGCGGCGCGGGCGTTGTACGTCGGGCTCCTCACGGACACGGGGGCCTTCCGGTTCGCCAATACCAGCCCGCGGGCGCTGCGGGTCGCGGGCGCGCTGCTCGAGCGCGGCGTCAGCCCCGAGTCGATCTACGAGTCGGTGTACGCGAGCGCGCCCGAAGGTCGCGTGCGGCTGATGACAGAGGTGCTGCAGACGCTCGTGGTCGAGCCGGACGTCGGCCTGGCGTGGGTGACCGTGCCCCCGGACGCGCTACAGCGCCACGGCGCCACGGCGGACGACTTGGACGGGATCGTCGAGTATCCCCGCTCGATCGCCGGCGTACGGCTCGCGCTGCTGTTCCGCCAGATCGCGAACGGGCGGGTCAAAGTGAGCTTTCGCTCGATCGGGGACGTGGACGTGGCTGAACTGGCGCATCGGTTCGGCGGAGGCGGACATGCGCGGGCGGCCGGAGCGTCGCTCGAGGGCTCGATCGCCGAGGCACAGCAGGAGGTGCTCGCGGCGGCCCGGCGGTACCTGCGGGGGGACTAGGGCACCCGCACCGCCACCGCCTCGATTGCGAACGTCACCCGATCGGCGACGCGGACCGTTCCGGCCGGGCCGCCGCGGAAGGGTTTGATCCCAAAGTCGGTCTGCTTCACGGCGAACGAGGCCCAAGCCCGCAGCGTGTCCGACCCGATCGCCACGCGCACGTCCACCGGCACCTCACGCGTCTGCCCCGCCAGCGTCAGCTCGGCCACGAGGCGAAACCCGCTGTCCACCGCCGTCACGGTCTTGGATGTGAACGAGATCGTGGGATACTGCTCGACCCTCAGGATGTCGGTCCGCATCGCCTCCGTCACCTTGCGGATCTCCGCAGTGTCAGGGGGCGTGAGGACCTCCAGGCTGTCGGCCGGCACCGTGATTTCGACGCGAGACAGCGAGGGTGCGTTGGGGGAGTACATGACGCACCCGGAGAAACCACGGGCCCGGATCACGTGCTCGTGGCCCGCGAAGCCGAACAGGCCGGCCTTGCCAGTCTTGACCTCGAAGCGGCTGATGGGCGAGACGCGATACACCACCGAGTCACGAGCGCCGAGCTGGGCAGGGGCGGGGGTGGGGGCCGCCAGCGTTGCCAGCAGGGTCAGGACGGCCAGGCGGCTCGGGGTGGTGAGCACCTCGAATGGTACCCCGCCGTGGCCGACTCCGCCGCGCCGTTGACTCCTCGCGCGGCCCGCGGCATCAATAAGCGCCGTGCCCCATCTTCTCACGGTCGGCTTGAAGCAGGGCCCGCCCCCGGGCGAGCCGGCGTTCCCGTTTTCCGTGTCGGCCATTGCTACCATGCCGTCGCTCGACCTCTCGGCGCGCGTGACCTGTTTCGTGGGGGAGAATGGCTCGGGGAAGTCGACGCTGCTCGAGGGGATCGCTGCGGCCGCCGCCCTGCCGACCGTGGGAGCGACGGAGGTTGGGCGGGACGGTACGCTCGAGGCACAGCACCGGCTCGCCAAAGCCCTGCGGCTCACCTGGTCGAAGCGCACTCACCGGGGGTTCTTCCTGCGGGCCGAAGATTTCTTCGGCTTCCAGCGGCGGCTCGCCGTGGAGCGCCAGGAGCTCGAGCAACGCCTGCTCGACCTCGATGATGAATATCGCGACCGCTCGAGTTACGCCAAGGGTCTCGCCGCGGGTCCGGCGCGCGCGTCACTCGGCGACATGGAGCGCCGCTACGGACGGGATCCGGACGCGCGCTCGCACGGGCAGGCGTTCCTCAATTTGTTTCAGAGTCGGTTCGTACCCGGCGGCTTGTACCTGCTGGACGAGCCCGAGGCTCCGCTGTCCCCGCAGAACCAGCTCGGCTTGCTCGCCATCCTGCTCGATCTGATCGAGCGCGACGCGCAGTTCATCATCGCGACGCACTCGCCCATCCTGCTCGCGTTCCCCGGCGCGACCATCTACAGCTTCGATCGTCTCCCGATCGCGCCGGTCGCGTACGCGGACCTGGATCACGTGGCGTTGACGCGGGCGTTCCTGAACGATCCCCAGACGTATCTACGTCGGCTGCGCGACGGCGGCTGAGCCAAACCCTGCGCCCCCGGGCGGCATCCTAGGCACGTTCCGGAGCGACTTGTCTCGAACCCACGAGTCCTTCTCATGTCCCTCACGTCTACGATGGCGGGCTGCTTCGTCACCGTTGTGACGCTCGCCGCGCGCGGCACGGCCGCGTCGGCCCAGAATCCGTTGCGCGATCACACGGAGGGCGTGGAGATCCGGTTCGCGCGTACCCAGCCGGTCGTCGGCTACACGCTGCGGGTCGACGCCGGCGAGCTTTCAGGGTTCGACGTCGAGCTGCGGCTGCGCAACGTCCCCGACACGTTCCGCCTGGCGATGGTCGCGCACCCGGAATACGACGACCGCAACTGGCGCTTCGTCGAGGCGCTGCGGGTCCAGACACCGCACGGCGCGGCCACGGTGACCCGCGAGGACAGTGCCTTGTGGCGCGTGGTGGCCCCCGGTGGCGAGGCGCTGGTGCGCTACCGGATGCGCCTCCCGGCGCCCGAGTCCCCCCGGGCCGCGTGGCGTCCGTTTCTCGCGCCCACGGGCGGGCTGGTCGGCGGGCCGCACGCGTTCCTGTACGTCGTCGGCGCGACGCTCGGCTCGTCGCACGTGACGCTCGAGCTGCCTCCCGAGTGGCAGATCGCGACCGGGCTCGAGCCAACCCTCGATCCGCACACGTTCTTCGCGCCCACTGTCGGCGTTCTGGTGGACTCGCCCTTGCTCGTGGGGCGGCTGCGGAGCTGGCGGTTCGCCGTGGACGGCGTGCCGCACCGCGTGGTGTACTGGCCACTCCCCGACGCGGCGCCGTTCGATACGGTGGCGCTGGTGGGCAATATCGAGCGGCTCAGCCGCCAGGCGGTGGCGCTGTTCGGGCGCGCGCCCTATCGCGACTATTCGTTTCTCCTCGAGGACGGTGCCTACGGCGCGCTCGAGCACCGCAGCTCGGTCACGCTCGGCGCGCCCAGCGCGGATCTCGCGCGCGATCCGACGGGGCTGCTCATGGAGATCGCGCACGAGTACTTCCACACCTGGAACCTGATGCGCATCCATCCCGCGGAATACGGCGACGTGAGCTACCGGCCGCCACCGCGGGCGCGCGGGTTGTGGTGGAGCGAGGGGCTCACCATGCTCTACGCCGACCTGCTGCTGCGGCGCGCGGGACTGCCTGTGTCCGACTCCACCCGTGCTGCGCACCTGGAAGGACTCATCGGCCGCTACCTCGCGAGCCCGGGCAACTCCCGCTTCTCTCCCGAGAGCGTGAGCGTCGTCGCGTACGGGGCGGCCCCCGGGGCGCTCGGCGACTACAGCGCCAGCACCCACCTCCAGGGTGAGCTGCTCGGCACGATGCTCGATCTCATCGTGCGGGACGCGACGAACGGCGCCCGCTCGATCGACGACGTGATGCGGGCGATGCTCGAGCGCTTCTCGGGAGCGCGGGGGTTCACCGGGCGGGACGTCGAGCGGACCGTCGCGGACGTATGCGCCTGCAACGTTCACACCTTCTTCGAGGCGCACGTCCGGGGAGCGAAGCCGATCGATTTCTACCACTACCTGCGACTCATTGGAATGCGCACCCACGTCTCGTGGACCCCCGCGCTGGGCCGGGACGGACAGCCCACGCCAGATCTACGGCTGTACGCGTGGCAGCCGCCGGCGGAGCGCGCGCTCAGCCTCGTGATCACCAACCCGGCGGGCGCGTGGGGCAGGGCAGGCCTGCACACCGGCGACCGCCTCGCGGCGCTGAACGGGGTAGCGGTCGCGACCGTGGCCGACTTCCGCTCGATCGTGACCCGCCTGCGGATTGGCGACACCACCACAGTCGACGTCGCACGGCCGACCGGTGCGTGGCGGACGGCGGTCGTGGTCGCCGGCTACGACCGACCGGTCGTGCGGCTCGAGGAGAGCCCGGACGCGACGGAGCGGCAGCGCGGGCTCCGGGCGCAGTGGGCTGCGGGGTCCCCTCGCTAGTCCACGAACGCCCACAACAGGGTGCGGCTCTGCTTGTCGAGCGCGGCCGGATCGGCCACGTGGTACAGGTCCCCGGCCACGTCGCGGAGCAGCAGACCGCCGTGCGGCAACAGCCGCGGCCAGGCGTCGAGCCGTGTCTGAAACGAGCGCGTTCCCTGCACGGTCTCGACCCGCCAGTGCCGGATCTCCACTTCCTCCTCGATCGCCGTCACCTGTGTGACCTCGAAGACAAATCCCGCCGCCGCCATTGCCTCCTCGAGCGCGTGCCGCGAAGCGACGTCGAGCTCGGCGGGGTCGCGCACCAGCGCGAACTCCGCCTCCTGATCGTCCCGCAGCGACACGAACCGAGCCGGTTCGGACCACGGGAAGCAGCGGCGGACCCAAACGGCGCGCTCCGCGTCGCCGCGGGTGGCCCAGAGCCGGCCGTCGGCGCGGCGCTCGAGAGTGAGCGCGCCGGCGGGTAGAGTGCTTTCGTCGGGCTCACGTCTCCTGACCGCAGTTGTGTCCATGTTGCCTCCCAGTTCACGCCAGCTCCACCTGCATTTCGTACAGCCTCCGATACTTCCCGTTCGTCTTCGCCATCAGCTCCGCATGCCTGCCGCTTTCCACCAGCCGCCCATCCGCGATCACGAACAGCCGGGACGCCTTGCGCAGCGTCGACAGCCGGTGGGCGATGGCGAACACGGTGCGCCCGGCGATCAACCGCTCCAACGCCTCCTGGATCTCCCGCTCCGTCTCGGTGTCGACGCTCGACGTCGCCTCGTCCAGGATCAGGATGCGCGGATCGTGCAGGATCGCCCGCGCGATCGATACGCGCTGCCGCTCGCCGCCCGACAGGGTGTGCCCCCGCTCGCCCACCACGGTGTCGTAGCCGTGCTGCAGCTTGCAGATGAAGTCGTGCGCGTTGGCGGCGCGCGCCGCCGCGACGGCCTGCCCGAGCGACGCGCTCGGCAGCCCGTAGCGGATGTTCTCGAGCACGGTCCCGTGAAACAGGTACGGGTCCTGCAGCACCATGCCGATCTGGCGGCGGTAGTGGCCGGTCTCGAGCCGCCGCAGATCTACGCCGTCGATCCGGATCGCGCCGCCCGTGACGTCGTAGAAGCGCGCGATCAGGTTCACGATCGTCGTCTTGCCCCCACCCGAGGGTCCGACGAGACCGATCAACTCACCTGGCGCCACGTCGAAGCTCACGCCCCGGAGCACTTGGCGGACGCCGTCGTAGGCGAAGGTCACGTTCTCGAACTCGACCTGGCCCCGGACCGGCTCGAGCCGCACCGGCCGTGACACGTCCGTGATCTCGGGCTCGGTGTCGAGCACCTCGAACACGCGGTGGGCCGACGTCGTGGCGCGCTGCATGGTGCGCGCCATCTGGCCGATGACCTCGATCGGCCCGACGAACATCGTGGTGTAGAGGAGGAACGAGACGAACGTCCCCCCCGACAGGGCCGGCCCGACGCCCAGCAGGCGGGGCACGGCCAGCACCCACACGCCGAGCGTGGTGGCGTGCACCGCGAGCATGAGCAGCGGCCAGAAGGTGGTCCACAGGCCGTGCAGCCGGTTGATCTCGTCCGTCACGTCGTCGTTGTGACCGTCGAACCGCGCGACCTCACGAGCCTCCTGGTTGAACGCCTTGACGACGCGAATCCCGGGCATGGTGTCTGACAGCACGTCCGTGAGCCGCGACCACTTGCGCCACACGCGCAGGAACACCCGGTTGAGCGCTTCCCCATGCCGGTAGATCGCCCAGCAGAACAGCGGCACGGGAAGCGTCATCACCAGACCGAGCCGCCAGTCGAGCGACACCAGCACCGCGCCGAGTCCCGCCAACATCACGAGCGACAGCGACACGTCCACCACACCGAAGGCCAGAAAGTCCCACAACCGGTCGGTGTCGGCCGACACGCGCGTGATCAGGCTGCCCGTGCGCTTGCGCGAGAAGAACGCGAGGCTGAGCCGCTGCAGGTGCTCGTACAGCTCGGCGCGCAGGTCGCGCGCCACCCACTCGCCCAACACGGCCATCAGCCGCAGCCGCACCAGGGCCGCCGCCTGGCGCACCACATACACGAGCGCCATCGCCGCCACGGCGAGCCAGGCGATCATTGCGGCGCGACCGCCGTCGAGCCGGCCTTCCTGCGCCGGCCGGACCACGCGGTCGATCACGTATCCCGCGAGGTACGGCGGCACCAGGCTCACGAGCGTGATCAGCGTTGCCGCCGCCATACCGAGTGTGAGCCGCCGGCGGTACGGCGCGAGGTAGCCGAGCAGGCGCCTGATGACCGCGACTTGACGACCGGCCACGAGGGCCTGGGCGTCGCGAATCGGGCCCGCGACGCTCGCCGCGTATTCCTGGTCCGCGTCCGGCGCCGCGACGGCGCGGCCCTCGAGCGCCTCTTCGAGCACGAACTTCAGGTTCTCGAACGCGCGCCGCTGGCGATGGCTGTAGCGCAGCACGGCGAGTGGGGGGTCGCCGGGGCGCCCCAGGATCGTCAGCGTGCTGGCGGACAGACCGGGGGCCTCGCGCACCGCTTGAATGTGGGCGCGCTCGACGCTTTCGATCTCCCACTGGTCTCCGCGCTCCAACGGCCGGGCCACGCTCAGCTGCCCGGGGCCGAGCGCGACCCACACCTGGGTCAGCCGGAGAGCGTGGTCCAGGTCGGCGAACGCGTAGAGCTGCACCGGGGCGCCGTGCCAGGATGCCTCGATCTGCCGGCGCAGCTCGGCCGGCAGCCGGGGCGGCTGGTCGGTATAGCGCGCCACAATCTCGGTGTCGAGGTTGTGGAGGTGCTGGAGGTTGTGAAGGTCAGTCGTCATGCGCGTGATCCGTGTTTCGAGTGTCCAGACAACAAGAACGGCCTCCCGGGGTTCACTGGAGCACCCCGAGAAGCCGGATCACGGCAATGGATCCTATCCTTCTAGGGGGCTCGTCGGCGCCGCACCGCGGCGTCGTAAGACGCAATACGCCCGTCAGCGCCCATCAGCGGGCCGGCCCGATACACGAATTCCCGGGCGGCTCGGCAGCGGAGCGTGAGTGAGGCGTCGCGGATGCGGATCATCACAGAAGAGTCCTTTGGATTCGGTTCTGGTGATGCTGCTGAAACCAAACTACGAAGGGCGCCGCGGTTTGAGCAAGGGGCAACTTCACCGGATTACCTGACCGGTCGCGAAGTCGAACAGCGTGACCCGGCGCAGCCAGTAATGGGCTTGCCAATAGCCGCGCAGTCCCTGCACGAAACTCGTGAGGGCCTGGTCCTTTTCGGTCTGTGCGATGTACAGATTGTCGATCGCGATTCGCCCGATGACGTACCGGTTGTACGCCACCTCGAATCGCTTCTGGCCCACGGTGTCGGCTTTGGCCAGCAGCGCCACGTTGCGGCGCGCCTGCGACAGCTGGAGTGCCGCGAAGTGTGCCTCGTGCGCCGCCTGGTCAATGGCAGACCGCGCCTGGCTCGCCACGCGCCGCTGATCGGCCTCCGCGGCATGGATGTCGTCCTTGTGTGCGCCCCACGTTACGAGCGGCACCTGCACCGAGAGCATGAATTGGCGTGCCTCGAGCAGATTCTGATACACGAGGCTCGCGCTCGGCGCCGTAGCGTTGAATCCATAGGCGGCCTGGACCGTGGCGCCGAAGCCGCCCGTGAGCTTGGCCTCGGTCACCCGGCGCCGCGCCTGCACGTCCTGCAACTCCACATCGCTCACCAGGGCTCGGTTGCGCAGGGCCTCGGTCACGGCGCGCGCGGTGTCGACGTCGAACTCCGGCACGTTCCGTGTCACCGCGATCTCGAGGGGCGTGCCCGGCGGGAGGTTGAGTGCGAGACGCAGCGCGGCGGTGGCGCGCTCATCGTCCAGCCGCGCGCGCTCCAGCGCCGCCCGGGCCCGCAGCAGCGCCAGCTCGCTCTGCAGCAGGTCGTTCTCGCCGATCTTCCCGACGTCGAATCGGCCCTGGTTCAACCGGTAGAGCGTGTCGTTCACAGCGGCGTTCGTGACGGCGTTGTCGAGCGCGACGTGCGCTGCGTACACGTCGAAGAAGAGGTCGGTGGTCGCGAGGGCGATGTCCTCCAACGCCTCGCGGTATTGCCGCTCCGAGAGCTCGGCGCTCACCGCGTTCTCGCGGCGGTCCCACGCCGCCGCGTTGGGGCGCAGGATGCCTTGGCGCAGTCCGATGGTGACCGGTGTGGAGGACCACGTCTCGACCGCTTGCGGGCCGCTCACCGTCAGCCGGGCCAGCGACGAAGTGACGAACAGCGCTCCGCCGGTCACGGGAAGCGTCTGGGACAGGCTGAGGCTCAGGGCTGCGTTTGTCTGGTCCTGGGGGCGAAACAGGGTGCTGCCGTCGGGCTGCAGCACCGGGATGATCGACCGGTTGTAGGTTGGCACGGTCCCGCCGAGCGAGAGTTGCGGCAGGAGCCGCGCGGTGAACGCCCCGGTGCGATAGCGGGCGGCGTCGCGCGCGGCGCGTGCGGCCTGGGCTTGCGGCCCTCGCTCCTGCGCCAGGGCGACGGCCTGCGGGAGCGTGATCGGTTGCTGCGCGGCGAGCGGACGGAGGCCGCCGAGTATCAGGCGCGCGGCCACAGCCGCCGCGGCCCGAGCGGGGTTCGAAGGGCGCATGGAAGTCACTCGTAGCGAAGGCAGACGACCGGATCTTGGCGCGCGGCGCGATGCGCCGGCATGATCCCGAACGCCAGGCCCACGGTGAACGACACGCCGAAGGCGACTACCACCGAGAGGTACGACACGATCGTCTGGATGCCCGCGAATCGCTGGATGGCGGCGCTGAGACCGCCGCCGACGAGAATTCCCGCCCCACCCCCGGCGACGCTGATGAGCACCGCCTCGCTCAGAAACTGCAGCAGGATGTCCCGCCGCGTAGCGCCGACCGCGCGGCGGACGCCGATCTCCCGGATGCGCTCCAGTACCGACGCGAGCATGATGTTCATGATGCCGATGCCGCCGACGACCAGGGAAATGGACGCGATGGCACCGAGCACGACGTTGAAGATGGTCTTGGTACGCTGCTCCTGCTTCAGCAGCAGCTCGGGCACAGTGATCTCGAAGTCCACGACCGAGTTGTGGCGGCGTGCGAGCATGCGCTGGACGACGCTCGCCACAGAGGGGACGAGCTTCGAGTCGCTCACCCGCACGATGATGCGGTCGAGCTGGTTACGATTGAGGCGCTCCTGGCGGTCCGCTTCGCTCTCGGGGGCGCTGTCGGCCGAGACGAAGGTGAAGCTGCGCGCCGCGGTCTCGATGTCGCGCTGGGTCAGCTGGGCGCGATTCCGGAAGCGCAGCAGCAGCGTGCGCGCCGGGACGTAGACGTCCATGCTGATGTCGCGGATACCGAGCTTCTGGGTGGTCTGCGTGCTCACGCGCCGGTCCGCCAGCACCCCGATCACGGTGACCCAGTTGCTTCCTACTTTGAGCGGCTTGCCGATCGGGTCTTCCGTGGTGAAGAAGCGCGACCGCACGCCAAGCCCGATGATCGCGACGGGCAGGCCGCGCTCCACCTGCAGCGGCGTGAACGGATCCCCGCTCGCGAGCGCGAGGTTCGTCAGGCGAAAGTACGTCGTGTCCACGCCCACGACCTTGCCGGAGCGATGCCGCCCTTCGCGGGTGATCGTCGTGTTCAAGACGATCTCGGCGCAGGCGACATCGACGGCCGGAATCACCCGCGCGATCGCCTCCGCGTCGGCGTAGGTGAGCCCCGGTGAGAATTTCTTCACTTCCTTCTCCGACCGCTCCTCGATCGGCCCTTCCTTCTGCTGCACCAGCGGGGTGATCAGCAGGTTGTTGGAGCCGAGCAGGCGCAGCTGCTCGAGAATCTCGCGCTCGGCGCCCTTGCCGATGGCGAGCATGGCGATGACGGAGGCGACGCCGAACAGGATGCCCAGCGAGGTCAGGAAGGCACGTAGCTTGTTGTGTTGCAGCGCCTCGACCGCCGTGCGGAATGTAAAGATCGCTTGGGGACCGAGTTCGGCGCGCAGCCGCGCCAGGGTCGCGCGATCGAGGCGCACGGGGTCAATCCTTGATGGACGCCTGCTTGCTGGTGTCGCCGGGCGCGGTCGCCACGCTGGCGCCGGCCGCCCGCAGCCGCACGAGTGTGAGGCGTTCATGGTTGGCGGGCGGTGACAGCAGCACCCGATCGTCCACGCCGAGGCCGCTGACGATGATCACCTCGTCGTCGTTCACCGCCCCCGTGCCAACTTCCTGCTTGACGACGCGCCCGCGCGCCTGCTTGTACACGAACGACACGCCGCCTTCTGAGCCCAGGGCCTCGAGCGGCACGAACAGCGCATCGGCGACCTTGAGCGTCTCGATCGCGTTTCCGGTGGTCATGCCGGGGCGCAGCGTCGAGTCCGACTGCTCCACCTGTACCTTCACCTCGAACACCTTCGCGTCGGCGTTGGGGCGTTGCTCGCCTACATTCGCGACGCTTGTCACCTTACCGGTGAGGCGCTTGGTGGGATCGGCGTCCAGCGTGATCCCCACGGGCTGCCCCACCGCCACCTTGCGGACGTCGATCTCGTTGACATACGTCACCGACTCCATGTGGGTGAGGTCGGGAAGCTGGGCGACCCCGGGATCCCAGGCGTTCACCTGGGAACCGGTCGTCCGTTTCTTGCCGTTCCATTCTTTCGCATAGATGACCATGCCTGGCGCGGGCGCCTTGATGGTGAACCCGGCCATGAAATCCTGCACCGCCTTGAGCAAGCCGCGCTGCCGGGAAACTTCCGCTCCGACTTCGCGCATCTTGGCCTTCGCCTGCTCGGTCTTCGTCTCGTAGTCCGCCTTGGCCTGCGCCAGCGCGCGCTGGGCCTTCTCGTAATCGATCTCCGCCTGGCGCTTGACAGTGGGCGCCTCGTAGACGGCCTGTTCCTTGGCGAGCCGCTTCTCCTCGAGCCCGAGCTCCATCGTGCGAATGTTCTCCCGCGCCGTGGAAAGGTTGAGCGTCGAGTCGAGCATCGCCTGCTCGTACTGCGCCTCCGCCTTCTGCAGGGCGAGGGACACTTCCTGGAGTTTCGGGGCGACGGTGGTCCGGTCGAGCTCGGCGACGACGTCCCCCTGCTTCACCACGGTGCCTTCGGGCACGATCGAAGAGATCTTCATCTGGAAGACGCCGGCCTGCTGCCCGCCGGGCGGCGCAGTGACCTGCACGAATTGGCGCGCGCGCAGCTCGCCCGCCGTGGTGACGACTACCGTGAACGGCCCGCGCTTCACGGGTGCCACTATCACCGTATCCGTGCCGCGGCGCTCACCCCCGAGGAGCCAGGCGCTGGGCAGTACGAGCGTCAGTACGGCTGCAGCGATGCGGTGCCGGCGTGTGGGAAGGAAGCGCATGTGAGCTCCTCTCGAGGCAGGGGCCGGACGGTGCGACAAGCCACTGTTAGACACCGCCGGGATCAGTTTCGTTGCGAAGCATTGCCGCTGTGGCGTGATCGCAACAACAGCTGACTGTCGATGGTCATCCCGGTTTCAGCTCGCGCACCGCCCGCCCCGCGGCGCGGATGTTCGCGAGCTTCATCTCCGAGTACTTCCGCGACAGCAGCACGCCGTGAGCGCCCCCCTGGAACGCCGCGCGCACCGCCTGGTACACGTCCTCGGGCTGGGTCTTCTTCTCGGCCGGCCCCGTAGGGATGTCGATGTCGATCCCTGGCCAGATCTTGACGCGCGGCCCGCCGCCCGCGACCGCGCGCTTCGTCTCGCGCAGCACGTAGTCGGCCGAGAGGCCCTGTTCGACGATGCGATCGAGC
>QHTK01000027.1 GCA_003220795.1 Gemmatimonadota bacterium | reverse complement strand
GCAAGGTCGTGGCCACCGTCCCGGTGGGCGACCGGCCCAACGACCTGCTCTACATCCCCTAGGGAAGGAGAAAACCCGCACTCAGCTCAACCGAGCGGCAGGCGCGCCAGCCAGGAGCCGGGCCGCCGCGCACGCACCCAACCATCCACGCCCCAGGTCCGTCCCGCGCGCGTCGCGAAGATGACGATGAGCGTGGTGATCAGCATGTAGTGAAATCCCTGCTGCGCCGAGCCTTGCCACTGCACCGCGAGACCGTAGTTCACCACCAGGAAAAGCCCGATCCCCGAGGCGAGCAGCGTGAGGCAGCCGAAGACGAGCCCGAGGCCGACCGCCGTTTCACCGAAGGCGGTCAGCTGGGCGAAGAGACCGTTGTGCGCGAGGACGATCTGCAGCATGAAATTGCGGAAGAACCCAACCGGATTTCCCTCGGCGTACTTTCCCACCAGCATCGGCATCACATGCTGCCACCGCTCGGACGCAGCAGGAACCGGAAGGAAGCCCCATAGCAGTGTGACGGACAGCTTGGTGAATAGCGCTTTCGCGAACCACACGCCAACCGCAATGCGAAGCACGGCGAGCCAGCACTCTGGTGCGCGCATCGCAGGGGCCCCTCCAGGACGAACATTCGTCACCCGCACCCTCCTCGGCTGATGAGAAAGAAAACGGGCGGCGGTCCCGCGTCAGCGTCCGCCGCCCTCGTGCTGAATCTAGGCTATTGCGTCACTGCGCGGAGCGCGTTGATCCGCCCGTGGCTGTAGAAGAGATCGACACCCGGCTTGCCGAGATCGTCAGCCGATTGCTCGATGAACGTGCGGAGCTGGCCCGCCGTGAGCCCGCCCCCCGCGCGCCCAGCGACCAGGGCGGCCACGCCCGCTGCATGGGGTGATGCCGCGCTCGTGCCGGCGACAAAGAGGTAGAAGGTCGCCCTCGCACAAGCCGGGATCGCCAGGCTCTGCCTGCTGCACGGACCCAGCACCAGGTCCCGAACGTCGACGACGACCGGCGGCGTGCCCGGGAGGAGGTTCCCGCCTGGGGCCGCCACCGCAACGCCGGAGCGCCCGAAGTTGCTGTAGAAGGCGAGCTGGTCGAAGTTGACCTGATTGATTGGCCCAGTTGCACTGACCGCGAACGCTGCGCCGCTCTGCGCGGGCACCGAGACGAAATCCCGATCGGCATCGAGGTTCGCCCCGTCATTGCCCGCTGCGACGACGACGAACACGCCATGGCCCACGGCGTAGTTCACGGCTTTCGCGAGCGCCCCGTTGAGTTGCCCGCCCCCGCGGGCGTTCTTCGGAAAGTACGCACTGAGGCTCATGTTGATGATGTCGGCGCCGATGGTCGTCGCGTACAGGATCCCCGCGATGACGGTGCCGAAGGTCCCGGCGCCGTTCTGGTTCAGCACCTTGACCGCGATCAGGCTCGCCCCGGGAGCGATGCTCGCCGTGCGGAAGGCGTTCGAGGCCACGACCGACGCCACGTGGGTGCCGTGGGAGTTATCGTCGCCCCATGGCGGGCACACCCCGCCACATGACCCCCCCGTGAACTGGTTTGGGATGAATGCGAAGCTACGAGTGCGGTCGACGCGGCCCTGCATTTCGGGGTGGGTATCGTCGATGCCGGTGTCGACGATCGCCACTCTGGCCCCCTGCCCCAGGTGCCCCGTCGCCCAGGCATCGGGCGCGTGGATCGTCTGCAGGTTCCATTGCAAGCCGAGAAAGGGTGCGGTCTGTGGCGGGTTCTGACCCGTCGGCAGCACATCGGCATCCGCCGCGACGAGTCCAACATTCGGGTCGAGCGGCGCAATCCACTGGACGACGAGGTCGCGCGTTACCGAGGTAATGCCGGGTGAGCGAGCGAGCCGCGCCGCACCCGCGTCGTCCAGGCCGGTCACCGTGGCGAGCCCGACTTCCGGAAGCACGCGCGCGACGGCTCCACCGACGCTGGCAACCGCGGCCGTGACCCGACTGGTCGAGCCCGCATACTCGACCAGGAACTCGTCGGCGTCGGTCCAGAGCGGAGCCTGGCTGCTCGACGCGACGCGCGAGAAGCTCGGGCCGCGGGTTGGGCCTGCGAAGCGTCGGGCGTCATGGGTGCAGGAAGCGGCGAGCACCGCCAGCACGAGCATGCCAGCGGGCGATCTGAGGCGATTCACGTGACGCTCCGCGACTGGGGAGTTGAAAACATGCTGCCAGCCCGGGCGGTCTGCAAGCAGCGTGCGACGCTACTTCCCTACGCAGAAGCTCGCGAACAATCGATCCAGCACGTCGTCGGGCGTGACCGCGCCGATCAGGTCGTCCAGCGCCCCGACCGCGGCGCGCAGGTGGGTCGCCGCCGCCGCCGCGTCCACGCCACGCTCCCGCGCGGCGTAAAAGTCATCCATCTCACCCAGGGCCCGCTCGAGCGCGGTGCGGTGGCGCGCCCGCGTGACCACCGGCTCGACGTCGCCGAGCGCCAGCAGCCGGCCGAACGCCGCCTCGGCGAGCCGCGCCCGCAGCGTGTCGAGCCCGGCTCCGGTGACGATCGACACGCCCAGGCCGTCGGGCGATCGGGCGGCGAGATCGACCTTCGTCACCACCTCGACGACAGGCGCCCGGCACGCGGCTACGAACCGCTCCGACTCCGCATCCCCCGTCTCGCATCCCGTCTCCCGGCACAACAGCACCAGATCCGCGGCGCCGAGATACTGTCGAGCCACTGCGATGCCGATCTTCTCGACCCGATCGCCGCTGTCGCGCAGCCCCGCCGTGTCCACCAGCCGGAACGGGAAACCGGCGATCACCGCGTAGGCCTCGATCGCGTCGCGAGTCGTGCCGGGGACCTCGGTGACGATCGCGCGCTCCTGGCCGAGCAGCGCGTTGAAGAGGGACGACTTGCCCGCATTGGGGGGCCCGGCGATCACGAGCAGCGCGCCTTCGCGCAGGCGCTCCCCCTCGGGCGCGGTGGCGAGCAGGGCGGCGATCCGCTCTCGCACCGCGCGCCACGCCGCCGTCACGCGCGCCGGGCTCACCGGACCCTCGTCCTCCTCCGGAAAATCGATGTCGTATGCGATCAGCGCTTCGAACTCCAGCAGCTCGCTACGCAGCGCCTCGAGCCGGCTCGAGAGACCGCGCTCGAGCTGCCGCAGCGCCCGCCGGCGCTGGGCCGGCGCGCCGGCGTCGATCAGGTCCGCCGTCGCCTCCGCCTGGAGCAGGTCGAGCTTGCCGTTGAGCAGCGCCCGACGCGTGAACTCCCCCGGCTGCGCCGGGCGAGCGCCCGCCGCGACCAGGGCCGCGACGGCCTCGCCGGGGATGAGCAGGCCGCCGTGCGTCGAGATCTCCACGACATCCTCCCCGGTATAGGAGCGGGGTGCGGGGAACGCAGCGGCGATCACGTCGTCGACCTGCTCGTGGGTGGCGGGGTGCACGAGGCGCGCGCGCAGCGCGGCGCGGGGGCGATCGGCGTGGAACGGCCGGAGACAGCGCCCCACCACGTCGAAGGCACCGGTCCCCGACACGCGGATGACCGCGATGGCGGAGCGCCCGGGAGGCGTGGCGAGCGCGACGATGGGATCAGAGAGCACGCTTCCCGCCTGCCGCGTGGCGCCGGCGGCTAGGTTCGCTTCCCCTGCTCGCGCAGCCGCCGCCGGGCGATGAGGTATTGCTGCGGGATACTGAAGATATTGCTCACCGCGTAGTAAAGGTTCAAGCCGGACGCGAACCGCAGCAACAGCAGTGTCATGAACACCGGCATGAAGTACAGCATCGTCTTAGCCTGCGGATTCGGCGGCACCCCGATCTGGCCCACTTTGGAGAGGACGAACATCGACAGGCCCATGATGATGGGGATGATGTAGTACGGGTCGGCGCGCGACAAATCGGGAAGCCAGAGAAAGGCGACGCCGCGGAACTCGATCGTGTTCGCGAACACGAAGAACAGCGCGAACAGCACCGGCATCGGCAGCAGCATCGGCAGGCACCCGCCGACCGGGTTGACGTTGTGGTCTTTGTACAGCCGCAGCATTTCGCGCTGCAGCCGCTCCGGGTCGTTCTTGTGGCGCTCCTGCGTCTCCTTGATCAGCGGCGCCACGGCTTGCATCCGGATGCTCGATTCCATCGCCTTCTGGTTCAACGGCCATAGCAGCGCCCGCACGAGGATGCCGAAGATGACGAGCACCCACCCGTAGGCGAGCGAGAGGCGGTCGTGCATCCAGATCAGGATGTTGACCACGAGGACCGACACCGGCTGGATCAGCGGCCGGAGCACGCCACCGTAGGGGTTCGCGTCGTCGAGGTCGTGGCCCAGGTGGGCGAGCTGCCGGTACTCGAGCGGCCCCGTATACAGCTCATAGCGGAAGTCTCCGCCAGGAGGCACGGGGAGGGTGAGGGCGAGCGCCGTGCGCGTCGGCACGCCGCTCGTGCCGCTGAAAAACGACGAAGTCGTCACCGTCACCGGCCCGCCGACCGCAATGCCGCCGCCGAACCGGGGTTGGTTCTCCTCGAACGCGAGCGCCGCCGCCATGAAGTACTTCGACTTGACGCCGGCCCACTCGAACGGCCCGTCGAGCACCTTCACCGCGCCCGGCTTGAGCGATTGGAATGCGAGGCTTTGCGTCTTGGCGGCCTTGGTCACCACGGCAAAGTGATGGAAATCGTCCATCGTGTCGGCCTCGACGGAGCGGAGTCCGTCGCCCATTCCCACCAGCAGCACTGCGCCCGCCGACCCGAGCCCCGTGACGTGACCGCGCACCTGGAAGCGATAGTCGTCCGCGAAGAAGATGTACGTGAGCGCCACACGGGCGTCGCCGCGCTCGGCGGTGAACGTCAGCGGCATGCTATCGCGCTGAACGCGCAGCGCCGGCACACTCGGCGTGAAGTGCCAGTCGGCCAGGGAGATCGTGTCGGCCCCGACCACGAGACAGTGGGCGAGCATCGATCGACCCGCGGGCACGAGCTGGACCGGTCGCTCCGAGTCGCCTGGCGCAAACGACTTGTAGTCAAGCAGTTCCGCGCTTACGAGCTGCGCCCCCGCAGGGCTGAACCCGAAACGGGCATGCCGCGCGGAAACCCAGATGGTCTCCGCCAGCGTGGCAACGGCGGCAGGCGGGCGGACCGGCGGACAGACGGACAGAAATGCGCCAGCGACAGACTCGGCGGGGGGCGCGGGGGTACGGGCGGTGTCAGCGGCACGCCCCGTGTCCCCGACGGCCTGACCGCCGGTCCGTTTGACCGCCTTCTTCGGGGGGAACAGGATGCCCGGCAGCACCAGCACGATGAGCATCAGAATGAACGCCAGAATGACGCGTCGTTCCACGGGACCCCTTATCGCCAGCGCGCCTGTGCGTCTGTGCGTCTAGCTCTTTACGGCGCCGGATCAAAGCCGCCCGGATGCAGCGGATGGCAGCGCAGGATGCGTTTCAGACCGAGCCAGCTCCCCTTGAGCGCGCCGTGGCGGTCGACGGCGTCGAACGTGTACTGCGAGCACGACGGCGTGAACCGACACTGCGTGAACACCAGATGCGAGAGCGTCATTTGGTATGCGCGAATCAACGTCATCACGGCGCGTCGCGGCCAACGCCGCACGCTCATATGACGCGCCTCACGACGTCGCTCAGTTCGGCGCGCAGCACCGCAAACGAGGCCGCGTACGCCAGGCGTTTCACCCGCACCACGAGATCGATCGCGGGCAGCGACGCGAGCGCGTAGCGTCTGAGAATCTCCCGTACACGGCGCCGCAAACGATTGCGGGCCACCGCGGTGAACTGGAAGCGGGGGACGATGACGCCCGTCCGCGGGTGGCCCGCTCGATTGGTGCGCCAGGCGACATCGAGGTGCGGAGTACGCAACCGGCGCCCCTGATCCCAGCAGGCGGTGAGGTCCGAGCCGCGCGCCAGACGCACGCGGCGCGGGAACCGTTCGTCCGTTAGCGACTCCGGTGTTTGGACGGCAGGCGGACGACGAGGCGCTTGCGTCCCTTCTTCCGCCGGCGGGACAGCGTAGCGCGCCCCCAGACTGTTTTCATCCGTGCGCGGAAGCCGTGCTTGTTGACGCGCCGCCGATTGCGCGGCCGGTATGACGGGCCCATGAATTTCCCTCGTGAGGCCGGGAAACGTACACCGCCGTCGCGCGCCCGGTCAAGGTTGACTTTTCCACATACGGGCCGTAGTTTCGGGCCGCCCTTGCTGGACGTCCCACCTTTCCGTATTCGTGGATGGAGCAGTCTACTAAAGAAGCCTGGCGGCGGCTGCTCGACGAGGCACGGCGCGAACTTCCCGACGCCACCGTGCGCACGTGGCTCGAGCCCGCGGTGCCGATTGCGCTCGACGACGATCGCCTGATCGTCGGAGCGCCCGACCAATTCGCCGTCGAGTGGAACGAGCAGAAGCACGCGAGCGTGCTGGCGCGCGCCGCCGAGCGCGTGTTCGGCCGCCCCACGGCGGTCGTGTTCCGCGTGCAAGAAGATCGCCAGCAGCGCCCGCAGATGGATTTCTTCGTCGCGCCGCGCGAGCTCACGGGCGGCGGCGCCGACAAGACCGCCGTGCTGACGACTCCCCTGAACGAGCGGTACACGTTTCAGACGTTCGTGATCGGGAAGTCGAACGAGCTCGCCGCCGCCGCGGCGCACGCCGTCGGCGAGGCGCCGGGGAAGACCTACAACCCGTTGTTCATTTACGGCGCGACGGGCTTGGGGAAGACACACCTGATGCAGGCCATCGCGCACGCCGTGCTCGAGAAGTACCCCGGGACGCGCGTGCATTATTTCGGCGCCGAGCAGTTCATCAATGAAGTCATCGAATCGATCCACGCGCGCACGATGTCCGAGTTCCGACGTCGCTACCGCAACGACGTGGACCTCTTCCTGGTGGACGACGTGCATTTCCTGGAAGGCAAGGAAATGACGCAGGAAGAGTTCTTCCACACGTTCAACGCGCTGTTCGAAGGGCACAAGCAGATCGTGCTGACGTCCGACCGCCCGCCCAAGGAGATCCCCGGGCTGGAAGATCGGCTGATCTCGCGCTTCGAGTGGGGGCTGGTCGCCGACATCGGGCACCCGGACTTGGAGCACCGCATCGCCATTCTGCGGAAGAAGGCGGAGCAGGACCATCTCGAGCTCACGATCCCGGACGACGTGCTGCGTTTCATCGCCGAGCACGTGCGCACGAGCGTGCGGGAGCTCGAGGGCTGCATCATCAAACTGCTGCTGTTCGCGTCGCTCAAGAACCGCGAGGTGACGATCGAGCTCGCCCGTGAGGCGCTCTCGGACAAGATTCGACAGGGAGAGGACGCCTCGAGCTACGGCGCGCAGCCCACGCCGAGCATCGATCGCGTCCAGGAAGTGGTGGCCCGTCGCTGGGGGGTGACGCCCGAGGGGCTGCGCTCCAAGGCCCGCACCAAGACGCTGACGATCCCGCGACAGGTCGCGATGTATCTGGCGCGCGACATGCTGGGCATGCAGCTGGTGGAGATCGGTCAGGCGTTCGGAGGACGGGACCACTCGACCGTGATCCACTCGGTCGACAAGGTAGAGCGGCAGATGGTGCGAGACCGCACGTTCAAGGAGCGTGTCGAGATGGCTCGGCAGGAGTTGTCCGCACTCTAGCCAACATGTGGGAAGCGATCTGTTGGTCGGTGTGGGAAGGCGCGCAGAACGTGGGGAAGCGGCGGGATGCCAACAGTCCCAACATTTGGGTCAGATGCGCGGCGCGGCCCTTACGGCTGCCCGGGGCCCGGGGGTTAGGTCGAGTCGCCCACATTTCCCCGCTCACTACTACTACTACTAGTATTTCTATCTTAGTACAGCAGTAGATTCTTTACCCATCTTGGGAGATGAGGCGGCACGGCGGATGAAGTTCACGATCACGCGGGAACAGCTTCAGGAAGGCCTGGGCGCGGTGGCGGCGGCGATCCCCGCCAAGACGACGCTGCCGGTCCTCGCGAACGTCCTGCTCGAAGCGACGAAGCAGGGCATCCGTCTCTCGGGCACCGACCTGGACATCGCGGTGAGTACCACGGTGTCGGCGGAGGTCGACGTGGAAGGGGCCGTCACGCTTCCGGCCAAGAAGCTGGTGGACATCGCACGCGAGCTGCCCGCCGGGCCGGTGCGGTTTGCGGCTGCCGGCGAGGCCCGGGTCGGCATCGAGTGCGGCCGGTCGAAGTTCAAGCTGCTCGGCCTGCCGCGCGAAGAGTTCCCCTCGTTCCCTGTCGTCAAGTTCGACGGCGCCTGGAAGGCGGCGGCCGGGACGGTGCACAAGCTCGTCGGCCACGTGGCATTCGCGGCGTCCACCGAGGAGAGCCGCCCGATCCTGAACGGCGTGTTGTGGGAGCTGCGCCCCGACCGGATGCGCATGGTGGCGACGAACGGCCACCGGCTCGCGAAGATGGACGTGCCCGCGAAGGGAGGCTCCACCGCCGATCTGATCGTTCCACCCAAGGCGCTGGAGCAGATCCGCCGCCTGTTCGCAGCTGACGACGCCATCGAGGTCGCCAAGAGCGACAATCACATCGGGTTTCGCGCTGGCGGCACGCTCGTGTTCTCGCGGCTGATCGAGGGACCGTACCCGAACTACGAGCAGGTCATCCCGCGCGAGAACGACAAGGCTGCGACCGTGGACAAGGCCGCCATGGCGGCGGCGCTGCGCCGCATGAGCGTGGTGGCGAGCGACCAGACCCATCGGATTCGGCTGGCGTTCGCGGGCGGCGCCGTGAAGTTCTCGGTCCAGACGCCCGACCTGGGCGAAGCGCAGGACGAGCTCCCCGTCACCTACGAGGGTGAACCGCTCGAGATCGGCTTCAACGCGATGTACCTGCTCGAGATCCTCAAGTACATGCCGACCGACGAAGTCCGTCTCACCTTCAAAGCTCCCGAGCGCGCGTCGACCGTGGAGCCGGTCGGCTGGGATGACCCGGCCAGCTATATGGCGCTGGTGATGCCGCTCCGGCTAGTCGACTAGAGGCTGTCAGCACGCACCGCGGTCGAGTCGATCGCGGTGTCCCCCGGCGTCAGCACCTCGCCCTTCAGGGAGTCCGCCGGTGGCACGGTGATCGCCGGCACCTGCAGCGTGTCCGTTTCCTCTGCAGGCGGGATGTACACGTCCACGCCATAGTAGCGGGCGAGAATCAGGTCGCGTCGCGCCAGCATGCGCTCGGGCCGCACCGTTGGGGTCGACGTGCGGGGATGGGGGAGCGTTGCTGCGAGCGCCGCCGCTTGCGTCTCGTCGAGCCGGGACGGGGGCACGCCGAAGTACGCGCGGCTCGCCGCGTCCGCGCCCCACACGCCCGGGCCCCATTCCGCGGTATCGAGATAGAGCTCGAGGATCCGGTCCTTGGGCAGCGCGAGCTCGAGGCGCAACGCCGTTACCGCCTCCTTGAGCTTCCGCAGGGGATTGCGCGACGACGAGAGGTACAGGTTTTTCGCGAGCTGCTGTGTGATCGTGCTCGCGCCGCGCAGCCGCTCGCGGTTGCGCCACACCGCGGCGATCGTCCCCACCGGCCCGTCGCCCCGGTCCGCGCCGAGCGCGTCCGCAATCTCGGCCGGGTCGATGCCGTGGTGGGTCCGAAACCGCGAATCCTCTCCGATGATGACCATGCGCTGCAGCATGGGGGAGATGGCTCGCAGGGCGGTCGGATGGACAGATGGAGCGTTGGAACGTTCCGTCCTTCCATCGTTCCAACCTTCCGCTTCCCGCATCATGGCCGTTTCCCGCGGCCAGTGACCCCGCCACCACAGCGGCGGCGGCCAGACGCCGAGCACCCAGACGAGCGCGAGCCCCGCCGTCCCTAGCGCCACGGCACGTGCTTTCCTACGTTTCGCGTCCGCCATGTCTCTCGATATCTCCACGTTGCGCCAGCGGTTGCAACAGGCCCTCGGAGAGGAATTTACCGTGGGCGCGCTGCTGGGCGAAGGTGGGTTCGCCGCGGTGTTCCGTGTGCGGGAGCGGCGGCAGCACCGCGACGTCGCCGTGAAAGTTGTGGACCTCGGGCTCACCCCTTCCCCCTCACTCGCCGTCCGGTTTGTGCGCGAAGCCCGCACCGTCGCCCGGCTCGAGCACCCCCACATCGTGCCGATCTACAAGGTCGGCGGATACCAGAACGAAGTCCTCTACATCGTCATGCGGTGCGTCGACGGCGCGTCGCTGCGGCAGCTGCTCGAGAAGAAGAAGAGGCTCTCGGTGCGCAAGGCCGCCACGATCGCGCGCCAGGTCGCCGACGCCCTCGGCTACGCGCATCACTACGGGGTCGTGCACCGCGACGTGAAGCCCGACAACATTCTGCTGGACCGGGGCGGCCACGTGCTGGTCACCGACTTCGGGATCGCCAAGGCCGCGCAGGAAGCGTCCGTGTCGCAGCTGACGACCGAGGGAATGGTGGTCGGGACTCCGCAGTACATGAGTCCCGAACAGGCCACGGGCGACAAGCTCGACGCCCGCTCGGACATCTACTCGCTCGGCATCCTGTTGTACCAGATGCTCGCGGGCGAGCCGCCATTCGATGGGGAATCGGCGCAGTCCATCCTCATGAAGCAGGCCACGGCCGACCCCCCACCGATCCACGACCACCGGGGCGACGTGCCCGCGCCGCTCACCGCCGCCCTCGAGCGCATGCTGGCGAAGGATCCCGCCGAGCGCTATCAGACAGCGGAAGAGGCGAGCCGGGCCCTCGTCGAGGCGGTGCCTGCGGCCGCAGGGGAAACGGTACCGGTGCGCGCCAGCCTGGCCGCGGTCGTGATCCGGTCTCTCGTGGGGCTCGCCCTGCTCGCCGGCGGGGCGCTGGTCGGTGTCACGCTGCTCGGCAAGCCACCTCGGCTGTCGGTCGCGGCTCCCATCCCCGATAGCGTGCTGCAGTCCCTGCGGCGGCGGCGGGTGCTGGCGACCGGTGATGCGGCTCAGTACGTCTTCGCGCCCGCCGGCGTCGAGGATACGACGTTCCTGATCGTGGCGCATCGCAGGGTGGCGGTAGTCACCCCCCACCACGTACGCTCCTATCCGCGGGAGGCTGTGCGCGTCGGCTTCGGTGCCGACCTGCGCGCCGGCCTCCGGTTCCGTCTCGTGCTCGGCCTGCCGCAGGGAGGACGGGACACGGTGTTTCGGAGCCTGTCGTTCCGCGACGTGTACACGATGGTGCCGCGCGTGGAGAAGCTGCTGAACGCGGACTCTGCGCGGCCCTAGCTAGCGGGTCAGGCGCCGGGTCGATACGCCGTACAAACTCAGGGCGTCGATGTGTCCCAGGTCGCCCGAGGAGGTGGCGACGCTGCCGATCAGGTCCTGACTGCCCACCGAAAGACCCAACGCGAACCCCGCGCGTCGGAGCGAGCGGTCAGTGTCGAGGCGCACCAGGATGCGGAGCGGGAGCCGCGTCCCCTCCCGCAACACCCCCACGCCGCCGAAGGCGTACCCTGACACACCCTCCGACGTGAGCCCCGCGTCGGCCGACAGCACCGCGCGTCCGTTGAACAACCGCAGCGTTGCCGCAGGGGTGTAACTGACCCGCAGGACGGAGTCGCGCGCCACCGGACGACCGAGGTTTGCGACCACCGCGCCGACGGTGAGCATCGGGGTCAGGTCGTAAACCAACCCCACATCCCACCCCGTCCCGGACGACCCCGGCGCCCCCCGGTACAGCGCCGTCGCAACCCCGGCGGCGAGGCGCCGCTCGCCGCCCGCGAAGCCGAGCCGATAGGTATGGCCGCGGACCCCGCCGTCGAACAGATCGCGCTGGTAGCCCAACGAGAAGCCGCGCGAGTTCACGCCGGCGGTCACCTGGCGCAGCCGACCGCCGGCACCGGGATCGCCTACCGTCAGGTCGAGGTGGACCGAGGCCTCCTTCATTCGCGCGAGGCCCGCGGGATTGACCCACAGCGCGCGTGCGTCGGTGACGTCGGTCGGGTGAAGATACAGGGTGGTCCGATTGGGCACGGCCTGCGCGGCGGCGCCGGTGACGAGCGGCAGGAGGAGCAGCGCGATCGGAGCGACCGCCTGACCGCCTCCCACTACGGCAACACCGCCACCGTCGTGTGCGTCAGCTGGGTCACGGGGACAGCAAGGCCTTGCACGGCCAGATGAACGGTCAGGCTCGTGGAGTCGCGCGATTCGCCGCCGAGATAGCGTCCGTCGGCCGCGATGAAGGACACGACGGTCGCGCTCCCCGACCCCGAAAGGTCGAACGGCTGGCCCAAGTTCTGGCCGGCGCCGGCGACCTGGTAGGTCGAGGTCGCTTCCAGACGCAGGCTGCGCGTGCCGGCGTGGTCCTCCCAAGCGGCCGCGGTCGAGTGGAGGATGGCCCGCCGTGACACCTCGGAGCCGCCCCCCTTTTGTGTCGCCTCCAACGTGTCGGTCCAGGCGATGCCGGGCGTCAGCCCATCGCGCGGCAGGCGCGGCATGAAGTCCCGGAAATTCGCGAGGAACTGAACCAGGGATTGTGCCAGCGCGCTATCCGAGGCCACGCCGTTGACGAACTCCCCCCGCGGCAACAGCCGCCCGCTGAAGACCAGCTTGCGGGCCCGACTGAGGTTGTCGGCCAGCGGCGGCGGGGTGCCTGAGTCGGGGACGATCGAATCCACCGTGAACGTGGCGGGGTACCCGATCGAGTCCGCCGGCCCCGCGATCGCGGCCGCGAGATAGATGCGCGCTCCCAGATCGGTCGCCTGCGGCCGCTCGGCCTGGCCCTGCTGGACGTGCAGCTGGCGGTGGACGACGTAGCGAAGCGCACTTGGCCCGTAGCGCACCGCGTCGGAGCGTCGCGGGGCGGCTGGGACAACGGGGGCGGGTTTATCGCTGGGTGCGACGGGCGGCACCGTGGCGGGCGAGGCCGGCGCGGGCAGCTCCGGGGCACCCCCGCGCCGCGATGCGCAGGCGGCCGCAAGCACCGCCACCAGCAGCGGGAGCGCACGTGTCATAGGGAAGCGCGTTCGGCTTTGGTTCGGCCGAAGATGGCGACCATTTCCGTTCCCTCGCTCGAGACGCGCAGCAGCTTCCAGCCACGCTTCCGCATGTCGGCACGCCACCCGATCAGCTTCTCCCATTCGTGCGCGGTCGTGCGAAAGACCCGTAGGTCCGCTACCTGTTCCCATTGGGGGGGGTACGGTTTGGACGACGACGTCATGGAGAGGCGGGCGGTAGGGCCATAAGCCGAGTTCTGTTTATCCGCTGTGGCGGACAGATGGTCATCTCTCTGGGATGGCTGTCGCCAGCCACCTCACGCGGCCTACCCGCAGCTCGGACGACCCGGGCCGGGTCTCGCTGCTTACTTGGCCTTGCTCCGACTGGGGGTTACCGTGCCACGCCTGTTGCCAAGCGCGCGGTGGGCTCTTACCCCACCTTTTCACCCTTACCCTTGGATAAAGGGCGGTCTGTTTTCTGTGGCCCGTTCCGTCGCCTTGCGGCGCCCAGGCGTTACCTGGCAGTCTGCCCTCTGGAGCTCGGACTTTCCTCAGCGCGCCACTCCGACCGGCGCACCGCGACCATCACGCCCTACCGCCTCCCAGGGGAAAGGTATCGGTCCCGGAAGGGTCGGGGCAAGCCTCAGCGCGCCAGCCGTCTCAACAGGCGCACCAGGCTGTCGGCCGGGAGTCGTCCGGGAGTCTTCGCCCCCCCCGCTTCTCCGAGGAGCCAGAAGCCGTCGTTTTCCTCGAACACGAGGCGTTTCAGACCCGCCCAATCGCGGGTCCGCAGCAGCGCCGGCGCGAGCTCGACGGCGTGCACGCCGTTCAACCCGCGCGCCCGCAGCAGCCCGAGCACGTCACGCGTCTGGGCCTCCGGCGTGAACAAGAGGAGCGGCCGGTCGGGCAGGGCGAAGCCCTTGAGCAGGCCGAGCGAGAACCAATCCGCCGGCGACTGGGGAAGGCGGAACGCGAAGTAAACGTCGCGCCGCTGGCGGAGAATGCGGTCCCGGAGCGTACCGGCCCGCTCCGCGACTTCGTCCTGGAGGGCCCGATAGTAGAGCGGCAACAGGCCTGCTTCTCGCAGCGTCCCGTAGCGGGCTGCGTACGGCAGTGAGTCAAGAGCGGCGCCGCGACGCCCCAGCTGCGTCAGGCTGCGTCGCCATGCCGCATCGCAGAACTCCTGGCCCATGCCGTAGCTGCGTCCGCGCAGACGGGAGGGCGCTGGCGGGGGCGGGTCGCGGAGCGGGCCCCCCAGATCGAACCCGAGCGCGATCACTAGGGTCCGCTGGTCCGCCGCGAGCCGCCCGAGTGCCGCTGCGGCCGGAGCGAACCCTGCGACCCACAGCGCCGTGTCGAGCACGCAGGGAACCGGCAGCGCTTCGCCGCGGGGGCCGCGTGAGGAGTCGGCGGGCGGCAGCCGGGCCCCCCCATAGTCGAACGCAGGGATCCAGGCGACGCTCGTGGGCCCGAGCCGGCTGACGGCATCGCTCCAGGCGCGCCGCACGGCGTCGCGCTCCCACCAGCGGGCATGCATGGAGTCGGCCCCCTCGGGATAGGCGTCGCCGGAGAGCAGGTTGAAGCCGCCCACGTCGAGGAACGTGACGAGCGAGTCGAGTGTAGCGTGCGGCCGCGGGACGCGCTGCTCGTCCCGCGTCGCCAAGAGCGGCGTCCATAAGACGCGCAGGCCCTGCTGGCGCAGCCAATCGGGGACATTCGCGGGGCGCGCGTACTTCTTGTCCGCGACGAGCGGCAGGTCGATCGTCTCCACGCCGTCGGGTGGGGCGAGCCGCGGCGCTTGCAGCTCCACGGGCAGGGGGGCGTCCTGCAGCGCCAGCGACGCGCGGTGGGTCGCGGGCGGCACGTGCGCCCACTCGGCAGGGCGACGCGTCCAGCGCGCCACCGCTCTGAGAAAGGCGTACGTGTCGGCGAGGGGTCCCGTGGCCAGGAACGGCGTGGTCGACGGCCGGTATTGCGGGCCGAGGGTGCCCAACGCGTGGCGGCTCATCACCACGACCAGGCCTTCACCGATCCGCGCCGCTGCCGCGACGCCGGCGTCGGAGCGCGGCGCCAGCGACCGCGATGCGCGCACGAACGCAGAGTGACTGGTGAGCGCCAGCAGCTGGGTCGGCTCGCGCGTCACGACTGCATGGTTGCGATCGAGCGGGAACGGGTCGTACGCCGAGCCGAGTGGCTCGTCTCCGACCGGCTGGGCCACGACCCACGGTTGCATCCGGCCGGTCGTCACCACGCGGAGCGTCGTGTCCTCGAGCACACGATCCCCGATCGAGATTCCCGCCCCTTCGTATGCCAGCCAGCGGTTCGCCGTCCAGCGGTCGAGGTAGCCCTCGCCGTCGCCATCGTACCCCAGTACCACAACGCCGCCACGCCGCACCCATTCATCGAGCAGGGCCACGTCCCCGGCGGTGAGCGCGTCCGACGCAGCCTCGGGCTCGCGGCCCAGGAGGAACACCAGCGTGCGGAACTGTGGAAGGTCGGCCCGTGTGAGATGCGGATAGAAGCGCCGGTACTGGACTTTGTACCCGGCGTCCGCCCACGGCCGGGCCGTGCCGTTCAGGACGACGGGATCCGACAGCGCGAGGTCGAGCAGCAGCAAGCGTCGCGCCTGGGGTTGGCACGCGGCAATGAGGAACGGGGTGATCAGGCGGACGACCGTGCGGGCGGACGGCAATCGATTCATCGTGACTCTAATTCTAACCGTGGCCAGCGGGGGTTCACCGAGGGGGGTGCCGCACGCATCGGAACCCGGTCTTCCAGACCGCCCGCCGATCTTCCGGAAACCAGCCCCGATAGGAGATGACCGCGTTTCTGGGCGGCGTGTCGAACGCACCTCCCTTGATCGCATGCACCAGTTGGCCGCTCGAACTCACGGTCTCGGCAGCCACCCACTCCCAGGCGTTGCCGATCAGGTCCACGGCACCATTGCCCGAGCGCCCGAGCGGAAATGATCCGACCGGCTTGAGCGTGTCCGTCGCCCCGGCCGCGTTGGCGCGCCGGGGCTCCCAGCTGTTTCCCCACGGGTAGGCCGTCCCGCTCAGGCCCCCCGCCGCCGCCTCCCACTCTGCTTCCGTCGGCAGGCGAGCCGCGGGATCGCGCCAGCGACAGAACGCTTGCGCCTCCGCCCAAAGCACCCCGGTCACGGGCCACGTCGCCGGCGGCGTTTGCGCCCACGGTGCGGGCGAGTGGGTGACGACGAGGAAAGGCGCGTACGCGCCGACCGTCACCTCCGTCGAGTCGATATAGAAGGAGTCGAGCTGTACGACCGTCCCGCCCGGCCCGGTACCACCCACTCGGTAGGCGCCACCGGGCACCAGCAGCATACCGGCGGGCGCGGCGTCGGCTGGCGGCGGGTGGTGGCGGGCGACGCTGAGCGCGATGGCGGCGCCACCCAGCAGCAATGCGGCGAGCGCGGCGATCTGCCACCATGGGCCGGCCCCCCACCGTCGCTCGGCCGTGGGACGAGTCAGCATGTCCACAAAGGTTCGAGCGGTCGGCGGCCGGTCGGCCGGGAGTTTGGCGAGCCCCGCGGTGAGCGCCCGGTCGATGTGGGCAGGCAGATTGGGCCGGATCGTGTGAATCGGGCGCGGGGAATCGGCCAGCACCCGGGCGACGATCGCCTGCGCGCTCGGGCCCGTGAACGGCGGCTCACCCGCGAGCATCTCGTAGAGTACCGCCGCGAGCGCGTAGACGTCCGAGCGCGCATCGATTCGTTTCTCCCCGCTCGCTTGCTCCGGGCTCATATACTCGGCGGTACCCACCGTGATTCCCGTCCCCGTAATCGCAGACCCACCGGTAGCCGTGCCGCTCTCGAAGAGGACCTTGGCGATGCCGAAGTCGCTCACCATCGCGTGTCCGCGGGAGAGCAGGATGTTGCCGGGCTTGATATCGCGGTGAATCACCCCGCTCTCATGCGCGTATTCCAGGGCATCGCCCACTTCGGCAGTGATGCGGATCGCCTCCTCCACCGCGAGTGGTCCGTCGCGCTCCAACCGATCGTGCAGCGATTCGCCCTCTACGTATTCCATCACATAGAAGAGCAGGCCGTCGGCCTCATCGGCTTCGAACAACGGCACGATGTGGGGGTGGGAGAGCTGTGCGGCGAACAGGACTTCCCGCTGGAACCGGCCGCTGCCGAGATAGGCGCGGGTCGTGGGCGGCAGCACTTTGATGGCCACCCGCCTGCCGAGTTTCACGTCGGTGGCGAGGTAGACGGTGGCCATGCCGCCGCGGCCCAGCTCCCGCGCGACGGTGTAGCGGCCCGCGAGGGCGCGGGCCAGGCGGTCGAGCAGCGGATCAGCGGACATGGGTGACTCTAAGTGGCTAGGACAATGCCACTTGAGTCACCCGGGGGCAAGCGATGGGCTTGTTAATGGGGAGGCGACGAGCACCAGGTGCCGCTGCAGTTGAAGCATGCGACGGCCTGAGAGCCGTTCCTAATGCGTGCGCACGTTTTCCGACCGCAGTCGTAGACATGCTCGTGATCATGATACTTCAACGACCGCTCGGCCAGGGTGTCCGTGGATATGAACACCGACCGCCACTTACCGTCTAAGCGATCGATCCACCAGTACGTCCACCACGGCCCAAACCCTGCTGGACGGTACATGCTGTGGCTCCAGATGCGGGCCACGATGCGTCCCTGAGCGAGCTCTGCTTCACCGAGTCGCTTCGCCCCATGTACCGGCTCGATCCGCACCGTGTCGCCGACGCCGACGGTGTCACGTTCGAAGTCGACTAGCTGCCTATCGGCTAGGCCATATGGATCCGGGGAGAGTTCCGTGTTGAACGCCAGGCTTTCGGCGTAGGCCCGAACCGCTTGAATCGATGCACGCTTCAACTGCGGCCCGGTGACGGGGGGTGCACGCATCAACCGTGCTTCGCGCGCACACGCCGATCCGGAAACCGCCAACGTCAAAAGGACGACCGCCCGATGCCTTTTCCACTGCGGGCCGGCACCCATGTTGCCTCCTCGCGAGGGACCTACCTGGCTGCTTGTAGTATGCGCTGCATGCGTACTACGACGGGCTGGAGCGCCGGTTCTGCCCCCGCCCACAGGGCGGCCACCGCCCCTGCCCACCGAGCCGCTATCCGGGTGTCGCCCTGGGCTGCGGCCAACTCCGCGCGCAGTGCCATCATCCGGATGAGCCCGCCGGCAAGAGGCACATAGTCGAGGAGCGCCGAGTAGACGCCCGGAAGATTCTCGAGCGTACCATCGAGGTAGCGTTCCGCTCCGGCTGTGTCGCCCAGAGCGACGAACGACCGAGCCTTGAGATACGCATACTCGTGTGACGACGCCGTTGTATCGATATTCGCTCGCACGAACGAGGTGTCTCCGTGCGCCAGCGCCCACTGTGCGGCCATCGTCTCGTCGGGTCCGGGGGGCGTGTTCCTGTGAGCCGGCCGCAGCCCCATGTCTTCAAACACGAGTTCGGCTGGAAGATCGAGCAGCGCGCTGCGGGCCGCGCCTCTTCCAGTCGCTGGCAGCGTGGCTAGCAGCTGTTCGATCCGGTGCTCCAAGGCCGTGATGCTATCACGTGGGGCAGCGACTGAGGCATAGGCGAGCAGTCGCAGACTGGCGAGGCCGGCATCGAGCGGCAGCCGCACCGGCTGATTATCGGCGCTGCTGTGGAGCCAGAACGTATCCTCGACCGCAAGCAGCCGCGCGGCCAGTGCGGGGCGGCCGAGCAGGACTGCTACGCCCGCGACTCCCGGCGTCGGTGCCCGGATCGAGCGCAACAGGGAATCGCCCGTGCGGCGGGCCGCCTCGAAGTCGCCCGCCTTCACGAACAGCCGAACAGACGCGACGGCGTCGTGCGCGCGCTGGAGAGAGCGTCGCTCGAGCCGCTGAGCGGCTGCCATCTCGCCCACGGCAGTGTGCGGCTCGCCTACGGTGGGCGCGATCCTCCCGCTCACCTCGAGGGCGTAGGAGAGGGCTCGATGTGCGACTGGGTGCTGGGGGAACGCCTCGACCCAGGCGGTGGCGATGTCGCTGAGGACTTTGCGGTTCAGTGCCAGCGCGCGGGCCTGGGTCTTCGGCCTGTGACCGCCGCGAGCCATGTCTGCCCCGGAAAGGGGATAGAATGCCACGGTGTCGCCCGCGACCTCCGGGAACGCGAAGAAGGGGAGAGTGTCGAAACGACCTTCGCGCCACCAGAACTCCTCGGCCAGCAGGAGGCGCGCCATCCGCTCTCTCGCACTACTTCCGAAGGCGAAGTTGAACGATGGAGCGAGCACCAGTGCCTTCTGATACGCCAGCGCCGCCGTATGCCAACTCCCACGGAACACGAAGCGCGCACTGTCCCCGGGGTCTCGAATCACCACCGGATCCTCGGCGTTACACTGCGCGAGCCCGTACCACGCATCGAAATTCAGCGAATCTCGCGCCAGCACCTCGCGGTAGCGCTCGCACGCGTCCGGCCAGCGCCGCTCAAACATGGCCTGCTGGGCAAACAGTAACGCTCGGTCCGTCGGCCCGAGGCGCTCGACCAGGACGTTGGCGCGGCGCGCAATCATGGCCCGGTTCTGCGCCGCGTCGGCACTCGAATCGGCGGCCCACAACAGCGCTTGGCCGAGCCATACGTAGGCGTGAGCGAACTCCGAGTCCGACGCGATGGCCGAGCGGAAGGCGCGCGCGGCACCCGGGAGATCCCACGCGCGGAGCGCGCGCTGGCCCAGCCGGGCGGCATTGTAGGCCTGGAGGGAGCGCGTCTGCTCGGCGCCGGTCCCGACCGGCGGCCCGGGGTCCGCACCCAGGAGCGACGCCGCCAGTGCGTTGAACGCCGCCCCCGCATGCGCGGAGGCCGAGGGGATCCGTGCCGTCGCCTCCCGCAGCGGCGGCCCCGCTCGAGCAGCATCGTAGACGCCTGCCGTGAGTCGCAGGGTGTCTCCGAAGTTCCACAGCTGCCCAATCACCACGCGCCCGGCACCGAGTTGGCGCGCGATGGCGAGGGCAGCGTCGAATGGAATGCGGAATGGCACCCCCGCCCGATGACGATACAGTGCGTCGTAGATCCGGGTCTTGTCGGTGAGCCGGACGTCGCTCCACCGACCGAACGCTTCGCTCAGAAACTCGGCGCAGTCCGCGCCGTCGAGATCGAGGGCCTGGCTTCCCTCCCGATGCGCGAACGGCAGGATCACGTAGCGGGCGCTGTCGAGCACCGGACGGGAGACGCGGCAGGGCGGCGTGGAGCCATCGGCACATTGCGCCGCCCCACGCACCGGCACGCCGGCGGCGAGGAGTGCGCCGACCATTAGCACGGGACCGGCGCGTCTCATTGCACCGGCTGCGTGAACGGCAGCAGCGCCTCCCGCATCTCCGCGGCGGTCTGCCACCGCTCGTCGCGCGCCTTGGCGAGCGCGCGCCCGAGGGCGAGGGAGAGCGGCTTGGGGATGTCACGTCGCAGGCTCCGGATATCCGGCGGCCTCTCGTGCTGGTGCATGTCGAGGACGGCGGCGGCGCTGACCGACGAGAACGGCGGACGCCCCGCCAGCGATTCGAACAGCACGATGCCGAGCGAATAGAGATCGGTCCGGCCGTCGACGTCGGGGCTGCCGGCCGCCTGCTCGGGACTCATGTATTCTTCGGTGCCCACCACGAACCCGCTGCGTGTGACGCGGTCGTCTCCCGAGGTCGCGATGGCGCGTGCGATGCCCAAGTCCACCAGCACCGCGCCGTCGGGTGACAGCACGATGTTGTCCGGCTTGATGTCGCGATGCGCGATGCCGTGCTGGTGCGCGTGCCCCAGGGCGTCGAGCGTCTCGCACGCGGCGCGCGTGGCCCGGTCCACCGCGAGCCGCCCTTCACGCCGCAACACCTGTCGCAGCGTCTCCCCCGGCAGGTACGGCATGGCGAACCACAGGAGGTAGTCGGTTTCGCCGGAGTCGAGCAGGCGCGCGATGTGCGGGTGATCGAGCTGCGAGGCGTAGCGGATCTCGCGCAGGAAGCGGTCGGCGGCGACCGACACCGCGAGCTCGGGGTGGAGCACCTTGATGGCGACCTTCTGGCCGACCTGGTCGTAGGCGCCGAAGATGCACGCGTTGCCGCCCCGGCCGACCGCGGTGATCACGGTGTAGCGGTCGCCCAGCGCCTTGCGGACCCGTTCGATCAGGTCGCGGCTCGGCATCGGTCACTCCCCATCCCACCAGCGGGCCGCGGGCAGCCCCGCACGCAGGGCCTGTTGGTTTCGCCTTAACAATAGGGTCCCCTCCGGAGCGGTGCTAGGACGTCGGAAGGCCAGGTGGATGCAGGTGAAAGGAGGCTACGCTTGGATCCATGCCGATGATCGATGCCGTCCGAGGCGACATCACCGAGCAGGCGGTCGACGCCATCGTC